>CAZDKK010000097.1:0-14837 GCA_964506245.1 uncultured bacterium | reverse complement strand
GAGGAAGCCAGCGAGGGTGCGGCAATCGACTGGGATGCACCGCAGCGCGCCGGGGACGTTGCCGAGGGCCCGCGCGGCGCGGGGTCGGCCCGGGACCTGGCCGCGGGCACGCGCTCCGCTGAAGACTTGCGGGACAGCGAGCGCGCGCGGGCCGAGGGCACGTGGCTGCACGCGGTCCTGGAGGCGGTCGACCCCGAGCACGCCGATGAGGCGCAGGTGCTGGCCGCGGCCACGGCTCTCGCCGGGGCAGGCCGGGTGCCGCAGGCGTGGGCCCTGCCCGGGAACCTCGCCCCCGTCGCGGACTACTTTCACTCACCGCTCGGAGTCCGGATGCGCGCGGCCCGCGCGGACCTCGTCCGCGAGGCGGCGTTCAGCCTGCGACTCGGGCCGGAGCGGCTGGCCGAGATCTGGCCGCGCGCGCGCGAGCTGGCGCCGGCGGAGTGGCTGTTGATCCAGGGCCAGATCGACGCGCTCTGGCGCGAGCCGGACGGCGCATGGGTGCTGGTCGACTTCAAGAGCGATCGCGTGGCGGCTGAGGCCGAGATCACCCGGCGCGCCGAGCTGTACCGGCCGCAGATCCGGCTCTATCGTGAGGCGGCCGGTGCGCTGTGGGGAGCCGGGTCGATCGAGAGCTGGGTCTACTTCCTGCGCCCGCGCCGCGCGGTCCAGGTGGATTGAGGGGGGCGGCCGGCGGCCCGACGCCCACTGCGAAAGGGGATGCGATGATCCTGCAGATGCTCACCGTCGGCCCCATTCAGTCGAACTGCTACATCCTCGGTTGCCCCGAGACGCACGCAGCGCTCGTGATCGACCCCGGGGACGATGCCGCGCGGATCGCCGCCGATCTGGTCCGGCTGAAACTCAAGCCGGTGGCCTGGCTCCTCACGCACGCCCACATCGACCACGTGGGCGCCAGCGGGGCGCTCAAGAGCCGGCTGGGCGGTGAGATCCTGCTCCACCGCGCCGATCTACCCCTCTACGAGGCCGTTCCGGAGCAAGGAGATGCCTTTGGGCTGCCGATCCCTGAGATGGCACCGGTCGACCGCTTCGTCGGCGAGGGCGACGAGGTCGCCTGGGGCCGGGCGCGGGGCACGGTGCTCCACACGCCCGGCCACAGTCCCGGCGGCATCTGCCTGCGCGTCAGCGGCGAGCTGATGGAGATCGAGGGCGGCGGGCGGATGGCGCCCTCGGGCCAGGGGTCGGGGCGGCCGGACTGGGTCTTCACGGGCGATCTGCTCTTCTACGGCAGCATCGGCCGGACGGACCTCTGGGGGGGATCGTACGAGGCATTGATGGAATCGATCCGCACCAAGATCCTGCCGCTGTCCGATGAGACCGTCATCGCCTCGGGCCACGGCCCGCTCACGACGATCGGTCAGGAGAAGCGGATCAATCCCTTCGTTCACGAGCTGCTGTGATGGAGGATGCGCGGTGAGAAACGCACGGGTGCACGCCCGCCTGGCGGGGTTGACCGACGCGCTGGTGGACACCTACGGCCAGGGGCCGATCGCCGGCCACAATCTGGAGCCTCGCTACGCCCTGCCCTCGCGCGAGAGCGTGGTGTCGGTCCTGAAGCGGTTCTTCGAGGTCTTCTTCCCCGGCTTCGTCGGCAAGCAGTACCTGACCCGGGCCAACGTCGGCTTCTACGTGGGCAGCATCCTCGACGAGCTGGCCGAGGACTTGGGGGAGCAGATCTACGCGGCCGTGCGCCACGAGTCGACGGGCATGGCCGACGACCGGACGGCCGCGCGCGAGTTCGCCGAGGATTGCATCCTGCGCCTCTTCGAGAAGCTGCCCGAGATCCGGCGCCTGCTGCTGCTCGACATCGAGGCCGGCTTCGACGGCGATCCGGCGGCCAAGAACCACAACGAGCTGATCTTCAGCTACCCGTGCGTGGTCGCGATCGCGACCTACCGCGTCGCCCATGAGCTCGAGACCATGGGCGTGCCGCTCCTGCCCCGGATCATGAGCGAATGGGCCCACTCGCGCACCGGCATCGACATCCACCCCGGCGCCTGCATCGGCCAGCGCTTCTTCATCGATCACGGCACCGGCGTCGTGGTCGGCGAGACGACGATCATCGGCCGCAATGTGAAGCTCTACCAGGGCGTCACGCTCGGCGCGCTCAGCTTCCCCAAGGACGAGCGCGGCAAGCTCATCCGCGGCATCCGCCGCCACCCGAACATCTGTGACCACGTGGTGATCTACTCGGGCGCGACGATCCTGGGCGACGTGACGATCGGCGAGGGCTGCGTGATCGGCGGCAACGTCTGGCTGACCCAGTCGGTCGAGCCGCACACGAAGGTGATCAACACGCCGCAGGCGCCGAGCTTCCGCCGCAAGAACGGCGAGCAGAACGAGGAGTCCTGAGCCCGCTGGCCCCCGCGGCCTCGCGCGGCGCGGATCAGGGTGCAGATCGAGTCCAGGCGCTGGTCGGATCAGGGTGCGGATCGAGTCCAGGCGCGGCACGAGTCGGGGTGCGGCGCAGGCGCAGGAGCGTTCGATGGCGAGAATCTACGACAACATCCTCGAGACCATCGGTCACACCCCCCTGGTGCGCGCCCCGCGCTTCGGCCAGGGACTGGCGGCCGACCTGGTCTTCAAGCTCGAGTCGTTCAACCCGATGTCGAGCGTCAAGGATCGGCCGGCGCGCGCCATGATCGAGGCGGCGATCGCGCAGGGGCTGATCCAGGACGACACGGTCGTGGTCGAGCCCACCAGCGGCAACACCGGCATCGGGCTGGCCCTGGTCTGCGCGGTGAAGGGGCTGCGCCTTGTCATCACCATGCCCGAGACGATGTCGATCGAGCGCCGCAAGATCATGCAGGCGCTCGGCGCCGATGTGGTGTTGACCGAGGGGCGGCTCGGCATGCGGGGTGCGATCGAGCGGGCCGAGGCGCTGCGCGCGGAGATCGGCCGCGCCTTCATCCCGAGCCAGTTCACCAACCGCGCCAACGCGCAGGCCCACCGGGAGACGACCGGCCCCGAGATCTGGGAGGACACCGGCGGGCAGATCGACGTCTTCGTCGCCGGCGTCGGCACCGGCGGCACGCTCACTGGCGCGGGCGGCTACCTCAAGGAGCGGAAGCCGGGGCTGCGCATCGTCGCGGTCGAGCCCGCCGCCTCGCCCGTCCTCACCGGCGGCAAGCCGGGCCCGCACAAGATCCAGGGCCTGGGCGCGGGCTTCGTGCCGCAGATCCTCGACATCTACCTGATCGACGAGATCCTGACGGTGAGCAACGAGGATGCCTTCGCGACGTCCCGGCAGCTCTGCCGCAAAGACGGCATCATGGTGGGCATCTCCTCGGGCGCGGTCGCCTGGGCCGCGCGCGAGATCGCACGCCGGCCGGAGTCGGCGGGTAAGATGATCGTCTCGGTGCTGGCCTCGCACGGCGAGCGCTATCTGTCGACCGAGTTGTACGGGTAGGAGTTCGGGACGCGGTTCGAGGCTGGGCGGGACTTCAGGTCGATCAGATTGGGTGAGGCTTCAGATCGATCAGGAGGTCCGGCAAGTAGTTGGGTGGGCGGCGCCGGCTGGGTGCCCCGCGAATCGCGGAGCCGTCTTTGCCTGCCGCGCCGACCCGGCGCAAGGACCTAACGCGGAACCGCAATCGCTGCCCGGACTTACGGAGTTGCCCCGGGGCAACCCCGTAACCTACACACCTATCTCTAGTTAGGAATTCGACCTTGTGGCGGCCCCTCGCGTGCTAGGCGGGGCGGTCCACGATGACGATCGCCACGCGCTTGGCGAAG
Source organism: uncultured bacterium (assembly GCA_964506245.1). Taxonomy (GTDB): domain Bacteria; phylum Eisenbacteria; class RBG-16-71-46; order CAIMUX01; family WJJG01; genus CAZDKK01. Next base: position 11,084 of record CAZDKK010000097.1, on the reverse strand, counting down.
TCACGGGCCTGCATCAGCAAGAAGCATGCGAACCGGGCGGCCGCCCGCGCCGCGCGTGACGCCCGTCCAGTCCTCAGCGCTGCGCCCCGACCGCCCGGTACTCCACCCCGAGCCGGTCGAACAGGAACGCGTCGACGTCGGCGTCGCGCTCGTTCTCCTCCGCGTAGGGCGTCCCCACGTGCCCAGTGGTCGCGCTCGTCCGCAGCAGGATCGGGTTGGCACAGCTCGTGGCGGCCTGCAGGCGCGCGATCATCTTGCGCGAGTGGAACGGGTCGACGCGCGGGTCGTTCGCCCCGGTCAGGAAGAGGATGCTCGGGTAGCAGGTCCCGTCGACCACGTGGTGGTAGGGCGAATAGGCATAGAGCGCCGCGAACTGCGCGGGGTCCTGCACCGTGCCATATTCGGTCGTGTTGAAGCGGCCATTGGGTGTGGTTTCCACGCGCAGCATGTCGTAGACGCCGACGTGCGAGACGACGGCGCCGCAGAGGTCGGGGTGCTGCGTCAGCTCGGCCCCCATGAGCAGGCCGCCGTTGCTCCCGCCCTGGATCGCCAGCTTCGCCGGCGTGGTGTAGCCGCGCTCGACCAGATGCCGGGCGCAGGCCGCGAAGTCGTCGAACACGTTCTGCTTGCGCGTAAGGCTGCCCGCCTGGTGCCATTTCTCGCCGTACTCGCCCCCACCCCGTAGGTTGGCGAACGCCAGGATCCCGCCCTGCTCCAGCCACACGATGTGGCGCTCGTCGAAGGACGGCGATTGATTGACTCCGTACCCGCCGTACCCGCCCAGGATCGTCGCGGCCGGTTGGCCGGGCGTGGTCCCCTTCGGCACGAGGATGCTCATGGGCACCCGCGTGCCGTCCTTCGAGGTGGCGAATTCGCGGCGCACCTCGATCTGCGCGAAATCGACCGGCACGCGCTTGACGAGCGCGGTCGGGTCGAGCCGGCCGGTGGCCGGGTCGAAGAGCGACCAGGCGGGGGGCGTCGTGTAGCCCTCGTGGTGCACGAGGACCCGATCGCCGTCGGTGCGCACCACGGGTCCGGCGGCGACGAGGTCGGGCAGCGGGACGACGCCGCGCGGCTGGCCCGTCTGCGCGAAGACGCGCACGCGCGAGGGGCCGCCGTCGATGTCCACCACGTAGAGCAGGGTCTGGGTGACCGTGAAGTCCTCGATCGCCACCTCTGCTTCCGGCACCACGACCTCGGCCCGCGCGAGATCCGGGGAGGCAAGCGGGACGCGCAGGAGGCGGCCGTTGGGCGTCGGCCCGCGCTGCAGCAGGAAGAGGCACTCCGGGCCGAACTTCGCCTGGACCACGCCGTCCTCGAAGCGCGTGATCTGCTGAAAGTCGCCCCCCGGGGCGCGCAGCCAGATCGCGTGCTCCCCGCCGTCGCCGTTGAGGACATCGGCGAGCACCCAGCGCCCGTCATCGGTGGTGCCGAGGAAGATCTCGGCGATCTTGGGCAGATCCCGTCCGAAGACGTGGGGATCCGACTCGGCCGGCGCCCCGAGTCGATGGTCGTGTACCTGCTCGTAGAAGGCGAGGTCCTCGGGGGCGCGCTCGCCCGCCTGCGGGTAGCGCGTGCGTAGGAACCCCGCGCCGTCCGGCCACCAGGCGACGCTGCCGCCGGCCGTCCCGCCGTTCACGCCGGGCACGAGATCGGGCAGCGCCCGGCCGGTGGCGACCTCGTAGACCGAGACAGAACCCGACTCCGTGCCACCCCGCGAGAGCGACACCGCCACCCAGCGCCCGTCGAGCGAGGGCTCGAAGAAATCGATCGTCGTCTCCCCGGTGGGATCGAGGGCATTGGGGTCGACGATCACCCGGCGGTCGGCAAGGTCCATGGGGGACCGGAAACAGACCAGCATCGGCTGTTGCCGCGGGGGCTCGTCCATCAGGGCGAAGTAGGTCCCGGCGCGGTAGTCGAGCGCGAAGTAGGTCGGGGCGATCGTGCGCGTGACCTCCTCCAACCGCGCGAGGATGGCTGGGCGGGCGGGCAGCCGATCGAGGAAGGCGCGCGCCGCGGCGTTCTGCGCGTCGCTCCAGCGTTGCACCTCCTCGTCGGCGGCGTTCTCGAGCCAGCGGTACGGGTCGATCACGCTCTGCCCGTGATAGATGTCCGTCACCGGGCGCTGGGGCGCGGCCGGCGGGACCGGGCCCTGCGCCAGCGCGGCGGCGTGGAGCGAGAGGATCACGAGCAATGGCGCCGTGATGCGCCTTGCTCTCGGCATGGGCTCGACCATAAAGACCTCCCCGGGCGGATGGGCGGCGTTCCTATACGCCGGCCTGCCCCGCCGGTTCCATGTGCACGACGATACGGCTCAGACTCGGCACGCGCGTGCGCAGCAGCCGCTCGACCTCCTCGGTCAGCTCGTGCGCGGCGGTGATCGGCAGGTCCGGGTCCATGAGACAGTGGAAGGAGACGTACAGCTCTTGTCCCGTGCGGTGGACGGAGACTTGGTGACATTCCTCGACGCCCGCCACGAGGCGCGGCAACTCGGCGATGGCCGCGTGGACCTCGCTCGCCTGTGCGCTCTGCGACAGCCGGTGCGCTTCGCGGTCGCCCCGCGGCTCGATGTGCGTGACGATCTCCTCGAGCGCGGGCCGCGCCTGCCTGAGCGCCTCCTCGAAGGCGGTCACCCGCTCGTGCGCATCGCAGAGCTTCATCTCCTCGGGCACCTCGACGTGCATGGCGGCCGAGATCCGCCCGCCAACGTCGTGGGCGCGGATGCCGTGCACGGCCAATCCGTGGCGCGCGGCCACGCTCTGGATCTCCTCGACCAGGCTGTCCTCGCCTGTCGCGACCGGGTCGACATGCACCATGACGTCGACCCCCGGGAGCTGCTCCGCCAGCGCTGCTTCGATCCGGCTCGCCACCGCGTGGGCCTCCTCGAAGCTCGTGTTGCGCGCCACGGCCACGTTCATGTCGGCGAAGGTGCCGGGACCGCTGCCCCGCACCCGGACCTGACCCACGCCGGCCACACCGGGCACGCCCCGCGCCACCTCCTCGATCTGTGCGGCCACTCCGCGCGGGGCGGTGTCGAGCAGCGCCTCGATTGCGCGCCGGCCGAGGCCGATGGTCACCCCGATGACGATGCCGGAGACCCCCAGGGCCGCCACGGCGTCGGCGTGTACGAGCCAGCCGGCGTTGATACCGTGCGTGGGCAGCCACCGGGCGAGCAACACCCCCACGAGCCCGAGCATCACGACGGCCGAGGACCAGATGTCGGTGCTGAAGTGGAGCGCGTCGGCCTCGAGCGCTTGGCTGTGGTGCTTGCGCGCCACGCGCAGGAGCGCCCGCGAGCGCCAGACGTCGATCACGATCGAGATCCCGACGACGAGAAAGCTCCAGATCGTGACCTGGACCTCGGAGGGATGCCAGAAGAGCCGGTCGAGCGCCTCGCGGATGATCCAGGCGCAGGTCGCGAGGAGCAGCAGCGTCTGGAGGAGCGCCGAGAGGTTCTCCGCCTTCCCGTGGCCGTACAGGTGCTCGCGATCGGGCGGCCGCGCCGAGACCCGCACCGCCGCCAGGGTCAGGACCGCTGCGCCGAGGTCGAGACCGCTGTGGGCGGCCTCGGAGAGGATGCCCAGGCTATTCGTGAGCAATCCCACGAGGACCTTGGTTCCCGTGAGGAACAGGGCGGCGAAGACCGAGGAGAGCGCGACCAAGCGCTTCTCGCGGTCGGCGGCGTGGGTGATGGCTGTGCTCATGGTCCCCCGGCTCGTCGTGGGGAATGCGGATCGCAGCAGCCACCCGCGCTACGTCCGTGTGCGGGGCTGAACCGCGATCGCGATCGACGGGAGGCTACAGCGGCAGCGAGCGAACTGCAAGGTGGGTGGAACCAGGGGCGGACACGCGCCCAATGAATCGCCGCGTGAGGCATTGGACGGCGCACGGCCGCTCGCCAAAGGTGCGAACCCCTCCCGGCCTCCCGGCCAGTGGCCACGCTAGTTCGAGCCTGCGGATGGTTCCGAGGCACCCACGCTTCAGGCCCCATACATACGGACGATGTGGGATCCTCCACGCGGGCCATCGGGATCGCCTCATCCAGGAGGTTTCCCGGAGGGCGCGTCAGAAGCTTCCCACCCACGCCGGGCTGGGCACGGTAGATCTCGAGCGCCACCACCCGATCGAGCGCCTTCTCGCGGGCTGGATAGACATCCGCAAACGCACCGGAGGCGATCCACTGCAAGACAAGCAGCTCGCCCCATCCACAGGGGGGTTTCCAGCGTGCCGCCGGTGGACCTGCCGGCGAGCTTGTCCCCGGCGAGGTCCGGACGAGAGCTTCCGTCGTTGGAGCTGGATGCCACAGCGTGCGCATTGCAGAGCGAACCAGCGGCCGGTGGTGGCGGCAAGGGGGTCCACAGAATGCAGAGCGGGGTTTGATCTTTCCACAGGGTCACTCTGGATTTGCCAAGCCGCGTGCAGCCAAACCTGGGCCCGCCCAGGGATTTGCCGGTAGCTGCGGCGAGAGTCCTGGCCGCCGTTCGCGACTTCGTGAGGGGGTGCAGACGACTTTGTGCGCTCGCCAGCGTCTTGCGGTAGCGCCGGCGAGAACTCTGGCCGCCGTTCGCGATTTCCTGAACGGGGTGCAGAGGAACCTGTGCACCCGCCCGGAAATCCTTGGCGGCGCTCCGCGGAACTTGCGCAAGCCTCTGGACTTCCAGGCGAGGTCCAGAGAACATGCGCGCCCTTTCGTGATTTCCCGAAAGGCGTGCGACGGATCTTGCGCGTCCCCCGGGATTCCCTGGTGACGTCCAGAGATCTCGCGCACCCATTCGCGATTTCCCGAACGGCGTGCAACGGATCTTGGGCGTCCCCCGGGGCTTCCCATTGCAGCCGGAGCGGAGCTCTCACCTCGCCCGGCATTTGCCGAAGAGGGTCCAGTACACTTTGCGCAGCTCTCAGGATTTCCGGAACGAGGGTTGGGAGTTTCCGGCCACGGTTTCGCAGTCCCCGAATGGCCTTCGCCGGCAGGATCCACCGCAGTCAGCAGGACGTCATCGAGTATCTCCGGGAGGAGAACCGGATGCTTCGAGAGCAGGTCGGCGACCGTCGACTCCGATTCACGGGGTGGCGCGTGGGGGCGCCCCAGCCCCGGGGGTTGCAGCCACTCTCCCCCGCGGATAGATTCCCTCGGGAACGATCCACGGGGGGGAGAGAGACATGTTCAGCGCCTCGCCCGCGCGCCACGGCGCGTCCGCATTCGTCCCGGCTGCCTTGGTGGTTCCGATCGCCTGGGTCGCCTCGATCGCCCTCCTGGTCGCCCTGGCCACCCTGCCCGGCTGCGCCCGCGAAACCGGCACCCTGCGCATCGGCCTGCAGGGTCCGATGACCGGCGATTACGCCTACGAGGGCAAGGGATTCCAGAACGCCCTGCGCATGCTCGTCGACCAGACCAACGAGGCCGGCGGCATTCTCGGCCAGCGCGTTCAGCTCCTGGTCGAGGACGACGCCGGCGATCCCACCCAGTCGGCGCTCGTGGCCCAGCGGTTGGCCGACGCGGGCGTCGTCGCGGTGATCGGGGCCTACAACTCGACCGCCACCGAGCCTGCCTCCGAGATCTACAACGAGGCCGGGATCGTTCACATCACCCCATCCTCGACCGCGGTGCGCCTCACGCAGAAGGGCTTCCAGCGCTTCTTCCGCACCGCGTTTCTCGACGATCGCCAGGGCCTCTTCGCGGCCAAGTTCATGCAGGAGGTGCTCGGCGTGCATCGCATCGGCATCCTGCACGACAACTCCACCTACGCCCAGGGTCTGGGCGAGGAGGCGCGTCGCTACGGCGAGCAGCTCGGACTCGAAATCGCCTTCTACGATGCGATCAACCCGGACGACCAGGACTTCACACCGGTGTTGACGCGGATCAAGGGCGCCCAGCTCGAGGCGGTCTTCTTCACGGGCTATCACTCGCAGGCGGGGCTGCTCCTGAAGCAGTCGGCCGCGCTCGGCCTGCCGGTCAAGTGGGTGGCGGGCAACGCCAACAACAACCCGGTCATGATCGAGATCGCCGGGGTCGCCAACGCGCGAGGCACGTACGTCGTCACCGAACCGCTGCCCAAGGACCTCGACTACCCGGCGGCCCGCAAGTTCGTCGCCGACTACACAGCACGCTACGGCGAGGCGCCGGCCAGCGTCTGGACGATCATGGCCGGTGAGGCCTACAACGTCATTCGGTACGCCATCGAGCAGACCCGGTCGACGGATCCCGGGGCCATCGCCCAGTACTTGCACACGGGCCTCAAGAACCTCGACGGACTCACGGGGCCGATCATTGGCTTCGACGAGAAGGGCGACCGGCTCGGGACGATCCACGTCGCCTACGTGGTCGACGAGAAGGGCGAGTTCGTGCGCAACCCGCAGCAGCCGCGACCCTGAAAGCAGCGGGCGGGACCCTGCCGCGGCGCGCGGGACCCTGGCTGCACTGCGACGGATCCAGCCGCGGCGCGCGGAAGGACGGTCGATGCAGTTTCTGCAGCAGTTGATCAACGGCATCACCATCGGCTCCTTCTACGCCCTCGTCGCGCTCGGCTACACGATGGTCTATGGGGTCCTGAAGCTGATCAACTTCGCCCACGGCGACCTCTTCATGTGGGGCGCCTACCTCGGCCTGACCGGCTTCGCGCTGCTGGGCGCCGGCGCGGCGGGCGGCAGCGCCTGGATGGTGGTGCCGGTCGCGGTCGCCGTGCTGGTCACGGTCGCGCTGGCCGGCGTGCTGGTCGAGCGCGTGGCCTACCGGCCGCTGCGCGCGGCCGGGCGGCTGGCGCCGGTCATCTCGGCGCTCGGCGTGGCCTTCATCCTCCAGAGCTTGGCGCGCAACGCCTACGGCGCGAGCTGGCGCACCTACCCGCCCGGCCTCGCCCTGGCGGGCGGGATCGATCTCGGTGGGGGCGTGCGCATCGGGGCGATGCAGCTCGTCGTGATCGCCGTCTCGCTGCTGCTGATGGCCGGGTTGTACGTGTTCATCCAGCGCACGCGCGTGGGCACCGCCATGCGCGCGGTCGCGATTGATCCGCTTGTCGCGCGCCTGATGGGCATCGACGTCGACCGCATCATCGCGATCGTCTTTCTGATCGGCCCGGGGCTGGGGGGCATCGCGGGTCTGATCGTGGCGCTGTATTATGGCTCCTTCGACTTCACGCTCGGCTGGGCCTTCGGCCTGAAGGCCTTCATCGCCGCGATCCTCGGCGGCATCGGAAACATACCCGGCGCGATGCTGGGCGGGATGCTGCTGGGCATCACCGAGACGCTGGCCGCGGGCTACATCTCGCCGCAGTGGAAAGACGTGGTCGCCTACATCGTTCTCATCCTGATCCTCTTGCTGCGCCCGACAGGGCTGCTCGGCGAGCGGGTCGCGGCGCGCGTGTAAGGGGGGAGCGTGGAGCGGAAAGCGCACGGCCAGCGGAGGGGTGCATGGAGCCGCGCGTGAGCGGCGCCCGGACGGGCGCGCAGGCGATGCTCGCGGCCATCCGCCGGCGGCCGCTCGCCTGGCAGCTCGGGCTCATCGTCCTCGCGATCCTCCTCCCCCTCCCCCTCGGCGACTACTACCGCACCGTCGCCTGGCGGACGGGCCTCTACGCGATGCTGGGGCTGAGCCTGAACCTGATCGTCGGCTACGCGGGCCTGTATCAGCTCGGCCACGCCGCCTTCTACGCGATCGGCGCCTACACGGCGGCGATCTTGAATCTCCGCCTCGGCGTGCCGCTTCTGCTGACGCTGCCCGCGAGCGTCTGCGTCGCCGGCCTGTGCGGCTACCTGATCACGCGCCCCATCCTCCACTTGCGCGGCGACTACCTGATGATCGTGACGATCGCTTTCGGCGAGGTGGTGCGCCTCGCGCTCGTGAACAACATCTTCGGGATCACCGGCGGCGCCAACGGCCTGAGCGGCATCGACCGCCCGCGCCTGGGCAGCTTCGAGCTGCGCGCGCCGATCTGCCACTACTACCTGATGCTCTTCTTCCTGGTGCTGACGGTGGCGGGGCTGAGCCGGCTGCGCGCCTCGCGCCTCGGCCGGGCCTGGACCTACGTGCGCGAGGACGAGGAGGCCGCCGCGGCGATGGGCATCGACACGACGCGGGTGAAACTCCTCGCCTTCGTGATCGGCTCCGCGTGGGCGGGGCTGGCCGGCGGCCTATACGCGGGCAAGCTGACCGTCGTCGCGCCGGACCTCTCCCGGTTCATGGAATCGGTGATCATGTTCTGCATCGTCGTCCTCGGGGGGACGGGCTCGGTGCCGGGCGTCTTCGTGGGCACGCTCGGCATGGTGACGCTGCCGGAGCTCTTCCGCCCGCTGCGCGACTGGCGCGATGCGTGGGTCGGCGTGGCAATGGTGGTGATGATGATCGCACGGCCCGAGGGGCTCTGGCCGAGCCGCAAGGTGCAGATGGAGATTCGCACGCGCAAGGAGGAAGCGGTCGGGGCCGGGTCGTAGGCGCGCCGGCCGCGGGCGCGCGCGGGGACGGCCGGCCGGCACCCGAGGTGGAGATGGAAGTGCTGCTCGAGGCCCAGGGGCTGACCAAGCGCTTCGGCGGCCTGCTGGCCGTCGACCGGGTCGACTTCACCGTCCGCGCGGGCGAGATCGTCGGCCTGATCGGCCCCAACGGCGCGGGCAAGACGACGATCTTCAACCTCGTCACCGGCATCTATCCCCCCAGCGCGGGCGAGGTGCGCTTCCGCGACCGGACGATCGCCCACCCTCCGGCGCCCTGGGGCGCGCGTCTTGGGCCCCGTCGCGGCCCGCGCGGGGATGGCCGGTCGCTCAAGCCGCACGAGATCACCGCGCTCGGGATCGCGCGGACGTTCCAGACGACGCGCCTCTTCAAGAACCTGACCGCGCTCGAGAACGTCATGGCGGGCGCCCACCACCGCACGCGCGCGGGCGTGTGGGGCGCGCTCTTTCGACCGCCCGAGCAGCGCAGCGAGGAGACGAGCATCGTCGCCGAGGCTGAGGAAGTGCTGGCCCGACTCGGTCTCGCCGAGCAGCGCGACGAGCTGGCGCAGAACCTCCCCTACGGCCTGCAGCGCCGGCTCGAGATCGCGCGCGCCCTGGCAACGCGCCCGGCGCTGCTCGCCCTGGACGAGCCGGCCGCGGGCCTGAACGAGCAGGAGACGCTCGAGCTGGTCGAGCGCGTGCGCTCCATCCGCGATGCGGGGATCACGGTGCTCATGATCGAGCACGACATGCGGATGGTGATGACGCTGTGCGAACGGATCGTCGTCCTCGATCACGGGCGCAAGATCGCCGAGGGCTCGCCCGCCGCGGTGCAGAGCGATGCGGGGGTGATCGCCGCCTATCTGGGCGAGGAAGAGGAGGAGTCCTGAGGCGCCGCGCCGCTGCGATGGCGGGGCGAGGGAGGATCCTGAAGCGCGGGGCGGCCCGCGAGGAGGTGGGTTCTGGCGCTGCTCGAGATCGCGGGGCTGAACGCCTTCTACGGGCACGTCCATGCCCTGCGGGACATCGACCTGCGCGTGGACGAGGGCGAGATCGTCACGCTGCTCGGGGCCAACGGCGCCGGCAAGTCGACGGCCCTGCGCGCCATCTCGGGCCTGATTCCCGGGTGCCGGGGCGAGATCCTGTTCGCGGGCGAGCCGATCCTGAAACTCCCCGCGCACCGGATTGTCGCGCGCGGGATCTCGCACGCGCCCGAGGGGCGCCACATCTTCTCGGCCCTCACCGTTCACGAAAACCTGAACATGGGCGCTTTCGCGCTCGGCGCCGACCGCGCGGCGATCGAGGAGAACCGCCGGCGCGTCTACGGCCTCTTCCCGCGGCTGGAAGAGCGCACCCACCAGCTCGGCGGGACGCTCTCGGGCGGCGAGCAGCAGATGCTGTGCATCGGGCGAGCGCTGATGGCTCGGCCGCGCCTGCTCCTCCTGGATGAGCCCTCGCTGGGTCTCGCGCCGCAGCTCGTCAAGCTCATCTTCGCCACGATCCGCGAGATCAACGCGCGCGGCGTGACGGTGCTTTTGGTCGAGCAGAACGCGCGGGCCGCGCTCAAGATCGCCCACCGAGCCTACGTGTTCGAGACGGGGCGCGTCGCGCTCGCGGGCCCGGCGGCGGATCTCCTGCGCGACGAGCGCGTGCGCCAGGCTTACCTCGGCGAGCGCGCCCATCCAACCACGGGCCCGGAGGTGAGGTGATGGACATCGCGCCAGGTGCACCACCGCCCGCGCCCGCCCCCCCCGTTCCCACGGCGGCGACCGGCGACGCGCCCGCCGGGCCCGGCGACGAACACGCCGGCGGCCGCGCATCCCTGGTGGGCCTCATCCTCGCCAACCTCGTGCCCCTGGTGGGCGTTCTCTGGTGGCACTGGGACGCGGCCACCCTGGTCCTGCTCTACTGGATCGAGAACCTCGTCGTCGGCTTCTACGGCATCCTGCGCATCGTCCTGGCGCGGGTGAAGAGCGTCCAGGCCGTGCTCGGAAAGCTCTTCCTGGCCGCCTTCTTCTGCATCCACTTCGGCGGATTCTGCGCCGCGCACGGGCTGTTCCTGGTGCTCCTCTTCAAGATCGGGGGCGGGCAGCCGGCCCCGGAGCCCTCCACGGCCTGGCCCGGCCCGCTCGTCCTGCTGCAGATGTTCGTCAACGTGATCACCACGCTCTGGCGCAGTCGCCCGCCGGGCATGGAGTGGCCCGTGCTGGCGCTGGTCGCGAGCCACGGCGTCTCCTTCGTGCAGAACCACCTGCGTCGCGGCGAGATCGACTTGCTCAAGGATCGGGACTTGATGACCCGGCCCTACCAGCGCATCGTCCTGCTGCACGTGACGATCGTTCTCGGGGCGATGCCCGCGATGGCGCTGGGATCGCCCGTGCCGCTGCTGTGCATCCTCGTGGTGCTCAAGACGGCCGTCGACGTCTACCTGCACCGCAGGGCGCACCGCAGGGTGCACCGCGGGGTTCGGGGCCGGCAACCGGCGAGGGCGCAGCCATGAGAAGCGGGGATCACGCGACCGCGCGCGAGCTGCGCATGGCGGATCTCGCCGCCCTGTGGGGCGCGGGCGAGATGCAGCACCGGCTGCGCGCGGGCGCGCCCGCAGCACCGGCCGCGCGGCCGATCGAAGGGCGCGGCCGATGGAGCCTTGTACCATG
>CAZDKK010000096.1:0-15143 GCA_964506245.1 uncultured bacterium | reverse complement strand
GTGACGTCGGAGGACGTGCAGCGCCACGTGGCGGCGCCCGCGGCGGCCGAGGGCGCGAGAGCGAGCGCTCCGGCGGCCACCGCCGCGCCCGCGGCGGCCGCGACCGGCGAGAGGCGCGCCGAGGCCGAGTATGCCGCCCACGCAGCCTCGGCCATTCCCTTCCTCGACCTCGAGCCCTTGCCCGACTTCGCGCAGTGGGGGCCGGTCGAGGTCGAGCCGCTGCGGTCGATCCGCCGCAAGGTCGCGCACAAGATGGTGACCTCGATGGTGCTCGTGCCCCACGTGGCACACATGGACGAAGCGGACGTCACGCTGCTCGAGGAGTTCCGCAAGAAGGAGCGCGAACAGCGCCAGGGTCAGGCGGGCGGAAAGCTGACGTTGCTGCCGTTCGTCGTCAAGGCGGTCACCGCGGGGCTGCGCGCCGCGCCCGCCTTCAACGCCAGCCTCGACCCCTTCCGCGAGGAGATCGTCTACAAGAAGTACTACAACATCGGCGTGGCGGTGGACACCGGGCGCGGGCTGGTGGTGCCGGTCGTGCGGGGCACCGCCTGCAAGAGCATCACGCAGATCGCGGCCGACATCGAGGGTCTGGCCGAGCGCGCGCGCAAGGGCGAGCTGACGGTCGAGGAGATGCGCGGCGGCACCTTCACCATCACCAACGTCGGTCCGCTCGGCGGGACGGCGCTCATCCCGACCATCAACTACCCCGAGGTCGCGATCCTCGGGATGGGCAAGGTGCAGGACAAGCCGGTCGTCCGCGATGGACAGATCGTGGTCCGCAAGATGCTGCCGCTCACGCTGGCGTTCGATCACCGCATCGCCGACGGGGCCGATGCGGCGCGGTTCGTGACGGAGCTGATTCGTCAGCTCGCCGATCCGAACCGGCTGCTCCTGGAGGCGTAGCGCGGCCTGGAAGCGAAGGACGACGGCGGCCGGGAGCACCGGCCGCGGGAGGCGGGCGATGGTCATGGGCAGTCTGCACCAGGAGACCGAGGTCGCCATCATCGGCGCGGGACCGGGTGGCTACGTGGCCGCCCTGCGCGCGGCCGACCTGGGCAAGGAAGTCGTGCTGATCGAGGAGCGCGAGCGGCCGGGCGGAGTCTGTCTGCTCGAGGGCTGCATCCCCTCGAAGACGCTGATCCACGCGGTCGAACTCGTGGAGGAGGCCAAGAGCGCGGGCCGGATGGGCCTGTCCTTCGGAGAGCCGCGCGTCGACCTGGACGGGCTGCGCGGCTGGACCGATGCGGTCATCGAGGCGCTGTCGGGGGGCGTCCGCACGCTGCTCAAGAAGCGCGGCATCGAGCTGCTGCAAGGCCGCGCGCGCTTCACCGGCAGCCACTCGCTCGAGATCGAGAGCGGCGGGGGCGTGGACTTCCGCCACTGCATCATCGCCACCGGATCGAGCATCCACACGCTGCCCGCGGCCTACGAGAAGCCGGTCTGGTCCTCGGCCGAGGCCCTCAGGCTGCCGTCCGTGCCCGAGAGCCTGCTGGTGGTGGGCGGCGGCTACATCGGGCTCGAGATGGGGCTGGTCTACGCGGGCCTGGGATCGCGGGTGACGATGGTCGAGTTCTCCCCGCGTCTGCTCATGGGGGCCGATACCGACCTCGTCGACATCATGGTCCAGAGCGCCCGCAAGCGGCTCGAGGATGTCCTGGTCGAATCGAAGGTCACGGGCATCGAGCGCACGAGCGCGGGTTTCGCGGTCCGGGTCGAGCATGCCGGTGAGGCGCGCACGCTGGAGGTCAGCCAGGTGCTGGTCGCCATCGGGCGCCAGCCGAACACCGCGAACCTGGGGCTCGAGCACACGGCGATCCGGCCCAACGAGCGCGGGGTCATCCCGGTCGACGAAGCACTGCGCACGGCCGAGCCGCACATCCACGCCATCGGCGACGTCTCTCCCGGCCCGATGCTGGCGCACAAGGCCAGCCGCGAGGGCAAGGTCGCGGCCGAGGTGATCGCCGGGCACAAGTCGGCCTTCGACAATCGCGCCGTGCCGGCCGTCGTCTTCACCGACCCCGAGATCGCCTGGACGGGCCTCACCGAGCGCGAGGCCCAGGAGCAGGGCCGGCGCGTCAACGTCGGACGCTTCCCCCTGCGGGCGCTGGGTCGCGCCCGCGCGCTGGGACGCACCGAAGGGTTGACCAAGGTTCTCTCCGACCCCGATAGCGGTCTGGTACTCGGCGTCGGCCTGGTCGGGCCGCAGGCGTCGGAGCTGATCGCCGAGGCGACGCTGGCGGTCGAGATGGGCGCGACGCTCGAGGACCTGATGGTGACGATCCACCCCCACCCGACCCTCTCCGAGTCGATCATGGAAGCGGCCGAGGTGGCCGCTGGCGCACCGATTCACATCCCGCCGGCCAGCAAGAAGGGATGATCCCGTGATCCGGTCCTACACCGCCGATGACGATCTGATCGACGCGGTACGCGCCGACGGGCGGGCCCGCGCGCGGATCTACCGCTGCCACGAGCTGGCCGTCGTCCTCGGTCGCAGCAGCCATCTGGAGGTCGAGCTGCACACGGACGCCTGCCGCGCCGATGGCGTACCGATCTATCGCCGCCGCGGGGGTGGATGCTCCGTGGTGCTGGACCCGGGCGATCTCATCCTGGTGGCAGCCGCGCCGCTGCCGGGGATCGGGCACGTGCGCGAGGCGATGCAGGCCTGCACCGCCTGGGCGCTCGATCTGGTCACGCGCTGCGGCGTCGCTGGCGTGGCGCCGCGGGGCACCTCGGACCTGGCCATCGGGGAGCGCAAGATCGGCGGCTCGAGCCTGCACCGCACGAACGGGCTGGTGACCTACGGAACGACGCTGCTGGTCGAGCCGGATCTCGAGCGGGTCGAGCGCTACCTCGCTCACCCGCCGCGCGAGCCCGAATACCGGCGGGGCCGCACCCATCGTGACTTCATGGGCTCGCTCGCGGCCCTAGGAGCATGGACCCAGGGGCCGGAGCGACTGCGCGATCGCATCGCCCGCGAACTCGAGCCGCCGGTGTTGCGCTGAGACCTTCCCGCCATCCCGCGGGCGCGCAGCGCCAAGCTTCGCCGCAGGCGGGCGATTGACCCGCCGGCGGCATCGCTCCCATAATCCCCGTGCGGAGGGCTAGTCTAACTGGTAAGGCAGCGGACTTGAAATCCGCCGGGCGAATAACCCTTGGGGGTTCGAGTCCCCCGCCCTCCGCCAACCTGAGTTCCTCTGCAGGGCACCCAAGAAGGCCGCCCATCGCTGCTGATCCTACCGGGCCCCCCTGCGGCCATTGCGCACCCCGAGCGGCTCCGCGAGAATGCAGGCCATGGAGAAGTTCGACGTTCTCGTCATCGGCACCGGCCCGGCCGGCCACCACGCCGCCATCCAGGCCGCCAAGTTCGGGCGCAAGGTCGGGATCTGCGAGCAGCGCGAAGTCGTGGGCGGCGTTTGCATCAATACGGGCACCATCCCCTCCAAGACCTTTCGCGAGGCGGTGCTCTACCTCACCGGCTACCAGCAGCGGGGGCTCTACGGTTCCTCCTATCGCCTGAAGGAGCGGATCACGATCGAGGATCTCCTCTTCCGGTGCCAGCACGTCATCCAGCGCGAAATCGACATCAGCCACGCCCAGCTCAAGCGCAATGGCGTCGCGATCATCTTTGGCTCGGCGCGCTTCGAGACCCCCCACCGGCTCGTCGTGCAGGGTGCGACGCGGAGCAGCGTGGTAGAGGCCGACACGATCGTGATCGCCGTCGGCACGGAGCCGATCCTGCCAGCGGGGCTCGTCTCGGACGGCGAGACGCTGATCACCTCCGACGGCATCCTCGGCCTGAAGCGGCTGCCCAAGACGTTGACCGTCATCGGCGGCGGCGTCATCGGCGTCGAGTACGCCTCGATCTTCGCCGCCCTGGGCGTGCGGACAAGCCTGGTCGACCGCAAGGGCCGGCTGCTGCCCTTCGTGGATGCGGAAATCATCGAGTCGCTCTCGAACCAGCTCCGGAACAACGACTGCACGATCCGGCTCGGAGAGACCGTGGAGGCGATCGAGGTCCTTCAGCCGGGCGCCAGGCAGGTGGTCCTCAAGTCGGGCAAGAAGCTCGTCTCGGACCTCGTCCTCTATGCCATGGGGCGCGTGGGAGCGAGCGCGCGACTCGACCTGGCTGCGGCCGGCCTGCACGCGGACGAGCGCGGCAAGATCACGGTCGACGAGGCCTACCGGACCGAGGTGTCGCACATCTACGCCGCCGGTGACATCATCGGCTTCCCGGCCTTGGCCTCCACCTCGATGGAGCAGGGCCGCCTGGCCATCGCCAACGCCCTGGGCGTGCAGGCGACCTCGGTGCCGCGCCTGTACCCCTACGGCATCTACTCGATCCCCGAGATCTCCATGGTGGGCCAGACGGAGGAGGAGCTGACCGCGGCGGGGGCGCCCTACGAGATCGGCGTCTCCCGCTATCGCGAGATCGCGCGGGGGCAGATCCTCGGCGATGAGTCCGGGGTCTTCAAGCTGCTCTTCTCCACGCAGACCCGCCGGCTCCTGGGCGTGCACATCATCGGCACAGGCGCCACCGAACTCGTGCACATCGGGCAGGCAGTCATGGCGCTGGAGGGCACGCTCGACTACTTCATCGACCACGTCTTCAACTACCCGACCTTCGCGGAATGCTACAAGGTCGCGGCGCTGGACGCATACAATCGCATGGGGCTCGGCGGCTGAGAGGCCGATCGGTCGGAAAAAAACAAGGCGCACTGCTGGGCGGGGCAGCGCGCCTTGCGATCTTACGTGTTTGGGGTCAGCCTACCGGTACAACGTCTTGATCTGGCCCCAGCTCGACCCTTCAGCCGGTGTGTAGATGTCGCACGGATTCGGCTCGCACGTCACCCACTCAGGATGCCAGTAGCCCTGCAGCCGCTGGCACTCGATCTGTGTCGTGATGATGCAGGTGTGATCGAGGCAGCACACCTTCCAGCAGAGATCGTGCGACTGATTCAGGAACACCACATCGACCTGGGTCGCTCCCACGGTGATCGGGACCGAGTCGGGCAGGAGTGCGGTCCACCCCGGCTCGACGATCTCGAAGGCCGTGTAGTCGCCGTAGGGCAGGTTGTCCCAGCAGGCCCAGCCGTCGGGACCCGTGAGCTGCGTCACCGTCGAACCCGACGGCGTGATGAGACCAACGGTCCACCCCTCGACGGGGGTGTCACCGCCGGACAGGACACCGTCGCAGTCCGCGTCCGACAGCTTCTGCAGGCAAACGCGCCCGGTCGGCTCACAGAGCAGGAAGCCGGTCTCGGCCCACGCCTCGAGCCCGATGCCCACAGAGTAGTACTCGACCCGAACCCAGTAGAACCCCTGCGGCAGCGGCGACGGAACGGTCCACGTGCGCGTCACCGCGATGCCCGTGGATCCGGGGTACGTCGCCGAGTCGTAGACGATCGAGTGGGTCGGATCATAGAGCGTGAATGTGACGTAATCCGGCACCGTCTGGTACTGGATCGACCACTCGATGGTCGCCGTCCCGCCAGGGTTCTGCACGCAGTCGGGCGGCAACGGAAGCACGCCAAGGGTGATGATCGCATCGCCCTCACCCGTGGCACTGGACACCAGCGTGCCGATCCCCAGGAGGAGGATCGCCACCATGCTCAAACGGATGCTACGCATAGACGCCTCGATGTTCGCTGCCTCGCAGTCGTTGCATATCGTCTGCCCGCTGGATCGCCCGATCCGCGGGCGCCTAGTACCTGATGACAGAATCTTACCAGTCCGGGGCGGTGGTGGCAAGCGGGAAAAGGGCGGTTAACTGGGCTCCAGCAGCCCTTTTGGGGACCGGGGATGTACACAAGAAGGTTGCATCGCCGGTACCGCCGCGGCGGGCCAAAGACATGACCCCCGCCGTGACCGCGACGGTGGTCATTGCATCAGAATTGCATGTAGCTCCGGTCCTCGGATCCCGCCCTACCGGCGCTTGCGCCAGGCTGTCCCGCCAGCGGCGACGAGCCCCAGGCCGAGAAGCACGATGATGCCAGGCTCTGGAACGGGGGATTCTCCGAGCTGACCCTGGCCGACCTCCGGATCGGGCCAGTCCTTGGGCTGATACCAGTAGCCCGGACGCGGGGGCATCACACGGCCTTCAGCATCGAGCGCTCCGTAAAGCGATGCCAGGATGTCATCGGCCTGCGTGCTCACCGCACTGGTCGCCCCGGTCCATCTGAAGGTGCCACTGGAGAGCCAACCGCTGTTGATGGTGCTCCAGGTCTGGTCGTGGCTGACCTCCCAGAGGGCAACCTGGACCGCCGCGGCACGCGTGGCCTTGTCGCTGGACGTGGCGAGCTGTGCCGCTGTTCCGTAGTGGTAGTAGATCCACACCGCGTGATCCGTGTTGCAGGGCGGCGGGAAGGACGGATCAGGCGGCACCACAAGCCGGGTCACCTGCCAGGTCGCCGGCGTGCCCGAGAATGAGTGCAGCAAATCCAGGCAGTAGAGCGGTGAGCTCGTGTTGACGGGCCCGCCGTCCCACGCCCAGGTGAAGGCCCCGGCGTAGAAGTTGCCGAAGCTCGTGTAGGCTACCCTGTTGCCGACCATCCAGCCGGCGATGGTGAGATCGTGGTAGGGAGCCTCGGCCTGGGCCGCTCCCGTGTTCGCTAAGAGCAGCATGGCGCCAATCGCCAGGCCCCAGAGGGACTTGCTGGTCATGTTCAACCTCCTCGGATGCAGAGCACAGATGCGAGTTGTCGGGGGCTGCCTTGCACGCGGCGTGCCGGGCCAGGGTTACGGCGCGGCCCGGGAGCGAATCCTGTAACCAGTTGAAATAAAATCACTTGAGTTTCTAGATCCCGCTCGTGGGGGACAGGCGGATCGGGACCCACCGGTCCAGGAGTGTCTGTGTATGCTTACACGCGTAGTCTACGCGATATGCGTTCGGGTGTAAACATTCGCAGAATTGGCACTTGGGATCGCGCATCCGGTGTCGTGCTTCCCGACGCCGCCTCAGAACACCCCGGCGCAGCTCGATCCAATCATGCGCAGCATGACATCGGGGGCCACACCCAGAAGGAGGAGCAGGACGGAGAGGAGCGCCAGGGTAATGCCACCCGCCAAGGTGATTCTGGGCCCCGGCGCGCCGCTCCCGGCGGAGGTCTCCCCGACCGCGGTCTGCAGGTAAAGGGCCACCACCACCCGCAGGTAGTAGTAGATGCCGATCGCGCTGCCGGCTGCCAGGATGACGACCAGTGCCCACAGGTCTGCCCCAGCCCCGGCGGCCAGCACGAGGAACTTGCCCACGAAGCCGGCAGTGAGCGGGATGCCGGCCAGCGAGAAGAGCATCAGCGCCAGGACCCCAGCCAGGAATGGCTGGCGGCGGCCGAGGCCACGGTAGCCGGCCAGGTCGTCGACGTCCCCCGTCCCGCTCCCGTTCGCGGAGGAGAGAATCGCGATCACCCCGAACGCGCCCAGGGTTGTGACCGTGTAGGCCGCGAGGTAGAAGGCGACCGCGCGGGCCGCGTCATCCCCGCCCGCGAGGAAGGCCACCAGCACGTAGCCCAGGTGGGCGATGGAGGAGTAGGCCAGCAGGCGCTTCAGGCTTTCTTGGCGCAGGGCGAGCAGGTTGCCGGCCAGCATCGACGCCCCGGCCACGAGCGCGAGCATCGCGCGCAGTCCGCTGCCGGAGGAGAGATCCATCATGGCCGCGAAGCGGAGGAGCACCGCCATGACGGCGCCCTTCGAGGCGGTCGCCACGAACGCGGTCACGGGCGCCGGTGCGCCCTGATAGACGTCGGGCGTCCACAGGTGGAAGGGCACGACCGCGAGCTTGAAGCCGAAACCCACGATCATGAGCCCCACGCCGGCCAGCACCAGAAGATCACGGCCCGCCGGCCCCGGCGACGCGCCACCCAGCAGCCCTGCCAGCTCGCCCAGCTCGAGTGCGCCGGTCCGCGCATAGATGAGCGCCAGGCCGAAGAGCAAGAAGGCGGACGAGAACGCGGCCAGGATGAGGTACTTGACCCCGGCCTCGACCGCGGTCGGCCGCTCGCGCACGAACGCGACCAGGCCGTAGAGCGCCACGCTGAGCAGCTCGATCCCCAGGAAGAGCGCGATGAAGTGGCGGCTCGCCGTGAGCACGGTCGCGCCCAGTGTCGCGAGGGTGAGGAGGATGAAGTACTCCTCGACCCGCGGACCGCGGTCTTGCAGGTAGCGCCCCGAGAGTGCGACAACAGCCAGAGCGGCTAGCAGCACCAGGCCGCTGAAGTAGAGCGCGTAACCATCGATCACGAGCAGCGGGGTGACCCGTTGCGGTACCTGCACGTCTGCGACGAAGAGCAGCGCGAAGGCGATCCCGAGCCCGAGCAAGGTGATGCCCTGCGCGAGCGCCGGGCGCCGCCGCAGCGCGACCAGCACCATCAGCAGCACGGGCAGCAGGCCGAGGACCAGGAACGGGGCGAGGGCGTTCATCGCATCGTCCCTCCCCGGCCCTGCGCCGCGAAGCTGTCTGCTGCGGGGCGCGCCGCCTGGGCGGCCTCGGCGTGGCCACCCGCTTCAGGGCCGCCCGGTAGGGCGGCCTCGACCGCGGGTCGGAGCTGGCGAATCGCCGGCCGGACCGTCTCCAGCACCGTTCGCGGGTAGATCCCCAGCCAGACGATCGCGACGACCAGCGCACCCAGCGCGAGCGTCTCCCGACGCGCCAGATCGGCCATGCGTGTCTCCGGCCGCCGCGGTCCCTGGAAGACGCGTTGCATGATCCACAGCGAGTAGACGGTGGCGAAGACGATCCCGATCGTGGCCGCGACCGCCGCGGCGACGCTCACCCGATAGGTGCCGAAGAGGATCAGGAACTCGCCAACGAAGTTGCCCAGGCCGGGCAACCCGAGCGATGCCATCGCGAAGATCATCGCCAAGGCACCCATGCGCGGCGCGGTGGTCCACAGCCCCCCCATCGCACGCAGATCGCGCGTGTGCAGGCGCTCGTAGATCATGCCGGCCAGCATGAAGAGAGCGCCGGTGCTGATGCCGTGGCAGATCATCTGCATCACGGTCCCCTGCAGGGCCAGCTCGTTCCACGAAAAGACGCCGAGCAGGATGAAGCCCATGTGGCTCACGCTGGTGTAGGCCACCAACCGCTTGAGATCGGTCTGCGCGAAGGCCAGGACCGCGCCGTAGACGATGCCGAGCACCCCCAGAAGCATCGCCACGGGCGTGAAGGCCCGGGCGGCGTCGGGGAAGAGCGGCACGACGAACCGGATGAGTCCGTAGGCGCCCGTTTTGAGCAGCAACGCGGCGAGGATCACGCTCCCGGCGGTGGGCGCTTCGCTGTGCGCATCCGGCAGCCAGCTGTGCACCGGCACGGCGGGCAGCTTGACCGCGAAGGCGGCGAAGAAGCCCAGCATCATCCAGAGCGCGGCTGCGGGCGCCAGGGGGGTGCCCGCGAGCTGGGTGGCGTCGAAGGTGCGCACGCCGGTCGAGTGGAAGTGGGCGACGTGGAGACCCACGATCGCGAGCAGCATCAGCAAGCCGCTCGCCAGCGTGAAGACGAAGAACTTGATTGCCGCGTAGATGCGCCGCCCGTGGCCCCAGATCCCGATCAGGAAGTACATCGGGACGAGCATGACCTCCCAGAAGAAGTAGAAGAGGAAGAGGTCGAGCGCCAAGAAAACGCCGTAGATGCCCGTCAGCACCCAGAGCAGCGTCGCGTAGTAGAGACCCGCGCGATCCTGGATCTCACGCCACGAGACGAGCACGGCCAGCAGGCCGATGAACGCTGTCAACGCGACCATGAGCAGGCTCAGACCGTCGAGGGCGAGCAGCCAGCTCACGCCCAGGGCGGGGATCCACTGCGCGCGCTCGCTGAGCAGCCACGCGCCCTGCCCCAGCTCGCTGGCCGCCGCCGCGCCCGCGCCAGAACCGGCGGCAGCGCCCGCGCCAGCCGCACCAGAGCCGGCCCACAGACCGATCACGAGCAGGAACTCCACCAGCGTGGCGGCCAGTGCGACCCAGCGTGCCGCCCCCGGGACGCGCCGCTCGATCAGCCACGCCAGCAACCCCGCGATCGCGGGGATCAGGATCAGCCAGGTCAGCATCATCGCAACACCATGATCGCCAGCGCCACCGCGGCGCCGATCGCAATGCCCGTCGCATAGAGCCGCACGCGCCCATCCTGCGTCCGCGCCACGGCGCGGTGGAGGCCTGTGGCCCCATCGGCGATGGCGGCGTAGAACGCGTCGACCACATCCGCCCGGTTGGCCCGTGCGAGCTGCTCGAAGGGATGGACGATCAGCCGGTCATAGAGCCCATCAAAGCCCCAGCCGCCCAACCAGAACTGCCGCAGGCGCGCACCCGCGGGCGCGGCGGCCCACGCGCGGGGGATCTCGGGACGGCGGCGGTAGAGAAGCCACGCCAAGCCCGCGCCCCCGAGCGAGACGAGCGCGGCCAGCAGCTGCAGGAGCAGTTCCTCGCCGTGGCCGTGTGTCGCGTGGCGGGTGGTCGCCGCGAGCGCCGTCTCGCCGACCGCATGGGTCGCGCCGGCCGCGGGGCCGAAGGTGCCCTGCAGAAAGCCCGAGAAGAGGGTCACGCCCCCGAGGCTGGCCGGCATCTCGAGGAATCCCCCCAGCGTCGCGAGCACCGCCAGGATCACGAGCGGCACGATCATCACCCTCCCGGGCTGCTGGTGCACACGGGTCCGCTCCTCGCCGTGGAAGACGAGGAAGACGAGCCGGAAGGTGTAGACGGCCGTGAAGGCTGCACCGAGCAGCCCCGCCGCACAGAGCCAGCGGTTGGCCGCGGGGCCGGCCCACGCCTGCCACAGGATCAGGTCCTTGCTGTAGAAGCCCGACGTGACCAGCGGGAGCGCCGCGAGCGAGCCCGCGCCGATCAGGAAGGCCCAGTAGACCACCGGCAGACTGCGCTTCAGGCCCCCCATCCGGAAGATGTCCTGCTCGTGGTGCAGGGCGTGGATGACGGCGCCGGCGGCGAGAAAGAGCAGCGCCTTGAAGAAGGCGTGGGTCATGAAGTGGAAGACCGCGGCGCTCCAGGCGCCCACCCCCAGGGCGAGGAACATGTAGCCGATCTGGCTGATCGTCGAGTAGGCCAGCACGCGCTTGATGTCGGTCTGGACCAGGGCGCTGCAGCCGGCGAGCAGGAGCGTCACCGCGCCGACGATGCCCACCGCCGCCAGCGCAGCGGGCGCGAGGGCGAAGAGCACGTGGGTGCGGGCGATGAGGTAGACGCCGGCGGTCACCATCGTCGCGGCGTGGATGAGCGCGCTCACCGGCGTGGGGCCGGCCATCGCGTCGGGCAGCCAGGTCTGGAGCGGGAGCTGGGCCGACTTGCCCACCGCGCCGCCCAGGAGCAGCAGCGCCGCGGTCGTCGCCAGGGCCGATCCCACGGGCCACTGCGCGGCGGCGCGCTCCATGAGCGGCTGCATCTGGATCGTCCCCAGGTGATGGAAGAGCAGGAAGAGGCCGATCGCCATGGCCGTGTCGCCGACGCGCGTCACGATGAAGGCCTTGCGTGCGGCGTGGCCGTTCGCCGATTCCTGGTACCAGAAGCCGATCAGCAGATAGCTGCAGAGGCCGACGCCTTCCCAGCCCAGGTAGAGCAGGAGCAGGTTGTCGGCGAGCACGAGCAGCAACATCGCACCGACGAAGAGGTTCATGTAGGCGAAGAAGCGGCTGTAGGCCTCGTCGTCGCGCATGTAGCCGATCGAATAGACGTGGATGAGGAAGCCGACGATGGTGATGACGAGCGTGAAGACGAGAGAGAGCGGGTCGAGGAAGAGCGTCACGCCGGGTCTCAGGCCGCCGACGTCCCACCAGCGCCACAACTCGAGCACCCAGGGCTCCCGCCCGCCCGCGGCGACGTAGGCGCCGCCGGTCAGGATCGCGAGCAGGGCGGAGAGCCCGACGCTGGCGCAGCCGATTCGCGCGGCGATCGGGCGCGAGAGGCGGTAGCCGGCCAGCGCCAGCACGAGGAAGCCCGCGCAGGGCAACGCCGGGATCAGCCACCACAGGTTGCTCATCTCACCCCCGCAGCCGCCGAGCGGCGTCGGCATCCAGATTCCTCGCGCCACGGTAGAACCGCAGCACGAGCGCCAGACCCACCGCGACCTCGGCCGCGGCCATGGCGAGGACCATCAGGAACATCACCTGGCCATCGGCCGCATTCCAGCGCGCGCCGGCAACCACGAAGGCCAGACCCGCGGCGTTGAGCATGATCTCGATGCTCATCAGCATGAAGATCAGATTGCGCCGGATGAGGACACCCGCCACGCCGATCGCAAAGAGGCCCGCGGCCAGGAGGAGCCCGTGTTCCAGCGGCACCGCGTTCATGCGTCCTCCCCGTTGG
This sequence comes from uncultured bacterium, assembly GCA_964506245.1. GTDB lineage: Bacteria > Eisenbacteria > RBG-16-71-46 > CAIMUX01 > WJJG01 > CAZDKK01. Next base: position 2,843 of record CAZDKK010000096.1, on the reverse strand, counting down.
CGCGGGCGGGCAGGCCCGGGCCGGCGGGCTCATCCGCGCCGGCCGCGGGACCCGCGGGGTCCGGGTCGGGCGGCTGATCGGCGCCGGTCGGGTCGCCCGTGCCGAGGTGGTAGGCGCCGACCAGCCCGGCCAGGAGCAGGAAGGAGGCGAGCTCGACCGCCAGCACATAGGGGCCGAAGAGCGAGCGCGCCACCACCTGCGGGCCGACCACCTGTCCGCCGGCCGGCGCCCCCGCGCGACCGGCCAGCACGTAGACGAGCTCCGCCGCCAGGACGAGCGCGAGGGCACCGGGCCCGATCCAGGCCCGGCCGCTCAGCCAGTCGCGCTCGCGCTGCCCCGCGGATCCGAGGTTCAGCATCATGATCACGAAGACGAAGAGCACCATGATCGCGCCGGCGTAGACGATGATCTCGAGCGCGGCCACGAAGGGCGCGCCCAGGGAGAAGAAGACGAGCGCCACCGCCAGCAGGGAGACCAGCAGGTAGAGCGCGGCGTGCACCGCGTTCGCCCGCGTCACGACCATCAGGGTCGCGGCCAGGGCCACTGCGCCCGAGATGTAGAAGACCACGTTCACGGCATCAGGCCCCAAGCATCCTCGGGCGGGCGCTCGCAGTCCGCCTGCCCCTTGTCCTTGCCCGCGATGGCCAGCCCAGCATGGTGATAGAAGTTGTAGCCCCAGTACTTGCCCGGCCCGTCGATCAGCAGGTCCTCCTTCTCGTAGACCAGGTTCTGCCGGTTGTACTCGCCCATTTCGAAGTCGGGTGTGAGCTGGATCGCATAGGTCGGACAGGCCTCTTCGCACAGGCCGCAGAAGATGCAGCGCGAGAAGTTGATGCGGAAGAACTTCGGGTACCGGCGCCCGCTCTCGTCCTCGGTCGCCTGCAGGGCGATGCAGCCGACGGGGCAGGCGGCCGAGCAGAGGTAGCAGGCAACGCAGCGCTCCTGCCCGTCCGGGGAACGGGACAGGATGATCCGGCCCCGCCACCGCGGCGCCAGGTGCGGTTTCACATCCGGGTATTGAATCGTCTCGCGCGCCCTGAAGGCGTGCAGGAAGACGAGCCAGAGCGTCCGGAGCGAGTTCAGGATTTCGCGCACGCGGCCCCCTCTCGGCCTACGGGCTCTGCGCCAGCAACACCACCGCCCCGGTCACCGCCAGATTGACGAGCGCCAGGGGCAACATCACCTTCCAGCCGAACGAGGTCAGCTGGTCGTACCGGGGCCGCGGCAGCGATCCCCGGATCAAGATCATCAGTCCAATCAGCACGAAGGTCTTCAGGAAGAACCAGACGACCGGCGGCAGGAGCGGTCCGTGCCAGCCGCCGAAGAAGAGCACCACCATCATCGCCGACATGAGCGTGATGCCCAGGTACTCGCCGACGAAGAACATGCCGAACTTCATGCCGGAGTACTCGGCGTGGTACCCCGCCACGATCTCAGCCTCGGCCTCGGGCAGGTCGAAGGGCAGGCGCTTGCTCTCGGCCGCCGCCGCGACCGCGAAGACGACCAGGCCAACGAACTGCGGCACACAGAACCAGAGGCCCCGCTGCGCCTCGACGATGTCGATCAGCCGGAAGGAGCCGGCCTGGAGCACGACGCCCAGGACCGACAGGCCCATGAAGACCTCGTAGCCCAGCATCTGCACCGAGGCGCGCATTCCCCCCAAGAGGGCGTACTTGCTGTTGGAGGCCCAGCCGCCCAGCACGCTGCTGTAGACCGCGAGCGACGACATGCCAAGGAACCACAGCAATCCGATGTTCAGATCCGCGACCCAGATGTTGGGTGCGAACGGCACAACGGCGAAGGACATCAGGACAGCGATCATGATGATGGCCGGGGCAAGGACGAAGACGGCCTTGTCCGCGAAGGGCGGGATCCAGTCTTCTTTGAAGAAGATCTTGATCATGTCGGCCAGCACCTGCAGCAGGCCGAAGGGCCCGACGCGGTTCGGCCCGTAGCGGTCTTGCCACAGGCTGAGCAGGCGCCGCTCGACCCAGATCAGGCCGGCGGCGATCGTGAGCACCCCCACGAGGACGCCCAGAACGATCAGGATGGGAATGAGGATCGCGCTCATGATCGCTCCCCATCGCCGCCGCCCGCCTTGCCGCCGCCCTCGGCGGCGGCGCTGCCTGCCGGCGCGCCGTCTTGCGCGCTGCCTACCGCGGCGCGCAGCCGGATGAGGAGCCCTTCCGGTGTCGCCGGCAGGCCCGCCAGCCCGTACGGCAAGCCCACGGTGCCGGCGGGAAGCTCAGGCCGGATCACGACCGGCAGGCACAGCCCCGACTCGAGCTCGATCGATCCACCCGCCGCGACACCCAGGGCGCGGGCATCGCGGTCGTTGAGTGCCGCGTACGCGGCTGGGGCGCGAGCCGCGATCGCGGGGGCGAGCGCGCTCAGCTCCTCGGAGCCGAAGACGTGCTGGAGCGGCACCGGCCGCCACCGCCCCGCGCTGGGGGTGAAGGCGGGCGGGATCTCGCGCGCGAAGACGGACGCGACTCCCTCGCGCCGCTCGAAGACCCGGACCCCAGCGTCGCCGCCGCGCAGGGAGCCGCCGATCTCTTCCTGGAACCGGTTGAGCGATTGCACCGAGTTCCAACCCGGGGCCCAGAAGCGCGGGACGAGCGCCGCGGGCGGCTGGAGCGGATCGCCCTCCATCGAGAAGCTGAGCGGCGTCTCCGGGTCCGCGGGCGGCTTGGGCTCGCTCACCGCGATGTGCGCCTGCAGCGCGGTGCGCCCGCTCGCGCGATGCGCCTGGCGCGGCACGGGCAGGCCCAGGTGTCGCGCGGATCCCCGGGCAGCGGCCGCGCGAATCGGGGCGAAGACGGGCAGCGCCTCGGCCAGCGCCG
>CAZDKK010000095.1:0-15461 GCA_964506245.1 uncultured bacterium | reverse complement strand
GCGTTCGCTGCCGCACGGCTCGACCTGCTCGCTGAGGTCGACCGGCGCTTTGCCGCGGCCTTGGCGGCGCAGGCCCGGGTGGACGTGCTGGAGGAGATGGAGCGGATCGCGGGCGACCTCGTCGGCGCGGTCACGGCCCTGGTCGACGGCGGCGAGATCTCGCCCATCGAGGCCGACCGGGCGCAAGCCGAGCGGGCGCGCGTGCAGCTCGATCTGCGTCGCGCCCGGCTGTCCCAGGCTCATGCATGCCGCGCCCTCGCGGGACTCTGGGGCGGATCTGCTCCCGACTTCGACCGCGTGGCGGGCTCGCTGGAACTCACCCTCACGCAGCCGGACCGCGACACGCTGCTGGCAGAGCCCATCGACCTGCCGGATCTCCGCGCCCGCGCGGCCGAAACGCAGCGCGCGGAGGCAGCGCTGCGCCATGCCCGCCGGGCGCGGTGGCCGGAGGTCACGGTGCGCGGTGGACTCAAGAGCGCCGGGTCCAGCGACACGCGGAGCTACCTCGGCGGGGTCAGCTTCGGCCTCCCCCTGTTCGACCGCAACGGTGGCGCCATCGAGGCGGCGCGTGGACGGCTGCAGCAGGCGCGCGCCGAGGAGGAGGCCGAGCAGTGCCGGATCGCCCTCGCCCGCGCCTCGGCCACCGACGCGCTGGTCGCGGCGATCGCAACCGCCGCGAGCCTCCGCGACGTCACCCTGCCTCGCACCCAGGCGATCTTCGACGCCGTTCAGGAGGGCTATCGCCGGGGCAAGTTCACGTTCCTCGATCTTGCCGATGCCCGCCGTGCGCTGGCGGAGACGCGGCTCGAGACCATCGATGCCCTGGAGGCGGTTTGGATTGCGCGAGCCGACCTCGAACGGCAGCTGAATCGGTCGCTGCCCACGCTGCAAGGAGAATCGCGATGAAGAATGCCACGCGACGCTGGACGCTTCTCTTCGGCCTGGTGCTGGTTCTGCCTTTGACGGCGGTGCCCGGGTGCGAGCGCGCGGATGCCCCGCCGCCGGATGCGGAGCACGCCGAGTCCATGGGTGAGACGCACGGCAAGACCGGGACAGACGGCGGCGGTGCGCTTGCGGAGACGACAACGCACGCCGGCCATGCGCACGCGGACGAGGTCTCGGACCTCGATCGGCCGGTCGAGGAGCTGATGTCCGAGCGGTGCGAGCACGGCATCCCGACCTACACGTGCGACGAGTGTCGGTACGAGGTCGGAATCGTCAAGGTCAGTCAAGACCTGATCGACGCCGACGGCCCGCTCGGGGTCGCGCGCGCCGAAGTGCGAACGGCGACCGAGTCGGAGGCGCACAACGGAGAGGTGCGCCTGAACGAGGAACGTGCCGCCTACCTGAGCCCGCGCGCGTCCGGAACGGTCCAGTCGATTCTGGTCGATCTGGGCGCCCGCGTTCGGGCCGGGCAGGTCCTCTTCACGGTGAGCAGCCCGGAATTCGCGGAGGCGCGCTCGGCCTATGTGGCCGCGCGCGCGCGCCTGAGACTGGCCGACGCGACCCTCGAGCGCGAGCGCGACCTGTTCGCCAAGAAGGTCTGCCCGCGCAAGGACCTCCTGGAGGCCGAGGCCGAGCAGCAGGCAGCGGCGGCCACCTGCCAAGCGGCCCGCGAGCGCCTCCTCGCCTGCGGGTCGACCGATGGGGAGGTCGAGGCGTTGACGACCGCACCCAGCGCACCCGGCGGCCCGCTGCCGGTCCGGGCACCATTCGACGGCACCGTCCTCGAGCGCAACCTCAGTCTGGGCGCAGCGGTCGAGCCAGGTCAGCCGCTGCTCCTGCTGGGAAACACGGCGCAGATGTGGGTCTGGACGAGTCTCTACGAACGGGAGCTGGCCGCCGTCCTCGAGCAGCAGATGCGCGGTCCGGTCGCGGCCCACGTGGAGGTCCCGGCCTATCCGGGGCGCGGCTTCCCGGGCCGCGTCGAGCGCGTGGGCGGGACGCTGGACGAGGCCACGCGCACGGTCAGGGTACGGGTCGTCGTCGACAACGCCGAGGGCCTCTTGCGCGCGGGCATGTTCGCGCGCGTGTACTTGCTGGGCCCCGGGGCCGAGCGGGTGTTGAGCGTCCCGGCGGACGCGGTGCTCGAGGACGAAGGGCGCGCCTTCGTCTTCGTCCCCACGCCCGCGCCGCCCTACTACGTACGCCGGCCCGTGGCGACCGGCCGCGCCGGCGAGGGGTGGGTCGAGGTGACCGGCGGGCTGGCCGAGGGCGACCTCGTGGTCAGTCGCGGGGCCTTCGTTCTGAAGTCGGATGTGTTGCGCTCCAAGATGGGCGCCGGGTGCGCGGACTGATCGACGCCGGGGGTACGATGCCATGAGAAGGTTCTTCGACGTGCTCCTGCAGCGGCGCTGGTCGGTCCTGGCCGGGGCGGTCCTGCTCGCCGCGCTCGGGTTGGTCGCGTGGCTGCGGCTGCCGATCGACGCCTTCCCGGACGTGACCAACATCCAGGTCATGGTGCTGACCAAGGCCGCCGGTCTCTCGGCCGAGGAGTGCGAGCAGCGCATCACCTACCCGATCGAGCAGCAGATGGGCGGGCTGCCGCGCGTCACGCTCGTGCGGTCGCTGTCGCGCGCCGGGCTGTCCCAGGTCGTGGTGGTCTTCGAGGATGACGTGGACCCCTACTTCGCCCGCCAGCTCGTCTTCGAACGCCTGCAGGGCGCCCGCGAGGCGCTGCCGCAGGGAATCGAGCCGGAGCTGGCGCCGCTCAGCACGGGACTGGGCGAGATCTTCCAGTACACGATCGACAGCGACAGCCTCTCGGCGATGGAGCTGCGCACCATCCAGGATTGGCTGGTCGCGCCCCAGCTGCGCACCATTCCCGGCGTCACCGAGGTGAACAGCTTCGGGGGCTTCGCCCGGCAGTACGAGGTGCGCGTCCACCCCGATCGGTTGGTCAAGTACGGCCTGACCTTGCGCGACGTCGTCGCGGGCGTCGAGAACAACAATGCCAATGCAGGGGCAGGTTTCATCCTCAAGGGCTGGGAGCAGTACTACATCCTGGGCCGCGGGGTCTTCGCCTCGATGGGGGACATCGAGACCGTCGTGCTCAAGGCCCGCGACGGCACCCCGGTCTTTCTCCGCGACGTGGCCGAGGTCGTGGAGGGCAGTCTGCCCCGCATGGGCGCGGTGACGCGCGATGCCCGCGGCGAGACGGTCGCCGGCATGGTGATCATGCTGCGCGGCGAGAATTCGAAGACCGTGGTCGAACGGGTGAAGGAGGCGGTCGCCCACATCCAGACGGGGCTGCCCCAGGGCGTGCGCATGGAGGTCTTCTACGATCGCACCGCCCTGATCGAAGCCTGCATCCGAACGGTCATGGATGCGCTCCTGATGGGCGCCCTGTTCGTCATCCTGATCCTGTTTCTCTTCCTCGCCGAGCTGCGAACCGCGCTGATCGTGGTGCTCTCCCTGCCCGTGACTTTCCTCTACACCTTCGTCCTCATGCGCGGCACCAGCCTCTCCGCTAACCTGATGAGCGTCGGCGGGCTGGCCTTCTCGGTCGGCATGGTGGTCGACGCCTCGATCGTCGTCGTGGAGAACATCCGCCGCCACCTGGCCGAACGGGGGCAGAGCGAGCCGCGGCGCGCCCTGGTGCTGGATGCGCTGACCGAGGTCGCCCGGCCGGTGACCTTCTCGGTGCTCATCATCGCGCTCGTCATGGTGCCGCTCTTCACGCTCCAGGGGGTCGAGGGCAAGATGTTCCGCCCGCTGGCGTTGACGCTGCTCCTGGCCCTGCTGACCTCGATCGTGGTGGCCATGGCGGTCGTGCCCCCGCTCGCGGAGCGGTTGCTGCGGGCGAGTCCCGAGCGGGAGTTCGGCTTCGTGCGCCGCTTCCATCACGGCTACCTGCGGCTGCTCGAGCGCGCCCTGCGCCGTCCCCGCACCACCGGCGGGATCGCGCTCCTGGTGCTGGTGCTGTCGCTCGGGCTGCTGCCCCTGCTGGGGACCGAGTTCATCCCGGGGCTGGATGAGGGGGCCATCGCGATCAACGTGGTGCGATTGCCCAACGCCTCGCTCGACGGGTCGGTGGTCATCGCCCAGGAGATCGAGAAGCGCGTGCTGCAGTTCCCCGAGGTGGCGACGGTGGTGACCAAGACGGGCCGGGCCGAGATCTCGGAGGACCCGATGGGCCCGGAGCAGAGCGATGTCTTCATCATGCTGAAACCCAGGCGCGAGTGGGGTACGGACCGCAGCAAGCAGGAGCTGATCGAGGCGCTCAATCAGGAGATCATGGTCATCCCGGGCTTGAGGCTCTCCTTCTCGCAGCCGATCGCGCTGCGCGTGAACGAGCTGATCTCCGGCGTGAAGAGCGACCTGGCGGTCAAGATCTTCGGGCCCGACCTGGGACGTCTCAAGGACTACGTCGACCAGGCCGCCACGGTCCTCAACGGCGTGCGCGGCGCGCGCGATGTGAAGGTCGAGCAGATTTCGGGCATGACCGAGCAGATCGTCGAGCTGGACCGCGGCGCGATGGCGCGCTACGCCATCAACGCGGCCGAGGTGAACGAGATCCTGGAGACGGGTGTCGCCGGCCGGGAGGTCAGCACCTTCATCGAGGACCAGCAGCGCTTCCCGATCGCCGTGCGTTTCGTGGAAGGCGCCCGGCACGACCGCGCCGCACTCGAGGAGCTGCTCGTGCCGGCACCGGGCGGCGAGCGCATTCCCCTGGGGCAGATCGGGCAGATCGTGCAACGGGACGGCCCGGCGCAGATCAGCCGCGAGAACGGCATGCGCCGCGTGGTCGTCGAGGCCAACGTGCGCGGGCGCGATCTGGGCGGCTTCGTGGCCGAGGCGCAGGAGAAGCTGCACGACCTGGAGGCGTCCCTACCGCCCGGTTACTTCCTGCGCTACGGCGGGCAGTTCGAAAACCAGCAGCGGGCGATGCGCCAGCTCGCGATCGTCGTGCCGATGGTGCTGCTGCTGATCGTGTTTCTCCTCTACTCGGCCCTCGGCTCGGCGCGCAACGCGTGGCTCGTGATCCTCAACCTGCCCTTTGCGCTGGTGGGCGGGCTGATTGCGGCCGTGGCCTTCGGGATGCATCTGTCGGTTTCGGCCGCGGTGGCCTTCATCGTGCTCCTGGGCATCGCCGTGCAGAACGGCGTCGTGCTGCTGGCCTTCTTCCGCCAGCTCAAGGAGCGCGGCCGGGACGCGCGCCAGACGGTTCTCGAGGGGTGCCGCCTGCGCTTCAAGCCGCTCTTCATGACCGCGCTCACGAGCTTCATCGGCCACCTGCCGATGCTCTACGCCACGGGGTCAGGCGCGGACATCCAGAAGCCGCTGGCCGTGGTGGTAATGGGCGGACTCGTGACCGCGACCTTGCTCACCCTGGTGGTGCTGCCGGTGATCTACTACTGGCTGGAGACACGCGGGGGACCCGCCGCGATGACCACGCAATCCTCGGCGGAATCGCCCTCGTGATCGCGGCCGACGACGTCGCCTGCATCGCTGCGGCGACACGCAGCACCCCATCCCCGCGCTCGATGTACTACCGCAGCACCAGCAGGCGCGCCGCGCGGCGCTGATCTGCGGTCGCAAGCCGCGCCCAGTAGACGCCGGCCGGCGCCTGCTGGCCGTGTGCGTCGCGGCCGTCCCAGCACAGCCCGTGGCTGCCGGCCGCCAGCGGGCCGTCGTGCAGGACGCGCAGCAAGCGGCCGCCGGCGTCGTAGATCCCCACCCGCACGCGCTCGTCGGCGGGCAGATCGAAGGTCAGCCTGGCTGCGCGGGTGACGGGGTTGGGCAGGACGGGGTAGAGGCGCAGCGCCGCGGTCCGCGACACCTCGCCGGTCTCCGAGAAGATCATCGTGACCTGCACGTCGTCGATGTACCAGCCCTCGCCCGTCACGGCCGCGTCCGACGCGAAGGTGCAGCGCACGCGCGCGCTGCCCTGGTAGGCTGTCAGATCGAACGCGGCCTCTTCCCAATCGTGCGCACCGCTATAGACGGGCGTCTCCCCCGGCAGCGGATTGGTGCCCGCGCGAATCCGGTACGGGTAGCCGCCCTCGGGCGCGATCGGCTGGAAGGGGCCGCCGTCGAGCGAGATCTCGACCCGCCCGCCGTCGTAGCAGTAGCCGGGATAGCTCGTGCTAGTCTCCGCTTCCATCCAGTGCCAGAACGCCAGCTGCGCGCCGGCCGGCAGCGCGAAGGGCGCGGATTCGAGGATCGCGTACGATCGGTTGCCGTAGTCCAGCCCGCCCGCGCCGCCGCACTTCCACGCCGTGGTCCCGCCGGCCGTGTGATTGCGGTACGTCTCCAGATGCCACTCGTCGAGGTAGCCGGAGCCGCCCACGTGGTGGCTCCAGCCTGCCCCGCCATGCTCCATGTCCTCGTGAAACGTCTCGCCGATCGGGAAGTCGAACTCGTCGCGCGTCGCGTAGGGGCCGGCTCCCTCCAGATCGAGCACGAGCAGGACCGTGAAGGGATTCGGGCAAGCGGGGGTGACGGTCACGGCGAATGGACCGCCCTCCACCTGCGCCCCCGCGGGCAAGGTGCCGTAGGCCGCGGGCGTGGGATCGATCTCCAGGTAGGGTCCGCCCCACAGGACGCCCGACACCTGATCGACCTGGGCCGAGCCTTCGTTGGCCACCGTGACCGTCAGCAGCAGGTCCTCGCCGGGCTCGGCGATGCCGTTGCCGTTCCCTCCTACCTCGTCGTCGATCGCGAAGGCGACCACGCCCAGCCGGGGGGCACCACAGGCGAGGGTGAAGTCGAGCTGCTCGGGTGGCTGGTTCACGGCCAGGTGGAAGGCCGCCTCGTGCCCGTCGGGCACCCGCGGGTCGACGTCGAAGACAAAGGGCGTCGCGTTGCTCCCCTCGCCGCCCGCCGCGATGGTGCCGAAGAAGGCCTGGCCGACCGTCACGGTGATGTAGGGGTCGTCACAGGCGAGCGTCCCGGTCACGTCGGGCGCGTGGAGTTGCCCGACATTGGCGAGCGTGAGGGTGAGTTCGATCGACTCCCCGAACTCGACCGCCCCATTGCCATTGCCCATCGATGCGCCGGTCTGGTCGTCGTCCACGACCCAGGAATCGATGCGCAGGTAGGGCATGGGCGACATCGCCAGGATTGCCTCCGCCGCCGGGGCCAGGTCGGGCCGCGGGCCGATTTCCCTCAACGGATCGAGATGGGGAATGCCTGTGTCGTGCAGCACCGCACGCAGCTGCTCGGGAGGCAGGGCATGGCCCAGATGGCTCTTGGCGATGCCCTGCAAGCACAGGCTGCTGCCGACGATCATCGGAGAGGCGCCCGAGGTCCCCCCGAACGTGTCCGTGTAGCGGGTCTGGAGCGTCCCGCCGTCGTACAGGTCGCCGTTGCCGGTGGTGACGATCTGCGAGCCCCAGGCGTGCACGTCCATGCGCGAGCCGTAATTCGTGAACGACTCCGCCACCCGTCCGCTGGGCGTTCCGGCCGCGACCATGATGGCGCCCGAGTCGCGCAGGTTGCGGTCGAAGAGGCCGCCCCACCCCGGATCGTCCAGGTTCTGCGATCCGTTGGCGCCCGCCTCGACGCACACCACGCCTCGGCCCCAGACGCTCGTCCAGATGACGTCGTAATTGACCTGCAGCCACTCCATGGGCGTGGCGGTGCGCCCCGGCGGGTACATCTGCAGCTCGATCAGCCACACGTCGCCCGGGTCCAGCTGGTCGAGCGCCTCCTCGAAGTACTGCGCGACGTCGGGATAGAGATTGATGTCGATGGCCACCACGCCGTAGGCGACCGCGGGCGCGAAGCCGCTCACACCGAAACCGTTGTGGCTGCTGATCACCTCCCCCAGCACCGATGTGCCGTGGGATTCGTAGCCCATGTTCATCGGCTCGCCGCCCTCGTAGAAGTACTGCGCGAAGGGGAAGTCCTCGTGATCAGGGGTCCAGGCGAGCTCGACGTCGATGAACTTGATCCCCTCGCCGCGGCCGCCGTTGAGCGCCCAGGCCGCCGGGCCGTTCAGGCCCCAGGGCGGATCGAACAGGTACCCCTGCAGGCCGGTGAAGTCGGGCGTGCGACCGCGCTGCTCCCCGGCGCGAGGGTCCGTGACGGCCCGCCCCTCTCCGCTCGTCAGACCCGTACGCAGAACGGCGGGCTCGACGATGGGGACGGGATGGGCAATCTCGACCAGGGGCAGGGCGTTGAGGGCGTTGACCAGCTCGGCGATGGCCGGCCGCCCACCAGCGACCTTGAGGTTGTACCAGAGCGAGAGATCCGGTCCCACACAGCGCGCGCGCCACTCGCCGCGCGCCTTCCAGCCGCGCAGCGTCGCCCGCTCCCGCGTGAAGGTGGGGCGCACGGCGGTGATGGTGAAGCGCGTCAGCGTCGCGTGCAGCGAGGTCAGGTCATGGCCGGATGCGTCCACGAAGTGCGTCCCCTCGAGAAGGACGCTCGAACCCTCGATGAACTTCACCTGAACCCACTCGGCGTTGAAACGCTCCAGATCGGCATCGCTCCAGCTTCGTACGGGGCCGACGAGCCGGGTCGTGGTGTCCAGACCCAGCGCGGGACCCTGCCAGACCAACAGAAGGAGCGCGACAACTCTCAGCGCACGATCCATCGATCGATCCTCCCTGCAACACGCCACCAGGGGGACGCCTGCGGCGGACTCCGCTCTTGGATCAAGTCTACCACAGCGGACTCGGCACTGGCTGGGCAGCTCGCCGCGTTCATGGGCTATCTCATCCGCGCGGGAAGGATGGTCATCGACAGACCGGCCCATTGCAGGCGTCGTTCCACCGCAAAGGCGGTCTCGTTGTGGAGGATGCGCTGATACCAACGATCGCGCTGGAAGACGATCTTCCCGGCGAAGAAGGCGGCGTGCCTGAACTCGCGGGCGAGCTGCAGGCATTCGCGCTCGAGCTCGGCCACGACGTCGGTGCCGACCGCCATGCGGTAGGTCGCCCGCACCCCGAGGCCGCGGGCCAGCGCCACGTACTGCTCGAGGGCGCGGCGGGTCTGCAGGGCGAGCTTGTCGACCGCGTCCGCGCCCTTGAACCCCCCGGAGTCGATCACGCCCACCCCCACGAAGACGATGTCACGGAAACCGTTGGGCACGAAGTTGAGCGCGCCCAGCATGGTGTGGATGCCCAGGCCGCCGAATCCGCCGACCAGGACCACGGCCACCGGGGCTCTCGGATCCACGGGACCCGGGTCGCCCGCGTGCGGGCGCGGGATGGCCACCAGCTCCCGGTAGAGCTGGTGGAGCTTGGCTCCGACCTTCTCATAGTGATGATGGATGAGCAGACTCAACAGAATGAGGCCGCCGGTCACGACCAGGGTGATGTAGCCACCCTCGCGGAGCTTCTCGATCGTGGTGATGATCAGGATGGTCACGCAGAGAACGAAGCCCACCAGGAACGTCGCGAGTTCGCGCCCGATTCGGCCCTCGCTGCGGCGCCGCACCGTGCTGCGGACCATCCCGAGCATCGAGAGCGAGAAGGTGAGGAAAACGTTGATGCTGTACATGACCACGAGATGGCTGACCTTACCACCCGTGTACAGGAGCGCGATCAGGGAAGCCCCGGCCATGAGGAGGACACCATTCTGGGTGGTCAGGCGGTCCGACAGCGCCGTGAACCGGCGCGGCATCCAGGAATCCAAGGCCATGTTGGCGAGAACTCGCGGCCCGTCGATGTAGCCAGCCTGCGCGCCAACGATCAGCAGCGCGCCCTCGGAGAGAAGAGTGAGAATGACGAACATCCGCCCCAGTGGGACCTCGGCGACAAAACGCTCAGCCAGCACCGCGTTCAGCGTCTTGCCGGGCTCGAACGAGACATGCCAGAGGAGATAGCACACCAATAGTCCGGCAGCCGTGAAAGCCAGCGACACTGCCATGTAGACCATCGTGCGCTGGCCGGTGCGCACGCGGGGTTCGCGCATGATCGGCAGGCCGTTCGACACCGCCTCCAGGCCGGTATAGGTTCCGCCGCCCAGGGAGTAGGCGTGCAGGAACAGGAGCAACATGCCCGCGCCGCCAAGACTGGCAAGCCCGTGCCGGAAGCCGGCGTGGACCTGGCTGGCCGTTGCCGGGATCTGGCCCATGTGCACGGCGACGCCGCCGCAGATCAGGATGATGTGTGTCACGACGAACAGAGCAAAGATCGGTAATAACGCCAGCACCGACTCCTTGACACCGCGCATGTTGAGCAGGGCCAGCACGAGGATGAGGGCAACATCGCAGGGTAGTTTGTAGACGTGCCAGGCTGGCGGCAGGAAGCTGAAGAGCGCATCTCCGGCCGCGGCGATCGATACCGCAATGGTCAGGACATAGTCGACAAGCAGCGCGCAGCCCGACACGACCCCCGCGCGCGGGCCGATCAGCTTGCTGGCCACGAGGTAGCCTCCCCCACCGTGGGGGAAAGCCTCTATGATGCGGCGATAGGCGGCGGCGATGACGAAGACCGTGATCGCGGTCAACGCCCCGAGGCCGACGGCCAGGTAGGCGTGCTCGCCGAGTGCGTGAAAGGCTTCGGACGGACCATAGGACGAGGAGGACAGGCCGTCCGCGCCGAGCCCTACCCAGGCCAGCAGCGCGACCAGCGACAGGCGATGGAAGAGCGATCGGTCCTGCAGGTCCCGCGGGGCACCGAGGAGCACGCGCCAAGCGCGCTTCGCCAACGAGGGGCGCTCATCGGAGTGTGGTCCCAGGGGCGGAAGCGTGAGGGGAGGCGGGATCGGCCCGCCATCCTCGCGGCCGGACATGACATCGACCTCCGAGCTGCACACCAGGGCGGAAGCCCTCCCCAGTCGTCTTCGGAGGCGCTTCCCTTCGACGCCTGCGAGGTTAGCTGACGGGCTCGGGCCGAAGAGATTGCCCTACGCGCTGCGGCGATACGCCCCGAGAACGGGTCCCCCGCTCCCGCACCCTGCGGGACTCGGCGATAACACGATATAGGGTAGCTCGGTGGATGGGCCTGAGCAAGTTGGATCCTGGGGCCGTTGCGTTCCGGGGCCGTGGAGTCCTGCCCGATGCCGAGGGCCTGGGCGGGGTCCCCCGGCGGCCGGGGCGGCGCGTGACCGCCGCAGCCGCCGGGGGCAGGGGCTGTCAGTGCCCCAGCTTGGTCTTCGTGTAGCCCTGGGGCAGATCGTACCCGCCGGCGGGCACCGACTTCTGCCCGTACTCGATCAGCTCGCTGGTGCTCTTGACCTTGTTGCCCATCATGTCCATGACGGTCGAGCTGTAGACCTCCATGCCCTCGATCTTCTGCATCTCCTTCGTCATCTTCTCCATGTCAGCCATCATCCCGGACATGGCCATGTTCAGCTTCTGGAAGAGGCCGACGTCGATCTTGACGTCGGTCGACGCCCACACCTCGGAACTAGCGGTGCCCATGGGCATCTTGATCTCGAGCAGGTACTTGCGCGTGTTCCAGTCGCGGATCTTCTTGCGCTCTTCCGTGGGTGTCACGGTGACCTGGGTGTTGGCCATCATGCTCGCGACCATCGACTTCATCATCTCCGCTGCCTGGGCATCTTCCTCGCTTGCGCCCTCGGGGGTCAGCGCACTCATCAGGCCGGCCTGATCCAGCGGGATCTCGACATAGGTGTGGTCCTTGTGGTCGAGCATGTAGACGACATTCTTGTCGGCCTTGAGAATCACGGTGGTATCGTCCCCCGAATCCATGCGGGCTGACTTCTCGGCGAACCAGAGCTCGGTCGTGTCGGCGCTGGCCGGGACCTCCTGCCCCATGACCTGGGTGGCCGCCGTGCTGCGGATCTGCTTGAGGTACGCATCCCCGCGCGCGACGGACAGGCCGGTGCAGCCGGCGACCACCGCCAGCACGGTGAGGCATCGAATGACACGTGACATCTTCATGGTCTGCTCCTGTTGATTCGGACCCCTGCCAACCGGGCGAGGCGCGCGGCGGGTGCCCGGGGGCATCAGCCGGGCGGACGTCCGCCGCTCGGCCGGGCTATTCATACCGCAGGGTCTCGAGCGGGTCCAGCAGCCAGACGCCGCGTGCGGTCCGCCGGCACGGCACGAGGCCCGGCGCATCCGGCAGTCCCCTGGGGTGGCGCGTACGCCGGCCCCTTGCAGCATCGAACGGGGCGTGGGACTCTGCCCCACGGGCATGCTAGGATCGGGCGTCCGGTGCGGGAACCTCGGGCAGCGAGAGCAGACTTGACCGGTTGTACCAGGGGCGGAAGGGGGCCAGGCATGTCGACACGGTGGCTGAACGGACTCGTGTGGAGCATCTGCGCCGCGGTCGCGCTGACGCTCGGGTGTGGGCAGGAGGTCCAGGAGATCCGGATCGGGGAGTACAGCTCCTTGACCGGCGACAAGGCGACCTTCGGCCAGTCAACGACCCGCGGCATCGCCCTGGCGATCGAGGAGGCCAACACCGCCGGCGGGGTCGGCGGAGTCGCCCTGCATGTGATCACCGAGGATGACCAGGGCAAGCCCGAAGAGGCGGCCACCGCGGTCAACAAGCTCGTGACCCAGAACCAGGTGATCACCGTGATCGGCGAAGTGGCCAGCTCCAACTCGCTGGCCGGCGCCCCCATTTGCCAGGACAATCGGGTGCCGATGATCTCGCCCGCCTCCACCAATCCGGCCGTTACGGAGGTGGGGGACTACATCTTCCGCGTCTGCTTCATCGACCCCTTCCAGGGGACCGTCATGGCCCGCTTCGCCGCCCAGACCCTGGGGCTCAAGCGGGTCGGGATCCTGCGCGATGTCAGGAGCGACTACTCGGTGGGGCTGGCCACCTTCTTCACGGAGGAGTTCACGCGCCTGGGCGGCACGATCGTGGGAGACGAGTCGTACCAGCAGGGCGACGTCGACTTCAAAGCCCCGTTGACCGCCCTGATCAACCGGCAGCCCGAGGGGATCTTCATCCCGGGATACTACACGGAGGTCGGGCTCGTCGCCCGCCAAGCGCGCGAGCTGCAGTACAAGGGTCCGCTCATGGGGGGTGACGGCTGGGACTCGCCCAAGCTGGTCGAAATCGGCGGGGAGGCGATCGAAGGGGCCTACTTCAGCAACCACTACTCGGTCGAAGATCCCGCTCCCGAGGTCCAGAGCTTCGTCCAACGCTTCAAGCAGAAGTTCGGCAGCGCCCCGGACGCGATCGCCGCCTGCGGCTACGACGCGGCCCGTCTCCTGGCCGAGAAGCTGCGGGCCCTGCACCAGGAAGATGCGCAGCTCTTCGAGACCCTGGTCGGTGGCGCGCCGGGAGACGCCAAGGGGCGCCAGAACCGCCAACAGGCCATGGCCCGAATGCGCGACCTGATCGCGGGGACCAAGGAGTTCCACGGGGTGACGGGGGTCATCACGCTGGACGCCCAGCGCAACGCGCAGAAGCCGGCGGTCGTTTTGCAGGTTCAGGGAGGCAAATACACGTTCGTGACGCGCGTCGAGGCTTGAGCCGGGCAGCCACGCGGCTTGCGTCGAAGCTCGAGCCGGGCCGCCCTGCGGCTTGTGTCGCGACGTGACCCACGGGGCTGAGAACCGAGTGGGGGCTGACTACTCATGCAGGAGCTGTTGCAGCAACTCGTGAACGGGATCAGCTGGGGCGGCATCTACGCTCTGATCGCCCTCGGCTACACGATGGTCTACGGCATTCTGAAGTTCATCAACTTCGCGCACGGTGATGTCTACATGGTGGGCGCCTTCGCGGCCTACTACGGCGCCCTCTGGTTCGGTCTGCGCGGCGGGACAGCCGGCGGCGTGCTCGGGGGGCTGGCGGTGATCGCGCTGGCCATGGTCGTGGCTGCCGTGCTCGGCATCACGATCGAGCGGCTGGCCTACAAGCCGGTGCGCCGGCAGCCGCGGCTGACCGCGCTCATCACCGCCATCGGCGTCTCGCTCTTCCTCGAGAACGCGGGCATTCTGCTCTTCGGGGCCGAGCCGAAGTTCTTCCCGCAGTTCATCGCCAGCCACTCCGTGCGCCTGCCCGGCGGTGCCTACGTCACCACCCACCAGCTCCTGGTGCTCGGGGGATCGCTGGTCTTGATGGTGGGCCTGAACTTGGTCGTCTACCGCACCAAGATCGGCCTGGGGATGCGCGCGCTCTCCTTCAACCGCGATGTCGCCAACCTCATGGGCGTGCCGACCGATCGCATCATCGCCTTCACCTTCGGCCTCGGCAGCGCGCTGGCCGCCGCGGCCGGAGTGCTGGTCGCGCTGAGCAATCCGCGCATCGATCCGCTGATGGGCCTGCTGCCCGGCCTGAAGGCCTTTGTGGCCGCGGTCCTGGGGGGCATCGGCAACATCCCCGGGGCCGTGGTGGGCGGTCTGCTGATGGGCGTGGCCGAGACGCTCGTCTCGGGCTACATCTCGTCGACCTACCGGGACGCCATCGCCTTCTCGATCCTCATCGTGATTCTGCTCGTGCGCCCCGCCGGGTTGCTGGGCCGCGCGGTGACGGAGAAGGTATGAAGGCCCGGACGCTGCTCTGTCAGACCGGGGTCACACTCGCCCTGCTAGCGGTTCTCGTGCTGCTCGATCGCTTCCTCCCCAGCCTGGTCAACCAGTACATCATCCGCATCCTGATCCTGTCCGGCATCAACATCATGCTGGCGGTGAGCCTCAACCTGATCAACGGCTTCACGGGGCAGTTCTCGCTCGGCCATGCCGGTTTCATGGCCATCGGTGGGTACACGAGCGCGTACTTCGCGATCCACGCCGGGCCGGGCATCGTGCAGGCCCTGGGATACGATCCGCAGAACGCGGGGCCGGCCGCGGCGGTCGTGCTCATCTTGGGCCTGCTCGTTGGCGGCACCTCTGCAGCGATCGCGGGGTTGATCATCGGGATCCCGACGCTGCGGCTGCGGGGTGACTACCTCGCCATCGCCACGCTGGGCATGGGCGAGATCATCCGCGTGGTGATCCTCAACATCGAGGCGGTCGGGGGAGCCCGCGGGCTGACCAACATCCCCGGGTACACGACCTTCTTCTGGGTCTACCTGCTCGTCGTCATCACCGTGGTCGTGCACTGGAACCTCGTGCGCTCGCGCCACGGGCGGGCCCTGCTGGCAGTGCGCGAGGATGAGGTGGCGGCCGAGTCGCTGGGCGTGCCCACGACCAGGTACAAGGTTCTCGCCTTCACGGTCGGGGCTGCCTTCGCCGGCATGGCCGGATCGCTCTTCGGTCACTACCTGCGCTACTTGAACACCAACAGCTTCACGTTCCTGAAGTCGTTCGAGGTCGTGATCATGGTCGTTCTGGGCGGGATGGGCTCGATCACGGGCTCGATCTCCGCCGCCATCCTGCTCACGCTCCTGCCGGAAGTCCTGCGGCCGATCAAGGAATTCCGGATGGTCCTCTACGCCCTGCTGCTGATCCTCCTCATGATCCTGCGCCCGCAGGGGTTCTTCGGATCGCGCGAGCTGCCGGTGCCGGCGCGGTGGCGCGATCGGCTCGCCCACCTCGCGCGGGCGATCGGCGGGGGGAGCACAGCCCCGGCCACGGGCGTCCCCACGACCTCGGGCGCGAGGCCGGGAGCCGCGGCGGACGTGGTGCCGCCGGCGGCGAC
>CAZDKK010000094.1:0-15884 GCA_964506245.1 uncultured bacterium | reverse complement strand
CCCGTCCGCGCGCAGGTCGCGGGGCGCGGGCGGGTTGACCGGGCCCCCGCCGCTCCCGGCCCGGACGGCCGCCTGGCGGAGCGCCGCGAGGACGCGCAGCGCCACCCGGGCGCACCAGCGGCTGCGGGCCGCCAGCTCGCCCGGCTCGACGGCGAAGCAGACCGACTCGTAGGCGCGGGAGATCGGCCGCGGCAGCCGGTAGCGGATGGCAAACGTGCTCACCCGATCCTCTGGATGTGAATCGCCCACCGCCCCGTCCTCACGCGTCGCGATCGAGCAGGCGGCGCGCCTGCGCGAAGATCCCGTCGAACATCTCGGGTGTCAGGCGGCCGGTCTGCGTGTTCTGCCGGCTGGGATGATAGGAGCACAGGAGGGCCCGTCCCCCGCCGGCGCAGGCATGGAGGGCGCCGTGCGCAAAGCGCGGGCGCGGTTGCGCGAGCGGCCAGCCCAGCTCGCCGAAGACGTCCACCAGCGCGTCGAACGCCAGGCGGCCCAGGGCGAGGAAGAGCCGGCCGCGGCGCAGCAGGGTCAGCTCGCGGCGCAGGAACGGGCGGCAAGCGGTGAACTCGTCCCGATTCGGCTTGTTGCCCGGCGGTGCGCAGCGCACGGCGGCCGTGATGAAGCAGTCGGTCAGGCGCAGCCCGTCGTCGCGCGCGAGCGAGCTCGCGCGCGAGGCGAAGCCGTGGCGGTGCAGCGCGGTGAAGAGCGTCTCGCCCGACGCGTCGCCCGTGAACATGCGCCCGGTGCGATTCGACCCGTGGGCCCCGGGCGCCAGTCCCACCAGGATGAGGCGAGCTTGCGCCCCGCCGAAGGCCGGCACCGGGCGGCCCCAGTAGGGACACGCCCGGTAGGCGCGGCGCTTCTCGCGCGCCACCCGTTCCCGGTGCTCGACCAGACGCGGGCAGGCGCGGCAGGCGATCACCTCCGTCTCGATCTTGCGCAACGTGTCCCGCACCGCCCGACCTCCCCGCCTCGTGCCGGCGCAACCGCGACGCGCGCCCCGCCCGTCCCGGCCAGAGCCTCGCACAGCCCCGCGGGCTGCGCAGCATCGATCGGTTGCCTCGCGCGACCGGCCGGGCTAGGTTGTCTCGGCTCGCTCCCCGGCAGGCGCGGACCTCCGAGCGCCTGCGGATCCACCAACCGCGACCAGGAGCGCGACGCAGCATGACCCGACCCACGCTGGCCGACGTGCAGGCCGCCGCCGAGCGCATCGGGCCCTATGCCCACCGGACCCGCGTGCTCACCTGCCGGACCCTGGACGCGATGTCCGGCGCGCACCTCTTCTTCAAGTGCGAGAACTTCCAGAAGGCCGGGGCATTCAAGTTCCGCGGCGCGACCAACGCCGTCTTCTCGCTGTCGGCCGAGGACGCGCGCCGGGGCGTGCTGACCCACTCCTCGGGCAACCACGGGGCGGCGCTGGCGCTGGCCGCGCGCATGCGCGGCATTCCTGCCATCGTGGTCGTCCCGGCCAATGCCCCGCCGGTCAAGCGCGCGGCCATCACGGGCTACGGCGCCAGGATCGTCGAGTGCGAGCCGACCCTCGTGTCCCGAGAGGAGACGGCGGCGCGGGTCATGGCCGAGACCGGCGCTGCGCTCATCCATCCCTACGACGACGACCGCATCATTGCCGGCCAAGGCACCGCGGCCCTCGAGTTGCTGGCGGATGTGCCTGACCTCGACGTCGTGCTGGCCCCGGTAGGCGGGGGCGGTCTGGTGAGCGGCACGGCCATCGCCGTGGCCGGCCTCTCCCCGCAAACACGGGTCTACGCCGCGGAGCCCGCTGCGGCCGATGACGCCTGGCGCTCCCTGCGCGCCGGCAGCATCATCCATCAGACCAATCCGCGCACGGTGGCCGATGGCCTGCGCACCTCGCTCTCCCCGCGCACCTTCGCGGTGATCCAAGCGCTGGTCGCGGACATCCTCACGGTGAGCGAGGAGGAGATCATCCGGGCGATGCGCGACGTGCTGGAACGGATGAAGATCGTGATCGAGCCCTCGTCGGCGGTGCCGGTGGCGGTGGCGCTCGCGGGTCGGCCCGAGGTCGCGGGCCGGCGCGTGGGGATCATCCTGTCCGGCGGCAACGTCGACTGGGATCGGCTGCCCTGGTTGCACGCGTAGGGCCGGCCCCCGGGCGCCTGGCCCGCGCACGTCAGCTCAACTCGCGCTCCACCGCGCGCTCGTCGATCTCGCCGGGTTCCCAGAGCACACGCCCCTCCATGCCCCCCGCGATGGTCAGCACCTCCCCGGTGATGTGGCGTGCGGCTGCCGGGGATGAGAGGAACAGGACCGCGCGGGCGATGTCCTCGGGTCGCGCGATCTGGCGCAGGGCCATGGTGCGCAGGACAGCCGAGATCGCGCCCGGCTGCGCCAGCGTCGGAAAGGCCATGGACGTGGCGGTCCAGCCCGGCTCGACCAGGTTGATGCGGCCGCGCGGGTCCAGGAGCACGATCTCGTTCTTGAGCGTGCGCAGCAGGCCGTAGAGGCCGGCCTTGCTGATCGCGTAGTCGGCGTGGTCGCGCTCGCCGAACCGGCCGGCGGTCGAGCCGATCAGGGTGATGGCCGCGCCATCACCGTCGGTGCGCGGCCCGCAGCGACGCAGAGCCTGGAGGAACGCCCGGCAGGTCAAGATCGCCCCGAGGAGGTTGACCTCGAGGGTCGCCTGCAGCCGGTCGAGGGGCATCTCGACCAGCGTCTCGTCCGCCGGCGGCCAGATGCCGGCGTTGACGACGCAGATGTCGACGCGCCCGAAGTGCGCGACCCCCTGCTCCATGGCGGCGTCGACCTCCGCCGGCCGCGCGATGTCGGCCTGGACGGCGCAGACGCGCTCGGGGGACCAGCGCCGCCCGGCATGGGCCCGCAGCGCCTCAAAGCTGTGGTGGGCATGGAGGACAAGGCGTGCCCCCTCCCCGGCGAAGGCCTCAGAGAGAGCCCCGCCGATGCCGCCGGAGGCGCCGGAAACGAACACGACCTTGTCGGTCAGATTCAGGTTCATCGCGGATCGACGCCTCCTTGCGCATCGGGCTCGGGCCTCCGGTGCCGGCGTGCCGGCTGTCCGGGCCCCTGCCGGTCGGATTCCACGGCGGCACGCTGGCGCGCGCCATCGTAGGATCAGGCCGCAGGGCGCACAACCGGCCAGTCGCGGCTGTGCCAGTCGCGGCCTGTCGCGGTCACTGCGTACCCTGCCGCGGGGCGTGCGAGGCCGACGTCGTGACCGGGGGCCAGAGTCGGCGGGAACTTCTCGCAGCGGCCGGCGTTGACCGTGCAAGACCATGACCCATGACAGAGGGAGGAACTACCATGAGCATGATTCAAAGTCTGCAGCCGATCGGACCGGGCCTGGGACCCGCCGCCGTCTCGGCGTTCGCGGCCCTGGTGCTCTTGGCCGCCGCCGCGCCGGCGCGGGCGCTCGAGGTGTACGACATCGACGTGGCGCACTCGGCCGCGAGCTTCAAGGTGCGTCACATCTTCACCCAGGTGAACGGGCGCTTCACGCAGTTCGCCGGCACGCTCTGGTACGACGAGGCCAAGCCGGAGAACTCGCGCATCGAGATCACCATCGAGGCGGCCAGCATCGATACGGACATCGAGAAGCGCGACAATCACCTGCGCAGCGCCGACTTCTTCGACGTCGCCAAGTACCCCCAGATCACCTTCAAGAGCACGAAGATCGAGCCGGCGGGCCAGGCCAACCGCTACCGTGTGACGGGCGACTTCGCGATGCACGGTGTGACCAAGCCGATCACGGTCGATGTCGAGCTCCTCGGCTTCGCGGAGAACCCGGGATTGGGCAAGCGGGGCGGTTTCTCCGCGCAGACCAAGCTTGACCGCCGCGAGTTCGGGATCATCTGGAACAAGACCCTCGACGCGGGCGGCCTGATGCTCGGCGACGAGGTGCAGGTGGATTTCCCGATCGAGGTGGTGCTGCGGCAGGAGGGGAAGTAGGCGGGTTACGCGAGCTCGATCAGCAACTGGTTCTTCGCGACGCGGTCGCCGGTCCGCACGTGCACCTTGGCGATGCGGCCGGCCCGCGGCGCGACGATGGGGTTGAGCATCTTCATCGCCTCCAGGGTGAGGAGCGGATCACCGGCGGCAACCTGGGCGCCGGGCTCGACATGGACTTCCCAGATCACGCCCGGGATCACGGCGCACAGGTCCCCGGGCGAGCGCGGCCGGGGCGGGGATCGGCGCTGGAACTTGGGGGTCAGGCGGGTCGGGTAAGCAGTCCCGTCGACGTGGAGCACGTGCTCTTCGTGCATGACTGCCCCCCAGGCGGCCGGCATCGCCCTCATGCCGATTGGGACCGTCCTCAACGAGGTTCCAGCGGGGCAGGGTAGCACAGCGGGCCGCCCGGGTGTCCAGCGCGATCGGGCGGGATGGCCAGGACCAGGCCCTAGGCCCCGGCAGCCGGGCGGGAGTCGGGTTCTGCCTCTTGCCCGCGGGCGAGCACCCCTTCGAGCTTCCGGCGCAAGTCACCCAAGGCCTTTGACTTGAATGAGCCTTTCGTCTCGCGCAGAACCGCGATCGTCTCCTCGAGCGCCTCGGTCAGGTGCTCGAGGTTCGGGCACCCCAGCAGGTGGCAGGGCCCGCCGCCGGGGTCTTGCCCTTGGGCCGCCAGCGAGAGGTGGCGCACGTCGGCGACGGTGTTGACGATGTTCTGGATGGAGAGCTCGAGGAACTCCGTGGTGGAGACGGCGGAGTTCACGGCCCCGGGCCGCTCCACAACCGCCTCCAGCCCCCCCAGATCGCGGCACAGCTGCTCAACGCGTGCCCGCGACTCCCGCACCCGGCGCAGCAGCCGATACCGCTCGATCGCCGGCGGGATGTGCCCCAGCAGCTCGCGGATCTCTATCGGCTTCACCAGGTAGGCGACCACCGGGAGCTGAATCGACTCGGTGGCCGAGCGGATGGACGGGTAGCCCGTGACGAGGATCACCGGGAGCCCCTCGGCCAGTTCCGGCAGCCTCTTGACCAGCTCGAGCTCGGGGTTGCCCGGCATCTTGATGTCCGCGATCAGCAGCTCGTACTCGTTCTGGCGCAGCATCTCCGCGGCGACGCGGGCGTCAGGCGCGCAATCGCACTGGTACCCCTCCCGCCTCAGGATGTCCGCCGTGGCGTGGAGGAAGGTCTCCTCGTCGTCGGCCAACAAGATGCGACCCATGTCAGGCACGCTGCACCTCCGCTGCTCCGCTCTCCGCAGGCATGACCAGGTGGAAGAGGGTTCCCCGCCCCTGGCGGCTGCGGAACCTCAAGCTGCCGCCCATGGCGGCAACCAGGCTGCGTGAGATCGAGAGCCCCAGCCCCACACCGCGGCCGGCGCCGCCGGTCTTGGTGGTGAAGAAGGGCTCGAAGATCTGCGCCGCCACCTCGCGGGGGATTCCCGGCCCCCGGTCGAAGACCTTCACGTGCAGCCGCGCCCCGCGGATGCAGGCGGCCAGCCGCACCTGCCCGCCGCGCGACGACGCATCCAGGGCATTGACCAGGATATTGTACAACACCTGGACAAAGGCCCCGCGCGGTAGCCGGACCTCCATGGGCCCGGGCGCCAGAGCCACGGCCAACGCCGTCTCGGTTCGCTGGCATTCGCTCGCGAGCAGCGCCTCCACGTCCTCGATCGCCTCGCGCGCGGAGAACCGCTGGGCCGACTCGGGCTGGGGCCGGTGCAAGTCGAGCATCTGCCCGACGATGACGGCGATGCGGTCGATCTCCCGCTCGATGCGCCCGATATAGCTGTGGTAGGTGTGCTCGGGCGGCACCGCGTCCTTGACGAGCTGGAACGCGCTCTTGATGCCCGCCAAGGGGTTGTTGATCTCGTGGGCGATGCGCGTCGCCATGCGGCCCGTGGCCGCCAGCTTCTCGTCCACCCCCCGCTGCCGCTCCAACTCGAGAATGCGTGCCCGCCGGGCCACGGCCAGGCGCTCGAACTCCTCGGCCTCCCGGCGCAGGCGTCCCTCGGTCGCCTTGCGCTCCAGAGCGCTCTCGATGACCTGGGCCGCGAACCGCAGGCGCGGCAGAATGCCCTCGGGCCACGGGCACTCCTGCCCCGGGACACCCGCGATCGTCAGGGCGCCGCGCAGCGTCTGCCCCCGGAACATGGGGACCTGGATCAGGGGACGGAATCCGTCCCCGTCGAAGAGCGCGAGCAGCTGGGCGATCTCCGGCGTCCAGTCCGACGCCGTGGCGATGACCAGGGGCACGCCGCGGGCGAGCACCTCCCGGATCGGCCCGAACCCCTCGACCGAGAGCCCCGCCGCCGCAGGCAGGACCGCGATGCCGGGGTCCGCCGACCAGCCGTAGGGGTTCAGGACGCGCTGCCCATCGTCCGAGAGCGTGTAGACGCGGCTGCGCCGGGCGCCGGCGTAACGGCAGATGCCCTCCAGCGCGCGCTCGATGCCCACATCGATCTGCTCGGGCCGCACGGTGATGAAATCCGCGGCGATGGAGGCGAGCAGGCGCTCGAAATCGTCGCTCCCGCAGGTGCAGGGGGCGCTCCGCTGCCGTTGCACTGCCGCTCCGATGATGCCGGCCGCTGCCATGAGCGCATCGACCTCGGCCGGGAGCCACTCGCGCGGCGTCACGCACTCATCGAAGCCAATCCTCCCCCACCACGTGTTCCCCACACGAATGGGCACGACCACGAGGGAGCGAACGCCGCGCCTGGCCAGCACGGCGCGTTCATCGGCCGGCAGGTCGCGGACGTGCCCGCGGATGATCTCGCCACGCTGCAGCAGCGCGTCCCACCGCTCGAGGCCCGCCTGGCCGCAGCACAGCCGGTGTGCATCTCCATCGGCGGGGGCGAGATCGGGCGACTCCCAGGCTGCGTCAAGATCTTCGGGCCCTGTTCTGGCCGTTCCCCGATGCGAACAGACGTAGACCCGGCTCACGCGGGCGGCGCGGCCCAGGCGGGCGAGCACCTGCGGCAGCAGTCCGAGATCCGGCTCGCTCAGGAAGCGCTCGGCGGCAAAAACCACGGCACCCAGGATCGCCTCGCGGCGCTCCAGCCCCCGCATGATGCGCCAGCGGTGTGTCACGTCGCGGGCGATGCCGCCCAACCCCCACACCGCGCCCGACTCGTCGCGCATCGGCGCCTTGATGACATGGAAGGTGGCCGGCACACCGCCGACAGGCTTGGTCTGCTCGAACTCGAGGGTCTCGCCCGCCAGCACCCGCCGGTCGTACTCGGCCGTCTCGGCGGCCGCGGCCTCGCCGAAGAGGTGAACGTCGGTCTTGCCGACGATCTCCGCGGGGGGCATGCCGAACAGCCGCCCCATCGCCGCGTTTGCCTCCGTGTAGACGAGCGACCGGTTCTTGATGAAGATGCAGTCCTGGGCGCAGTCGAAGAGGACCTGGAATCGCGCGGCAGCCTGACGGGCGGAATCCTCGGCCTGGCGCATTGCGTCGCGGGCGGCACGCGCCACACGGCCGGCGCGGCGCTCCTCCGTGACATCCCGCCAGACCGCCACGATCGGCGTTCCCGTCCGGCCGTGGCCATCCGACCCCACCCGCATCGCGTTGACCAGGACCTCGCGCGGCCCTGATCCCGCGGGGGGCGAGAGGTGCGCCGTGATCTCGCGGCACGCGCCCTCGGTTCTCACCCGTGCGGTGACCTGTTCCCAGCAGGCCAGCGCCCCTGGCCCCAGTTCGGCCAGGACTTCGGTCACCGCTCGTCCCACCAGGTCCGACGGCGCAAGCCCGACCCACTGGGCGAATTCCGGGTTGGCATTCGTGATGCGATGGCAGTCGTCGGCCACGACCATGGCGTGGGGGGACGCTTCCATCAGGCTCGCCAGCACGCGCTGCGGTAGTTCGGAGTCCGAAGCGGATCCCGCGGCCCAATTCCTCATGCGATGCTCCACACCGGCAAAGAGACTCTCGGAGCGCGGGGGGCTCAGGCACCCGGCCCGCGCGTCGCGCGGACTCACACGGGCTGATCGTCACCCATTCCGTCTCGGCGATCAAGGGCAACTTGCCGGCGCCGGCCCGCTGTCTCTAGAAGGGCGGCACGCCGTGTTTGCGCGGTGGGCGCACCTCGGACTTGGCTCGCGAGACCTCGACCGCGTGGATCAAGGACTCGCGCGTCTCCTCGGGCTGGATCACCGCATCGATGTGTCCATCCGCTGCGGCGATGTAGGGGTTGGCGAATTTCTCCGCGTACTCGGCGATCTTGGCGGCGCGCGCGGCCTCCGGGTCCTTCGCGTCGCTGATTTCCTTGCGGAAGATGATGTTGGCGGCCCCTTCCGGGCCCATCACCGCGATCTCGGCCGTGGGCCAGGCGAAGACGAAGTCGGCGCCCAGGTGGCGCGAACACATGGCGATGTACCCGCCGCCGTACGCCTTGCGCAGGATCACCGTCATCTTGGGCACCGTGGCCTCGCTGTAGGCATAGAGCACCTTGGCCCCGTGGCGGATGACCCCCGCGTGCTCCTGGTCGGCGCCCGGCAGGTAGCCGGGGATGTCCACGAAGGTCACCAGCGGCACGTCAAACGCGTCGCAGAAACGGACGAACCGCGCGGCCTTGTCGGCCGCATCCACATCCAGCACGCCGGCCAACACCATGGGCTGGTTGCCGACGACGCCCACCGTGTGGCCGCCCAGCCGCGCGAAGCCCACGACGATGTTCGCCGCCCAGTACTCCTGAACCTCGAAGAAGTCGGAGTCGTCGCAGATCGCCCGGATGATATCCCGCACGTCGAAGGGCCGGTTGGCCTCGGACGGCACGATCCGATCGATCGGCCGGCTCCACTTGGGCAGCTTGGGGGCGAGCCGCTCGGCCGGCTTGCGGTTGTTCCACGGGATGAACGAGACCAGCCGCTTGATCTGTTCGAAGCACTCCTGTTCGCTGGCAGCGAAGAAGTGCGCGTTGCCCGAGATCTCGGCCTGCACCCGCGCGCCACCCAGCGCTTCCTGGGAGATCTCCTCGCCCAGGACCGTCTTGATGACCTCGGGGCCGGTGATGAACATCTTCGAGATCTGATCCACCACGAAGACGAAGTCAGTCAGGGCCGGGGAGTAAACCGCGCCGCCGGCGCAGGGGCCGAGGATGACCGAGATCTGGGGGATCACCCCCGAGGCGAGCGTGTTGCGGTAGAAGATCTCGCCGTACCCGGCCAGCGAGTTGACCCCTTCCTGGATGCGCGCGCCGCCCGAGTCGTTGATCCCGATCAGCGGCACGCCCATGCGCACGGCGTGATCCATGATCTTGGTGATCTTGCGCGCGTGGCCGAGGCCCAGCGAACCGCCGGCCACGGTGAAGTCCTGGGCGAAGATGCAGACCGGATGGTGCGCGATCGTGCCGGTGCCGGTGATGACGCCGTCGCCCGGCAGCAGCATCCGGTCCATGCCGAACTCCTTGCCCTTGTGCTCCACGAACAGGTCGTACTCGTGGAAGGAGCCGGGGTCGAGCAGGGCCTGGATCCGATCGCGCGCGGTGAGCTTGCCCTTGGCGACCTGCTTCTGGATCGCCTGCTCCCCGCCACCCGCGGACAGTCGTGCCACGCGGGCCAGGAAATCCTGGATCTTCTTGGCGAAGGACATCGGCCACTCTCCCTTTCCCGGCATGGCGCTCACCCGCGCCAGCGGCTGTCAGCGGATCCGCCGGATCCACTCCTTGAAGGCCGGTGTACCGCTTTGCGCCAGCAGCTCGAACACGGCCAGCTCGTGCGTGCTCATCCAGCAGCCGTGCTGCTCCATGCGCCGCAGCCCCACCGCCGCGTCGTCGGCCCGGCGGGAGGAGATGCAGTCGGCCGCGACGTGGACGTCGTAGCCCGCGCGCCGCAGGTCGATCGCGCTCTGGCAGACAC
The DNA here is from genome assembly GCA_964506245.1 of uncultured bacterium. Taxonomy (GTDB): domain Bacteria; phylum Eisenbacteria; class RBG-16-71-46; order CAIMUX01; family WJJG01; genus CAZDKK01. The sequence goes on along the minus strand of CAZDKK010000094.1, from coordinate 6,087 downwards.
AGACGTGCGCCTCGACCCCGCAGAGGATGACCTGCGAACGACCTGTGGCCTCGAGTGCGCTGCAGAAGGCGGGCTCGCCCATGATCGACAGGGTGGTCTTTTCGATGGGCCGGTAGCGCTCGCCCAGCGCGGCGGCGAGTTGGGGCTCGGTTGCCCCCAGCCCCCGGGGGTATTGCTCGGTCACGAGGATGGGCAGGTCGAGCAGCTCCACCCCGCGGACGAGCCGCTCGGCGCGCGCGAGCACGCCGGCGCGGTCGTGGATGGCGGCCATCATCTTCTCCTGGTAGTCCACGACCACCAGCACGGCCGTCGCCCCGGTCAGCCTCGCCCCAGGCTCTGCCATGACCCCCCTCTCCCGGCGCGAACCGCTCCTAGATTCGCCACCAGGCCAGCGCCAGCGACTCCTCGGGCGCCAGGCACCGCTGCCAGAACGCCAGGGTCTGCTCCTGCGCCGTCTGCTCCCCCAGCAGGCCCACGCTCCGCGCGGCCGCGCCGAACTCGCCCGCTGCCACGAGCTCGATCAGGGTCCGCTGGCGCGGCAAGTGGACGAACGAGACGGCGGCGCCGGGGGCAATCCCGGCCAGCTCCCGGAGTTGGTCGAGCGCGGCGTCGAACCCACCCAGCGCGTCGACCAGGCCGCGCTCGAAGGCCTGCTGCCCGGTGAACACTCGGCCGCGGGCCACGGCATCGACCTGCTCCAGGGACATGCCGCGATACCGCGCCACCTCGGCCACCCAGAGCTGATAGCCGCGCCAGTGCACCTGCTCGAGGCGGGCGAACTCCTCCGGCGTCAGGCTGGAGGTGATGGAGAGCGACGTGGCGTGGGGGCCGGCCGACACGCGGTCGACCGTCACGCCGAGCTTCTCCAGCAGCCCGGTCACATTCGCTCGCATGTTGATCGAGCCGATGCTGCCGACGATCGAGCCGGGGCCCGCCACCAGTGTGCTGCAGCGGTAGGCAGCCATGTACCCGCCCGAGGCGGTGACGTCGACCATCGACACGACCACCGGCTTCTCGGCCCCTACCCGCTCCACCATGCGACCGATGCGGTCGCTGGCGGTGCTCAGGCCCCCGCCGGTATCGAACCGGAGCAGCACGCCGACAACCGTGGCATCGTCGGCCGCCTCGCGCAACGCGGCGACCATGGTCTCGTCCCCCATCGTCGCGCCGAGCGGGAAGACCGAGCCGCTCTCCCCCTGCGTGATGAGGCCGCCGCCGTGCACGACGGCGATGCGCGGGCCCTGCAGGCCCAAGCGCGCGCGGGGGACCTCGGCGTAGTCGCGACCGCTGAGCGACCGATCGGCGCGGCGGTCGGGATTCCAGCGCTGTTCGAGCTCTTCCCAGAAGCAGGTGCGATCGATGATGCCCTGGGCAGCCGCCTCGGCCGGGTCGAACTGGCAGGTTTCGAACCAGGCCTCCACCTGGCGCCGGTCGACGCCCCGGTCGCGCGCCACGGTCCCCACCAGCTGCTCGTAGAGCCCCCCGACGACCTCCTGGGCATTCTCGCGGGCCGGGGCGGACATGTCCTCGCGCAGGATCATCTCCGCCATGGCCTTGTACTCCTTGATCTGGCTCACCTGCGTCTGCACGTCGAGCTTTTCGAGCAGCCGGCGCAGGTAGAAGCGCTCCGCGCTCAACCCACTCAGGTGCACCAGCCCCATCGGGTGCACAAGGAAGGAATCGCAGGCTGCGCCCAGGTACAGGTCCTTCTGGGTCACGATCGTCGCGTAGGCATAGACGGGCTTCCCCACCTCGCGCAGCTGGTGGATCCGGTCGCGGATCTCGTCCAGCTTGGCGAAGCCGACCTGGGGCGTTTCGATCTTCAGGACGACGCCGGCGATGCGCTCGTCGGCGCAGGCCTTCTCCAGATTCTCGAGCAGGTCCGTGAGGCTGAGCGTCCGGGGCCCGAAGGGCAGCGTCGTGGTCGTGACGTAGTCGGGGAGCTGCGTCGGCACCTCCTGCACCAGGTAGGCCCCGGTGTGGATCGCGGCTTGCTTGCCGGCGCGGCCCATCACGGCGGCGCCCAGGAGAGAGGCCAGAATGATCACCACCAGGAAGAACAGGAAGAGCTGGGCTGCCACCACCGCCAGGAAGGTGACGAAGAACCGCTTCATGCGCTGCCCCCCCCATGCCGGCCGCGCGTCCCTGAACGGCCCCCGGCTCGGGCCGCCCGCCCTGCCGGCCGGGTCCGCCCGCGGTCCCCGGTTCCGGCGGCCGGGCCTCGGGTGCTGGACCCTTCTGACCCGGTGCACCATAAAGGAACGCGGCCGCTTTGCACCACCCCCCATCGGGGTATGGCGCGCGGGGGACTCGCCCGGGCCGGGGGCGATCAGGCGCGGGGCAGCAGCCCGGAGAGGGCCTCTTGGACCGTGGCGTCCAGCAGTCGCGCAGGACCGCAGCCCGCAAGGGCGTCACGGCGCGGGGAGATGGTCAGGGTGGCAATCCCGATCAGCAGGAACGCCAGCTCCAGGGATGCCCCACGCGGGTCGAGGTCGGGCCGGAAGACACCCTGGGCGACGCCCCGCCGGACAAGATCGCACAGCCGCTCGTAGCTGGCCAGGATCTGCGCCCCCAGCCTCGATGCGTGGTGCTCGACCGGGACGCTCAGGATGAGGCGCGCCAGCTGCGGGCGGCTCTCGGCGAAGCTCACCAGGCCCCGAAAGACCCCGGCCAGCTCATCAACCGGAGTCGAGGCCCGGCTGGCCTCCGACCAGATCGTGCGTTCGAGGAGGGCGTGGACGGCCCCCCAAGCCTCGGCCACGACGTCGTCCATCGAAGCGAAGTGACGGTACAACGCCATCGGCGAGCAGCGCATTTCCCGCGCCACGCGCCGGGCCGTGACGGCCTCCAGGCCCTCGCGCTCGCAGACCGCCAACACCGCATCGACGAACTCCCCTCGCTGGCAGCGGGCGCGCCGCCGCGGGCCAGGGGGATTCTCAGACACACTGGAGGATGCGCTCGATCGTCTTGTCGATAAGAGTGTTGGTGTCAAGGTTGCTCACCTTCTGAACCTGCCCCGTGATCGTGACGGTGGTCAAGCCGTGGAGCATGAACCAGACGTACAGCGGGTCCATCTCGTCCTGGGTGCGGGGCGGGACCTGGCCCGACTGGCGGAGCAGCTGCATTCCCTCGCGCAACCGCTGCATCGCGGTCAGCCCGAGGTTCTCCAGACTGAACTGCTCCGGTCGCGCACCGGCGGTGAACATGAACCTGTACAGGCCCGGGTTCTCGATGCCAAAGCGAATGTAGGCCCGCAGCGTCGCGCGGAAGCCCGCCAGGCCCCCGCCCTCGCTCTCGTTGCTCACGTTCATCACCGCCAGGAGCTGCGCGAAGCCCTCGTTCCAGACGACGGCCAGCAAGTGGTCCATGCTCTGGAAGTGGCGGTAGAGGGCCATGGCCGACAGGCCCATCTCCTTGGCGATGCGACGGGCCGTCACGGCCGAGGCACCTTCGCGCTCGCAGATCGAGATGGCGTGGTTGACGAAATCGTCGGCACTGTGCCGGGAACGACGTCGATGCTGGTTGAGCAGTGCTACCCCGGCCGGCGCCGCATGGGGCTCGGTATGAACCGACACTTCTTGCCTCCCCTCACTTCCGGGGAAGAGCGCCTGCACCTGCTGCCCCACCGGCAGTCCGGCACGCCCCCCTCTCCCGGCCACGGTCACGGCGTTCGAAGCCCAAGTCGGTACCAAGGAAATTCTCTCCAATAGCGTACAGCGCGTCAATAAGAAATGCTAACGCTCGTACACGCCTCCCCGGCGCCTCAGGCCAGGGGACCTGAAGCCTCTACCAGGCGCAGCATTAGCTCCACGCCCAGGGGCAAGACGTCCTCGTCGATGTCGAAACGGGGGTTGTGGTGGGGATGGTCAATGCCGCGCTCCGGGTTCCCGGCGCCCAGGAAGATGAAGCAGCCGGGGATCTGCTGCAGGAAGAAGGCCATATCCTCGCCCCCCATCACCCGCAGGTCGCCGCGGATGTTGCCCGCTCCCAGGAGCCCGGCCAGCACCCCCAGGGCCCGCTGGGTGGCTGAAGGCTCGTTCACCAGCGGCGGATAGCGGGCCGCGATCTCGACCGCGGTGCGGGTGCCGAAGGCGCGGTCGAGCCCCTCGCTGAGCTCGCCCAGCCGCCGGATGAGCAGGGCGCGGGTGGCCGGGAGGTAGCTGCGCATCGTCCCGTCCATGACGACCTCGTCGGCAATGGCATTCATGATCGAGCCACCGCTGATCTTGCCGATGCTCAGGACGGCCGAATCGAGCGGGTTGACGTTGCGGCTGACGATGCTCTGCAGGCCCACGACGAAGTGGGCCGCGGCCGCGATCGGGTCGATGGTCTCATGGGGCGAGGCCCCGTGGCCCCCCTTGCCCCGGACGGTGATGCGCAGCTCAGAGGTGTCGGCCATGATCGGGCCCGGCTGCAGTGCGGCGTGACCGAGGGGGATCGTGCTCCAGACGTGCAGGGCGAAGGCCACATCGGGTCGGGGATTCTCCAGCACCCCGCCGGCGATCATCGGAGCGGCCCCCCCGGGACCCTCCTCGGCCGGCTGGAACACGAGGCGGACGCTCCCGGTGGTCATGGCCGCACCGCGGGCGGCGAGCACGCGGGCAACCCCGATGAGCATCGCCGTATGCGCGTCGTGACCACAGGCATGCATCACCCCCGGATTCACCGATCGGAACTCGAGGTGGGGATTCTCCTCCTGCACGCGCAGGGCATCCATGTCGGCGCGCAGGAGGACGTGGGGCCCGGGTCCGCCCGTGGCGCCGATGTCGGCCACGACGCCGGTCCCTGCGACGCCGGTTCGCACCCGCACCCCCGGGCAGGCGGCCAGCCACTCGGCTACCTTGGCCGCGGTGCGCACCTCTTCCAGTCCCGGCTCGGGGTGCTGGTGCAGGTCGCGGCGCATGGCAACCAGCTCCGGCGCCAGGGCCTTGACCCCTGCCCTCACCCTCTCGAGCGGCCGCAGATCGGGCTTCATGACCCCTCCTTTTCGGGCGCCCGCCAGGCGGTCAGGCGCGACCGTTCCGCGCGAAGTGATCCCACCCGGCGCCCAGCTCCCGATCCGCGCCGGCGCGCGTGTGGAGCACGACCCGGTGGGGTTGGCGGACGACCTCCCCGATGGCGGCGATGGGAATGCCCAAGACGCTGGGGATGGCGAACATGGCGTCGGCTTGCCTGCGCGGGACCGCGCAGATGAGCTCGTAGTCGTCGCTCGGCCCGAGGACCCACTCGAGGGGGTCCCGGCCGAGGACCGCGGCGAGGCGGACCAGGTCCAGGTCCAGCGGGAGCAGCGCCTCCTCGAGCACCACGCCCGCCCGGCTCTCCTCGCAAAGGTGGCGCAGATCCCCGGCCAGCCCATCGCTCTGATCGATCACCGCGGCCCGGATCCCGTTGGCGATCAGATAGCGACCCACGTCGATGCGCGCACGCGGCGCAACGTAGGCCGGCCGCAACCGCGAGCGCACCCTCTCCGGGACCCGCGCCCGCGTCCGCCCCGCCGTCAGGGCGGCCGCCGACCGGCCGGGCCGGCCGGTGACGAAGACGATGTCGCCCGGGCGGGCCGCAGAGCGCAGCAGCGCGCGACCGCGTTCGATGCGGCCCAGCAGTGCGATGTCCAGCAGGAGCTGGTCGGCGCGCGTGATGTTGCCGCCGGCGATGCCGGCGCCCCACCGACTCAGGCTCCGGTCCAGACCGCGGTAGATGCGCTCGAGCGCCCCCAGGTGCAGGTCGGGCGGCAGGCCCAGCGACACCAGCGCCGCCACCGGCTCGGCGCCCATCGCGGCCAAGTCGCTCAGGTTGATTTCGGCCGCCCGCGCGCCGACCTCCTCGGGCCCCATCCAGTCAGCCAGGAAGTGGCGGCCTTCGATCTGAATGTCGCAGGTCCAGACGAGGTCGTGCCGCCCCGCGACACGCAGGACCGCCGCGTCATCGCCCGGCCCGACGCGCAGTAGCGCCGTGCCGTCACGAGCGAGCGATGAGCCGCCGCGGCCGATCCAGGCGCGCAGCCGCGCGATGACCGCGAACTCGCCGAGGTCGGCCACGCGGGGCCCGCCGGCCCAGCCACGCCCCGGCCTCTTCGCGCGATCCTCA
>CAZDKK010000093.1:0-16285 GCA_964506245.1 uncultured bacterium | reverse complement strand
CGCTCCCTCTCCGACAGCACCGCCGTATCTTCAGGTGGGAGATCGGGTTAAGCCGGGTCAGGTGGTTTGCATCGTCGAGGCGATGAAGCTCATGAACGAGATTGAGGCGGAGATCTCGGGAACAATCGCCGAAATCTTGGTGCAGAACGAACAACCGGTGGAGTACAACCAGCCCCTCTTCCTGGTCCGTCCCGGCGCCTGAGACCGGCCGGCGCGCCGGGGAGGGGCACCGGCGCGTCCGGATGCAGCCACCCCCGGCCCGCTCGGGGCGGCCGGCGCACTCGTGGGTGGCGCGGACGGCAAGGGAGTGAGCACGTGGACTTCCGCAAGATTCTCGAGGTCATGATGGAGCGCGGGGCCTCTGACCTGCACCTGAAGGTCGGCACACGCCCGATCCTGCGCATCGACGGCCGGCTCGAGCATGTCAACACGCCGCCGCCGAATCAGAAGGAGCTGGAGACGGTTGCCGAGCAGATCCTCACGCCGGAGCAGCACGAGCAATTCGCGCGCGCTCGGGAGATCGACTTCGGTTTCGGGATTGCCGGTCTGGCCCGCTTCCGCTCGAACTTCTACTACCAGCGCGGCACGATCGCGATGGCCATCCGGCACGTGCCCCTGGGCGTCCCCGCGTTCGAGGACCTGAACCTGCCGCCGGTCCTCGGCCGGATCGCGATGCGACCGCGCGGCCTGGTACTGGTCACGGGGACCGTGGGCTCGGGCAAGTCGACCACGCTGGCCTCGATGATCGACCTGATCAACCGGACGGAAGCCAAGAACATCATCACGATCGAGGACCCGATCGAGTTCCTGCACCGCGACGAGAAGTCGATCATCAGCCAGCGCGAGGTGGGACTCGACACCGATGCCTACCTGGCGGCCCTGAAGCACATCCTGCGCCAGGACCCGGACGTGATCCTGATGGGTGAGATCCGCGATCGCGACACGATGCAGGTCGCCCTGATGGCGGCGGACACCGGCCACCTGGTCCTGAGCACGCTGCACACCGCCGACGCGACCCAGACGATCAACCGCATCGTCTCGTTCTACCCGCCCCACCAGCACGACGAGGTGCGCTTCCTGCTCGCCTCCAACCTGGCGGCGGTCATCTCGATGCGCCTGATCCGTCGCGCTGATGGCAAGGGACGCGTCCCGGCCGTCGAGGTCATGATCAACACCGAGACGATCCGGGACTACGTGCTGGATCCGACCAAGACGGTCATGATCAACCAGGCGATCGCCGAGGGCGTGGCCCAGTACGGCATGCAGACGTTCGACCAGTCGCTGATGGCGCTGTTCAAGCGTAGACTCATCACGATCGAGGAGGCCGTGGCCAACGCGTCGAACCCGACCGAGTTCGAGCTGCGACTCAAGGGCATTCAGGCGACCAGCGATGCGACCTGGGACACCTTCGAGTCGGCGGCTTCCGGCGAGGCCGAGGAAGAAGACGCGGGCCAGGAGAGCGGCCCGGCGCAGGCGACTGGCACGGACGGCCAGCCGATCAACGTGCTCGACCCGGAGAAGCCTTGGGAGCGCTTCGACTAGGCCCCGCGCCGCGGGGGGAGGTGGGGTTGTTCCGCAAGCTGCTCATCGCCAATCGCGGCGAGGTCGCCGTGCGGATCCTGCGCGCCGCGCAGGAGCTGGGCATCACCACCGTCGCCGTCTACAGCGAGGCTGACCGGGACTCGCTGCACGTCAAGCTGGCCGATGAGGCGGTCTGCATTGGACCGGCCAGCAGCCGGGAGAGCTACCTCAGCATCACGCGCATCATCAGCGCGTGCGAGATCACCGACGTCGACGCGGTCCATCCCGGCTACGGCTTTCTGGCGGAGAACTTCCGCTTCGCGGAGGCCTGCGAGAGCTCGGGACTCATCTTCATCGGCCCGCCCTCGCACGTCATTCGGCGCATGGGGGACAAGTCGGCCGCCAAGCGCGCGATGCGGGCGGCCGGCGTGCCCGTGACGCCCGGCAGCGATGCGGTGGTGGCGACGCCGGAGGAGGCCCGCGCCCTGGCGGAGGAGATTGGCTATCCGGTCATGCTCAAGGCCAAGGACGGCGGGGGTGGCAAGGGTATGCGCCTCGTGCCGGTGCCGGGCGACCTGGAGGCGGCGTTCCGCATGGCAACCGCCGAGGCCACGGCTGCCTTCGGCTGCGGCGACCTCTACCTGGAGAAGTACATCATCAACCCGCGCCACATCGAGCTGCAGTTGGCAGGCGACGCCACCGGCCGGGTCGTGCACTTCTTCGAGCGGGACTGCTCGATTCAGCGGCGGCATCAGAAGCTGATCGAGGAGTCGCCCAGTCCGGCCCTCGATGCGGCGACCCGCCGGCGGCTCGGCGCCGAGGCGGTGCGCGGCGCGGAACGCATCGGCTATCGCAGCTTGGGCACGATGGAGTTCCTCCTCGACCCCGAAGGGCACTACTACTTCATGGAGATGAACACGCGTCTGCAGGTCGAGCACCCCGTGACCGAGGCGGTGACCGGGCACGACCTCGTGAAACTGCAGATCCAGCTCGCGGCCGGGGAGCCGCTGCCCATGCGGCAGGAGGAGATCCGCCTCACCGGCAACGCGATCGAGTGCCGCATCAATGCGGAGGATCCCGAGCACGGATTCCGGCCCTGCCCGGGGCGCGTCCAGTTCTTCCACCCCCCGGGCGGGCCGGGGGTGCGCATGGACACCCATGTGTACGCGGGCTACACGATCTCGCCGCACTACGATTCGCTGTTGGGCAAGCTGATCTGCCACGGCCGCGACCGCGCCGAGGCGATCCAGCGCATGCAGCGCTCGCTCGAGGAGCTGATCGTGGAAGGCGTCGTCACCACGGCCGGCTTCCACACGAACGTGATGACCCATCCGGACTTCCTGCGCGGGGGCTACACGACGCGCTTCGTCGAGCGGATGCTCGCGGGCAACGTTCTCGCGCCGGCCCCGGAGCCGCCCTCGATCGCCCCGCCGCCCGCCGCCGGCCCCAGGCCGGGGGCAGGGCTCCCCCTGGCCGCCGATGCTCCGGGGAATAACTAGCGGTTCATGCGCCAGAAGAGCAGCGCGCCCACCGCGCTGAAGACGATGTTCCCGAGCCAGGCGGCCAGCGGCGGGGCCAGGTGGCCGTTGTACCCCAGCGTCTGCCCGACCACGATGAACCCGTAGTAGAGGAACCCGAGCGAGATCGAAATCCCGAATCCGAGCGCCAGCGTGCCGCGCACGATTCGCAGCGAGAGGCACGAACCCAACAGCACCATGATGAAGTTGGCCACCGGGAAGGCGGCGCGCAGGTGGTAGTCGGTCTGGTACTGGTCGACGCGCGCCCCGCTCTGGCGAATGCGATCGATGTAGTCGCTCAGCTGGTGGCGGTTCATGAAGAAGGGGTCGGGCTCGGGCCGGGCGAACTCATCTGGCTGCTCTTGCCACCGGCTGTCGGCGTAGGTCGCGAACGGCACCGCGATCTCGAGTGAGTCGGTGAAGAGCCGCGCGAAGCCATCCTTCATCTCCCAGATGCCCGCGATCCAGGCGCCGCTGCGCGCATCGATGCGCGTGCGCATCGCGAGGCTCTCGGGATCGAAGCGTTCCACGCGGACGCCTTCCATCTTGGGCGGCTCGGGCCGAAACTCGCGGATGGTGAAAACACGCCAGCCGCGCCCCATGTACAGGACGTCGGTGCGGGTGCGCGTGGCCTCGGGACGTCGCTTCTTGATCTTGACCTCCATGGTCTCCTTCTGGCGCAGATAGGCCGCCGGGACAACCGTCTCGGAGACGAGGAACGCGGCCACCGTGAGTACCAGGGCGCTCGCCAGCAACGGCGCCGTGATGCGCAGCGGGGACAGGCCACACGACTGCATGGCGCTGATCTCGTTGAACTTGCGCAGGTGGCCCAGGGAGAGGATCGCTCCGAGCAGCATCGCGACGGGCAAGACCTGGATCAGGATCAGCGGCAGCTTGTTGGCGAAGTAGGCGAGAACGAGCCCAAGCCCGGCCTGGTTGTCGACAAAGACATCGATCTTCTCGAACAGGTCGACGACGATGTAGATGCCGATGAAGGTCGAAAGACCCAGGAGCAGGTAGAGCAGGAACTCCCGCAGCAGGTACCGGTCGACGATCTTCAGCATCCGGCGCTCCGCAGCCGCGGCACGCGCAGGCAGCGTGGCCAGCGGATCTGGCAGACCTGAGCCGTGAGCACGAGGCCCAGGGCGCCCAGGAGGATGTTGGGCACCCACATCGAGAACCACGGGTCGGCGATCCCGCGGTCGGCCAGCTGCTCGCCTCCCACGAGGCAGAGGTAGTAGAAGACGAAGAACCCGACGCTGATGAACCCGGCGGCCAGGCCCCCGCGCCGCGCGCGGATGCCGAGGGGTGCCCCCACCAGGGTGAAGACGATGCAGGCGAAGGGGATCGAGGTCTTCTTGTGGATCTCGACCCAGTACTGATCGATCTTCTTCGCGGCGGTCTGGGCCTGCATGGCCGTGAGTCTGGCCTCCTCGGCGGCCCGGCGGTTGGCGGGGGTCCAGAAGGAGTCGGGCAGCGCGGCCGGCGTCGGCGCGGACCGGCCGAGGAGCGCGGCCAGCCCGGCATACCAGGGGCGGGGACGCTCGTTGCCGGGCAGCTCGGCAACCGATGCGATCCCGAGCTTCTCCAGCGCGGCTCGCGAGCGTTCGTCGAAGCGGGCGCGCTCCCCCTCGAGCTCCGCGATCTTGGCCTTCATCGAGCCGATGTCCATCTCGCGCTGGCCGCGCGAACGCCGGCCCGATTGCTCCAGCCTTTCCTGGAGGCCGTGGATGTTCAGCGTCTGCCCGCGGAACTTCATCTTGCGGTAGATCGGTCCGCGGTCCCCAGCCGTCTCGTGGATCTCGCCGTCCTCCAAGTGCAGGCTCAGGACCCCGCTGCCGGGATCGAATTCGAGCCGGCCGTGCCGGGCCCGGATCGTGCGGGGCGGTTCATCCTTGCGGCTCGAGTCGTAGATGAGGACATCGCGCATGAGACCGGTGCGGTCGTCGAGCTGGCCGATGAAGAGGCTATAGCCTGGGAAGCTGTCGATGAAGATGCCCTCCTGGATCTCCGCCGTCGGCCGTTTCTTGTTGATGGCCAGCATCAGATTGGCGAAGGCGTGATTCATGTCGGGCAAGACATCGTTGTGGAAGAAGATCATCGCGACGCAGAGCACGGCCCCGGCCAGCAGCGCCGGGCGCATCGCCCGCAGCGGGCTGATGCCGCTGGCGCGCAGTGCCACGATCTCGCTGTCCTGGGCCAGGCGGCCATAGGTCATCAGCACCCCGACCAGGACGCCACAGGGGACCGAGAGCGCCAGCATCCACCCGAGCCCCAGGAAGAAGAGCTTCAGAACGCTGAACAGGTCGACGCCCTTTCCCAGGAACAGGTCGAGGTAGTCCAGCAGGAAATCCATCGATAGCAGGAAGGTGACGACGAACACGCCCAGCAGGAACGGGCGCGCGAGCTGCTTCAGGATGTAGCGCTCGATCAAGACCATGACGTCCGGCCCATCATTGACCGCCCTTAGTGACCATGCTAGCTTACCCCGGTTCCCTTCTCCGCGCGCCCCGATCGGACGGGGTCCCGCAACGATCGCCGGCCGGCCTCGCGAGCGGCGGGAATTCGCAGAACCCAGCGACGGAGGGCGAGTATAAACAGGCAGGGCACTGGGGTCGATCCGAATGTCCCGCTTCACATTAGGGCGATAGGGTGGTTGCGCGGATGAGGGGCCGTGTCATCGGGGTCAGCCTCGCTGCTTGCCTTGCGGCAGCGCTCGTGGCGAGCCTGCCCCCGCTGTCTGTCACCGCGGGGCTGGCTGATCCCAGCCTTCCCCAACCGGCGGAGCCGCCCGATTCCGTGGCCGCCATGGCGGTGCCCGATTCCACGGGCGTCCCCGGCAAGCCTGACTCGGCCGCCGCCCTCGCGGCGTCCGACTCCGCCGCGGCCCCTGCGCTGCCAGACTCCGCCGCCGCCCTCGCGGCGCCTGAGGCTGCAGGGCCTCCGGGCCCCGTGCCCGCCTCCGCGCCCGAGGCGGCGTCCTCCCCACCGGCCGACGCGGAGGTTGACTCCGCGGTCGCAGCGGACAGCCTGGGCCAGACCCCCCGAGAGGTTCCGGCCACAGCATCGGGAGCCGAGGTGCGGGGTGTGCCGACCGGGGAGGAGGAGATCCTCGAGCTCGGCGTGCTGCCCGTCACCGATGACTTCGGCTTCATCGCCGCCTGGAAGGCCGCCCGGCCCGACAGCGGCGCCGGCATGTCCGTGCACAGCGCGGTGCGCACCGACTTCGCCTCGGAGCCCAGCCTCGAGCGGCTGCGCCGGCGGTTCCGCTCCCGCTGGTTCGTGCGCGAGGAGCTCGGGTACCGGCCCGAGTCGTTCCTGGCCTCCGACTCGCTCATCCTGCGGGTCGATGCGACCATCGACTCGCTGGTGGCCACGGGGGACGTGGCCGAAGGGGTCTTCTACCGCAGCGCGGCCACCGGCGGGCAGCGCTTCATCGCGCCCTCCCTACCGCGCGTGCAGCCGAAGCGCGGGGCGGCACCCAAGCCGCTCTACACCGTCTCCCAATCGGTCGACATCGACCGAGCCCTGGTGACCCCGCAGCTGCTGCACAACGGAGCGCCCGTCGTGCGCCCGGTGCCGCTTTCCTACGCGCAGTACATGCTGCACTTGACCCGGGTGAACACGCGCCGCCTCTGGACGCAGGCGATCGCCGAGTCCCAGCAGGAGGCCACCGTCCAGGGCGGGCGTGCCGGGCTGGTGCGGCTGACCGTGCCCTTCGAGATGCCCAAAGCGGTCAAGTCGATCTTCGGCGAGGGCAAGCCGAACCTGCTCGTGAACGGGAGCGAGCACATCAGCTTCGGCGGCAAGAGCCAGTGGTTTCCCGACAAGCCGTCCTACGAGTTCGGCCGCAAGCAGTCGAAGTTCCCGCAGCTCCAGATGGAGCAGGATCTGAACATCAAGCTCAAGGGGTCGGTCGGCGACAAGCTCGATATCGACGTCGATCAGTCGAGCCAGGCGCAGAGCTCGCTCGCCAACCGCATCGCGATTCACTACAAGGGCTATGAGGACGAGATCATCCGGCGCGTCGACCTGGGCAATACGAGCCTGAGCCTGCCGGGGACCGAGTACGTGAGCTATGGCGGCAAGCACGCCGGCCTCTTCGGCATCAACAGCGAGGCCCAGCTCGGGCCGCTCACCCTGAACATGATCGTCAGCAAGCAGGAAGGGCAGACGGTCGAGGCATCCACGACGATCCGCAGCGAGAGCAAGCAGGCGCTCGTCTACGACTACCAGTACGTCCGCGATCGTTTCTTCTTCCTCGACGATCCGACCCGCGACGCCTACCCGAGCGATCCGGCTCACTGGGTCGTGCGGCTCGATTCGCGATCCGTACGCGTCTGGCTGGACGACGGCGACGGGCTGCCCAACCGCGAGGGCTCCGCGGCCACGCGGCCCGGGGTGGCGGTGGTGGACCTCGCTGGATCGAGCCCGGCCGCGGGCGCGCTGAAGACGGGCACACTCTACTTCGAGGAGCTCGCGCACGGCATCGACTACGTGCTCATGAGCGTGGACGAGCGCTACGGCAGCGGCGGCAGCGACGCGGGTGAGGTCCACCCCTACATCGTGCTCTACCGCCACCTGGGTGAGCGCTACACGTTGGGGGTCACCTACCAAGACGAAGGCAGCGGGCAGCAGGTCGGCAGCGTTGCGGGCGACACCCTCTGCGTCAAGATGCTCCGCCCCAACCAGGATCTGCTGGAACAGGACCTGTCGGCGACGGGGTGGGGCCGGACCGCGCGCCTCATGCTCACGAACGTCTACTCGTTCGAGCCGGGCTCCGACGACTGGAGCGGGGACGGCCTGCCGGAGATGAACATCCTCTCCGACGACCTCGAGATCAGCATCCACCGCGACGCCACGGTTGCCGGGGCCGAGGATCCCGACCAGCTCGAGGGCGTCAAGCTGATCCGCTACCTGGGGCTTGACTACTGGACGGACCTGGGAAACGAGTACAAGAAGGGCCAGGACGGCATCGCCGACATCGTGCCGTGGGTCGACCTGCGGATGGGGTTGATCTTCTTCCCGGATCTGCGGCCCTTCGCGCCGCTCGACACGATCCCCGATCCCGAGCTTCCGCGCACGTACGACCTGCGCGGACGCCCCCCCCGCGAGGCGGGGGATCCCCCGTGGGACGTCCTGCCACGGGACCAGTGGAACCGGGACATCTACGACACGCGCGCCGGATTCCTGGGCGACACCCGCTTCAAGGGCACCCAGTGGAATTCGCGCTTCTACATCAAGGTCAACTACAAGACGCCCGTCTCGGGGGTCCGCATCGACGCCTACGACATCATCGAGGGCTCCGAGGTCGTCACCGTTGGCCAGCGCCGGCTGTCGAAGGGCAGCGACTACGAGATCGACTACAACAGCGGCGACATTCGGATCCTCAGCAACGCGGCCATCACCGAGGACCAGGAGATCAACGTCTCGTACAAACGCGCGAGCACCTTCGGGGTCGCCAGCAAGAGCCTGCTGGGGGTTGCCGCCTTCTACGCCCCGGAAGACAGCAAGCTCAAGCTCTCGACCTCCTGGCTCTACGAGCGCAAGTCGAGCCCCGATCGACGGCCGCGACTGGGCTCCGAGCCGACGCGTACGGCGGTGGGCGAGGCGGCCGCCAGCTACCGGCTCGAGTCGATGGGCGCCACGCGCCTGCTCGATCGGCTGCCGATGCTCGACGCCCGCCGGCCGTCGACCTTCGACTTCGAGGGGGGGGTCGGGTTGAGTTTCCCCAACCCCAACACGCGTAACGACCTCTACATAGACGACTTCGAGGGCGTGGACGACGACATCAGCATCCGCATCAACCGCATGGCTTGGGGGCCCTGCTCGGTGCCGCGTTCGGTCCCGGGCTTCGACATCGAGGCGCAATCCAACCGCCGCGGAGAGCTCTGGTGGTACACGCCGTACCACGCGGTACAGGAAGGGGAGCTGAACCCGACGCTCGACGTGCAAGAGGCCAATGATTACATGCAGGTCCTCGAGCTGCAGTTCTTCCCCTATGCCTCGTCGATGGTGCCCCCCTCGGCGCCGGCGCCCAGTGAGTCCTGGGATGCTGAAGAATCCTGGGGCGGCATCATCCAGGGCCTGTCGAACACCAAGCAGGATCTGACCCAGGCCCGTTTCCTCGACATCTGGGTCAACGATTGGGTCACGTGGGACGAGTTCCAGGCCGATCCCTCGCTGCGCAAGGGAATGCTCCACGTCGAGATCGGCCAGATGAACGAGAACGCGCTCTGGCAAAGGCGCCGGGTGGACTGCGGCCAGAACCCGCCGGTGATCGTGGGACCGCCGATCGGGGCGCCCAACGACTCGCTCGACTACGAGGACGCGGATCGCGACGGCCAGCTCGACTACAGCAACACCGGCGACGAGGACACCGGGCTGGACCGCGTTCTGCAGGGCAGCTCGAACTCCGGCAACGACTACTTCTACTACGACAGCGACAAGTACTCCGACCGAGAGCTCTCCGACGATGAAGTCTGCGACGCCTACAGCCAGATCAACGGCACGGAGCACAACGGGCGGCTGGATTCCGAGGACCTCGATGGCAGCAACACCCTCGACCAGCGCGAATCCTACTTCGAGTACCGCGTGGCCCTGGACGATACCAGCCTGGTCGACATCGACGTCACCCGTGACTACCGCGGCATGGACCTGAACTGGCCGGAGGCGATGGACCACAAGGGCTGGCGGCGCTTCCGGATCACGCTCAGCGACGCCAACGTCGACAGTTTCATCAACAACCCGTCGTGGGCCGAGGTCAAACACCTGCGGCTATGGGTCTCGGGTTTCTCGGGGCCCAAGCGTCTGCAGATCGCCTCGATCCAGCTGCGAGGCAACCGCTGGCTGGTGGCAGGGATCCAGGACTCCTCCGGCGCCACCGTCCCACCGGAGGAGCTGGAGCTGAACTCGGAGGAGTTCTTCCCGGGCGTTGTCAACAACAAGGAAGACTCCGACATCTATGTCGCTCCGTTCGAGGAGCATCGCGACCGCTCGCAGAACGACGTCCGTGAACGGGAGCAGTCGCTCACGCTCGAGCAGCGCAACCTGCAGCCGGGCCACAGCGGCAGGATCTACTCGGAGTTGCGGGGTGGCTCCTCGGCCGCCGGACAGAACCTGATGGGCTACGAGTACCTCGAGTTCTACCTCGCGGAGACCATCCCGCAGGAAGAAGCAGCCGGCGTCGAGTTCTTCGTGCGCTTGTGCAAGGACAATGACCAGGACTCGACCAACTACTACGAGCACGTCATCCCGCTGCAAGGGGCCGCTGCGGGTGAGGTGGTCACCGGGTGGAAGAAAGTCAAGGTGCGCCTCACGGATCTGAGCGACCTGAAGCTGCTGCCGGCGCAAGGGGACGACGAGTACCGGCAATCGGAGCCCTACGAGGACAGATCGTACAACCGGATGCGGGGCCTGCCCTACCTGACCGCGATCGAGCGGATCACACTCGGGGTCCGGAACGCAGCGAACGGGGCGGTGATCCGCGAGTCTGCTGTCTGGATCGATGAGCTGCGCCTGACCCACGTGCAGAAGGACCCGGGCGTCGCTTACCGGCTCAAGTTGAACAGCCAGCTCTCCGACTTCGCGCGGGTCGACCTGAGCTACCGGCACATCGGGACCGACTTCACCAGTATCAGCTCGTCGCGCAGCGAACGCGCGAGCGAATCGGCCTTCCAGGCTGCCGTCAGCGTACCCGTCGAGCGGCTGACACCGCGATCGGCGCGCCTGAGCCTGCCCTTCACGTACAACTACAGCAACAGCGAGCGCGTGCCGAAATACCGCACGAGCAATGACATCCTCGTCGGCGAGGACCCTACCGACCGCGACATCACGAGGTCCGTCCAGCGCAGTGCGAGCCTGGGGATCTCGCGGCAGCGCTCCGAGAGCCCGTGGCTGCGCTACAGCCTCGACGCTTTCAAGGTGAACGTGTCCCACCGCCTGAGCTACAGCCAGCAGCCCTACGGCCGCGACTGCACGACCACCGGTACCCTGCAAGTTGGCTACGGGATCGACTTCGGCGCCATGGGGGACCTTCGTCTCCACCGGCGCCTGACCATCAATCCCCTCCCGAGCAACTTCTCGATCACCCTCAATCGCAGCGAGACCGAAACGGAGCGCTGCGAGCGCATCGCCGGCAATCTGAGCAACCCGCTTTACCGGGACGAGAATCGCTCGCGCACCACCCGCACCGGGAGCCTCAGCCTCAGCACCGGCTTGCGCCCGATCAAGCCGGTCACCTACAGCTTCAGCCAGAGCCGCGACCTCAAACGCCGCAAGGAAATCACCGGCGGTCTCAACATCGGCAGCGAGGTTGGCCGCGACGAGAACCTCACGTTCACCCAGTCGCTGCGCCTGCTCAAGGGCTGGGTCGAACCGCGACTCTCCTGGAAGGGCTCCTTCAAGGGGCAGTTTGCCCAGCAGCAGGGCAGCAACCTCGAGCGCTCGGACAACCTCAGCAACGACCAGAGCGGAACGGTCAGTGGCGACCTGCCGGTGCCCCGCCTGCTCGAGTGGCTGGGGGGACTGGTCTCGGCCAAGGGCGGCTCCGGCGCTGGGGCAGAGGCGCCCAAAGAGCCGGCCGCGCCGCCGGGGAGCGAACAGGTGCCGGGACGCAAGACGCCGCAGCAGACCCGCAGCGAGCGTTCCGGGACTCAGGAGCCGCCACGCGAACCGGGTGGGGAGAAGGGCGGGCGGGAGGAGCTCGAGCGGCCGCCCGAAGGCGGGGAGCCGCCCTTCAGCGAGCTGGAGCCCTCGCCGGATGAGGAGCCAGTAAGCGTCGAGCTGCCCGGCACGCGGGGGACGGGCGCGCAACGCGGGCGCGGATCTCAGGGGCGCGTCCAGGGCGACGGCGGCGGCCGCGGGCGCGGCGACCTCTTGGGCGGGATCTTGGCCATCACGCGCACGACGGGGAGCTACAACAACAGCAAGCGCAGCACCTACCGCAAGACGCACGGGGAACCCTCGCTCGCCTACCAGCTCGGGCTCAGCCGCGATCCCAACGTCGAGATGCTCACGGACACGCAGGCCAACCTCCAGGATGGGAACGGCTACCAGATCGACGCCGATCTGCGCCTGCTGCGGCGGATCAGCGTGGCGGCGAAGATGTCCCACAGCGTGACCGAGCAGCGCGCGACGGGCAAGACGACGGGCACGGTGAAGAACGAATGGCCCGATCTCGACTTCCGTTGGGGTGAGCTGTCCCAGTGGGTCAACTACCATGGCTGGTTCCGCAGCGTGAAGGCCAGCAGCCGCTACACCCGCACCGAGAACAAGACGCTGCAGGAAGGGAACCTCTCCCGGCGCGATGTGCAAGGCAACTGGTCCCCCTTCCTCGACCTCAGCGTGACCGTGCGCAACGGCCAGGCGGTCACGTTGCGCATCGACCGCAACAACAAGACCGAGGAGACGTACGATCCGGAGCTGCGCACGCTGGGACAGACCACCGAGATCGGAACCACGAAAGTCTCCCTGGGCACCAAGCGCAGCTTCAACATCACGCGCACCATCACCATGCCGCTCAGCGGAAGCCAGGAACGTCTCACAACCCGGCTCGACCTCGGTCTCCAGGTCTCCTACTCGACGAACAGGAACGCGCGGACCCCGGCGGGCGGTCGCACCAACGTGAGCACCGACAAGCGGCTCTTCGATTTCGCCGTGAACGGCAGCTACCAGTTCACCAAGACGGTGACGGGTCGCGTGGTGGTCAACTTCGGAGAGGATGCGAACAACGCGAACAAGACCCAGACCCGGCGCTACGTCGAGGTGCGCTTGACCGCGGGTTTCACCTTCTAGCGCGGAGGTTGGATGACGGCCGGGCATGGACGGGTCCTGGGTCTGGTGTTGGCGGGGGCGCTCGCCCTCTCGGGTGCGAGCGCGGCGGGCCCCGCGGACCCGCTGGCGGGTGCAGCCATCTTCCGCCACCTGGAAGCGCAGTGCGCGCTGGGCCCGCGGGTGCCTGGCTCGGCCGCCCACCGTGCTGGCGCCGACTACCTCGTGCGCGTGCTCGCGGGCGCGGGCGGGCGCGTCACGCGCCAGACCTTCCGGCACACCGCCCCGGGGCTCCCGGCGCCGGTGGAGCTGACGAACATCCTGGCCCGTTTCGGACCCCAGCGCGAGGGGGGGGTGCTGCTGGGGAGTCACTGGGACAGCCGTCCTTGGGCCGATCAGGATCCCGACCCGGCCGCCCACGACCGTCCCGTCCTCGGGGCAAACGACGGGGCCTCGAGCACGGCCGTGTTGCTGGCCCTCGCCGAGTCCCTCGCGGATCGCCCGCCCGAGATCCCGATCGTCCTGGCCTTCTTCGACGGGGAAGACCTGGGCCGGCCCGACCATCCCGAGGAGTATCTGGCGGGCTCACGATACTACTCGGCTCACATGCCGAGTCCTTTCCCCGAGGCGGCGTATGTCCTTGACATGGTGGGCAGTGCCTCGATGGTACTGGCCATCGAGGAGAGCTCGCGGCAGATGTTCCCTGAAACGGCCGCTCTCCTGGACCGGCTGGCGGCCGAGGTGGGCACGACGGCCTACGCGCCGGGCTTGGGCCCCGTGGTCCTGGACGATCACGTGCCGCTCATCGAAGCGGGGCTCCCGACGATCCTGCTGGTCGACTTTCGCGACCCGGTCTGGCACACGCTGCAGGACGTCCCCGCCAACTGCTCTTCTGGCAGTCTGGAGCAGACGGCCCGCCTGGTCGACCGGCTGGTCCGAGGGGGCTACTACCGCTGAGTCCCGGGGCCCCGGGCGCGTTCTGTCAGGGGCCCGCGAGCGGGAAGTCCCGAGGCTTTTCGAGCTTGCATATTCCTCCGGCGCACGTGTACCCTGGTCGCGTCTTGTGGGCTACTGGTCCACTTTCTTTTTCTGCGACGGCCTGCCCGATCGCGGCAAGGCAGAGTGGGTAGGGTATGCCCGGCGGGACAGGTGCGCCCCGGCAAGGAAAGGGCTGGGCTTGATCTCGCGCGAGTCGCTAGTGGCCCTGGTGGAGCCGCTGCTCGCCCAGAGGGGGTTGGAACTGGTTGAGTTCCAGCTCGTTCCGGGCCGGCGGAGCATCCTCAGGCTCTTCATCGACCGCGACGAGGGTGTGAACATCGGCGACTGCGCCGAGGTGAGCAGGGCGATCGCCCGGGAGCTGGATGCGCTCCAGCCGCCGGTCGATGGCTATGTGCTGGAGGTGTCGTCACCGGGCATGCATCGCCCGGTGCGCACGCTGGAGCAGTTCAAGAGGTTCCGGGGAGAGCAGTTGCGGGTCGAGCTCCACGAGCCCCAGGATGGGCAGACGAGCTTCCAGGGCCGGATCGAGTCCGTGGAGGGCGATGGGGTCAGACTCCGAATGTCCGATGGGCGCCTTCTGGAGGTCGCGCTGGACGCGATCCGGAGTGCGCACGTGGACATCGACCCGTGGAAGGGGCGGCGCAAGGAGTAACACTCGGGGCAAGGCTGCCGCGGGGGAAGAGGCGCGATGTCCTCAGAGATTCTGGATGCCGTGGCGATGATCGCCAAAGAGAAGGGAGTCGACCCCGACTACCTGATCGAGACCCTCAAGGAGGGGATCCTGACCGCGGCGCAGAAGAAATACCGCCGGGCGGCGTTCGTCGAGGTCAAGATCGACCTGAAGTCGGGCGGCATCTCGGTCGTCGTGCACAAGCGCGTCTCCAAGGTCGCCTACGACGACACCTGCGAGATCGACCTGGACCAGGCCCTGGAGATCGAGGACGACGTGCGCGAGGGCGACGTCGTGCCGGTCGAGGTCCCGGTGGACGAATTCGGGCGCAATGCGATCTCCGCCGTCAAGCAGGCGCTGGTCCAGCACGTGCGCGAGGCCGAGCGCAAGAACGTCTTCGAGGAGTACGCGGATCGGATCGGCCAGATCGTGACCGGGACGGTCCAGCAGGTGGATCGGGGCGCGATCATCCTGCGCCTGGGGAAGGTCGAGGCGATCATCCCGGCCGCGGAGAACATGCGGCGGGATCGCCCCAAGATCGGCGACCACCTGCGGGCCCTCGTCCTCGACGTGCAGCCGACCACCCGCGGCTCCGAACCGCAGATCGTCTTGACCCGCACGCGGCCGGAATTCGTGCTCAAGCTCTTCGAGCAGGAAGTCCCGGAGGTCTACGACCGCATCGTCGAGATCCGGGGCATCGCCCGCGAGGCGGGCGCGCGCACGAAGATCGCGGTCGTCTCGCACGACGACCGGGTCGACCCGGTGGGGGCCTGCGTCGGTGTGAAGGGCTCCCGCGTGCAGAACATCGTGAAGGCCCTGGGCGGCGAGCGCATCGACATCGTGGCGATGAGCTCCGACCCTCTGATCTTCGTCAGCCGGGCGCTCAACCCGGCCCGCGTGCTCTCGGTGGCCTTCATGGGCGACCCGAAGGTGGTGCGGGCGGTCGTGCCGGATGACCAGCTCTCGCTGGCCATTGGCAAGGGCGCGCAGAACGTGCGGCTGGCGGGACACCTGACGGGGCTGGAGATCCAGCTCGTCAGTCAGTCACAGCAGGCATCGCTGGAGGGGCGCGAGGAGAGCGAAGCCCTCGAGCTGGAGTCGCTGACCAAGCAGCTCGGGCCTAAACTGGTCGAGCGGTTGATCCGCGCCGGCAAGGAAACGCTGCAGGACGTGCTCGAGACGCCGGTCGAGGAGCTGATGGAGATCCAGGGCATCGGGGAGAAGACCGCGAGCAAGCTGGTCACCGTGGGGGCCCAGCTCCTGGAGCAGTGGACGGCGCAGCGGGAGGCGGCAGCGCGCGGCGCACAGGAGACAGAGGCCCCGCCTGCCGATGATAGCTCCGGAGCTGGGGGCGAGGATGCGACTCCGGCGCTGGCTGGGGAACCCGAGGCCCCGGGCGATGGTGCTGATGACCTCGTCGAGGAGAAGGCCGGGCGTGCGTCCGAACCGGACGCGCCGTCGGACGAGGCCGAGCAGTAGGTCCCGAAAGGGGGAGTCTGGTTGAGGAAGGTTCGCGTATTCCAGCTGGCTCGCGAGCTGCGGGTGGCCGTCGAGGACGTCCTCCGCGAGCTCGAAGCGATCGGCCACCCCGCCGACAAGACGAGCGCGGTGGACGGTGAGATCGCCGAGCAGGTGCTCGCCCGGCTGGCCGGCACAAAGCGCAAGAGCATGCGGGACGGGACGCCCGAGCCGGCAGTGGAACCGGCCGCGCGCCCCGCGCGCGCCGCGCGTCCCGAAGGCGCGGCGCCAGCGCCGCGTCGTGCTGCGCCCGAACCTCGCCCCCTGCCCGCCTGGGATCTGCCCCCCC
>CAZDKK010000092.1:0-16630 GCA_964506245.1 uncultured bacterium | reverse complement strand
GGCCGACGCCGAGCGCCACGGCCTCGACGCGGCGCGCGCGGCCGGGCTCGCGGGCAGCGAGACGTTGCGCGGCGATGCTCTCGCCCTGCTGGCGATCGTCGCCCGCCGGCGCGGCGCGCTGGCCGAGGCGAACAAGCTCAACGCGCAGGCGGCGACGCACTACTGGCAAGCCGGCAACATCAGCGGCCACACGAGCGTGCTCCTCAACCGCGCCTGGGCGCTCGGGCTGATCGGGCTCCTGACCGAGGGCCGCCGTCTCTTCCAGGAAGTGCTCAGCCAGGCCAGCAGCGCCGTGCGTCCCACGACGGCACTGCGCGCGAAGCTCGGCCTGGGCTGGTTGGCCGTCCGCGGCGGCGACCTGGAGACGGCCCGCCGCCGGCTGCTCTCCGTATGGTGCGAGGCCCGGCGCCTGCGCATGCCGCGCGAGCAAGGCCTGGCGCTCGAGTACCTGGCGGAAGCCCACACGCTCGCGGGGGCGCTGCGCAAGGCCGAAACGGCCCTGCGCCTGGCCGAGGGGCAAGCGGCACGGGTTGGTCCCGAGGGCGATCTGGCCTTGGAGGCCGGAGTGCGCCGGGCGGCGCTGCTCCTCGCATGCGGCGATCTCGAGGCAGCCGCGGAGCGCGCGCAGGGGGTGATCGCGCGCGCCGGGCGAATGGCGATGCCCTGGGAATCGGCCCAAGCGCTGCGCATCGCCGGGATCGCGGCCTTCCGCGCGGGGCGCTCCGAGGAGGCGCTCGCCGCCTTCGCGCGCGCGCGGGAGATCCTGACGCAGATGGGCGAGCAGCTCGAGCGGCGCGCCGTCACGGCCTGGGTCGATGCGCTCGAGCAGCTGCGGGACGGGGCTGGTCTGCGCGCCGAGGTTGCCGCCAACCGGCCGCGCCGCGAAGAGGCCCAGGCCCCCGACGGGGCTCGCGCGCGCGCCCAGCGCTTCTGGCTGCGCCATCCGCTCCTCGGCCCGGCCCACTGGCTGCGCGGCGACGACGCGACCTCGCCCGCCGGCGAGGGCACGCCCGGCGGCGGGACCCCGGGGGATCACGACCTCGCCGCCGGCTCCACACGAGAGGTGCTCGAGAGCAGCGTCACACGCGCCGACCTCAACCCGGTCTGGGCCGAGCTGGGGCTCGTCACGCGCACCCCCGACCTGGTCCAGACGCTGCAGCTTGCCGAGACCTACGCGCCAGGCCGCATCCCGGTGCTGATCCTCGGCGAGACCGGCACGGGCAAGGATCTCCTGGCGCAGGGACTCGCCCGGTTGGCGGGGCGCACGGGGGCGTTTGTGCCGGTCAACTGCGCGTCGGCGCAGCGCGACCTCTTTGTGGCCGAGCTCTTCGGCGCGCGGCGCGGGGCCTATACCGGCGCGGTCGAACGACGCCGTGGCCTGATCGAGGAGGCCGAGGGCGGCACGATCTTCTTCGATGAGATCGCCGACCTGGCACCCGAGGCCCAGGGATACCTGCTGCGCTTCCTCGATTCGGGCGAAGTGCGTCCGCTGGGCGAGACGCGCAGCCGGCGCATCGAGACGCGCGTGGTCGCGGCCACCTGCCGCGATCTGCGGGCGATGGTTCGCCAGGGGCGGTTCCGGCCCGATCTGCACGCCCGTTTGGCGGGACTCGTCCTGCGGCTGCCGCCGCTGCGCGAGCGGCCGGAGGATTTCGACCTGCTGGTCGAGATGCTCTGGCAGCGCGAGGGCGGGTCCGCGGTCGAATGCCGCGCGGTCTTCACACCCGGCCTGCAGGCGGACCTCCAGCAGCTCGCGTGGCCGGGCAACGTGCGCGAGCTGCGCCACGCAGTGAGCCGCGCGCTCCTGTACAGCCGGATGCACGGTGCCCGCGCGACGCGGGCGAATCCGGGACAGTGGCTGCGAGGAATCGGGGCTGCAGCGCGGGGGGACGACAACGTCTCGGCCACGCGGCGCGGGGCGGGGGCGACCGGCGGGACGGGTGGGGATGGCACGGAGGAAGGCGCGGTGTCCACGCCGTCGCCGCATCGCGGCCACGGGCCCCGTGGGCACGCGGGCGAATGGAGTCGCGAGACGCTCGAGGGGGCGCTGGAAGCCGGCGAGGGCCGCATCGCCGCGGCGGCTAAGCTCCTCGGGATCTCACGCAGCCACGCGTACCGGTTGTACAGGCAGCTGCACGATGCCGGCAGCGATCCTGATGATGTCCGCGACCGGGATCGCGCCGGCTGAGGTGCGCGGCCGCCCCATCGCTCGCGGGCGGCCGCCTACCGCGTCCTTCCGGTCGTCAGGGCTGCCAGAGCTGCTCTCGTCGCCTCACGACCTCACTTGGGCGCGGGCACGTTGGGCAGCGGCACGATGTCGGTATTCTGCGATGAGGTGATCAGCCACTGACCTCCCACCTTCTCGACGACGTGTGTCAATACCCCCTTCCGAGGAGGGAGGGGTTTACCTTCCAGTCCCGTATCTCCGGTCAGCTCCCACCGCACATGAACCACAGCCACATCGGGACACAGGAAACGGATTGCCGTCTCATCCGCGGCAAGATGGCTGTGCTTCATTCGGGTGGCGTGGAGAGCTTCGTGCTCTCTCTGGATCTCGGCTCGCCCCCGCCACCACAGGCCTATCACATTGACGAAATCTGCGTCATCGGCGAACAGAGCCGCGAACGCCTTCATGTCATGTCGGTTCCATGCGTCGACGAAACCCGCCGCCACCGCACCCACGGCAGCCTCATCCGCCGTTGGGTTCGCCGCGCCATGTTGCGCGACAGCCGGAGCTGCAACCGCGAGAAGGGCCAGGATCGCATTGAGTAGACGGTTCATGGCGACTGACCTCCTTTCCATCCTTCATGTCCGGGACCCACGCACCCCAAGGGACGCAAGCGCGGAGTACCACCGCCCCGGATCGGAGTTCCGAGGCGAATACCACTCAATCCGCAGACCCGCATGCCGATACAGCTACACAGAATGACAATTCTGGTCACCGTTACCGGACGGCAAGGGAGGACATGGGTAACATGTTGAGCGAAAAGGAAATCCAGGAGATCGAGGAGCGGGCCGACAAAGCCACGCGCGGACCGTGGGTTCTCCAGTGGCAGCCTGACAACCACCCGTCGGGGCAGTACGGGCTGCACCGGATCCTGGCCCCATCGGGCGACGATCCCAACTCCGACCCGCACATGCCCTTCTTCTGGGGCCACGGCGAATCCTACGAGCACCACGAGAACAACGGGCTCAACGACGGTGTCTTCGTTGCCCACGCGCGCCACGACATCCCCACGCTCGTCGAGGAAGTCCGGCGCTTGAAGAGCGAGCTGGCCAGAAAGGACAAGCAGGTGGCATGAGGGACGCGGGCGACCCCCAAGGTTGCCAGCGCCCCGCCGGCGCGACCGTGTTCGCCGACGCAGGCCCCGGGCCCCCCAGCCGCGAGGGCCGGCCGGCCCCGGTGATCAGCTTCTTCAGCCGGCTCAGCCCGGCATCCCGGCCGACCATGGTCGATGCGCTGCGCTGGTTCGCCCGCGCGCTGCACGGCGACGACCCGCATGCGGTGGCATGGGAGTCGCTGCGCCAGGAGCACACGCGCGCGCTGCGGGAACGACTGGCCGAGGAGCGCGCCCCGGCGACGGCCAACAAGATGCTGGCCGCGTTGCGGGGGGTGCTCAAGGAGTGCTGGCGCCTCGACCTGATGAGCGCCGAGGACTACCAGCGCGCCGTGGACTTCCCGGCCGTGCGCGGGCGGTCGTTGCCGCGTGGCCGCTTGCTCACCCGCTGTGAGATCAACGCCCTCTTCAACGCATGCGCGGCCGGCCCCGGCCCCGTTCGTGCGCGGGATGCGGCCATCCTGGCCTTGGGGTATGGTGCCGGGCTGGCGGTCTCGGAGATCACCGCGCTCGACAGGGACGACTACGACCCGCGGACCGGGGTGCTCCTGGTGCGCACCCGCGGCGCGCGCCAGCGCGTCGTCTACGTGGCCGACGGCACGCGCGATGCGCTCGACGTCTGGCTACAGGCGCGCGGCGGTGATCCGGGGGCCATCTTCTGGCCGGGCAGCAAGGGTGGCCGCCTGCTGCCGGGCCGGCGCATGACCCGCGCCGCGATCAACCAGATGCTCCGGCGCCGCGCGGCCGAGGCCGGCGTCGGCACCATCACGCCGCAGGACCTGCGCCACAGCTTCATCTGCGGCCTGCTCGATCAAGGCGTGGACCTGGCCCAGGTCCAGCGCCTGGCAGGTCACGCCACGCCCCAGACCACCGCGCGCTATGCGCGCCGAGACCCCGACCGCGCCAGCGGCCCGCGCGACGCCCTGCCGGTGCCCTATCACCGCCCCCGCCCGCTCGACGGCGGGTCGGATTGAGCCAGCCTGCGCGCCGCACAGCGTGGTATCCTTATGGGACAACGACGGTCCCCGCGGCCAGATGCCGCCCGCGGCCCACGCTCGAGATACAGGGGGAGAGTCCATGCCGGCGATGCCCTCCGATCGGCAAGTCACGAGGGTCTGGGGAATTCCGCGTTCGCTGCGCCGTGTCCCGCTCCTGGCGGCGTTGCCGTGGGCCGCGCTCCCGTGGGTCGCCCTGCCGGGCGTCGCCGACTCGGCCCGCGCGGCAAGCCATCTGGTGCGGCCCGACGGCGGAGGCAGCTTCCCGACGATCCAGGCGGCCCTCATCGGCGCAGCCCCCGGCGACACCGTGCTCCTGGCGGACGGGGTGTTCCTGGGCGAGGGCAACCGCGACCTCGACCCGGCGGGCAGGGCGCTCGTCATCCGGTCGCAAAGTGGACAGGCCGCGCTCTGCATCATCGACTGCGAGGGCAGCCAGGCGGACCGACATCGGGGGTTCATCTTCCACACCGGCGAGGGACCGAGCACGGCGGTGGAGGATCTCACCATCCGCAATGGGTGGGGGCACGACGACCCTTACGGCCTGCCTGAAGCGGGCGCGATCCTGATCCAGGACGCCGAGCCCACGCTGCGCCGGTGCATTCTGGCGGACAACTACGCCGACTTCGGCGGGGCGATCCTGATCTACGGCGCCACGGCCCCGGCGATCCACGCCTGCACCTTCACCGGCAACGAGGCTCGCCTCGACGCGGGCGGCATCAACTGCCGCGATCAGTCCCGCCCCGTGATCACCGACTGCATCTTCACGGACAACGCCTCGGGCAGCCGCGGGGGTGGGGTGCTGGCCGATGACGACTCCGAGCCGCAAGTGCTGGGGTGCACCTTCACCGGCAACTACGGGGACAACGGCGGCGGGGCCTTCTATGGCTGCGGCACTTCGAATCCCTATCTGGCGGACTGCACCATGGAGGGCAACTCGGCCGATACGTACGGGGCCGGCATCTCCGGCGGCTGCTTCGGCCACATCCTGGTCGAACGGACGATCATCGCATTCAGCACCGTCGGTCCGGCGGTGGGCTGGTACGGCAACGCCACCGTCACGCTGCAGTGCTGCGACCTCTATGGCAACGCGGGCGGTGACTGGACTGCCCAGATCCTCGACCAGTACGGCATCAACGGGAACTTCGCGGCCGACCCGCTCTTCTGCGACCGCGTCACGGGGGATCTGCGACTCAATGGCGAGTCGCCCTGCCTGCCGCGCAATCACCCGATGGGCGATCCCTGCGGCGTCATCGGCGCGTGGCCGGTGGGCTGTCCGGGCAGCGGCGTCGAGGAGGCCGTCCCGGCCGCCCGCCTCGAGCTCGCGCCCGCTTGCCCCAATCCCTCGGCTGACGCGGTCGCGTTGCGCTTCTGGCTGGCCCCGGCGATGCCGGGGGAGATGACCTCCGTCGCGGTGCGGATCCACGATGCTGCCGGGCGCGTCGTGCGCACCCTGCTCGCGCGGCCGCTCGAGCCGGGCGAGCACGAGATCGTCTGGGACGGGGCGGACGACGGCGGTGCGCGCGTGGGCCCGGGGATCTACTGGTGCCGCCTGACGCGCGGCGAGCTCACCCGCGGGCGGCCGATTCTGCGCGTGCGTTGAGGCCCAAGCCTCAGCAGCGCTGAACGCCAATGCCGGGGAGCGGCCGCGGGATGAGCGGCCGAGATCGAGTGTGCGGCCACGATCGGATGTGCGCCTGTGATCTGCAAGGAGGATTCACCCACAATGAACGCTCTTCGCACTGCTGTAGACGTGGCGGCGAGCTGGCCCGTCGTGCTGACGATGCTGTCGCTCGTCGCGGGTCTGGGGGCGGGGGCCCCCGCCGGTGCCTACGACTACTTCCCCCTCGAGATCGGGACGGTGTGGTACTACCGCAACGACCTCGGCGAGGCCGACCTCGTGTCGATCGTGCGGGAGGAAGAACTGCTGGGGGCCATGACCCGCGTGAGATTGTGCCAGGGTTCGCAGATCATCGAGAACTACTGGAGCGTCGACACTGGCGGGCACGTCTACCTCCACGGAGGCCGCAACTTCACCTATCCCTTCGAGCTCGCCTACCTGCCTCCCCTGCGGATGGTCGATGCTCCCCTCTACGTGGGAAAGGAGTGGGTGACCGAGAACGTCCGGCTCTACGACTTCCAGGGTCACTACCAGGGCGAGGAGTTCGACTATCCCCTGCAGGTGTACTCCGAGGGTGACCTGGTCGTGCCCGCCGGCACTTTTCACACCTACGGAATCGGTTACGACCCGCAGCCTGTGCTCATTCGGTCACCCTCTGGAGATGCCTACGATCTCCTACTGCATCGCGTGGATCCGTCGGGCACTCAGGGAAGAGAGGATGGCACGGACTTCTACTCGGACGGGGTGGGATTGGTGCAGTACATCGTCACGACGCCTCCCGAGACCTGGTTCAAGCTCCAGTGGTGGAATCCGCCCACGCCGCCCCAGGAATCGACCTGGGGCAAGATCAAGGCGCTCTTCCGGTAGGAAGCTGCTGTGCGGCCGCGCTCGGGATCCTTCTCCGGGCGGCACTACTCGAACAGGCCTAGCTGCTCCGGCCCCGGCCGGCGCCGATCGCTCGGGGAACGCCTGACCCGCGCGGGCCGCGGCGCTTGCTGCTCGTGCAGATGCCGCGCGAGCGCCTCGACCTGGCCCCACAGCCCGGGCGGGGGCGGGGTGATCCGCTCGGGGGCAGGGCCTGGCCCCGCCGTCGCGGCCAATCCCGGCTGGTAGATGCCCTGCGCGCGCGCCCAGTCGAGGATCCGGAAGTAGAAGGCCTTGAAGCGTGGCCCGTGGTTGAAGTGCTTCAGGTGCGCCAGCTCGTGGCAGAGCGTGTCCACCATGCTCGAGTACTTGAGCGGCCGGCCCGTCCGCGCGTGCGTGAGGCGGATCTTGATGCGGCCGTCGCTGAAGCAGGCGCCGTAGCGGCGCTTGACACGGGCATTCTCCGGGTCGATCCCCTCGTACTCGAGGCCGAAGTGGGTGGCGATGCGGCGCGCATCGCGGCGCAGCCGCTCGACCAGCTCGCGTCGCGCGCCCCGGCCGAGGATCTCGGGCGGCTGACGGCGCACACTGTGGTCCGGGGTTCCCGGCAGCCCGCCGCGCCCGACTCGTTCCTTCGCGCGCGGCGAAGCCCCGGCGCTACCACCAGACCTGGGCGCCATGCTCATAGGTGAAGATGCGCTCATCCTCGCGCGAGCCTTCTGCCACCAGCCAGTAGAGCCCCCCGCTGGGGACACCGTCAAAGTCGAGGGGCTCGTCTCCGGCCGTGATCTGCTCCACCGGGACCCACTCGCCGTCCCACCAGGAAAGTTCGTAGGCCTGACCTGGCTGGAGCGCCGTCTTGCGGATGCCGTCGGTGTCGCTCACGGTGACGGCGCCCGTGGTCGAGACCAGTCGCATTTGCTGCGGGTGGTCGCGGTCGGCGATGAGCGGCCGGACTGCGCCGCGCTCGTCGAGGATGAACGCCGGACCCGCCGGGGCGACCTCTTCGTCGACATAGTAGGCGGGCAGGTAGGCGATCCCCAGACCCATCTGGTGAAACACAACGTGCTGGCCTTCTAGCCGGCCCCAGTCGATCGCTTCCCAGTGGCCCGAGTTGAACACGCACAGGTAGGCGAAGTGCGCATCCTCGGGCACGGGCTCGGTCAGCTCGAGTGGTACATCGGCCACGGGGACGTAGGCCGGCGTGACGTCGCGGTAGTACTTGCCGCTCAGCCAGGCGGGCACCTTCTCGTCCTCGTCCTTCACGAAGGCCAGGTTGCCCGGTTGCTGGGCGTAGGTCTTGCGGTAGGCCTTGGCCATCTTGTTCCAGAGCCGGTACTCGCCCGGTTGCGCCTCGCAGCCCATGAAGCTCAGCACGTGGCCGTCGCGGTCGAGGATCGCGTTCCAGGCGTGGTTGTTGCCGGCATTGGCCCAGAAGGGCGTGTAGTCGCTGGTCACGGCCAGCCCGTTGGCGCGCATCGCGTAGATCGCCAGATTCGTCATGTCCTCGCAGCGCCCCAGGCCGCCGGCCCGCATGTCCGCCAGGCCCTGATCGGTTGGGTGGAGGTAGTAGCGGGCGTCGAAGGTGAACCAGGTCATCAGGTCGGCGTTGATCAGGCGCGCGGCCTCGATCGGATCGGTCGGGTCCTGCATGCGGCCGGGCAGATCTGCATAGCGCTCGAAGAAGTAGGGCCGCCAGCTCTCGAGCGGCTCGTTGCTCCCGCGGTGCGGCAGCACGTACTCGCAGAAGTCGTCGAACGACAGCTGCCCGGCCCACGGCCGCTCGCTCCAGGCGCGGAAGGCGTAGTCGATGTTCTCGATCAGGAGCTGGGCGCTGATCGTCTCGAGATCGTCGTCCGTCCGACGGCGTTCGTAGTCCAGCTCCCCACGCGCGTGCTCGATCGAGTCGACCGCGCTTTGCAGCGTCTCGTAGTTGGGGTAGCTCAGCACGTCGAGGGGGATTTCGTGCTTGAGGGAGTCGACCAGCGTGAGGCGGACGAAGCAGTGGTTCTCCATGTTGGCGATCAGGTACTCCGCGGCCCGCAGGGCGAGCGAGTCGCCGCTCGCGCTGTAGTAGTCGAGCACGCGCATCAGCTCGCCCCGATTCCCGTGGGCCGCATCGAGCCCGGCGGCGACGTTTGCCGGCCAGGGCGACGGCTGGCCGGAGCGGCCATGCCAAGTGCACGAGGAGACCAGAATGCCGAGAGTCCCCAGCAGTGCTGCGGTGCGGACGGTTCGCCTCATCGGACCCGTTGGCCCTCCAGCCAGGACACCCTCGCCGGGACGGCGACCCGGGCCAGATCCCGGGTCAGGTCGAGGAGCACTTCGAGAGATTGACGCACGGGCCCGGGGTCGGGTCAATGGCCTGCCGGCGTAGGCCGTGGGCCCAGCGCGGGGCGCGTGGGTCAGGGACTGCCGGTCTGCCGCTGGGAATCAGGCTTCTGCACGGGGCCCGCCTCTTCGGCGCCCTCATGGGACAAGGGCTTGTCATTGTTCTTCTTGCCGGGTGCCACCTGGCACGCCGAGCTCATTCAGGTCTGGATGCCCAAACGCGGCAGAATGACCGCCTGGAGGAGGAACCAGCCTGCCACGACCAGAACCAGGATGAGGAGTCCGCTCATCGATCCGCTCCTTTCGGTCCGTGCGCTCATCAGGATACCCCTTCTCCGAGGCCGATCAACCGGGAAGGACCGGGTCTGGTCCTTTGTCGGCCGGCCCTCCACCCACCCAGCGCTGAGATGCAAGTTCCCGGATTCTGGCTGCGCGGGTGGCCGATTCGGGCCAGCGATGCGACCAGGCTCGTTCGGGAGCAGTCTCCCATTGCGCAAGACCAAGACGCCCCCCGACAGGTCGGAGGGGGCCGGGCGTGCGGGAGACTCCTGCCTCGCCCGTGGTGGCCCGGACACCGACCCACTGGCCAGAGCGGGGGCATGCTCATGTGTGAAAGTGACCCAGTGACTCCGCCGGCAAGTCCTGTCGTAGGAGAGCCGACAGGTCTTACCCGGGCGGGTGAGGTCCCGACCGGCGTGCACTCGGATGCCGATGCTGCAGCGCCTCTGCGTCTGTCACTCGACATCATCCCCAGCGCCCGGGCCGCGGGCGACGAGCTGAGTTTCGCAGTGTCCGGCTTCTCCGGAAGTGCCACTGCCGAGCTCGCATTGCATAATCTGGAGGGGAGAATCGTCCGCTCAGTGATCGCTCGCCGGTTGTCTGCGGGGAACCACGCGGTACGCTGGGATGGCAAGGATCAATTCAACCGCCCGGTTCCCGCAGGGTTATACTTTTATCGGCTACGAGCCGCCGGACAGGCGGCGCCAGGTCTATTCTCCTCATCCGGTAGCGGGGGATGGGATCGTGGTGTTGCTGGGACGTGTGCGCAGCGGTCCTTCGGTTGTAGAGGGCCAAGACCCTGTAACGCGTGCAATCGTCGACAGCTGTGCACTGCTACATGCCCGGCCCGATCTTCATCGTGTCCATCTGAACCCTGTCACCCAGGATCGGTCTCGAGTAGCGGCTTATGTGGACAGGACGTTTCCAGCGGACGAGGGTTCGGGCTTGGTCCGCCCTCAGGACCTTGTGAATCGTCGTGAGGGCAACGGAGAAGTCGCGGAGTCGCAACAGCTCACTCTGAATCCTTCTGGCCCGAGCCTGCGTTCGCGCCTGAGTTCCAGAATGCAGCCCTGCTGCTCCTGCAAGACACGGCTATTGGGCGACGATAGCGGTCTCCGCGATTCTGGGGTGAGTCCGTCGATGCCATGAGCCTCATACCGATGAATTCATTCACCCCGCAGAGTCGGCCTCGAAATCCAGCACCGACGGCATGTCAACCCAATATCCTTCGTCTTCAAGAACAGGCGGGACCCATTTCAGCCTTGCTCGGACCCGGGCTTCCATGCTGGGAAGGTACTCCCCGATTACAGCGATGCCTGTGAATCACACACTTCTTGGAGCTGAGCAAGGACACCCCGTTCCGGTGCCAAGTGAGCGCCCTTTGCGATCCCTCAAAGGAACGGATCCGTGGCCCGAACTACCGGCTCGATCTGGAGTTGGCCAGGTTGAAACGATCTTGGTGAATCACACACCGCGTGCGACCGTCGGGCAGGTCCACACGGTGGGCACCCTCTTCACCAGGTGGCTTGCTCCCCAACTCTGTGCCACTAGGCTCGCAACTTCTGGAGCACCCACCGTGAGGCTCTTGCGCAGTCAAGCACGCCCTTACGGAGATCACTGGGCCAGTAGCGTCACCGCATGTACGTCCTCAATCGTCCCGCAGCGCACGCGGACAAAGTACAGTCCCGCGGGGCTCCTCCTGCCACCTGTGTTGCAGCCGTCCCACTCTCCAATCCAATGCCCAACGCCATCTGCGGAGCCAGCCAGCGCACGGACCAGCCTGCCCTCTATGTCGATCACGTCGACCAGGGCGGGCTGCCTGTCGGACCCATCGGGCAAATGGAACGCAACCCGCACTCTGTCGTGGAATGGATTCGGCTCAGCGAGGATCTCCATGGGCCCGGCCGGCCGCTCCTGGCAGGGGGCAGCAATCCCCTGCAACGCCAGGCCGCACGTACGGGTCCTCGCATCGGGCAGGTTCCCCTCAGGCTCTCGCTCCGTCTTCGCAGCGTCTCCGTGACCTTCCTCTCCTCTGTACTCGTTGTCACTCCTGAAACAATACAGCACGCCCTCCGGCGTCCCGATGAAGATCTTCTCATCGTAGATGGCCGGCGACGATAGGACCAAGCTATCGCTTATCTGGTAACACCACAACGAATCACCGTCGGCTGCATCCAGCACATGGAGATACCCGACCTCCCGCGGGGGCTCTGTCGCCTCCTGCCGATGAAGCGCTATGACGAGCTTGCCGCCCGCAAGGGCTGGAGAGCTGTAGATCTCATCGCTCGACACCGGGTAGGCCGGGTCATAGCCCCATACTAAGGAAGCGCTGTTGCCTTCATCCTCAACGCAGAATACCTGTGCCGCTGACCCCGTCCATCCACCCATGTACACGAGTTCCCCCTGCACGGCCGGCGTGGCGCAAAGCCACTCGACACATGCGGTGGGGTATTTCCATTTCCAGGTGCCCTCCGTTGTCAGGCACTCGAGACCGCCGCAGTCAGCAGCGCCATTACCGATGTAAATTCGCGATCCGGCCACTGTGGGTGAGCTTCGCACGAAGCAGTTCGTGTCGTAGCTCCAGGGATTCTCGGGCTTGCCCACCCAGAATGCGGGTTGCGAGTACAGGTGGTTGTCCTTGCTGCCGACAACCACACTTGTGTCTCCATATACAATCGTCGGCACTGGAGAGTCGACAATCTCGGAGTTCACAAGGCTGTCGTCGAAATCGTGAGACCACAGGGAGTCGCCGTCCGTGGGATCCAAGCACCAGACGCGGTTCAAGAAGAGATCGCCCCAGTCACCGACTGAGGGCGCGAAGATCTTGCCCGGGATGTGGAACGGGGACCCAACAATCGCCTGCCCTAAGTCCTTACTCCAGTACAGCTCTCCTGTGCTGGCGGAAAAGGCTCGAAACAGCCCATCGCGTGCGCCAACGTAAACCGTGTCGCCAACTACCAGTGGTGACGCGTCAATTGTCATGTCATAGCCTAATTGAGTATCGTAGAACCAGAAGTTCCCGAGTGGCTTGGTCCACAGCGTGTCGCCTGCATCAGCGCTCAGACAGTAGAGCCAGCGATTGCGCGCGGTGAAGAAGACCCGGCCGTCTGCAACGACAGGCGACGAATAGATGGGACCTCCGGCCTGGAAGGTCCAGTTCACGGCGAAACTGCTCGACAGGTCGGAGGTGGACACTCCTGAGTGCAAGGCGTCATGGTGAAACTGCGCCCAGTCGTCGAGTGCGACGGAAGTTGGGCCGGCTACCATGGATACAAGCGCAAGGGAACACACAACGGACAAGTATCGCATGCTGGCACCGCCTTGGTTCGGTCGGCTTGGCAGTACATGGTACGTGCTGAACCCGCTGGGTCCATGCGATGACCTGCAAGGACACAGACCCGTCCCGAGTGCGAGGCCACTGATGCTCCATCTAACAGTGATGCAAACCTCATTACACATACAGGGAGGGCTTCGCGCGCCGCATGGCAGCCGCAGGACTCCAGGATGGAAGTCAGCGGTAGAAGTGGCCTTGGGGGCAGGTGCAGGGAACACTCTCAGATGGAGCATCCTGGGGCCGTGAGTAGCTCGGGCCAGGATCGCGACCTTTGGTCCGGCTGCCCGAATCCCCGCTTTAGGATTCATGATCCCATCCGTGCTCGGCCTTTGCGCTGGACTTGGTCTCACTCTGGCAAGAATCACGCCCTTCAACTACGAATAGCACACCCCCGACCAGGGTCAAGCCCAAACCAGAATCCCATGCCTCCGATTTGACCGATCTCGGAGGGTGCTCATCGGAGCGCTGTCTTCCGCAGCCCCCCGTGAGCTGCATGATTGCGTAGCGGATCGCCTTCAGCCGCTTCGTCACCCACTCGCCCCCCAACACCAACCGCTTCAGCGCCGTGTTCAAGCTCAGCGCCAACACTATGATCGCCCACCAGGCTGCGCCGGCGTCGAACAACCCCGGGGGCAGGTTGCCCCCAGCCAAGCCATGCTTCATCTCGCTGCGTACGCCTTCGCTCGCCCCGCACCGCTAGCGATACCACCAGATCAGCTCCTCACCGTCGATCGCGCCGTTCGTCACGATCCCGAACACCTCGTGGCGCCCTCGCTCGCGGAACTCGATGACCGGGAGCAGTACAGCGCCTCCCGCTTCTCGCCCGCTACCAACGTGGCATCCGTGTCCAGCGTGGCCTGCTCTCGGGCAGAGCACCGCTGCACCGACCCTGCCAGCTCCCGGTTCACCGCTGCCAGCCTCTGCAAGGCCAGCTTCGGCGCTGGAATCGAGACCGTGTGCTCCTCGGGCAGCTGCTCCTGCTCCGCATCGTGGAAGTCCGTCAGGTAGCGAAACGTCGTCGAGGGCGATGGCACGCTCCGGCGCCCCCTCTCGCGCCACCGCCGCTCCTGCGGCCGGCACTCCCGCCGCGGCAGACCATGGTGTTCTACCCACCGCAGGAGGCGACCGAAACCCTCGTCGCCCTCCAGCACGCGCAGATCATCCACACTCTCCCTGCCAGCCACCTGCATCGGCATCAGCGACAACACGATCTGGGCATCAACCCAGCCTTGGCGCCCGCGGCGAGCACGGACATGCTTGTGGATCGAGTCGCGCAGGCAGACCATGTGGGCCGACTCCAGGTACAGCGGCAGGCCACCCAGGGCGGTCAGACCTGGCAGGGAGGCGTCGGAGACCATCTGGAACGTCAGCAGCTCCTGCGGCAGCACCGACGGAATCGCCAGACACAAGTGGATGTGGTCCCGCACGGCGTGCCCCTCCAGAATCCGCATCGCACCCGAGCTCACGCCGGCCGCACGCAATGGGATTCCGCGAGGACCTGCTACCGATCCCCGTGGACGGGCTAAGCGCCTGCCGATACAATGCCTTCCCGTGGCGAGCGGCACTGTGCGATCGCAACGCGCAGGAGGACCGCTGCGCAGGCAATTGAACAAGGCCCGAGCAGGAGCCGGTCAGGCAGCCAGGAACCCGATCGTGTGTGTGGGGGCGACACCGCAGATGCGCCCGGCGAGTGGGAATGTGGTCTCTCGGGACCGTGGTGCTCCCTCGATGGAGCCGGAACCGAAAGGGATCCTTCGTCTTAGGATCGCCCTTTCAGTCTTGCTGGTTCTGCAAGTGGTAGCGACGTGGGCTCCGGGGCCGAAGCTCTGGGGAGTAAACCACCTAGCGTACATACAATTGCCTCTCACTGCACGCCTCGCATGGCCCGCGCTTGGCCTCCTCCTGTTGTGGTCGCCCTTGCCACTTCGACTGGGCCGACTGACGCTGCGATCCAGCCGCACCGAGGGGGGGCTCTTGCTGCGTCAGGCACTTTGCGCCCCGTGCGTCGGCCTCTTGCTCTGGGTCTTCCGAACTCGAACCCGGTTCTTGGGTGATGGTGAGCTGCTCGGCGAGCTCGTTTCCAGGGGCGTGAAGGATCATGGTTTCGACTTCATGACCTATCACATCCATGCGACTCTATACCAGCTACTTCAGTTACACGGCGAGCAGCAGGCGGTAGCGCTGTTTGCCATCATCAGCGTTCTATCCGGCGTGGTGTATGTGGCTGTCGCGGTTTGGGGGATGCGCGCGCTCTATGGCCGCAGCCCCCTGGGGATGCTAGGGCTGGGGCTTCTGACTCTCGGGCCCAGTATGCTCCTCTTCTGCGGCTACGTCGAATGCTACGGACCATTGGCGGTCGCCCTCCTGTGGTTCGGCATCGCGTTGGTGCGTTACTATCGCGGACACTGCACATTCCTGTCGGTAGGGCTGGCCTTTAGCGTCGCAGTCTTCCTGCATCCCAACGCTCTGTTCCTCACTCCGGCACTCCTAGGGCTCGGCCTCTATCCCCGCGACAGACTCACATGGTCTGCACGCGTCGCTCGGCTGACTATCCTACTCCTCTTCCCGGTAGGGGCACTGACGGTGGGCACCCTGGTGCTGCTGCTCAGAGGGTGCGGTTTCAGTCTGGCCAAAGCCCTGAGTGACGGCGGCGGCCTTCTCCTACCGTTGACCGGCGAAGCTTCTCTGTCTTCTCTCTACCACTGGAAGGACCTCCTCAATCTGCTGCTGCTACTCGCTCCGCTTCACTTGGCTCTCGCAGTTGCGGCACCTTGCGGGCGCGCGCAACGAATTTGGTCCTCGAATGAGGCAAAGGTGCTACTTCTTGGCATTGCTGGATTGGGCGCGATCGCCGCGGGAGTCAACATGCGGATCGGGATGGTCCGCGATTGGGACATCCTGGCGCCGCATGTCGCGGTGGTCTCGCTAGCTGCTCTCATCTTGGTCTCGAAACGAGTCGACGCCGCCGCCTACAGACGCGCGGCCGGTCTTGTGACAATAGCTGCGATCTTCCTGCTTGTTCCCTGGATCGCTATGAATGCAAGTCCCGACTCCACACTTGAGAGGTTCCGCAGCGTGACTGGGGACCTCGGGGCCTATGCAAAAGCCTATGCATATGAAGAGATCGCGCGTTTCGAAAGGGACCACGGTGACGTCGAAGCAGCGCTGGACGCGTATGGTATGAGCATCGCGGCAGCTCCAACCAACCCCAGGCTCCGATTGGCAAGAACGGATCTGATGTTCCGCACCGGACGCGGCACCCAGGCAATTGAAGAGCTTGAGGTGTGTGTTCAAGACAATCCGACCTACGTCCCCGCGCTTCGTGCACTCGCTTTGATGCACGTCCAGGCCGGGAGTCCGGAGCGTGCACTCGAATTGGCGCGCGCTCTGCGGCGACTCACTACGGAGAGCGTCGAAGATGCCAATACTCGAGGGCAAGCGGCCGAGCGCCTGGGTCTCTGGGAGGAGGCACTCGAGGCGTACGGGTGGGCCCTTGACCGTGCACCGCTCCGGGCGGACATCGCTCAACATCTCATTGCCGCCATGTTCCATATAGAGGGAATCGCCGCCACACAGGCTTACTTCAGGGCGGTGCTCGACGCACAGCCGACTTCGGCCACGCGGATCTACCTGGCCCTGGCGCTATGGTTGCCGCTGCGAGGCCATCCGGAGCTGTTGACATCGCCAAGTGCACTGGCGAACCTCCGCGAGGCGAACGAGTTGTTGGTCTCCGTCCCAGTCCGGGATCGGGAGCAAGCCCGTCTGCGCAACATGGAAGCCGAGGTCAGCGCAGCCCTGGGTCTCAAGCCGTGATGGTGGCACGGGAGGAGGCTGTCCCTTTCGCGTATCCATGTCTGTCGGTGCGGGG
>CAZDKK010000091.1:0-17120 GCA_964506245.1 uncultured bacterium | reverse complement strand
TGTGCAAGCACGATGGCCCGGCCTACTGAATCCTCGTGTCCACGACCAGCAGCCGTTCCTGCGTCATCTCCTCGATCGCGCGGCGCGGACCGCCGAGGCCCGTCCCCGAGGCCTTCAGCCCACCCCCGGGCATCGGGTCGATCCGATACGACGGGAAGTTGTTGTGGATGAGGACGCCGGTCTCGATCTCCTCGAAGGCGTGCATCACCTTGCGGATGTCGTGGCTGTAGATCGTGGTCTGGAGCCCGTACTGCGTTGTCGAGGCCAGCTCGATCGCCCGGTTGATCCCGCGGTAGGTCTCCACGACGACGACCGGCCCGAAGACCTCACGCGCCACGATCGGGAGATCCTCGCGGGCCTGCGTGAGGATGGCGGGCGTCAAGACGTTGCCCGAGCGGCGCGGCTCGTGCAGTAGCACGGCCTGCGCCGCTACGGCCTGCTCGATCCACTCCTGGACGCGGCCCGCGCTGGCGGTGTCGATGACGGGCCCGCAGAGAACGTTCTCATCCGCCGGATCGCCGGTGGGAATCCGCAGGGTGACGGTCTGGATGAGCGTGTCGAGCAGTCGCCGCGTCACCCGGTCGTGCACGTACAGGCGCTGTACGGATGTGCTGGTCTGCCCCGCGTATGCGAAGGCGCTCATCGCCAGGCTCCGGGCGGCGGCATCCACGTCTACATCAGGCTCCACGATGGCGGCCGCGTTGCCGCCCAGCTCCAGGTGGATCTTCTTGCGCCCAGCGCGCGCTCTGAGCAGCCAACCCGCCTCGGCGCTGCCCGTGAAACAAAGCAACCGCAGCCGCTCATCTTCGATCAAGGGCGCCGCGTCGCTCGCGCTGCACGGCACGACGTTGACCACGCCCTCAGGCACCCCCGCGTCGAGCGCGATGCGCGCCAGCAGGATGGCCGGCGTGGGTGTCTGCGAGGCCGGCTTGAGCACGATCGGGCAGCCCGCCGCGATCGCGGCGGCGACCTTCTCGACCGGGAGATGAAGC
This sequence comes from uncultured bacterium, assembly GCA_964506245.1. Taxonomy (GTDB): domain Bacteria; phylum Eisenbacteria; class RBG-16-71-46; order CAIMUX01; family WJJG01; genus CAZDKK01. The sequence goes on along the minus strand of CAZDKK010000091.1, from coordinate 16,128 downwards.
GGGAGGTTGAACGGGGTGATGGCGGCCACGGGACCGATCGGGAAGCGCCGGACCAGACCGAGCCGACCCTCGCCCTCCGGCACCTGGTCGTAGGCGGCAAGCTCGGCGCCGATCCGCAGCGCCTCCTCGGCGCAGAAGGCGCAGGTGTCGGCCGCCTGCTGCACTTCGAGCCGCGCCAGACGGACGGGCTTTCCCGCCTCGCTCGAGATCGCCAGTGTGAGATCCTCGCCCTGACGGCGGATCCCCGCCGCGACTGCGCGCAGCCAGGAGGCCCGCCGGTGCGCGGGCTGGCGGCGGAAGGTGGCGAAGGTCACCTCCGCCACGGCGATCGCCATGTCGAGCGCGCGCGGGTCGCCGAAGCGCACCTCGCTCACCACCCGCTGGTCGAACGGGCTGCGGATCTCGCGGGGGACGCCCCAGTCGAGGTGTTCCACGCCAATGATCGGACCGCGCTGCTCCACGCCCCGAATCTCCTCACGCCCAGGCCAGTCCCGGAGAAGCACCGCTCCGGCGAGCCCTTGGCGCCACCCGCGCCCAAGGCCGGGCGGGCAGCCGAAAGGGCCCCTCGGTCCAGTCTTCGGACGGTCGAGGGGCTACCGGGAGTCGCCTCTCACCCGTGGAGATCCCGTGGCGCGACGCCGAAAACCGAGGAAGGGCATCGCCGGCAAGCAGATGCAGCGCCACGCGTGGCGCGTGGGAGGGTAGATGATGTAGAATCGTCCCTTTGCCGGTCCCTGCCAGGCGGCGGGCGGCCCGGTGGTCTATCCGGACGAAGGAGTGGAACCATGGGTCTCTTCGACAAGCTCATCGGCAAGAAGTCTGCGCAGCCGGGTCCCCGGCCGGGTGTGTCCCCACGGCCGACGCTCGGCCCCAGCGCTCCGGGCAAGCGCCCTGACCCGCCGTTCGACAACATGAACAACTACCTCATCGTGATTCTCGATAGCTGCCGGTACGACTCCTTCGTGGCCGCCAAGCCCAAGATCATCACCAAGCTCGGCGCGGTCGAGTCGCGCTGGAGCTACGCCTCCTGGACGGCGCCCTCGCACTACAACCTCCTCATGGGCCTGCTGCCCCACACGAGCCCGGCGCACGTCTACGCGTCGGACTACTACAAGGAGGACTTCCTCAGGTTCAACGAGCGTTTCGGCGCGCGCGACATCGAGTTCGCCAGCTTCGTGCCGCACCTCTACCTGCCCACCTACCTGCGCAACACGCTCGGCTACTTCACGCACGCCAAGGTTTCCCTGCCGGTGCTCAACCCCAAGACGGCGATCAACAAGGACTTCGACACCTTCAAGCTGATGGAAAAGCACAACGACATGAACGCGATGCTCGACGAGATGACCTTCTCCTCCGAGCGTCCGTCGTTCTTCATCTTCAACGTGGGCGAGACGCACTACCCCTACGCGCGTCCCACCGAACCGAAGGATCTCTGGCCGCGGTTGAGCGGCGTGCACGGCGTGTTCAAGCACCTCGACGACGCGATCGTGGACGGCAAGCTCAAGGCCGACGCCAAGACGGAGCCCTTCTTCGATCAGGACAAGCTGGACATCCTGCGCGGGCGGCAGATCGACACGGTCCAGTACCTCGAGGGCGTCTTCGAGCGCCTCTACGACATGGTGCCCAAGAACACCTACATCACCGTCACCGCGGACCACGGGGAGCTCTTCGGCGAGAACGGCTACTTCGGCCACGGGCCGATCCAGCACGACAAGGTCTACGAGGTGCCGTTCCTGGAGGGGAAGATCCGCTAGGTTCTTGGCTCGGGAATGGGGAGTTCTCTCCTCGATCTCGCCGCTGGATCCAGCCGCGCGGATTGGCGATTGAGGAGGCGAAACCGGACTCCCGTGCCCGGCTGCTGGCAGGGCACCTGCCGCCGAGCCCACGCCAAGCCCAGTACGGCACCTAACTGAATGTCCTGTCGGGAAATGGGTATTTCAATATTCAATCTTGAATTGCCCGTGCCTCGTGCGTACTATCTCCGCCATGATCGAGCGAGATCTCACCGGCCGCGTCCTCCAGGCGGCAAGGGCGATGCCCGTCGTGACCATCACAGGTCCACGCCAGAGCGGGAAGACCACACTGTGCCGGGCGGCCTTTCCGGAGTATCCCTACATCAACCTTGAGATCCCGAGCGAACGTGACCTCGCTCTGGAGGATCCGCGTGCCCTTCTGGCTCGGCTCCCGGACGGCGCGGTGCTGGATGAGATCCAGCGCTGCCCGGACTTGCTCTCCTACATCCAGGGGCAAGTCGACGAAGATCCGCGACCGGGCCGCTGGATCCTCACCGGCTCTCAGAACCTGCTTCTGCTCGAGTCCGTGAGCCAATCCCTCGCCGGTCGAGCCGCCGTGCTACACTTGCTCCCCCTGACGTATGCGGAGGTCCGCCGCTTCGACAGCTATCCGTCGGACCTCGACGAGGTCTTGCTGACGGGGGGATACCCGCGGATCCTGGACCGCAGACTCGTGCCGCGCGAGTTTCTCGATCCGTACATCACCACCTATGTCGAACGGGACGCACGCGCCGTCAGCCGGGTCGGTGACTTGGTGACCTTTCAGCGCTTCATGGCTCTCTGCGCGGGGCGAACAGGCCAGCTGCTGAACCTTTCCTCCCTCGCTTCTGACACCGGAATCAGCCAACCCACCGCCAAAGCGTGGCTCTCGGTCCTGGAGACATCCTTCATCGTCATGCGGCTGCCGGCCTGGCACGGCAACCTCCGCAAGCGCCTCGTCAAGGCGCCCAAGCTACACTTCTGGGACAGCGGACTGGTCTGCCGGCTCTTGAAGATCAGGGATGCGCAGCAGCTGCGCCTTCATCCCCTCAGGGGCAGCATCTTCGAGTCCTGGGTGGTGAGCGAAGTTGCCAAGGCCCGGCTCAATCGGGGCGAGGCCGGTGGCCTCTTCCACCTGCGTGATCAGCACGGACGCGAGGTGGATCTGGTGGAAGAAACGGACGCGGGCCTGCGGTTCACGGAGATCAAGGCGGGAGCGACAGTGACAAGTGACATGCTGGGCGGCTTGACACGGGCGATGGACGAGGGCCTGGTCGCGACCACGACTCCGCGTCGCGTCATCTACGGTGGCGACGTACGACAAACGAGGAGCGATTGCGAGATCACACCCTGGTCCGTGCTCGCGTAGACGGGCGCGTGACCTGGAAGCGAAGATCCGCTAGCTCCGCATCCGCTCGAGCCTGCGCCCATCGAGCGTGACGTAACGATCGAAGAGGTCGCACGCAAGGCACGCGTGCACGGGGAAGACGAGCACCAGGTCCCCGACATCTACCGCATCCCACAGCTCCGGCGGCACGCGCACGACGCCGTGCTCCTGTGAAAGCGCGGTCACGGACGCGCGCGGTTCCGGACGCCCCAGGCCCGCGCCGGGGTCGGTCGCCAGGCATCCATAGATCCGTCGGGCACCAGGATCATCGCGGTCGCTCGCCGTGCTCTCCGGAATGGTCGCGGGGGCGCCGAGGCTCGCCGAGCCACCCGTGCCGACCATGCGCTCGCGATGACCCATCGTGCCTTCGGGGGCCGGCCATCCGACCAGCGCCTCCTTCGACAGGTGGACCGCGCCGCCGTAGATCACGATCTCGCCGCGACGCGGGTACTTGCCCACGACCGGGCAGGTGATGGCGACGGCGAGCGCTTCCTCGCGACAGGACCCGATGGCGAGCTGCATGAGATCGTAGAAGACGAAGTTGCCGGGGCGGATCTCGTCCACGCCCTCGAAGCGCTCGACGGTGCTGCAGGTGGGCGTGTCGCCGATCGACAGCTCGCCCGCGCGCCCGAGCCGGGCCGCGAGCACGTCGCGCGCGGCCCACAGGCGTGCCACGCTCTCGGCGTGGACCGCGAGGAGCGCCGCACGCGAGCGCGCGGCGTAGCTGTGGCCGGCGTGGGTGAGCACCCCGGCGTACTCCAATCGCACCGCCGGCTTCAACGCCTCCGCGACCGCTTCCAGACGCGGGTGATCGTCCCACCGCGCGCCGGCCCGCCCGAGCCCGGTGTCGATCTTGACCCAGGCACGCACGGCCGTGGACAGACCGTCGGCCAGCACGCGCACGACGGACGGGTCATCGACCAGGATCCCCAGGGAGATCTCCTCGGCGAGCGCTGCGATGGTGTCGATCTCCCGTAGGTTGGCGGGGAAGGCCACGGTGATGTCGCGCCAGCCGTGACTGGCGAAGTAGCGGGCCATGCGCAGCGAGGAGACGGTGATCGCCTCGACGCCCTGCTCGCGGAACCAGCCGCCGACCTCGGCCGACTGGTGCGTCTTGAAATGGGGGCGCAGCCGCACGCCGCTCTCCCGCGCCCTGGATGCCATGCGCGCGATGTTGGCCCGCACCCGGGTCGGATCGACGAGGGGAGTTGGCTGCGCAAGGGGCAGGCCGGTGTAGCGCAGGCTGGGCACGGCTGCCATCTCCGCTACCGGAACCTGCTCTTGAACACGACCAGGATGCCCAGCACGGCGATGAGGATCCCCAGCACGACAAAGCTGATCATCCCGTGATCGCGGCCGCCGGACCGGGCGAAGAAGAGCAACCCAGCCACCAGCAGGGCCACGAGGCCCGCCACCACGGCCACGAGGCGAGACCGCCGGGCGTCCGCGCCGGCCTCGGCGGCGGCAACGCGGAGCGCGAAGTAGACGTCCGTCGCGCTCGCATCCTGATGCTGGAGCCGATAGTCGCGAATCAGCGCGGCGATCCGCCGGCCCATCTCCATCGCGTGCGGCGATGCGTCCTGGGTCGGGATGACGGGTACGAACATCTTCCCCCTCCCTGGTCAAGATTGCGCTCCGACCGAGCCCCGGGCGCGATCCTAGACCCTCGCCCGAGGGGATGCACGAGCACTCGAGGGCGGCCTACGTCCCAGCCCTCCAGCGGGTTGCAGCCTGTCCCCGCACCTGCAAACCGCGTGGCCTTGCAGGGGAACTCTGCAACCCAATGTTCGTCATGCAGTTGCGCTGTTGCCCCGGGGCAACAACCCGGCGCGGTAATGGGTGCGTGCCGGGCTCGCCCATCGGCGTGTTGCGACCTATGCGGACCTGTGCGCCGCGATGATCTCCTCCAGCGCCGCGCGCACCGGCGTGTAGGTGATGCCCAGCTCCCGCTCCGCCTTGCCGCCGTCGAAGCAGAATCCCCGGCTCATGATCCGCGCCATATCGCGCGAGAGCCCCAGGGCTGGCGGCCGCTTGGTGAGGTCCGCGATTCCGGTGAGAAACCACGCCCCGGCCACGACCGCCGGATCGGGCAGGACCATGCGGGGGAGGGGGACGCCGGAGAGCTCACGGACGGCTCGATAGAGATCGCCCAGAGACCAGTGCTCTTTCCCAACCAGGTACTTCTGGCCAAGCGTGCGCTCGTCCTCGGCCGCGCGCACGATGGCCTGGGCGACGTCCCGCACATGCACGAAGGTGAAGACCGTGCGCGGATACACGAGCGCCGGCATCTTGCGCCCCAGCAGATTCCGCAGGAGCTGACCGCTCGGTTTCTCGTCCCCCGGACCGACGACCGATCCCGGGTAGATGCCGGCCAGCGGCAGGCCGCGGTCCGCATGGAGCTGCCAGCAGAGCTGGTCGCCCGCGAGCTTCGAGCGAGCGTACGCCGTGAGATGGATGGGGCGTGACTCGCTTTCCTCGGTGAACGGCCTCTCCGCGGGCTCACCGAACGTCACCGCGGAGCTCACGTGCACGATCTTGCGAACACCCGCGGCCAGCGCGCACTCCATCACATGGCGCGTGCCCGTGACGTTGACGCGCATGTACACGCTTCGGTCGGGCTCCCAGAAGGAGTACACGTTCGCCAGATGGAGCAGGCCGTCGCAGCCTTCCATGCCGCGTCGCAGCGCGTCCGGATCCAGGAGGTCACCGTTGATGAGCGTGACGCCCCCGGGCGCCAGCGACTCCGCCGTGCGCGGATCGCGGACCAGGCAGCGCAGCTCGTGGCCGCGCTGCAGCGCCAGCGCAACCACGTGCTTGCCGATGAAGCCGGTGCCCCCGGTAATGAAGAGTCGCACAGGTCTGCCTCCCAGAGGCGCCCGCTCCGCGTCCCGAGGAGGACCTCGGCTGCGCGTCACGGTCGACCCCTCATTGGGGTGGGTCCTTCTCCAGGAGCATCTGCATCACTTGGAGATCAGGCCGCGCGAACCACCCCATGTGTTTCCAGTACCTGAGGCCCTGCGGGTTGTCGGCGAAGACATGGATCGTGCACTTGTACAGCCCCTGCGCGCGCAGCAGCTCCAAGCACCGCCCGATCAGCCCCCGGCCGATGCCCCGGTTCCGGTGCTCCGCCGCGACCGCCAGGTGGCGGATGGAGCCACGCGTGCCGTCGTGGCCGCACAGGACCGCGCCCACGAGCCGGCCATCGGCCAACACGGCCACCTGGCTCATGCCCGGATTGCGCGCCAGCTGCCGGGTCAGGTTTTCGATGCTGTCCGAGGGCGAGACCCCGACGCCCGCGGTTGCCTGCCACAGCGCGCGCACGGCCGGAAGGTCCGCGGCGTCCATCGGGCGAATCGTCGAACCGGCGAGTGGTCCGGGATCCCGCGCAGGAGGTCTGTGCTCATCCATCGTGCGCTCCTTTCACGCCGGGTCACGACATCCCCCGGGAGCATCCTCGCCGAGCGCGCGGTCCCCGTCCAGCCCAGGCCGCGCGAGCAGCGATTCCACCGAGGCCGCGGCTCGGACGGCCCTCGATGCGTGGCGCTGCTCCTGGGATCCGCCTGACGGTGCACGATCTCGAGGGGCGTCTACTTCCTGCGCCTCGCGACGGGATGGATCGGTCCGATCGGCACGGGCATGAAACGGGCCCGCGGGTGGCAACCCCCGCGGGCCCGGTCTGGGCAAGGAGGATGCAAGGCATTCCGGGTGCAGGCCGAGATCAGTGCGACTTGCCCGCGGCGGCGATTGACCGTCCCTCGCGCGCGGCGACGTACAGATCGTTGACCCGCTCCCAGTGGATCACATGGAAGAAGGCTTCGATGTACTCGGGTCTCCGGTTCTGGTACTTGAGATAGTACGCGTGCTCCCAGACATCCAGTCCCAACACCGGGATCAGCCCCTGGCTGATCGGCGTGTCCTGGTTCGGGGTGCTCAGGATCTCGAGTCGATCCTGCCGCAGCGCGAGCCAGGCCCAGCCACTCCCGAAACGCGTCGCGGCCGCCTTCGAGAAGCGCGCCTTGAACTCCTCGAAGCTGCCGAACTCCTTTCGAATCGCCTCGGCTATCTCGCCCTGGGGCGCGGAGCCCTTCTTGAGCAGCGGCCAGAAGAAGCTGTGGTTCCAGTGACCTCCCCCGTGGTTCCGCACGGCCTCGCGGATCCCATCGGGAAGCGCGGCCAGGTCACGCAGCAGGGCATCGAGGCTCATCCCCTGCAGCTGCGCGTGCCCTTCGAGGGCCGCATTGAGATTCGTGACGTAGGCTTGATGGTGTTTGCTGTGGTGGATCTCCATCGTGCGCGCGTCGATGTACGGCTCGAGCGCGTCGTAGGCATAGGGCAGCGGTCCCAACGTGTGCTGGCTCATGGCGTCCCTCCAATCTATTCGCGGGGGGATCGGTGATCCCCGCATCGGCGTCCACTCCGGCTCATCCGACACCCACGGCGGCCCGGGACCGCACCAGCGGCCGGCCGCCCCTGTTGCCGTGTGCAACCGCGCGGCGCCGGCTCGGTTCCCGCCGAACGGACATCCCTGCGGGCCCGTGGGATGCCTCGAGGAGGGATCGTCGCAACTCGATTGCACAGAGATTGGACGATGCTCGGTCAAGTCCCGGCTTCGGCGTTTCGCGGAGAAGCGCCCCGGGGCTGCTCAAGCCTGCGGCTGGCCCCGTTCCGGCGCCGGGTCCGTCCCGCTGCCCTGCGCATGCCAGGCCGCGAGGATGGCGCCCGAGCCGAGCCCGCAACCGATGATCGAGCGCAGAGCCGTCTCCATCGGGACCTTGACCACCTCGACCCGATCGGCCGGGACGTGCAGGACCTGGCCTGTAGCGGGATTCGGGGGAGTGGGCACGAAGACCGTGTGCGAGCCGTCCGCGTGCGTTTCCGCGATGAAGACGGTCAGCATCATCCCATTGCCCACGTGCAGGAGCGCCACCTTCGAGAAAGGCATGCGCTGACTGCCCAGGAGTTGCGCCACGGTCTCTTTGACAATCGAGTAGCCCGGGGCAACCCGCAGCACGCGCCGCTCGATCGACCGGTAGGCCATCCCGCCCAGACGCGTGCGCACGGCGACGCCGACCAGAAAGCACATGGCCACGATGATGGCCAGGACGACGAAGTGCGCCAGCGTGGTCTGTGTCCGCGTCTCGAGCTCGAGGACCGGGCCCAACATGCGCACGAACGGCCCGATCAGGCCTTTGATCACGTGAAAGATCCAGCGGAAGACCAGGAACATGACCGCGACGGGAAGGATGACCACGATGCCGCCCAGCAGCGAAGTGTGCACGAAGGTCCGGAATCTCCTCATCCCTTACCCCCGCCGGCTCAATTGCGGCCCGAGCGCTCGAAGTAGACGAAGTCGATCAGGAACACGGCGGCCAACAGGATCGCCTTGCGCTCGACCTCCCAGTCGCGCGGGAACTCCACGCCGAAGTTGTCCGCGTCGGTGAAGATCTCCTTGGCCGCGCCGCTCCAGCGCTTGACGATGCGACCCAACACGCGCTCCCCCTCACGGATCTCGAAGGACCATGGATGGAGCAGGGGACCGTAGAGCTGGCCCACCTCTCGGCCGGTCGCGTCAGCCACGGTGAAGCGTCGCCGCAGCCAGGCGAAGCGCTGTTTCACGAGGCCGAGGGGGCGTCCGTCGGGGGCTTGCGCCTGAACCTCGTGCAGGAGCCAGCGGAACGGGCGCCGCAGGACGAGTACGGGGGTCCCCGCGGGGGACAGCACCCGGATCTCGAACGGCCGGAGTCGGCCGAGGAAGAGGCGCGCCCAGAGCGAGCCCCCGACTTCCTCAGCCGCGTAGAGCTCCTGGCCGTCGGCATCGAGCACGCTGTAGCGGTTGCGTACCTCGAAGCCGCTGAGGATCTCGCCCCATTCCTTGTGCTGTTGGATAACGAGCGCGCGCGTCGCGGTCATCTGCTGCATGGGCATTCCTTCCCCGACCTGGCCGGGGGATGCAATCCGCTTCGAAAAGGGCGTCCGCCGGCCCCCCCGGCGGCGGGCCCGGCCCCGATCCCGATCGGCGCGGGCATCGTGCCACGGGGCGGCGGGGGCCTCAACCCTCGCCTTCGACCGCCTCTACGGCCCGCACCCGCGGCGGGCTACCGGGGGGGGGGGGCGCGGGGCCGAGGATGAAAACAGCCAGCCAGGATCGGCGGCGCCGATGGCGATCGGAAGATTTCGCCGGCCCCGACCGATAGAAAAGACAGACGTCAACATTGGCGCACAAAGCGGGCTCGCGTGAGGTGACGGGACTGGCCATCAGCGCGGCGAGCTCGCCCGGCTTGGGCGCCGGCCCACCCCGGCGCCCCGGGTTTGGCAGGGAGGTCGCCATGAGTTCCACGGAGCGCAAAGGCCGCAGTCTGGGCATCGGAACCAAGATTCTCATGGGAGCCCTCGCGCCCCTCGTCGTGTGCATGGGCGCAATGGTCATCATCCTCATCACCGTGACGAGCAAGCAGACCGCGGCGCGGATGGAGCAGATTCGCGCGAATCAAGTCAACGCGGTCATCGATCGACTCAAGGCCCAGGTCGATCAGGCCTTGGCAGCGGTGCAGGGAGCCGACGCGGCCGGCTTGGACGAGGAGCAGGCCAAGGCTCGTGTGCACGACATGACCTTCGGCTCCTCCTATGTCTGGATCCACGCGCTCGACCCCGCGCAACCCGATCGCCCGATCATGGTCATGCACCCCACGACCCCAAAGCTCAACGGAACCGACATCTCCGACTTCCGGGACAAGGCGCGCTTCGACCGGATCTATTACGCGGGCCGGATCTACGACAAGAACGCACCGGAGGTGGCGCACATCGAGGAGACCAACCTCTTCGTCAAGGCGAATCGCCTGTGCGTCGCCGACGGGGATGGCGTCCTGCAGTACTACTGGCCCAAGCCCAAGAGTGATGGCACCGTCACGTCCGAGGGCTACCCCAAGATCTCCTACGTGAAGCTCTACTCGACGCGCGGCTGGGTGCTCGGGTCGGGCGAGTACGTGGACTTCATCGACGCCCAGGTGGAAGAACAGGCCGCGGTGGCCCGCCGTGAGGCTCAGGCCCTGGTGTCGACGCTGCTGATCATCACGCTTTGCGCCACCGGGCTGGTCGTCGGCACGGTGCTCTTCACGACGCGCCGCGTCGTGCTGCCGATCCGCAAGGCCACGGACATGCTCAAGGACATCTCCAGCGGCCAGGGGGACCTCACCGTGCGTCTCCAGGTCGAGACGACCGACGAGATCGGCGCCATGGCGCGCTATTTCAACGAGTTCGTTGCCAAGCTCCAGGGGATCATCGCCGAGATCTCGCAGCACACCACCACCGTGGGTGCTGCGGCCGAGCAGATGTCGTCCACGTCGAGCATGTTGGCCGCCGGATCGGAGAAGATGATGGAGCAGGCCAACAGCGTGGCGGCGGCCACGGAGGAGATGTCCACCAGCGTCTCCGGCGTCTCGGCCGGTGCGGAGGAGATGTCGACCTCGGTGACCACGGTGGCCGCGGCGATCGAAGAGATGAGCGCATCGCTCTCCGAGGTGGCGCGCAACTGCGCGCAGGCGGCCCAGGTGGCCACCCATGCCGACACCAAGGCCCACGCCACCGGGGAGACGATGGAGCGACTGAACACCTCGTCGGCGGAGATCGGGAAGGTCCTCGACACGATCAGCGACATCGCCGACCAGACGAACCTGCTGGCGTTGAACGCGACGATCGAGGCCGCCTCGGCCGGCGAAGCCGGCAAGGGCTTCGCCGTCGTGGCCAACGAGGTGAAGGAGCTGGCGAAGCAGACCGCGGTGGCGACCGAGCAGATCAGCCGGCAGATCGAAGAGATGCAGTCCAACACCGGCAGCGCGGTGGGCGCGATCCAGGAGATCTCTGGGATCATCCGCGAGGTCAGTGAAATCACGCAGACGATCGCGGGCGCTGTCGAGGAGCAGTCGGCGACCACCAACGAGATTGCAGCGAACATCGGGGGCGCCTCGCAGGCCGCCACCAACATCGCCAGCAACATCCAGCAGATCTCGCTCGCCTCGAGCGACATCTCCTCGAGCATCCAGGGGGTGAACAAGTCGGCGCAGGAGTCGGCCTCCGGGGCGACCGAGACCAACGCCAGCGCCGAAGAGCTGGCCCGGATGGCGGCCCGGCTGCGCGAGCTGGTGGGTCAGTTCAAGGCCTAGATCCTGAAGCACGACGCTGGGAGAGGCACTGCAACGGGGGCGACGGCCGCGAGCCGCGCCCCCGCTTCGTCAAGGCGCGATCGAGCGCGGGAGCATCGGGATGGTCGACTGCGGTCGCGTGAGCCACTCGCAGCCGGTGGGCGTCACGAGCACCATCTCCTCCAGGCCCAGCTCGCCGTGGCCCTCGACCAGGATCCCCAGCTCGAGCGTGAAGACCTGGCCGACCTGCACGGGGATGGTGGGCGTGCGCCCGTACCGCTCCCAGCGTGGCCCGAGAATCCCCCCGCCGTCGTGCGCCATGCGACCGACCTGATGGCCCAGAGCGTGCATGTACTCCGGGTAACCCATCGCGACGATGTGGTCGCGGGCCGCCTGGTCGACCTGCCAGCCCTCCACGCCGGGTCTGAGAACCCGGGCCCCGGCCTGGATGGCGCCCGCCACCGCGGCCAGCGCGCGCTCGATCTCCGCGGGCAAGGTCCGCTCGCCGGGGTGCGGGGCGTACCAGCAACGCTGGATGTCCGAACTGTAGCCCTCGCGCAGCACGCCGAGGTCGATGTGCAGGAGATGGCCCCGCGCGATCGCGATCGAGTCCGAGGGCAGGCCGTGTCCGATCATCGAGTCGGGCCCTGAGTTCACGATCGGGTCGCCCTCACGCGCCCATCCGTACCCAAGTCCGCGTTCGTCGATCCGCGACTGCACGAAGTCGTAGATCTCGCGCTCGGTGTGGCCGAGCTCGGCGAAACCCGCAACCTCTGCGAAGATCTCCTCGGTGACCGCGATGGCCCCGCGGATGCGCTCGATCTCCTCGTGGATCTTGCACGACCGCAGGCCTGAGGCGATCGCTTCCGCGCTCACCAGGGTGCCCTCGAAACGTGTGCCTTCCAGGTAGCCCTCCAGGCGACGGAACATCCCGTGCGTCAGGCCGTCGGCCTTCGGATCGTCGAGCGAGTAGTTGACCGCGATGCACGGTGTGCGGCGCTCGGGAGGAACGAGTCGCTCGAGGGCGGCCAGCAGGGATTCGCGGATGCTCTGCACGTAGGGGATCACCTCCGGCCAGTCCCCGGAGGCGCGCAAAGGGTCGGCGTCATAGTTGCCCACCACGGCGATGCGCCGGCCGTCACGAGCGATGAGCAGAGCACTCTGCCACGTGAGACCGCCCGCCACGATCAGCGGCAGGACCGGATCCCCACCCTCCGCGGTCTCGCGGACGAAGACCATCCAGACATCAGCATCACTGGACGCGACCAGTTCCACGGCCTGCGCCAGCTTGCGTGAGATGAGCGTGTTCATGGGAGACCCTCCATGGGGACCAGAGCGCGTGCTGCTTCGTCCCCCGCGCGTCTACTCCTGGATCCAGCAGGCGATCGTTTCGGCCAGAGATGCCCCCAGCGCCTCGGTGCGAGCCCGGTCCTTCGGATCCGCGAGCTCCCCGGCCACGGTGAGGGCCTTCGCGGCGTAGGGGATGTTCACCTGATTCGCCAGCACCAGGCAGCCGGTGATACCGAGGATAGCGCGGACGTGCGCCAGGCCGCGCGCGAGGCCCAGCGGCAGGGCGAGGTCGCGCAGGTCGACCAGGGTCACCTCGGCGCCGGTGGCCTGGGCACCGCGGACGGCGATGGCCAGCAATCGGCGGTTGTACGATCCTTCGCGTGTGCTTCCGGCCAGCGCGAGGATGCGCGGTTGGGTCGACATCCCGATTCCCTCCTGATGTGCCCGCTATCGATGGCCGTTTCCGGAGGAAGGCAGTGCGATCTTGCGGAAACACGCGCGCGCCCGGCAGCCGCCGGCGCGCTCCGCGAGCTCCCCCAGGCGTTTCTCCGTCACAGCGATCGCCTCCTCTGAGACATCGCAGGCGACCCAGCGCCGGGCGCAGCGCTGCGCGACGACGGCGGTCGTGCCGCTGCCGCAGAACGGGTCGAGCACGACATCGCCCGGCCGGCTCAGCGCCAGGACGATCCGCTCGAGCAACCGCTCCGGCTTCTGCGTCGGATAGCCGCAACGCTCCGGCGCGAGCGGATTCACGATCGGGATATCCCAGACGTCGTCGACCGGCGTGCCAGCGGGGTGGGGCTGGTAGCGCTTGCCGCTGCGCGCAACGATCCCGCCGCGCGCATACCCGCTGCTCGGCTTGTACGGCTGGCGTACGGCGTCGATGTTGAAGGTCCATCGGGCGCCGCGAGCGTACCAGAGCAGCGTATCGTGCTTGCGCGAGAAGCAGCGCCTCGAGCGCCCGCCGCCCGTATAGTGCCAGATGATCTCGTTGACGAAACGCTCGGGTCCGAAGACGCGGTCCAGCTCGAGCTTCACCGCGTGGACCGCCCGGTAGTCGAGGTGGAGGACCGCCGATCCGTGGGGACGAAGCGCGCGGCGGATCGCGACCAGCCGAGGCCGGAGGAAGTCGAGATAGGCCGCCTGGCTGTCCCAGCGGTCTTCGAATCCCCCGGGGACCCGCGGCGATCGCGTTCCCGCGCGCGCACTGGGAGACTCACGCCGGCGCCCGGTCGCGAAGGGCGGATCGGCCACCACGAGGTCGATCGATGATGGCGGCAGCGTGGCGAGCAAGTCGAGGTTGTCGCCTCGCACGAGGAGTCCGACCGGGCCACGCCGAGCGGGAAGGGTCAGCCCGTGCGGCATGGCTCCTCCGGCCAATACAGGATCTCGAGGCGTGGGGCCCCGTAGTTGCCCCCGATGTTCAAGTACTCGACGCCGTCGATGGCCATGAGCGGCACCCGCTTGTGCGTGTGGCCGGAGATCGATAGCACGCGCCGGCCTGGCTGCAGCGCGTCGCGAAGGATCGCTTCCAGCCGGAGCGTGCCGCTGAAGGCATTGAGGAAGAGGCTGACCGGGCTGTCGCTGCACGTGTGGCCGTTGGCCTCTGCGCGCGGAACCGTGTGGGAGACGAGGACCAGGTCGCGACCCGGCGCCAGCATCTGCGCCACGCGCAGCCCGCACGCATCGCAGATCTGCGCGCAGGCCTGGGGGTCGTCCCATTCCCAGTGGATGCGCAGGGCGTCCATCCACACGATGTCAGATGCGCCGGGGGGCTTCTGCGCGCGGTAGTGCTCCTCCGTGACCGGAAGCCCGTTGAACGCCATCCCGGGCACGGCCAGCGAGTAATCGTAGTGCCCGTAACAGCCCGCGATCAGGGCGTTCCCGATGCTGAGGACTCCCGCATCCAGACATGTGACACCCGTGCGCGCCGCGACCTCCGGGAGAACCTGGCGATAGATCGTCGCGGAGTCGAGCCACGGATCGGTGGTCCACACGTCGTGATTGCCAGCGCAGAAGGCGACCGGGCACCCGGCCGCGTCCCGGATGAGCGTGAGCAGCCGCTCGTGATGTCGGCCGATCTCGGCGTAGGACAGACCGGCAGACTCCGCCACATCGCCCGCGAGGAGGAGCAGGTCGAGCTGGGCCGGCGCTATCGCCCGCTCCACGAAGGCCTCCACGTGCCGGCAGACCTGCGCGCTGATCCCGTAATGTAGATCGGCTGTACAACCGATGACCACTGGTCGTCTTCTCCCCGCCGCGCACCCAGGCATTGCAGGCGGGCCCGCGCACCCGCGCATCGCCAGCGGGCCGGCGGGCCGGATCGATGGGGCCTCCGGCCCACCCCGCCAGGTGGTGGTGCCGTGGGGGTGGCGGGAGGCCGACCCGCCCGGCGCCACGGGCGGGCATGTCCCGCAACCTACCACACCGGGTCGCCCCGCCGCACCGGCCTCCCCGGGGTTGGGGAGGCGCTCGCGCGGATGCACCGTGGCCGCCACATGGCTGGCAGCCTCGGGTCCCAGCCGGGCCGGGGGAACCGCAGCGCCACGAAGGGTTCAGGCCCCGTGCGCCGATTGTTCTGGGGAAGATCAGGTCGCGTGCTGCCCGCGCGTGGCCAGGATCCAGGAGGCACTCGGTGCACGAGCCCGACCAAATCGACCCCCAGGAGCCCGTAGGTGCGCCCCCCGGGCGGGGAGCAGGCGACGAGGCCGTCCCGCCTCCGCCGCCGGACGTCGCCGCGGTGCAAGGGGCGCAACGCCATCCAGAGCAAGGGGTTGAGGAGGCTCTGGCGAGGGAAGCCGAGGCTGTCCTCCAGGCGATGGCGGCATCCGACCCGGGAGAAGAGGACACGGCCGAGCAACCTGTCTCGGACGCCGAGCCCGCAGCGGGACCCGAGCCTCTGCCGGCGCCGCGAGCGGAACCGGCCGCGGGCTCGCTGGCCGCGCCAGAGCCGGCGGGAGCCGGCGATGCCATGGACCCGGCCCTGATGGAGGAGTTGCAGGCAGCGGCGGAGGCTGTGCCAGCGCCCGATGCACTGCCAGCGGCCGAGGCATCGCCAGCGGCCGAGGCATTGCCAGCGGCTGAGGCATCGCCAGCGGCCGAGCCCGCGACGGCGGCGGAAGGGGAGAAGGCCACGGCCGAAGGGGAAGAAGAAGGCGAGTTCGCGACCGAAGCGGAGGCGGGGGGGGCAGCGGACTCCGAGACCAGGTTGGAAGCAGAGGTCGTGGCCAAGAGCGAGACCGAGACCGCAGCGGAGGTCGTCGCGGAGACGGAGACCGAGACCCCTTCGGACCAGACCACGCCTGTGGAGGGAACCGCGGCGGAGGAGGTCCCCCTCCCGGAGATCCCTCCCCCGGAGCAGGTCCCGTCCGCCGAGGCGCCCGCCGTGGAGCAGGTCCCGTCCGCCGAGGCGCCCGCCGTGGAGCAGGTCCCGTCCGCC
Source organism: uncultured bacterium (assembly GCA_964506245.1). Classification (GTDB taxonomy): domain Bacteria; phylum Eisenbacteria; class RBG-16-71-46; order CAIMUX01; family WJJG01; genus CAZDKK01. The sequence continues at coordinate 102 of CAZDKK010000091.1, read as the reverse complement.
GAGGCGCCCGCCGTGGAGCAGGTCCCGTCCGCCGAGGCGCCCGCCGTGGAGCAGGTCCCGTCCGCCGAGGCGCCCGCCGTGGAGCAGGTCCCGTCCGCCGAG
>CAZDKK010000090.1:0-17270 GCA_964506245.1 uncultured bacterium | reverse complement strand
CGCCCTGGCCGCGGCCGCCGGCCTCCCCGCCTATATCTTCGTGCCCGCGTCAGCCCCTCCGACCAAGCTGGCCCAGATCCGCGTGCACGGCGCGACGCTCTTCGCGGTCGAGGGCACGTACGACGAGGCCTTCGACTTGTGCGGCGCCGTCTGCGAGCGCCTCGGCTTCTACAACCGCAACACCGCGGTCAATCCGTACCTCGGCGAGGGCAAGAAGACCCTCGCGCTCGAGGTCTGGGAACAGCTCGGCTGCCGCGCGCCCGCCGCGGTGGTCGTCCCGGTGGGTGACGGCTGCATCCTGGGCGGGGTGTACAAGGGTTTCCGCGATCTGACCGATCTCGGGCTCCTCGCTCGCCTGCCGCGGCTGATCGGCGTGCAGGCCGAGGGCTCGTCGGCCCTGGCGCAGGCCTGGCGCGCGGGGGCGGATCGGTGTGCGCCCGTCGCGGCTGCAACTGTGGCCGATTCGCTGTGCGTGGCGATGCCGCGCGATCAGATCAAGGCACTGCGAGCGGTGCGGGAGTCACAGGGCGCCTTCGTCACCGTGAGCGACGATGCGATTCTGGAGGCGTTGACGTTACTGGCACGCGGGACAGGCATCTTCGTCGAGCCGGCCGCGGCCGCTGCGCTGGCCGGATGGCGCGCGGCGGTCTCCGCGGGCCTCGTCGGGCGCGACGAGGAGGTCGTGCTGCTGCTCACCGGACACGGGCTGAAGGATGCCGCGGCAGCCGAGCGCGCGGCCGCGGGGAATGCCCCCCACCGCGTACGGCCCGACCTTGACGCGATTCTGGCGCTGTTGCAGCGTTGAGCCGTCAGGGCCGCTGCCAGACGCGGGCTCCCGACCAAGGTGGGGGCACACGATCCCGACTGCTTCCAGCCACGACCTCTCGTGTCCTGTAGAAGGGAAACGACGCTGCCGAGTCGAAGTACGCCCGCGTGCGTAGCCTGGACCCGTCGGCCTCCAGGATCTCATCCGCACGCCCTGGCTCCCGGGCGACGAGGGCACCATCATCGCGCTGGCCCGGTCAGAGCAGATCCCCCGCCCACAGGTCCTTGCAGAACCGATCCCAGGGCAGGATCTCGATGCCGTCCTCCGTCGTGCGGGGAGCCGCAACCCGTGAGACCACGAGCGTGCGCCGCGGCGCGCACTCCTCCTGCAAGACGCGCATGGATTTCAGGTCGGCCGCGCGGACTTCCTTGCCCGACTTGAATTCGATGGCGAGATCCATGTCGCCGACGATCAGATCGACTTCGAAGCCCGAGCTGGTCCGCCAGTATGCGAGAGGCAGGTCGCGCCGTCCGTAGGAAACAAAGGCGCGAACCTCATTGAGCAGGAAGTGCTCGAAGGCGCGGCCGAACGCGTCGGTTCCCTCGTCGATGCCGCCGATCTCCGGGTGGAGCTGGTTGGCCACGCCGACGTCGAAGAAGTAGAACTTGGCCGTCTCCACCAGACGGCGCTTCTTCCTGCGCCGCCACGGATCGAGTGTGTAGCCCAGCAACGTGTCGTCCAGGATCTGGTAGTAGTTGCGCACCGTGCTGGCCGCCACCCCGCACTCGCGGGCGATGTTGGCGAAGTTGATCTGCTGGCCGTGGGCCAAGCCTGCCATCTGCAGGAAACGCGCGAAGGCCGGGGTGTTGCGGGTGGCGGACTCGTCGATGATCTCCTCCTTGATGTAGTTGTTCACGTAGGCCCGCAGCAGCGGCTTGGGGTCGTCCACGAGATAGTGGACCGGCAATGCACCGTGACGCAGCAAGCGCAGCAGATCGACCTTGCCGATCTCGTGGCTTGTCAGCGGGAGGAGGTGGTGATCGATCGCCCGACCGCCCAACAGGTTGTGCGACACGCGGCGCAGCTTGCGGGCGCTCGATCCGCACAGCACGAAGCGCGTCGCGCTGTGCTCGAGCAGCCAGTGGACCTCTTCCAGGAGCGCCGGGACCTTCTGCACTTCGTCGACGATCACGATACGCGGGCGCTCGGCAAGGACCTCCTCCCGCAGGAGTCGGGGCCTCAGGCTCAGCTCAGCGCTCAAGGTCGTATCGAGGAGATCGTAGAGTTTCGCCTCGGGGAATCGGGCCCGCAGGTACGTCGTCTTGCCCGTCTGGCGCGGGCCCCACAAGAAGACCGCGGCAGACCGCGTCCTTGGGTTGGGGACCCAGGACAGCTCCAGGGAGCGCCGGAAGCTGACAAATCGTCGAGTCATGTGATGAATATCGTGCAAATCGGCAACGATGTCGACGATTTTCCCCGCTCGATCAGACACGCCCGGTAGTGCGCTGTAATGGATTACGTCTATTACAGTTACATCATCTCTACCTGCCCGCGGGCCGCTGACCGGGAGCGCGATGTGGGGGCCGGGACCGGTGCACGTGGATCGGGCCCCAGGTGGCTTGCCCGGCAGAAGATCGACGCTTTGCCAGAGCAGACTGGCTGGATCGTCCAGGACCTAGCCGACATGAACTTCGCCGCCGGCCGCGGTATCGCCGTCCGCGAGTTCTCCCTGCCAGCGGGCACGGCCCAGTCGACTACCTCCTCTTCGTCACCGGCGGGGCCTGCGGGGTCCTGGAAGCCAAGCCCGTCGTGCACAGCCTCATCGGGGTCGAGGTCCAGGCCCGCAAGTACGCCAGTGGCCTCCCCTCTGATCTCGACGCCGCCGTTCGCCCCCTGCCCTTCGTCTACGTCGCCACGGGCGAGGAGACGGGAACGCTTCTCGCTACGCGGAGGCACAGAGTGTTCGGATCGAGGACTACCTTGGCGACCCGGACTGGAGGCGCGAGTGGGAATCAGCCCGGGTGGGCGTCACAGTCGAGGGTCGTCAAGCCAAGCCCCGAGTCAGTGACTTGCTGGAGGTCCCGGCCTCCACCCGCTTTCTGTCGTGCGAGCCCCTTCTCGAATCCCTCGGCAATCTCCCGCTCGACGGTGTGGATTGGGTCATCGTCGGCGGCGAGTCGGGTCCCGGAGCTCGACCGATGCTGCAGGAGTGGGTGGAGGAGATCCTCGCCGAATGCCGGCGGCAGCAGGTGGCGTTCTTCTTCGAGCAGTGGGGCGGCCCGCAGAAGAAACGCGCCGGGAGGATGCTCCACGGCCGCACGTACGACGAGTGTCCTCGGTGCCACACGAGGGCAGGCGCGGACATGCCCCGCAGGATCCTGCCGATCGCTCCGCAGATCCAACCTTGACACCCTGGATGCGGTGCCCCAGCGTTGAATCGCGTGGGTCGCAGCTATCGAGCCCCGAGCCGTCTGGTCTTGCGTCGCCAGGTTGGTCGGATGTCGCTATGCAGAGTCCCGAAGCCGAGAATCCGATGAACCCAGGAACACACCCACACACCGCTGCCGAGATCAACCGTGCCGCTCAGGCCGCGGCTCCCGACGCGATCGCCTTTCTCCAGGACCTCATCCGCACCCCCTCTCTCTCGGGTGACGAGGGCGCGGTCGTCGAGCTGATCGAACGGCGCATGCGGGCGGTGGGCTTCGAGGAGACGCGCATCGACCCCTTCGGCAACGTGCTCGGCCGCATCGGCCGCGGGCCGCGCACGCTGGCCTTCGACGCCCACGTCGACACGGTCGACGTCGGCGACCGGCGGCTCTGGCAGATTGACCCGTTCGCCGCCACGATCGCAAACGGTGCGGTCCACGGCCGGGGCGCGAGCGATCAGAAGGCTGGCATGGCTGCGCTCGTCTGCGCCGGGGCCCTGATCAAGCAGCTCGCCGTCGCGCGTGACCTGACCGTGTGGATCGTGGGCTCGGTGCTCGAGGAGGACTGCGACGGGCTCTGCTGGCACTTCATCCTCAGCGAGAAGTCGCTCGCACCCGACTGGGTCGTGTTGACCGAGCCGACCAACCTCGAGGTCTACCGCGGGCAGCGCGGTCGCATGGAGATCGAGGTGACGACGCGCGGCGTCGCCTGCCACGGCTCGGCGCCCGAGCGGGGCGTCAACGCCATCCACCGCATGGCGCCCATCATCACCGGGATCGAGCACCTGGGTGAGCGTCTGGCGTCCGACGCGTTTCTCGGCCGGGGCAGCGTCACGACCCCGCAGGTGCGCTCGACCGCGCCTTCGCTCTGCGCGGTCGCCGACTCTTGCACGATCCATCTCGACCGGCGCCTCACCGCGGGCGAGACCGACGCGAGCGCGCTGGCCGAGATCGAGGAGGTCGTGCGCGAGGCCGCGGGCTCGTGGGGCCCGGGCGCGGGTGGAGCGGACCCGAGCGATGAGGGCGGGGCGACCACCGAGATCACCGTCCCCGTCTTCGATCGCCCCAGCCACACGGGACTCGTCTACCCGATGCGCCAGTACTACCCCGCGTGGGTGCTGCCCGAGGAACACGAGTTGGTCACACACGCGCGCGCCGCCCGCGCGCAGGTGTTCGGCAACGCGGGCTGCGGCAAGACTTGGAGCTTCTCGACCAACGGTGTCGCCACGATGGGGATGCACGGCATCCCCACGATCGGCTTCGGTCCCGCGCACGAGATCCACGCCCACGCCCCCACCGACCAGTGCCCGCTAGACCACATCCCGCAGGCCATCGCCTTCTACGTCGCGCTGGCCGCGCGGCTGGCCGGCGTCTGACGCGCCATCCGTCACCTCATGGAGGTACCCGCGATGCCCCCACAGGACCCGATCGGCATCCCAAGCGCCGGCCCGGCGGGCTTCCCGACCGGCATCCAGGACCTGACGCTCGGCGGCGCCTTCCGCGGCCGCGACTGGATCGCCACCCAGGACTGGTCCGTCGCCGAGATCGACCAGCTCCTGGCGCTGTCGGGCGAGCTGAAGCGCCGCTTCCGGGCCGGCGAGCCGACGATCGTCCTGCCGCACAAGACGATCTTCCTCCTCTTCTTCGACAACTCGACCCGCACGCGCAACTCCTTCGAGGCGGGCGCGACCCAGCTCGGCGCCCACGCGCACTTCATCAGCTCCGAGACCTCGCAGGTGGCGCACGGCGAGTCGGCCAAGGACACGGGCGTGATCTTGAGCCGCTACGGCCACGGCATCGCCATCCGCCACGACAAGATCCCCGGCGAGGGCAACGCCTACATGCGCGAGGTCGCGCGCTGGGCCGACAAGCCGGTGATCAACATGCAGTGCGACGTCGATCACCCCTGCCAGACGCTGGCCGACCTGATGACGATCCGCGAGAAGCTGGGGCCCGACCTGCGCGGCAAGCGGATCGCGGTGAGCTGGGCCTACACGCGCACCTACGCCAAGCCGCTCTCGGTGCCCCAGGGGTTGATCACGCTGCTGACGCGCTTCGGCCTGGACGTGGTGCTGGCCCATCCGCCCGAGTTCCGTTTGATGCCCGACCAGATCGCGCTGGCCGAGCAGAACGCGCGCGCCTCGGGCGGGGGCTTCCGCATCGTCCACGACATGGCCGAGGCCTGCGCGGGGGCCGATGTCGTCTACCCGAAGAGCTGGGGTTGCCTGGACCTCTTTGCGCGGCCCGAGGAGTCCCTGGCGTTGGGCGAGCGTTACCGGCCGTGGATCTGCGACGAGCGGCTGATGGCCCGCGCCCATCCGGGTGCGCTCTACATGCACTGCCTGCCGGCCGATCGCGGCGTCGAGGTGACCGACGCCGTGATCGACGGCCCGCAATCGGTGGTCTATGACGAGGCCGAGAACCGGCTGCACACCTGCAAGGCGCTGATGGCGGCGCTGATGTAATCGCACGCTGTGGGTCTGCCGCGCGGCGTGCGCGCGCAAGTCTGCCTGATGGGGCTGCCGATGACCGAGTCCGAGACACGCGGCCGCGAGGGCGAGAGCCCGTACGACCTGATCGTCGCGGGCGGGCTGGTCGTCACCGGCGAGGGTCCCGCGGCGCCGGGCGACGTCGCCGTGCGCGGTGAGACGATCGCGCGCGTGGCGGCGCGGATCGATGCGCCCTGCCGGCGGCGGATCGACGCGCACGGGCTGGTCGTGATGCCCGGTCTCGTCGATCCGCACGTCCACCTGAGCTTGCCGATGAAGGGCACCGTCTCGAGCGACGATCCCGAATCCGGAACTCGCGCGGCGCTCTTTGGCGGCGTCACAACGATTGTCGACTTCACGCTGCAGCGGCCCGGCGAGCGCTTGGCCGAGAGCCTCGAGCGGCGCCAGCGCGAGTTTGCCGGACGCGCCCACACGGACCACGCGTTTCACGCGAATGTGACCTCGTTCCCGGATGACTTCGCGCAGCGGTTGCCTCGTGAACTGGATGAACTCGTGCGACGCGGCGCGACCACGCTGAAGGCCTTCACCTGCTATTCCCACGAGGGGTATGACATCAGCCCCGCCAATCTGAAGACGCTCCTGCGTGCCGCCGCGGCGCGCGGCCTGCTTGTGCTCGTGCACGCCGAGGACGATGCGCTGGTCGCCGAGAGCACCGCGCGCCTCGAGGCCACAGGACACACGTCGCCCGCCCACTATCCCCTCTCCCGACCGGCGGAGGCCGAGGCTCGGGCCATCGCGGCCGTGGGGACCGCGGCGCGCGAGGAGGGTGCACCCGTCTACTTCGTGCATGTCTCGAGCGCCGCCGGACTGCAGGCCGCCCTGGCCGAGCGGCGGCAGGCGCGCGCGCCGGTCTTCATCGAGACCTGCCCGCAGTACCTGGTGCTGGAGCACTCGCGCTTTGCAGGCCCGGATGGCGCGCAGTACCTCCTGGCCCCGCCGCTGCGCACCACGCGCGACCGGGAGGCGCTCCTGGCCGCGCTCATTGCCGGCGATATCGACGTGGTGGCGACCGACCATTGCCCGTTCCGCCGGGCACAGAAGGACCTGCCGGGCACCCCTTTCACGCGCATCCCGTGTGGGCTGCCGGGCATCGAGACCCGCCTGGCGCTCCTGCACACCCTGTGCGTCGCCTCGGGGTTGATGCGGCTCGAGCATCTGGTCGCCCTCACCGCTACGCAGCCGGCCCGAATCCACGGGCTCGCCTCCCGCAAGGGCGCACTCCGACCAGGGGCGGATGCGGACGTGGTTCTCCTTGATCCGGATGCGCAGTGGCTCGTGGAGGCCGGGGCGCTGCACATGGGCACCGACTTCTCGCCGTATGCCGGATCGCGCGTGCGCGGGCGCGTGCGATCGGTCCTCCTGCGCGGCCAGGTGGTCATCGAGGACGGCGAGTTGCGTGGCGGGCCGGAGGGGCGGTTCCTCAATCGCCGGCCTGGGCCTGCCTGGCCCGGCTGACCTGAGGGTTCTCTGACTTGCAGGATGGAGGTCCCCGTGGTTCTGCGAGCCTGCTGTCGCACCATTCTCCTGCTCTCGCTGCTCGCCTTGTTCAGGGGTTGCACGGAGGAGATCGATGTCGCCTACGTCACGGAGATCGAGACCTGGCACGCCGAGCGTCTGAAGAATCTCCGCAGCGAGTCGGGCTGGCTCACGCTGGTCGGGCGCCACGAGCTGCGCCCGGGGGCCAACACGCTCGGTTCGGCCGCGGGTGTCGGCGTGCGCCTCGTCGCAGCAGCTCCACCGCACCTGGGCACGCTGACCGTGAGTCCCGAGGGACTCGTCTTCACGCCTGAACCCGGCGTCCCGGTCTTCCTTGGCGGCCGGCCCGACTCGCTCCTGGCGGGCCCGGTGGCAGTCCGCACGGACGCCGCGCAGAGTCCGACCCTTTTCGGCACCGGCACGCTCAGCTTCCACGTGATCGAGCGCGGCGGGCAGTACTTCCTGCGGGTCAGGGACAGCGCCAGCGAGGTGCGCCGCACCTTCCAGGGCATCGAACGCTTCACGATCGACCCTGATTGGCGGGTGACGGCACGCCTCGAGCGACACGCTCCCCCGCGCACGGTCGCCATCACCAACGCCCTGGGCCAGGTGAGCGAGGAGCCAACGCCGGGGACGCTGGTCTTCGAGCTGCGCGGGCGCCGCTGCACGCTCGTGCCGACCGGCGAACCAGGCGAGGGGCTCTTCATCGTCTTCGCCGACCAGACGACCGGGAAGAGCACCTACGGCGGAGGGCGCTTCATGTCGACCGATCCGCTTGGCCCCGACGGCAGCGTGGTCCTGGACTTCAACAAGGCCTACAACCCGCCGTGCGTCTTCACGCCCTACGCCACCTGCCCGCTGCCGCCCCCGGAGAATCGGCTGCCGCTGGCAATCGAGGCGGGCGAGAAGGTGTGGGGGAAGGGGACCGGATAGCGGGCGGGCCTGGCCACGCCGTGGTACCATGGGTGGAGGCACGAACCTCCCGGGGGTTTCATGCGGCGACCCTTCCTGCTCTGGATCTTGCTCATGGGGATCGCAGTCGGTGCGTCCCCGGCAGACGTCCTGCACGTCCCCGCCAGCTTTCCGAGCGTCAGCTCGGCATTGGCCGCGGCCGGAGCGGGTGACACCATCCTGGTGGCCTCCGGGATCTACATCGAGAATCTGATCTGGCCCTCCACGGCGGGCATCAAGCTCCTCAGCGAAGCCGGCGCCGCACGGACGATCCTGGACGGCGGGGCGCAGGAGTCGGTCATCGGCATCTACACGGGCGTCGACACGACCACCGTCATCCGCGGCTTCACCATCCGCAACGGGTTCGTCCACGGCATGTGACCCTGGTGCTCAGGCGGCGGGGTCCGCTGCCTCAACTCGAGCCCGCTCTTCGAGGACGACCTCTTCACCGCCAACTACGCAGAGAACATGGGTGCCGGCATCTACGCCGAGGGCTCGCTCGTGGTCCGCCGGTGTGAGTTCGTGGGCAACCACGGCGGCGCCGGAGGTGGGATCCTCCTTTTCGGCCCCGGGACTCCGCTCATCACGGACTGCGCCATCCACGAGAACACCGCCGTGGGACTGGGCGGCGGGATCACCGCCGATGATGGTGCGCAGCCGGTCATCCGCACCTGCCAAGTCTGGGGCAATTCTGCCGGCGACGGGGGCGCTATCTGCATCGCATTCTCCGAGGCGCGGATCGAGGACTGCGAGCTCTGGGACAATGAGGCGGCCTTTGGCGGCGGGATCGACCTGTTGAGCGCTAGCGGGGTCATGATCTCCCGGGTGGAGGTGCGCGCGAATGAGGCGCACTTCTTCGGCGGCGGGCTTTATGCCTCCTCCTCGAGCGTCGCCCTGAAGGACTGCGTGATCCGGGACAACGCGACGCGGGCAGATGGCGGCGCCGGCTGGCTGCTCGAGTCCGACGTCATCTTCGAGCGTTGTTCGCTGCACGACAATGCCGCTGCGGGGACAGCGGGCGGGCTCTGCGTGGCGCAGTCTCTGGTGCGCTTGTCGAACGGCGACCTCATGGGAAACGGGTTGGCGCTCTTCGTCGAGGGCCAACCCACCCAGCCGGTCGACGCGCGCTATAACTGGTGGGGCGATGCATCGGGACCCTACCACCCGCTGCTCAATCCCGCGGGCCTCGGCGACCAGGTTGGCGACCACGTCGAGTTCGTGCCCTGGAACGCCACCTCGGGCACGCCCGAGGCGATCGGCGCGCGAGAGATCCACCTGCACGCCCCCGGCCTGTTCCGCGGTGCGCTTCCCATCGTCCTCACGCTGCCGGCACGCTCGCGCGTGGAGCTGGCTGTGCACGATGCACAGGGGCGGCTCTTGGCGAGACTGCTGGAGGGCGAGGCGGGCCCGGGCGAGACGCGGGTGTGCTGGGACGGGCGCGAGGCGTGCGGCGCACGCGTGGGAACGGGTCTCTGCTTCCTGCGGCTCTGCGCGAATGAAGAGGTTCGGATTCGGCGGGTCGTCTGCCTGCGGTGACCCGAACCGGGGGGATCAGCCATGCACGCCGTTTGGGGTCTGACGCTGGCGGTCCTCTGCATCAATCTCCCATTCGGCTACCTCCGGGCGGGCGCGCGGCCGTTCTCATGGCCGTGGTTTGTCGCGGTGCACGCGCCCGTTCCCCTGATCGTCGGCCTGCGCCTCCTCTCCGGTCTCGGGTGGCGTCCGGTGACCGTGCCGATCTTCGCAAGCGCGTTCTTCGCCGGCCAGTTCGCGGGTGGCAAGCTCCGTGCGTGGCGCGGGCGGCGGCGCGCCTCTTCACGATCGTGACGAAGGGCTGGCCGCCAGGTTGGACATCGGCGCCAGACCCGACGGACCGGCAGAACGACGCGCCACGGGGCGCGGTCAATCCCGCTCGAAGAGCCGCAGGATCGACCGGGCGCCGAGGTTGGCCTGCGCCAGCACGGCCAGCGAGGTCTGTTGGAGGATCTGACAGGTGGAGGCCGCGATCTGCTCCTCGACCATGTCGGCGTGGTAGATGCGGTTGTAGGCCGCCTCGGTGTTGTCCCGCATGGCCGCCAAGACGCCCTCGGTCGAGGAAAGGCGGTTCGCCATGGAACCGAGGTTCGTCAGCCCGGCCGAGACCGTGGTGAGGGCCTGCTCGACCTCAGCCTGGTAGGACGCGTAGTTCGACGCATCGATCGTGTCGCCCGCTTCGAGGGCGGCCAGACCGGTCATGCCGAGCGCGCCGGTGTCGTAGGCGGCGGAGGTCCACTCCGTCTGAGCCGATGGCATCGTCTGGAAGCGGAAGGTGCGCTCCCCGTCGAGGAGCTTCATGCCGTTGAACTCGGTCTGGGAGACGATGTCGTCGATGTCGGCGACCCGACCGATCAGCTCCTGCACGATCGCCTGGCGCTCCTCCTCCCCCAGCGCGTCCGAGGCGGCGGAGACGATCTTCTCCTCCATGCCGGTCAGAATCTCCTGAACCTCGAGCAGGCCCGCCTCGGCCGTGCCCAGAAGGTTCTTGGCCGTCCCGGCGTTGTCATAGAGCGCGCGCAGCACGCCGTACCGCGAGCGGAGCTTGGTCGCCGCGGTGAGCCCCGCCGGATCGTCGGAGGCGCTGTTGATGCGGATGCCCGTGGCCAGGCGTAGCTGGTGCCGGGCCAGCTCGGCGTTCACGCGCCGCAGGTTCGCGAGCTGCATCTGGGCCAGGATGTTCGACCGGACGCGCGCGAGATCACCGTAGGACATGACGGGCACACCTCATCGCTCGCGGGATGGCCTGGATCGGGATGGCTCCTGCCACAGCGCCGTGCGTCCACTGGCGAAGACCGATCCACCGAAACGGGACGTGCAGCGGGCGTGCCAGGCCTCCCGCGCCCCGCGGGGTCCGCAACCCGTGGGGCAGGCGAGCCGGAAGATAGAGGACCAACCTACTACAGCGAAACGAGTTGCAACGATTTCTTCGCGGGGCACCTCAAGGGGCGCTGGAGGCCGGCATCGACCAGCGGCCCCTCCCGCCGAGAGAGGCCGCGGCTGCGCCGCGGGCGTTTCGCAATGACCCACCGGGGAGGAAAGAGCAGCGGCCGTGACGCGTGGACGTCACGGCCGCCGAGGACCTAGCGTATCTCGAACGATCCCTCATTACGGGATCAGGATCAGCTGACCGTTCCCCACCTCGGTTCCCGAGGTCAACCGGTAGAGGCAGAGCCCGCTCCTCAAGCCCCGGCCGTCGAGCGCGACCTCGTGTGCACCCGCCCCGAGGTCCTCGTCGAGCACCGTGGCCACGTGCCGACCCAGCAGGTCGAAGAGCTCGAGGCGCGCGTGCTCTGCCGCCGGCAGCTCGAAGCGCAGCGTCGTCTGATCCCGGAACGGGTTCGGCGACGCGGGCAGCAGTCGCAGCGCCGGGGTGCCCGCGGGCGTTTCCGGAACGGCCGCCAGCCCGCCGTCCGGCCGGTCGAAGTACGGGATGCGCGCACCGCCGCCGATGTACATCGCCCCGAGATCGAAGGCGCCAGGGGTGCCCGCGGGGGACAGGGGATTCATGGCCGTGTCCGTCCCCGTGAGCACGTCGTGATCGCTGAACGAGGAGGGAGCTGCCCATTGGCCGGGGGCGTACGCGGTGCGGGACCGGTAGTACATGTGGTCCGGCTCTCCCTCTTCGCCCCAGTAGACGATGGCTGTGCCCAGCCCGTTGCGCGCGTCCACGCATGGACGGCCAAAGGAGAACGCTGTGACCCCGTCCGGCTCGGCCAGGTCTGCGTAATTCCACCCGCTGCCGCAGTCGTAGCTGATCTCGTACCTGATGCCCGTGCCGTGCGTCATGGAATACTCGAAGGCGCAGATGACATTCGTCTCGTAGACAGAGATCGACGTGTTCCGGTTGGAACCGACGCCGTACTCGACAATCACGTCGGTCCAGACCGGATCATCCCAGCTCAGGACGTGGATGTTGCCATCCGTCCCCAAGTAGGAGATGTAGAGGAAGTCACCGCAGGCACGCCCCGAGGCCCAGCACGCGCTCAGTCCATAGGCCACATGCACGGACGCAGGCGTCGCGACGGTGGTGAAGCTCGTCCCGGTACTCGTCGCCCAGGCGAACCGGAGTACGCCGTCATCCTGCGCCCCGAAGCAATAGACCCGGTTATCGAAGTCGTCGGCATTGGTGGCCAGGGCCATGTCGTCGAACGTCTGCGCGCCGGCGTCCAGCGCGACGATCCAGCCGTATGCGTTGTCGACGGCTCCAGTCGTTACGTAGCATCTGCGCAGGCGGACTGCCGAAAGGTCCTCCCCGTTCACATAGCCGACGTAGAGCCAATCCCCCACGACCGCCGCATCGACCTTGATGAGTCCAACGCTGGTATACCACTCGTACGTCTGCGTCCATGTACTGCCGTGATCCGGGGAGATGTTGTTGGTCCAGTACACCGTGCCTGTGGTTCCACCCCACCCGACCACGCTGAAGAGATTGCCCGTCTGGGCATCGTAGTCGACGTCGACCCAGCTCGCGTTGTCTCGGGGGGCTCCGATGCGCACATCTGGTCCCCCGGCGCGCAGGCCGCTGGGCGCCCTGCCTTCGACCCACGACACGCCCACGGCCACGCGGGCGCCGGCCTCCTCAAACTGCCGCAGCGCAGCGATGGCCCCCGCGTGCCGGCCGCTGTTCCAGAGGTCCGCGATCTCGAGCGCGGTGGGGAGGTCTCGGGCTGCATCTCGTGCCAGCGGCTCGATCTCGATGGAGGCGGCATCGCGATCCCCGGGCGCGATGGCGCCCAGGAATTCCCAGCAGGCGAGATGTGGCGGCTCCGATTCCTCGAACGTGGCGAGGTCGCACGCGTCGGGAATCACCGCGGAGCTGCCCCGAGCGGCTCCGGAGATCGGGCTCAACGCATCATCGAGCCCCAGGGGCAGGCTCGGCGCCGGAGCGCTCGGGCGTCCCTCGAATCCCGGAGGAGCTCCGGAAGCCGAGATGGTCTCGGCACTGGCCGCCGCCCAACACAAGACGAGTGCAGCGGCGGACGCGATGAGGATCTTGACGTGCAGTCGCAGGAACATCGGGTGCCTCCTATCGTTCCGTGAATCAACAGATCAGACCGGGAGCGACCCCAGGCACCGCTCATCACGGCAGAGAACGGCCAGCTTCAGCTCCTGCGGCACCTTGGGCGGACAGCCACCCACACTCGTCCAGCCGTAGCGGGAAATGAACGCCACAAGCTCTGAACGGGTGATCACCTTCATGACGCATACCCGCTCCAGGTAGTTGTGCACGTCCCTGGCGAGATGCCGCTGAGCGACGTGGGAGAGCCGTCGCTTCACCAGCCCCGCCAGGAAGTCGTGGAGAGAAGGGAAAGCGCCGCGTGGCTCGTAGCAGTAGGAGATTCGGACGCGCCGCCGTTCATCGTCCTCGGTCCACGCGGCGCTCGCTTCCAGGTCCTCCGGACCCGTGCCTTCTCTCACGACGGCGTCCTCGGCAACAGCCGGAACGCCCGGCGTGATCCCGCGTGCGCGGGTGGCGGATTCGCTCGCCGCTGCGGCCGGGAAACACCTCGCGGCCGCGAGAAACGCCAAGATCCCGGAAGCCGCAAAGAGAACCAGGTGCCAGAACCAGGCAATCCAGGACCCTATCCCCATCCGCACGACGTACGTTCGGTACTGGAAACCTGTCCAGCCCTCCCAGCCGATCGCTGCCCGCACGCGCAGACAGTCCCAGAAGCCGCCACCTCGGGTCCCCGTCCAGATGCCCACCCACTCCGGAAAGAGCTCCCTTCGGCTGAGGGACTTCCAGGCTGCGGGATAGCGCCCGGAGACATCCTCCTGGACGAGCTGGTAGGCAAGCGATTGGAGATCGCGATAGGCCAGCGCGTGTCCGACGGCCACCGGGCCAAGGCACCCGAGGGCCAGCGCCAGCCACACAACCGCCGGTGGCATGCGCTCGCATCGTCCGAGGCGGAAGACGAGCCACATCAGGCAGCCATGGGCCAAGGCCAGGAGGACATTCTCGCCATAGGTCCCCCCTCTGGCCCCCAAGAGCGAATAGAGCATCCCTGTCACCAGGACGATGCACGGCATGCCCACGAGCAAGGCGCTCACCCAGCGCCAGCGCCCGACCCGGCCCGGTCGAGGTCTCACCGTCGCTGCGGTTCCTCTCAGCATTCCGTCTCTCTGTGTGCCGGACACTCACGCGGAATCCCGCAAGAGCCCCGTCCGGTCGTTAAAGGCCCCGATGAGCGCATCCCATTCGTCCACTTGCGCGTACGTCGCGGGCCAGAAGTCTGGGTCCCACAGCTCGCGCAGTTCCTCCACCGAGCGCCCCTGCTGCTCGACCCAGGTGTAGTACTTGAAGTTGTGCAATCGCCGGCGGTCGCGGAAGGTGAGCTCCTGCAGATGGTCCGTGCCGATGCCCTCGAGGTAGCGCCCGAAGTGGCGCCCGGCGAGGTCCGGCGTGTAGGGCCCGTGCTGCTCGCGCTGCTCCTCGATGCGCGAGCCGTAGAGCTCCATGGAGTCGGTGAGCGGGGTGTAGATCCAGTCGCGCGCGGAGAGCTCGTAGTACTTGGCCGCCTTGATCGCGGCGACGAGGTTCCCGATCGAGGAGATCCCGAGCAGCGGCAGCCGCGCGACCAGGTCCGCGGCGATCCCCTGTTGTCCCAGCAGCCGCCCCCCTTCCGGCTCGTTGAACAGGCGCATGAGCTGCAGCACCTGCTCGTCGTCGATGGCGCAGACCATGTCCGTCGTGCGCACGTTGTGGATCCAGGGCACGTGCTTGTCGCCGATGCCCTCGATGCGGTGGCCGCCGAAGCCGCACTCGAGCAGCGTCGGGCACTGGAGCGCCTCGGCCGCCACGATCACCAGGCCCGGGTGACGGGTCTTGAGGTAGTCGCCGGCCGCGATCGTGCCGGCCGAGCCGGTGGCGCTCACGTAGGCGGCCAGGCGATCGCCGATCCGGGCGAGGCGCGCGTGGATCTCGGCGATGACGCCGCCGGTCGTGTGGTAGTGCCACGCGGCGTTGCCGAACTCCTCGAACTGGTTGAAGACGACGATCCCGTCGCCCCGTTCAGCGCGCAGCTCCCAGCACTTGTCGTAGACCTCCTTGACGTTCGACTCGCAGCCCGGGGTGGCGATCACCTCCTCGGTGCCGATGGCGCCCAGCCACGCGAAGCGCTCGGGGCTCATCTCCTCGGGCAGGATGGCGATCGCCGGACAGGCCAGCAGCGCGCAGTCGAAAGCGCCTCCGCGGCAGAAGTTGCCGGTCGAGGGCCAGACGGCCTTCTGGCGGGTGGGGTCAAAGCCGCCCGAGACGAGGGGCGGCACAAGACACCCGAACCCGGCGCCGACCTTGTGCGACCCGGTGGGGAAGTACTTCCCCACCAGTCCCACGATGTGCGCCGGGACGCCCGTCAGCTCGGGCGGGAACTCGATCCAGTTGCCGTCGCCGAAGAGCCCGCCGCTTTCGCGCGGCTCGTTCTTCCAGGTGATGCGAAAGAGGTTGAGCGGATCGACGTCCCACAGGCCGACCCCTGCCAGTCGCTGGCGGATCGCCGCGGGCACGAGGCGGGGATCGCGTTGCTGGGCGAAGGTGGGGATGATGATGCCCCGCGCGCGGCAGCGCTCCACGGTGCGCGCCAGGACCTCCTCGTTCACGTGCGTGATGACCTCCATCTTCCCTCCTCGCGTTGCGTCCCGGCCGATTCCGGTGATTCGGGCGCGTCCTCGGGGGCCGCGGGGCGATTCACATTGTCGTGGATCCCCGCGTCGTCCACCGCCACTTCGATCACGCGCGCGGGGGCGCGCCGAATGACGAGGTGCAGGGGATCGTCGGGCGGCAGCGCCGCGATCTCGGGCCACACGGCGCGCCCGATCACGATCGGGTGGCCGCGCCGCCCACTCTGGACCGGCACGAAGAGGTGCTCGGCCCGCGCCACATCCTCCGCGCACGCGGCCGCGAGGCGGCGCATCGTATCCACCGCGACATGGGGGAAGTCGACCTGGTGGGCCAGCGCGGCCTCGGCCCAATCCGGCAAGTCGGCCAGACCGCGCACGAGGCTCCCCGTGCGCCCCGCGCGCCACGCCTCATTCCGCACCCAGGAGACTCGCGGGGACGGAGCGAACGCGGGTCGCACGCCGCTCGCCATGACCTCATCCGCGGCCGCGCCCACGACGATCGATGCCCAACCCAGACCGGCCCGCGCGAGCGCGGCCAGCGCGATCTCGAGCCACGTGCGCTCGCCTTCGCGAGCCAGCGCCTTGGGCCCTCCAAAGCGGCGGCCCTCACCGGCCGCGAGGATCACGGCAGCGACCTGCATCCTGACCGTCAACTCCGTCTGCCTGCAACCGCGCGCAAGACGCGCCCCACCAGCCCGCCCAGCACCGCTCGCCGGTACTCGGCCGTCGAGCGCACGTCGTCGATCGGGGCGACCTCGCCGCCTGCGATCGCCTGGGCCTCGGCAATCACCGCGGCCGCATCGCGCGGCTGGAAGTCCCGACCCTCCAGATACGCCTGTGTCCGCTCGAGCACCACCACCGTCGGCCCGACGCTCCCGGCCGCGAGCCGCACGTTTCGCAGGATCGCACCCTCATCGAGGCGCGCGTGGGCCGCGAGCGAAACCTTCGCGATCGACTGCGCCAGCCGTGGTCCGACCTTGGAGAAGGCCTGGTATGCGCCGGCTGCAGGCCAGGGCAAGCGCACGGCGACCAGTAGCTCCTCTGGCCGCCGCACGGTCTGCCGGTAGCCGGTGTAGAAGCGGGCGAGCGGCACCTCGCGCACGCCCGAACTCGAGGCGAGGAGGGCACTCGCGCCCAGCGCGAGGAGTACCGGCGGGGAGTCCGCGGCAGGCGAGGCGGTCATGATGTTGCCCCCGATCGTCGCGCGGTTCTGGATCGCCACGGCGCCGATCTGCCCCGCGGCCTCGGCCAGCGCGGGGAAGCGCGCCCGCAAGTCGGTGTGGGCAGCGATGGTGGTGAAGGGTGTGGCTGCGCCGATCGTGAGCCCGCGGGCCTCACGGGCGATCCCGTTCAGCTCGGGCAGCCGCGCGACGTCGAGAACCGCATGGGGCGCGGGGCGGCCGAGCTTGATCTCGGCCAGCAGGTCGGTCGCACCGGCCACCACGGTGATCGCTTCGCCCTCGTCACGCAGCAGCGCCAGCGTCT
>CAZDKK010000089.1:0-17774 GCA_964506245.1 uncultured bacterium | reverse complement strand
CGCCCTTCGAGCCGGCGATCCAGGATGCCGCCCAGGCCACGGGCGTGGAAGCCAACTGGCTGCGCGCGGTGATCATCCAGGAGTCGGCGGGGCGGCCCGACGCGGTCTCACGCAAGGGTGCCGCCGGCCTCATGCAGCTGCTGCCCTCCACCGCCGCGGCCCTCGGCGTGACCAACCCCTTCGAGCCCGCCCAGAACATCATGGGTGGCGCGCGCTATCTGCGGTCGCTCCTCGACCGGTATGGGGATCCCCGCCTGGCCCTGGCGGCCTACAACGCTGGGCCGGGCCGGGTCGAGACCTACGGCGGCATTCCACCCTTCCGCGAGACCCGCCAGTACGTGCAGGGGGTCCTGGCGCTCAAAGGGACCTTCGACCGTATCACCTCCGCGATCGCGGGCCGGTGATCGACCCGGCTACAGGTCCGCGCGTGGCCTGCCGATGACTACGCCCGGATTGATGCAAGGAGGAGAAAGTGGCCAGCATGCCCAAGGATGGGGATCGCGAGCTGACGCGCTTGCTCGATGAACTCGATGCGCTGCACGAGGAACTGCGGGCCGGCTCCCTGACCATTCGCGCGGCGATCGTGGCCCGCGACAATCCCGCAGTGGTCGCGACGGTCAAGTCCCTGCACGCGCTCCTGGCCCGCCGCCGGGACGCGGAACGGCGTACCGCAGCCCAGCTGCGCGCGTGGGGGTGGTTGGCCGCGGCCGAGCCCTTCTCGCTCGCTCGGCTGGAGCGGCGGGCCGAGATCGTCTCCCGTCCCCGGCTCCGGCGGCGCGTGGCGCGGGCTCTGGCGACGGCAACCGCCACGCAGCGCGACGCCGCGATCAACCGCAATCTGATCGAACGCCTGTCCGCCTGGCTCCAGCGCGAGGCGGGCATCCTGCTCGAGCCGTTCGCGGAGAGCGCCGGCTACGGTGCCAGCGGCGCCCGTCGCAGCGGGCCCACGCGTCCGGCCGTGCTCGACCAGAGGGGGTAGCCGAAACCCATGCCAGGACTGTCCCACGCGCTCGACATCGCCCGCCGGGCCATGATGACCCAGCAGTCGGTGATGTCCGTGATCAGCCACAACGTGGCCAACGCCAACACGACCGGCTACACGCGTCAGGTGGCCCGCCTGTCGGCCATCGAGCCGGCCGCCTCGGAGACGCTCTCCTACGGCAATGGCGTGCAGATCGACGGGATCGACCGCAAGCGCGACCGCGTGCTCGACTCGGAGCTGCGCCAGAACCTCGGCGACCTGGGTCGGTGGGAGGCCCGCACGACGCGGATGGAGACGCTGGAGGGGATCATCAACGAGCCCTCGGACTCCGGTCTGAACGCGGCGCTCGACGAGTTCTGGAATTCCTGGTCGGAGCTGTCGAGCGACCCCGACGACCAGACCCGGCGTGCCGCGGTGCGCGAGCAGGGTCGCGTTCTGGCCTACCGCATCAACACCATGCACAGCCGGGTCGAGCAGGCCGGGAAGGACATCGACAGCGAGATCGTCACGCGGATCGACGAGTTCAACCTGCTGCTCAGCGATCTGCGCAACCTGAACACCCTGATCAAAGAATCCACGTTGCAGGGGGACTCGGCCAACGACCTGCGCGACCGGCGCGACCTCCTGCTCGATGAGATCAACCAGCTCGCGTCGGTCACGACCAGCGAACGCGAGGATGCGGTCATCACGGTGCGCCTGGGCCACACCGTGCTGCTCGACGAGGCGCAGTACCGCCCCCTGGAGGCCCGCATCATCCACGCGAAGACGGGCGAGCAGCGCGTGGAGGTCGCGCTTCCCAACGACGTGGTGCCCGAGATCTCCTCGGGACAGATCGGCGGTCTCCTCGAGCTGCGCGAGGAGACGGTGCCCCAGCTCCTCGCGGACCTCGACACCCTGGCGGCCAGCCTGATCGAGGAGGTCAACACGCTCCACGAGGCTGGTCCCTCCGGCGCGGGCTTCTTCTCCGGCACCGGGGCCGGAGACATCTCGGTCGCGCCACAGATCGAAGAGGACATCGGCAGCATCAACTCGTCGACCTCGGGGCTGCCGGGGGACAACGACATCGCCCTGGCGATCGCCCAGCTGGGGGATGCCCGACTCCTGGAATCCGGGACGCTCAGCCTGCGCGACTACTGGAGCAACGTGGTGGGTGGTCTGGGGGTCGCGAGCCGGGAGGCGCGCTTCCAGCAGGAGAGCCTCACGGTCACCACCGATGCCCTCGAGCAGCGCCGCTCCTCCTCCGGCAGCGTGTCGCTGGACGAGGAGATGGCTTCCCTGCTGGCGGCCCAGCAGGCCTATCTCGCGGCGGTCAAGATCTTCCAGGCGACGGAAGACATGATGGACACCCTGATGGCGATCTAGGCGCACCACGGCGGCGGACCACCCGCGCCGGGAGGGAGCGATGAGAGTTAGCACGAGCATGATGCACGCGACGGCCCTGAGCGAGCTGAACCGGATCTACTCGCGCCTGGCGACGCTCCAGTCTCAGATCGCCACCGGCCGCCGGGTGAGCAAGGCATCCGACGACCCGATCGCCACGCACCAGATCATGCGGGTCGGCTCGCAACTCCGCTCCACGGAGCAGTACACGCGCAATCTGGCCGAGGCGCGCGAGTTCGCCAGTGCCTCCGAAACGGCCTTGACCCGGCTGGTGGAGGTGGCCGACCGGGTGCAGGCGATCGCCGTCCAGGTGGCCGACGACTCGTACGGCCCCGAGGCCAAGGCCGCCCTGGCCACGGAATTGAACGGGTTGCTCGAGGAGGCCGTTTCCCTGGCCAACACCAAGTACGCGGGCAAGCGGCTGTTCGGCGGGTATCAGACACGCGAGGAACCGTTCCAGACAGTCACCGACGAGGCGGGGGAACAGATTGCGGGGGTGACGGTGGTCGGGCAGGGCACGGCGGGGAGGCTGCAGCGTCTGGTGGGCGAGAACGTTCTTCTTACGATCAACCTGACCTCGTCCGATTTGTTCGGTGAGGGGATGGAGTTCTTCAACGACGTCGTGGCGTTGCGGGATGCCGCCGCGGCGGACGACGGGGTCAAGGCGGCTGAGCTGGTGAAGCCGCTCGAGGATGGGCTCGACCGGCTGAACCTGTCCCAGGCCCTGGTGGGTGGGCTGCTCAACCGGATCGATGGCATCGAGGAGTGGCTGGGGCAGCTCGGGGTCGACCTGGAGGCTTCGCGCTCCTCGTACGAGGACCTGGATGTGGCCAAGGCGGCCATGGAGTACCAGAAGGAACAGGCGATTCTCCAGGCTGCGCTCAGCACGACGAGCGACCTGATGCAGATGTCGCTGGTCAACTACATGGACTAGCAGGCCGAGGCTCGGCGGGGTGAACCGATGAGGATCGAGACACGAGAGTGGGGAACGCTGGAGGTGGACGAGAGCGCGGTCGTCCATTTCCCGGAGGGCCTGCTCGGATTCGAGGATCTGCATCGCTTCGTCTTCATCGACGCCGAGGAGTTCCGGCCGTTCGTCTGGTTCCTCTCGATCGAGGATCCGGCGGTGGGCTTCGCGGTAGCCGAGCCGCATTACTTCAGCGCCGGTCCCTACGACATCTCGCTCTCCGCGGCAGACGAGAGCCTGCTCGATCTGGCCGAGGGTGACGGCATCGCGTTGTTCGTGGTGGTCTCCATCTCCGCGGGCGGTGCGGAGATCACGGGCAATCTCAAGGGTCCGATCGTATTCAACACGCGCAATCGGCTGGCCAAGCAGCTGGTCGTATACGGCTCGGCCTACTCGGTGCGTCAGCCGATTCTGAGCCGGCGTGTGGTGCCGTTGCACACGGCCGTGGGCGGGGCGCTGGCGAAGAGCAAAGTCGCCGCATAGGGAGTCGGGGATCCATGCTCATCCTGACCAGGAAGTTGGGCGAGAACATCAGGATCGGTGACAAGATCAAGATCACCATCCTGGATGTCAAGGGTGGGCAGGTGAAGCTGGGCATCGACGCTCCTCCCCACATTGCCGTGCACCGCGAGGAGATCTACGAACGCATCCGCGAGGAGAATCGCCGGGCCAGCGGCGTCTCGCCGGAGACCATCAAGGAGGTGGCCGGCGCGTTCCGGGCCACCAAGAAGAAGCGCCGCACGCAGGAAGGCGGCTGACGGCGGGGCAGCGCCATGTCCCTCCCCGCGGGCTCGCGCCAGTGCTTGCGCTCGCACCTTGCGCCGCCGCCCGGCCTTCGCCGTTCCGGCGTCTCGCCCCCCGCCCGGCCTTGCCCGCTCCTGCAGCTTGCCCCTCCGCCCGGCCTTTCCCGTTCCTGCAGCTTGCGCCTGCGCCCGGCCTTACCCGTTCCGGCAGCATGCCGCTGGTGGCGCGGCGGCCCGTCGCGCGGAGCGATACGCCAGGGGTGGCAGCTTCCAGCCAATCCATGGGTCCCGGCCGACCATGGGGGTGCCCGGAGGGGGGCCTTACGGAGGGGCTAAAGCCGCGGTGAGCGGGTGCCGAAACAAGAACCATGGATGCGGTGGGACGAACGCGAGCGGCGCAGGCAAGCCGACGCGGACCGAACGTCGGCCGCACAGGTCGGTAAGGGTACGGAAACCCGGTCGTCCGAGCACCGGTACCGCGCGTGAAGGACGGCCCATGCAGGGAGAGTGTTGCAATGGCAAACATTGATCTCACTCGTATCAGGTCGAATATCCAGGGCCTGAACATCCTTCACAACCTGCGCAATGTGAACAACAACCTGGCCACGCATCAGCTGCGGGTTGGCACGGGCAAGCGCATCAACAGCGCGGGTGATGACCCGGCCGGTCTGACGATCTCCACCAAGCTGCGCTCGCGCTACCAGGTGCTCGGGGCGGTCTATGACAACATCGGTCAGGCCAAGAACATGATGGCCGTCGCCGAGGCCGCGCTCCTCAACATCAACGAGATCCTGACCACGATGAACGAGAAGATCGTCATGTCCGCCTCGGACAACAACGGCACGGCCGAGCGGCAGGCGATCTCGCAGCAGCTCGTGCAGCTGGTGAGCGAGATCAACGACATCGCCTCGCAGACCGAGTTCAACGGCGTCAAGCTGTTGAGCGGGTCGAACACCTTCAAGTTCCAGACCGGTCCGGCGGACCAGTCGATCTGGACGACGCGTTCGTACGACACCGACACGCTCGGGATGGCGAATCTGGCGTCGCTGACCGCGACCGACGTGATCGACACCGACAACTACACGAACTACATCACCGAGGTCGACGCGGCGATCAGCCAGGTCTCCGAGGGGCTGACGGCCCTCGGGTCGCTGGCGAATCGCTTCACGGCCAAGGAAGACGTGATCGCGGTCGCGCGGACGAACACCGAGGCGGCCTACAACCGGATCTACAACGCCGACATGGCGCAGGAGCAGATCGACGTCACGACGTACCAGATCCTGCAGCGGACGGCGTTCACGATGTTGGCGCAGGCCAACATGAACTCGCAGTCGGTCCTCACCCTGTTCCAGTAGACGGGGTGATGCCGCACTGAACCGGGGGCCGGTCTGGGGCGCCTGACGCGGCCGTCCCCCCAGCGGGGACGGCCGACGCGCAGGGAAGCGAGGACGGATGGGCTACCCGGGAATCGAAGCCTACCGGCGCCAGCAGCTCGAGGGGATGAAGCCCGAGCAGCTGGTGCTGGTTGCTTTGGAGCAGGGGGTTCTGGCCTGCCGCCGGCGCGAGAAGCGGCGCGCCCAGCGCGTCGTGATCGAGCTGATCGGCGGGCTGGACTTTAACTACAGCGAACAGGCCGGTGGGCTGCTCTCGCTCTACGACTGGGTCCTCCAGCTCCTGGGGGAGGACCGCTTCGCAGAGGCCGAGACGGTCTTCGACCGGCTGCGGGCCGCCTGGGCCCAGGTGCTGGTCGCCCCGGGGCCCGGGGCGACGCCGGCGGACAGCGTCGAGCGTCGCGATCGCCGGGCGGGCGGGGGGCTGCCCCCCGACCTGCAGGGGTGATCCGCGGCGGCTGGGGCGTTCGCACAGCAGGAGGTGGCGCATGGCGACCATCAGCGGGCTGAGCGCGACATCGCAGTCGAGTCTCTATGCGACCGTCCAGCAGTACCTGTCCCTGGAGAAGACGCAGTACAACCGCCTCCAGGCCGAGCAGTCCGAGCTGACGGAGCGCCAGTCGGTGTTGACCAAGCTCGGGACCCAGCTGCGGACCCTGCGGTCGGCCATCTACGACTTCCGCTGGGAAGGCAGCACCAATCCGGTCAACACCTTCACAGCCACCAGCGGGGACGAGAGCAAGGTCACCGCGACCGCCACCGGGGCCGCGGTCGATGGGTCGCACGTGGTGACGGTGGGCGCGCTGGCCAAGGCCCACAGCATCGCTTCAGCGGAATTCGCGGCCGATGAGGATGCGCAGCTCGCCGGCGCCCACACCTTCCACCTCGTGCAGGACGGCGAGACCTACAGCGTCACGGTCACGGTCGAGGAGGGCGACACCTACGGCGACGTCCTCGCCGCATTGGCCAAGGCGCTCAACGACTCGGGGGCCCAGGTGACGGCGTCGGTGGCCACCGTGGATGCCAAGGGGGAACGCCGGCGGTTGCTGCTGACCAGCAAGACGACCGGGACAGCGGCGATGATCGCCGAGGTCAAGGACGACTCGGGCGAGCTGGCGGCCACCCTGGGGCTGAAGGGCAGCTCGGATACGGAGAAGGGCTTTTCGTCCAACACGGTTCAGCGGGCGGCCGACGCGGAGTTCACGGTCGATGGGCTGGCGTTCGTTTCGGCCACCAATCGCGTGACGGGGGTCCTCACCGGCCTGACCCTCAATCTGACGGCCATCGGTGCCGACCCGGTCACCGTGACCGTCGAGCGCGACGTCGCGCAGATCCGCACGAAGATCGACGCATTCCTCGAAGCCTACAACGCGCTCGTCGACCACGTGCGCGAGCAGACCCAGGGTGCCGACGAGACGGGCGAGGGGCGCGGCCTCTTCACGGGCGAGACGCTCTACACGGGCCTGCGCGCGCAGGTGCGCTCGGCCGTGACGGCGGACGTCCCCGACGCGACCGGCCAGGCCACGCTCCGGCGGCTGTCGCAGCTCGGCATCACGGCCGACCGCGAGGGGCACCTGACGGTCAGTGACGAGGACCGCTTCGAGGAGGCGCTCGCGACGACGCCCGGCCAGGTTCAGCGGCTCTTCACCGACGAGGAGCAGGGCCTGGCGGTGCGACTGGTGAAGCTCATGGATCGCTACTCGAGCACGGGCGGTCTGCTGGGTCAGGAGAACAAGGCCATGCGCTCCCGCCAGCGGGCGATCGCCGATCGCATCGAGCGTGAGGAGAACTATCTGGCGCGGCGCGAAGAGCAGCTCACCGAACAGCTGGCGTCGCTCCAGAACACCGCCTACCAGCTCCAGTACCAGCAGCAGCTCATGGACGCCCTGGGTGGCTACACGAGTTGATGACGGGCCCGAGGAGGAGTGTGGCGTGAAACGTCTGGAGCGGCTCTACGCGGAGGCAAGCGACCTGTTGCGCGCGGGGGATCCCCGCGGGGCTTCCAGTCGCGTGGGCGCGGCCTTGCTCGAGCTCGAGGGGATCTGGGCGGAGCGGGGCAACCCGCGAGCGGCCCTGCGGCGGGTCGTCTCGATTGAGGATGCGCAGCCCGAGGCCCTGGAAGCGGCCTCGGAGCGGCTGCGGATCCTGGCGCACGACGTGCGCCTCGAGATCGAACGTCTGGAGCGGGATTGCCGGCGTACCGCGGAGCGGCGTCGGTTGAAGCGAGCCTTCGAGGCTCGCGACGGCCAGGGCCTGCGATCCCTGGATCGCAGCGCCTGACAGCCGCCCGGGAGCGGGTGGCGGCGAAGGAGTCACGCGATGGCCACCGAGCAGGTTCGAGGCGCCGCGGGAGGATACCGCCAGGCCCGACGTGCCCTGCAGGATCTCGCACACCGGACCGACGCCCAGGCGCTGGCGGCACCGCGCACCGGATCGCCCGCGCCGAGCGGCGACTCGGCCCGCGCGATCCCCACCGGTCAGATCCTCAGCATCACCCTGTCCGAGGCCCGCTCGGGCGTGCGGGCCCAGAAGGTGGCCGAGGCGCGCGCGCGCATTGCGCAGGGTCACTACGATCAACCCGAGGTGCGCGCACGGCTGGTCAACAGCCTCCTGCGCAGCTTCGGCGAGCTGGAGTGAGGTCCGCTGCGGCGGCTGGGCCCTTGCCTGCCCGGCTCCACGGCCGGCGAGGAACGGGTTGAATGAATGAGCCACTCGACCCACGGACGGTTCGGCGCGTCTTCACCCGGGGCGCCATGGTCTCCGTGGTCTGCGCGGCCGTGCACGACGAGTCGCACGCCACCCGCGTCGCGGCCCTGCTCGAGGCCTGGTCGGGCCGCCGGTGCCGGATCGCGATGGGGCGCAGTCTGCAGGTGGCGCTGCCCACCGTCGGCAGCCGGGTCGAGATCGTCGCGAGCCGTCCCGACGGGATCTACCGGCTCCCGGCCCGCGTCGAGCACGTGGCGACCGAGGCAGGGGCGTGCGGGATGATCGCCAGCCGGCGGGCCCCATACCCGATCACGGTGCGACCCGATGTGCGCCGAGCGCTGCGCGAGCAGGCCCGTGGCGCTCTGCGGCTCTCGGGCCGCTGGCGCGCCTTGGTCGCCGTCCGCCTGCCTGACGCGCCCGGCGAGCGCTTCTTCCCCGCCAATATCCTCAGCCTGAGCGGCACGGGCTTCCTGATCGAGGATCCCCCTGGCCTTCTGCGGGAGGGTCTCCGGTTCCGGGTGGCGCTCTCCTGCGGGGACGGCGAGCTGCCCATTGAAGCCGAGGCCGAGGTCGTCCGCCGCGACGGGCGGGTCGGCCAGGCGTCGCACTGGTGGGGCTGCTGCTTCCACGACCTGCCGCCCGACAGGGAGGCGCGGATCGTGCGCGCGCTGCACCGGCGCATCCGCGAATGCTTGCAGGTGCGAGGCGCTGCGGCGACCCACCAGACCTTTCCACAAAGCTCTTGAAGCGCCCCGTGTCCCGGTGCATCCTGCCGCGGGTCGCGGCCCGCGCTCGAGGGGGGCCGCATGCCCCCGCGGCCCTGCGGGGAAGCGCCGTCCGCAGCGTAGCAGCAAGCGCAAGCAGGGGTTCCACTGGACGACGAGGGCAATCGCCGTGCACGCATCGGCCCAACCCGTGGATCTCACCCCGGCCCTGGCGGCCGAGTCGATCGGCGTTGAGCCTTGGCGCGCGGAGAGCGAGTGGATCGCTGCCGTGCTGCGTTCGACCTTGTCCGGCCGGCTCGGCCCGGGGCACTACCTCGTGGGCATCGACCGGCAGGGCACCGCTCACCCGCTGGCCGGCAACCTGGCGCGTGAGCGGATCCAACCCCCGATTCTCGAGGCGCTCGAATCCAATGGCCTCTGGGGCGCCGTCGAGGCGCGCCGCCCCTACGAGCCCCGCGAGCTCCACGAGTTCCACCCGGCGTGGCCGGCCGAGGGCGGGCTCGGCGCCCGTTTCTACCTCGACGGGCGGGCTGCACTGGGCGTGCTGCTGGTGGACACGCTCGCCACGGAGCGCGCCCAGGCGGATCGACCGGTCGACGACGCTCTGATCGAGCTCGTCGCGCGCCACTGGTCGGTCGTGCGCGAGGCCGCCGCGCTGGGCGCCTTCGCGCACGCGCTGGTGACCGCGACCCGCGTCGGCGTGGCCGGTATCGATGAGACAGGGCGCGTCACCTACCTCAACGCGCTGGGGGAGGAGATCCTCGGGATGCGGGCCACCGAGGCGGTGGGGGCCGATTGCGCCCGCGTGATCCGCCCGGCCGTCGACGAGCCACACCCGATCCTGCAAGGGCTCAACGGCGCGCTCGGCCAGGTGGAGTTGTACATCACGGACCGGCAGGATCGCGACGTGCCGGTCTGGCTGAGCATGGAACCGATCCTCGACCTCGAGAGTCGGGCGCAGGGACTGGCCTGCGTCTTCCGCGACCTGAGCGAAGAACGGGCCATGGATCAGGAGGCGCGGCGGCGCGAGCGCTTGGCCGTGATCGGCGAGCTGGCCGCGGGCGCCGCGCACGAGATCCGCAACCCGCTGACGGGCATCGCCAACGCGGCGCAGGTGCTCCAGATGCGTCTGGGGGAGAACGAAGGCAACCGCCGCATGGCGGACCTCATCCTCGGCGAGAGCCAGCGTCTGGAGCGGATCATCTCCAGCCTGCTCGGCTTCGCCCGGCCGGGCCAGCCGCGCATGCAGGAGGTGCGCATCGAGGAGGTCGTGGCGCGAGCGCTCGAGCTCGAGCAGCCGCTCTACGAGCGCACCGGTGTGCGCAGCGAATTCCGGGTGGCGGGCCAGATCCCCGCCATCTTCGTCGATCCCGAGCAGGTCCAGCAGGTGCTGGTGAACCTGATGCGCAACGCGGTGGAGGCCATGCCCGACGGCGGGCTCCTGGCGGTCGAGGTCGCGGTCGTGCGCCGGCGGCTCTACGCGCGGCGCAAGCTCGGGCGCCGCGCCTCCGACCGGGTGAGCGTCCCCAGTCAGGGGCCGGTGCGCCGCTTCGTGCGCGTCTCGGTCAAGGACACCGGCCAGGGCATCTCCGCCCAGATCCTGGGTCGGATCTTCGACCCGTTCTTCACGACCCGTTCGCACGGCACCGGGCTCGGGCTGTCGGTGTCGCAGTCTATCGTGCAGGAGCACGGGGGTTTCATCTCGGTGCAGAGCGTGCAGGGGAAGGGCACGGTCTTCGAGATGGACCTACCCGTGGAGCGGAGGCAAGGTGAGCGCCGAGATCAGAACCGAGACTGAGTCGACCCACATCCTGGTCGTCGACGACGAGGAGTCGATCCGCGTCAGCCTCTCCGAGGGTCTGCGCAGCGAGCAGACGCGGGTTTCCACCGCCATCGGCGGGGAGGAGTGCTTCCGGATCCTGGCCGCGGGCGACGTCGACCTCGTTCTGCTCGACCAGCGCCTGAGCGCGACCCAGGAGAGCGGGCTCGACGTCTTGCGGCGCATCAAGGAGGAGCACCCCGAGACGATCGTCATCATGATGACCGCCTTCGGCAAGTTCGAATCGGCGGTCGAGGCAGCGCGGCTCGGCTGCTACACCTATCTGGCCAAGCCGCTCGACCTGCACCAGCTCGGCCTGCACATCCGCAACGCGCTTTCCACGATGGCGCTCACGCGCGAGGTGCGCCGCCTGCGCGCCCGGCAGCGCGAGGAATTCGCCATCGACACCGTGTATGGCTCGAGTCCCTGCATCCGCCGGCTGCTGGAGAACGTGCGCAAGGTGGCGCGCAGCCGCACGGCGACGGTGCTGATCCGCGGGGAGACCGGTTCGGGCAAGCAGCTCGTGGCCCGCCAGATCCATGCCTTCAGCGAGGTCGCGGGCGGTCCCTTCGTCGACATCAACTGCAGCGCCTTGCCCGAAAACCTGCTGGAAAGCGAGCTCTTCGGCCACGAGAAGGGCGCCTACACCGATGCCAAGCAGGCCAAGGTGGGGCTGTTCGAGCTGGCCCACGATGGAACGCTCTTCCTGGACGAGATCGCGGAGATGTCGCCCAAGCTGCAGGCGAAGCTGCTCACGGCGCTCGAGGAGAAGTCCTTCCGGCGGGTCGGCGGAACGACGCCGATCAAGGTGGCCGTGCGCATCATCGCCGCCACGAACAAGGAGCTGTTCGCCGAGGTCGAGGCAGGCCGATTCCGCGAGGACCTCTACTACCGGCTGACGGTCATCCCGATCGTCGTGCCGCCGCTGCGAGAGCGCCGCGAGGACATCCCCGCCCTGCTCAAGACCTTCCTGGCCCACTACAACCGCGAGATGGGGCGTGCGGTGCGCGGCTTCACCCCGCGCGCGCTGGAGCTCGTGCAGGCCTACGGCTGGCCGGGCAACGTCCGCGAGCTGAAGAACATGGTCGAGTATCTGGTGCTGATGTGCGGCGCCGAGGAGATCGATCTGGAGGAGCTGCCCGAGAAGGTGCGCTTCAACCTGAGCGGCCCGCGCACCGCGGGCCGTTCCCCCCAGGCCGAGCTGTTCCGCCCAGGTCACGTCCCGACGCTCGAGCAGGTCGAGAGGGTGGCCATCGAGCACGGTCTGGCGCAGGTGGGCTGGAACAAGACGCGTGCAGCGGATCTCCTGGGCATCTCCCGCCAGACCCTGCGGGCCAAGATCAAGCAGTACGGCTTGGCGGGCGAGAGCGAGGAGGAGAGCGAGCAACCGGCCGCCCTCGGCTGACCTCCCCACCGGCCAGTCCTTGGCCGGTGCGTGCGTCAATTGCCCACTTCCCGGTGGGGCCTGGTGCCCCCAGCGAGCCGGATTGGCCCGCGTCCATCCCGCAGCTCCTCTGATTGCGCATGAGAGCTCGATCCTAACTTCTCCTTCGCAAGCCTATTACGGCCTCTGGCCCGCCGGGCCCACACGGCACGCCCGGAGCGCCACCTCCCCCTCACACTGGCACAGCCGTTGCACGGTCGCTGGGTGACGATCCTCGCCCGGGGCGGGTGCCGCGGGGGGGACCCGAGGGAGGAGCACGCCAATGAGCGGTGGCTTGGGCGTCCTGCGAGAGCTCACGGGCCGCGCCGAACGGCAGCGCCTGGGGCCCTGGAGCCTGCCGGCGGCGCACCGCCGCCAGATCGTGGCCGAGGCGGTGGAGCGGCTCCCCGATCGGCTGCGGCTGATCCTGGCGCTGCGCTACTGCGAGGGGCTGGGCGTCCGCGAGCTGGCCGAAGCGCTCGGGTTGACGCCGCGCGAGGTCCACCGGGCCATCTCAGCCGCGGTCACCGAGGTCTACCGGTCGCTCGTGCACGCCGAGCGACTCGCGCGGGGAGAGGCGCGATGAGCCAGACTCCTGACACGGCCCGGCCGATCACGCTGTTTCTGGCCGACACCAGCCCGGGTGTGCTCGCGCAGGTCGAGAGCTGGGCCGAAAGCTCCGAGGGGCTGCTGCGCATGCAGGGGTTCAGCAACGCGCGCGAGCTGACGCGTCGCCTGGCCTACGAGCATCCCGACCTGTTGCTGCTCGACATCACGCTGCCCCGCTTCGACGGTTTGACCGCGATTCGGTCTCTCAAGGCCGAACGCATCCCGGTTGTGCTGCTCGCCCCGGACACGGTCGAGGGCGCCCGGCTCACGATGCAGGCGCTGCTCGACGGGGCGAGCGACTACCTCGTCAAGCGCCCGCGCGCGGGCAGCGCACATCTGGCCGTCGGCCGCGCACGCTTCTACTGCGGCATCCGGCGCCTCCTGGGTACGCACTGGGCGGCCCAGGTCGGCCCTTGTTTGGGCGAGCGACAGCAGCGGGGCCGGCGCCTGGCGCTCGACGCGGCCGGCGCGCCGCTGGGCACGGGGCCCGAGATCGCCGACGGCTGGGTGCGTCTTGAGGCAGGCCCCGCGGGCCTGCAGCTGCGCGGTGCTGGCGATCCGTTCGAGGCCGGACAGGGCTGCTGCAGCGTGGTCTTCGCCACGGCGCGGGCGCTGCACCGGCTGGCGCACGCGTTGACGCCGGCGCCCGAGCGCCCCGCGGGTCCGGTCTACCTGTTCGTCCCACAGCCGCGCCACTTCGCTCGCGGACTGCGCGAGGCCCTCTCCCGGCGCTGGAATCGCGTCGTGCTCGAGCTGCGCGACGGCGAGCGCCCGCGGGCCGGCCAGTGGCGGCTCGTCCCGGGGCGGGCACTGCTCGATCCGGCCGGGGTGGGGGAGGCGATCTTCTTCGAGCTGCGACCCAATCGTCTGGTGGATGACAGCCGGGCCACGGGGCGCCAGCTGCGCCTGCTCGAGCCCGCCGCGGCGGGCCAGCTGCGCCTGCTGCTGGTTGAGCGGCCGGGCGGGCCGACGATCGATCCGCTGCTTGCGCTCCTGCGCGCCGGGCACGCGGCGTTCCTGCACGCCAGCGCCCTCGCCGGTCCCGAGCCCGCGGGGGCTGGCACCTGGCTGGAGGGCCTGGGCGAATGGGTGGGAGAACCATGCGCATCGTGAGTCCCGGCACCAACCGGCTCGCGCGCGGCGCAGCCGCCGCGGCTGCCGTTTTCGCCCTGTGCATCGCGCCGAGCGCGCGCGCGGCGCCCATCGGCGAGGACGTCCGCGAGATCTACATCTCGCTCGACCAGGACACCTGGCGACTGGAGATCCCCTTCCACGGGCGCTGGTCGCACTGGGCCATGAACAACCCGCCGCGCATCGTGCTCGACCTGATCGGGGCGACCTCGCGGATGCCCAACGCCCCGGAGCTCTACGAGATCGAGCTGCCCGGCGGGCCGGTGCAATCCCTGCGCACGGTCCAGCACACCACCGATCCGGGCAACCGCCGGATGCGCATCACGCTCATGCTCACGGAGCCGGTGCGCTACGAGATCAGCAAGTGTGACGGAGGGATCGACCTGCGCGTTGCGCGCACCGAGCGCGCGGTGTGGGGTGATCCCTGGGAGCTGGACGTCGATCCCAGCGGCATCACCCGGAAGGTGGTGGCTCACCGGGAGCCGCCTCCGCGCTGTGAGCCAGAGACCTTCGACACGACGGCGACCGGGATGTCCCCGGCAGAGCCCGCGGTCGCGGCGAGCTCCGCCGAGAGCGGCAAGCCTCCGGCACCCCGGCCCGCTCCGCCGGCGGAGGCTCCCCCCGAGCCCAAGCGCGATCAACTCGAGGTCACGCTCGAGAGCATTCTGGCCGACACGACCTTCTTCGACATGGACCCGACCGCCGTGGCCCGCACGCGTGCGATCGCGTGGGACACGGCCGCCGGGCGCCTGCTGGTCGAGGCCCAGGCCAGCTTCCTCCAGGGCGACACCGCTGCCTGCCTCGACCGGTTGCGCACGTGCGACCGCTTCTACGCCACCACCGATCCCGGGAAACAGGCCGCGGCCCTGCGGCACCTGATCCTGTGGGTGTATGGGCGCGTCGTCGAGGCCGACCTCGGACCGCCCCCGCCGAGGGAAGGCCCGTGGCCGCTGCTGTACGACCCGGTCTTCGAACGCCTGCTGAGCGAGGCGCTCGCCAGGGGAGATCGAATCCTGGCGGGCGACGTGCTGCGCGCCTGGAAGCAAGCGGACCCGGACCTGTCCCGCTGGGCGCGGGGGGCGCTGCGACTGGCCGAGGCGCACCTCGACGCCGAGGAAGGCGAACGCGCGGCCAACTGGGTCACGCAAGTCCTGGCGGCCGACCCGGAGCTGCAGGCCTCGCCGCGGGCCATGCTCTGCCACGCGATGTCGCTCGTGCTCCAGGGCCGGTGGGAGGAGGCCGAGGGCAGACTGCTCGCGGTCGAGGCGACCCACGACAGCTCGGCCGTTGCACGGGCCCGCGCGGCCCGGGGGGACATCTACTACGGGCGCGGCCGCACGCGAGAGGCGGCCGAGGTCTATGAGCTCCTGGCGCGCTGGGAGGTGCCGGCCGTGGAGCGCGAATGGGCGCTCTACCAGCTGGGCAATTGCTGGGCGCTCCTGGGCGACCCGGTCAAGGCGCGGGCCTACTACACCGTCGCCATCGAGTCGGCGCCCAATGGCTTCTGGACCGAGTTCGCGCAGATGCGCCTGGCGGAACTGGAGGGACGGGCAGATGTTCCCGCGCGACGCTGAGACCGGGCAGGCCATCGCGGTGGAGCCCGTGGATCTGGCCCCGGAGCCGGGGGTCGAGGTGATCCCGCCCGCGGGTGCGGCAGGCGGGGCGCTGGAACAGGCCCGCGGCTCGGTCAGCCTGCTCGAGACCTTGCTGGACTCCCTGGCGGACGGCGTCTTCGCGCTCGACCGGCGCGGGCGTGTGATCCACTGGTCCGGCTCGCTGGCAAGGCTCACCGGCATCGGCTGCGCTCAGGCACTGGGTCGGCCGGGAGGCGAGCTGGTCGGCGATCTGGCCGATCGGGTGATCGCGCGCGAGCGAAGCGCGGCCACGGGCTGTCTGCGGCTGCCCGACGGCGGCGACCTGCCGGTGCGTGTCCTGGCAGCGCGCGCGAGCGGCCCGGGCGGGGTCCTGGTCGGATGGGTCTGCGCGGTGACCGATCTGCGCGGGCAGTGGGCCGCGCAGGCCGAGGCGCAGCGCGCGGAGGCGCTGGCGGAGTTGGGGCGGGGGCTGGCTGCCGCCCTCCACCAGGTTCGCAATCCGCTCGGGGCGGCCGCGGGCTTTGCCGAGCTGCTCCAGCGCGACCTGACCGGCACGCCCGCCGCGCGCTTGATGAGCCGATTGCGCGCGAGCCTGGAAGAGGTCGATCGGCGCGTCGGAGCAGTGCTCGCCTATGCCCGGCCGCGCCCACTCGAGGTCCAGGAGTTCGACCTGAGCGGGCTGCTGGCCGAGGTGGCGGACCAGGTGCGGGCCCGGTTCCCCGCGGGCCCCGCGATCGCGTGCGAGGCGCCCCGGCCAGTTGGCGTGCGGGCCGATCGCAACCAGCTGCGCCAGGCCCTGGAG
Source organism: uncultured bacterium (assembly GCA_964506245.1). Classification (GTDB taxonomy): domain Bacteria; phylum Eisenbacteria; class RBG-16-71-46; order CAIMUX01; family WJJG01; genus CAZDKK01. The sequence continues at coordinate 1,501 of CAZDKK010000089.1, read as the reverse complement.
AACCTGATGGTCAACGCGTGCGAAGCTGCCGGCCCGGCCGGCCAGGCGCGGGTGCTGCTGCAGGGGGCCGGCGGCGTGCGGGACGCGGCCGGGCGGGGTGTGCGCGTCCTCGTGCGCAACACCGGTGCCCCGCTCGCGCCCGAGCGGTTGCGCGAGATCTTCGAGCCATTTCGCACGGCCAAGAGCGGCGGGACGGGCCTCGGACTGGCGCTTGCCCGGCGGATCGCTGCCGCCCACGGCGGCCGGATCACGGCCCTGAGCGCTGGGGGGTGGACGACCTTTGTCCTTGCGCTGCCGGGGGACGCCGTGGCCGGTCGGGAACGCGATCATGAGGAAGATGCCGATGGAGAGCTCAGCGTTGATGCTGCTGGATGAGCGCGAGGATGCGCGGGAGGCCGAGCGCGTGCTCGTCGTCGATGACGATGAGCTCATGCGCGGCTTTCTCGAGGAAGCGCTCGGGCGGCTGGGGCTCAGCGTCCAAGCGGCGGCGTCGGCCGAGGAGGCCCTGGCGGTTGCGGGCGGCGTCGCGCCCGACCTCGCCCTGCTCGATGTGCGCCTGGGCACCGGCATGGATGGCATCACCCTGGTCGGGCGGCTCGAGGAGATCTGCCCCGAGTGCGCGCGCGTGGTGATGACGGCGCACGGAACCGTGGAGGTCGCGATCGCGGCCCTGCAGGCCGGGGCGAACGACTTCCTGCTCAAACCGTTCAGCGTCGAGGCGCTCGAAAAGGTCGTCGATCGGGCGCTGGGCGCCGCCCGCCTGCGGCGTGAGAACCGCCGACTGCGCGCCCGGCTGCGCCAGCGCCGCGCGGCCCCGCGCATTCTGGGCCAGACGCGCGTGATGGAGCAGCTGCGCGATTTGGTGCGGACCGTCGCGCGCTCACCCGCCACGGTGCTGGTCGAGGGCGAGAGCGGCACGGGCAAGGAGCTCGTGGCCCAGGCGCTCCACCTGTGGGGCCCGCGGGCCGAGCGGCCGCTGGTGAAGGTCAATTGCGCGGCCCTGCCCGCGGGGCTGATGGAGTCGGAGCTCTTCGGCCACGCTCGCGGCGCCTTCACCGGCGCCACCAGCCAGCTCAAGGGCAAGTTCGAGATGGCCGACGGCGGTACGCTCCTGCTCGACGAGGTCAGCGAGATGGAGATCGGGCTGCAGCCCAAGCTGTTGCGCTCGCTGCAGGAGAAGGAATTCTACCGCGTGGGCGGCAGCGAACCGCTCCACGTCGACGTGCGCATCGTGGCGACCACCAACGCCGACCTGGCCGAGCGCGTGCGCCAGGGTCGCTTCCGCGAAGACCTCTACTACCGCCTGCGCGTGGTTCCGGTGCGGGTGCCACCCCTGCGCGAGCGGCGCGAGGACATCCCGCTGCTCGCGCAGCACTTCCTCGCGCAGGCCGCGGCCGAGAACGGCAAGCGCTTCGAACGCATCGACGTCGAGGCCATCACCCGGCTGATGGACCACAGATGGCCGGGCAACGTGCGCGAGCTCGAGAACCTGATCCAGCGG
>CAZDKK010000088.1:8148-18214 GCA_964506245.1 uncultured bacterium | reverse complement strand
GACGTCCGCGCGCCAAACCGCCTGCGGGCCCGGCTGCCCGTCGCCCCCGGCAGCCCCGGAGGCGGCCGCCGAGCAGAGCGCGATGCTCAGGGCTGCGGCCGCCCTGGCCGCCCGCATGACCCCGCCCCTCGCGCGCATCCCCATCCTCCCTAGAAGTCCCAGCCGATGAAGAAGTCCGTGAAGTGCTGATCGGGCCAGACCTCGAAGTCGGTGCGCCAGGCGACATCGAGCCGCAGCACCAGCAGCCCCCCCAGACCCATGCGGAACCCGAAGCCGTAGCTGCCGCGCCAATCGCGGGGGAAGTCCTCCTCCCACGCGCGCGCCGCATCGAAGAAGAGCGCCCCCTGCAGGCCAGGGAAGGAGATCGCCCCCACCGATGCGGGCACGAGCACGAAGGTGCGCAGCAGGGGGAAGCGCAACTCCGCGTTGCCGAGCACCGCTCGCGTTCCGTAGAGCTCACCCCAGGGATAGCCGCGCAGGCTCAGCGAGCCGCCCAGCAGGAAGACCTGCGGATCCGGCCCGCCCGAGAAGCGGCCCTGCGCGCGCAGGGCCAGGGCCGAGTAGGTCCCGAGACGCAGGTAGCGGCGCGCGTCAGCCAGCAGATAGGTGTTCTCCACGCCCGGCCGGCGCAGGTTCATCGTGACGCCCAGGGTGAGATGTCGCCGGGCCCCGTCGATGGGTCCGGTCGGCAGCCACAGGGCGGTGTCGTGGATCCAGGAAACCGCGTGCGTCGCCAGCATGCCCTTGCGTTTGAGCCCGGCCGACGGATGGTCCTTCTCGGAGTAGGCCAGCCCCAGGGCGGTCTCGGCACGCGTGAAGCGCGAGAACGGATAGCTCAGCAGCAGGTTCGCGCCCGTCCGCCGCTCGAAGAAGGGATCGCCGAGAGCGTCGTAGTAGGTCCCCGCGTCGTAGTAGACGCTCAGACCGCGGTTGAGCCTGCGCGAGAGGTCGACGTAGGTCACGCCCCCCGCGATGTTGTCGAGGATGTCCTCGGTCGAGATCGTGGCGTTGCCGAGCTGGAAGAAGAACATCCGATTGCCCATCAGATCCCGCAGCAGGAGCTGGACACCCTCGTCCGTGCCGAGCCCCGGCGCCACGGCCACGCCACCCTGGGCCACGTCGATGGCGTAGCGGGACTCGTAGCAGCGCGGCTCGCTGTCGACGCTGACCCCTTCGCCATCCCACGTCCACGACGCCACCGGGCCGGCGGGCGGGAAGATCGAATCGCGGACCGCCGGCGCGCGCACGGGGATCACCGCGGCGTGCATGCGCTCGCCGTGGTAGACCGTGGCCAGCACCTCGCTGCCCCCCGGCAGCCAGCGCGGGTCGCCGAGCGCCTCGAGAGCGTGGGTCACGCGCCCGCCCCGTCCTTGCGCATCGATCACGTAGAGGTCGCGCAATCCGTCCCGCGTCGAGACGAAGACCAGTCGCTCGCCCGCGTCGTCCCAGTCCGGAGCCAGGTCCCACCACGGTCCGTCGGTCAGCGCGCGCAGGTGACCCGACTCGAGATCGAGCTCGAAGAGGTTGCGCGCCCCCTCACGCCCGTGGGAACCGCGATCGGAGGCAAAGACCAGCCGGCGGCCGTCGGGGTGCAGCGCCGGATCGATGTCGTAGAACCAGTCATCCGTCAGCCGGCGCAGGCTGCCCGCGGCGCAGTCGAACAGGAACAGGTCGCAGCGCCCGCCGCGGCTGAGCCCCGAGAAGACAATGCGCTCGCCGGCTCGATCCCACTGGGGCGAGCTGATCCCCACCAGATCGTCGAAGCCCCAGGTGTGGGTCGTCTTGCCGCTGACCAGGTCGTGGACGACCAGGATGTCGCGCTCGCCGCTCTGCGAGGAGAAAACCAGCTCGCCCCGCGGGGAGACGTCCAGGCGACTGCGATGGCCATGGAAGGAGAGGAACTGGGCGCTGCGCTGCCCCGGCACGAGGGTGCGCAGATTCTGCTCCTCACCGGCCAGCGACGCGCTGTAGATGCCCGTGTACCCGGCCCGCTGGGAGATGAAGACGAAGCTGTTCTCGAATCCGGCCACGCCCGGCGGGATCGGCGTGGGCTTCAGCTCGGCCCCCTGGCGCGAGACCTGCCGAGCGGCGTGCAGGATCGGGTCGCCACCGATCACGTCGGGGTAGTAGCGCTCGCGCAGCCAGTGCGTCCAGCGCGACGAGAACTCCTCCTCGGTCAGCCCCAGCACGATCGGGAACAGGTCGCTGAAACGCCGGCGGCGCCACGCTTCGGTGTAGAAGAGCAGCAGCTTGTCACCGCCGTAGTTCTCCTCGATGAACTCCACGACGGATTGGCCCAGCTTGTACATGATGAACGTGCCCTGGTAGCGCCAGAACTCGCTCACCTCGGGCAGCTTGCCGGAAATGACCAGGTCGCGCAGGACCATGTCCCCGTCGGCGTCCCACGGCGCGGACCAGTGATCCGCGATCCCCTCGGTGTACCAGAGCGGGATGAGGGCCGCGCGGGACCGCTCGCGTTCCTGCGCCAGTTTCTCGCCGAGGGAGCGCTGGAACGCGTGCACCAGCTCGTGCTGCAGCGTGTTGTAGAAGTCGTGGATCGATCCGTCGAAGGGCATGAGCACGCGACCGCGCATCAGGTCGGTCAGCCCGGTGACCCCCTCGGGCATGATGATCGGCGTGACGTTCGTCTGCTCGAAGTCGTGATGGCTGCTGTAGACGATGACGGGGATGCGCTCGCGCACATCGTGCGCGAAGGTGGCGCGGTGGTGGACGTAGCTGCGTTCCGCGGCGCCCAGCGCGGCGCGGGCCAGCTCCTCCTCCTCCGGGTAGTAATACAGCTCGAAGTGGTCGCTGCGCAGGACCCGCCAGTCGAACTCGCGGTAGGTGACCTTGTTCTTGCCGAAGGTGATGTACTGCGCGCGGGCGCCGCCCGCCAGGCCCCCCGCCAGGGCTGCCAGTGCAATCAGGCCCGGCAGCAGCCCGTGGATGTGGCGGCGAGCACTCAAACCCGCATACCCTCCGCGAGGACCGCGAGGCTGGGAAGCCGGAGCCGGCCGTAAGCCGAGTTCTGTCCGGACCCCGGGGGGCCCGTGGCAGCCATTGATCTGGGCCGGCCGTTACCGGACGGCTCGAGCGGCCAACCCGGAAGTCGAACGAGGCGGGCCACCTCATCCTTCCCTATTTGGCCTTGCTCCGGGTGGGGCTTGCCTAGCCACCGGCGTCGCCGCCGGTGCTGGTGAGCTCTTACCTCACCGTTTCACCCTTACCGCGCACCGGCGGGCACATCCGGCGAAACCGGGCGGCCGCCGGAGCGCGGCGGTTTGCTTTCTGTTGCGCTCTCCGTGGGATCACTCCCCCTGGGCGTTACCCAGCACCCTGCCCTGTGGAGCTCGGACTTTCCTCGAGGCGGTCGGAACCACCCCGCGGCTGCCTCACCGACTCCGACTTTCCCAACTCCTCTGGCGGCTGCACCCCGCGGCGCTACCCGAGTTCCGCGTCCCCCGCGTGCACCAACATGCGCCCGCAGCCCTCGCAGAACACGAGCTCCTCGCCCTTGCGCACGAGGTTGGCCACCTGCGGCGGCAGGCGGTAGTGACACCCCCCGCACGCTCCGCCGGTGACCCCGACGATGACGTTGTCCCCGCGGACGGTCCGCAGGCGTTCGTAGCGGTGGCGCACCTGCGCGTCGAGCCGTTCGACGCACTGCGCCCGTTTGCCCGTCAGCTCGGCGATCCGCTTCTCGGCCGCCGCCCGTTGCCTTCCCAGCCGCCCGCGCTCCTCACCCGACACCTTCTGTTTGACGGCCATCTCGGAGTCCATCCGCACGATGTTGCGCTGGGCCGCCTCTTCTTCCTCCATCGCGGCCAGGACGGCGTCTTCCCATTCGCTGATGTGCGCCTTGGCGTCGGCGATCTGGCGCAGGAAGGCCTGGAACTCGGTGTTGTTGCGGGCCTCGTTCATCTGGCGCTGGTACTGGAGCTGGCGGTCCGTCCAGGTCCGGATCTCCTGCTCCGCGTCCCGCCGCCGGCGCACCGTCTCGCCCAGCTTGGCCTTCTCCCGCTCGAGGGCCTCGCGCACCAGCGCCTCCTCGGCCGCCAGGCGCTGCAGATCGCCCTCGCTGGCCGCCAAGGTTGTGCGCGCCGCCTCGATGCCGCTGTCGAGCAGGCGCAGCTCCTTCAGGATCTCAACCTGGTCGCGCATGCCCCAGATCCCCCGCCGTCGGACCGTCCCATGGCCGCACCGCATCGCGCAAGCGCGGCAGCGAAAAGGGCGCGCACTCCGCGCGCCCTCCCCCAACCCGCCGCCGGGCTTCCGCTAGGTCTACCCAGGGTCTGTGGGCGGTACAGGACTTGAACCTGTGACCCCCGGCTTGTGATGCCGATGCTCTGCCAGCTGAGCTAACCGCCCTCGAGGATCGAGGCCCCATGCCCGTGGGCCCACTTGGATTCGAACCAAGGACCAGCCGGTTATGAGCCGGCGGCTCTGACCGCTGAGCTATGGGCCCTCGCCACCGCCCAACGGGCGCGTGCACTCTATCAGAGGCTCGAACGCCGGGTCAAGAATGCCCCCGGGCCCTTACACCATCTCGAGGAAGGCTCGCAGCCGGCGCCGCCGCGTCGGGTGGCGCAGCTTGCGCAGCGCCTTGGCCTCGATCTGGCGGATGCGCTCGCGCGTGACGTTGAAGAAGGCTCCTACCTCCTCCAGCGTGCGCGGGCAGCCGTCCTCGGTCAGGCCAAAACGCAGCCGGATGACCCGCGCCTCACGCTTCGTCAGCGTGTCGAGCACCTGATTGACCTCCTCGCGCAGCATGGCGAAGGTGGCCGAGTGGGCTGGCGAGATAGCCGAGGTGTCCTCGATGAAGTCGGCCAGATTCGAGTCATCGTCCTCGCCGATCGGCCGGTCGAGACTGATCGGCTCCTGGGCCGCCTTCAGCACGCTCTTCACCTTCTCCGCGGGCAGGTCCAGGCGCTGCCCGATCTCCTCGGGCGACGGCTCCCGGCCGAGATCCTGGACCAGCTTGCGCGAGGTGCGCACGACCTTGTTGATCGCCTCGATCATGTGGACCGGCACGCGGATGGTGCGCGCCTGGTCGGCAATGGCGCGGGTGATCGCCTGGCGGATCCACCACGTCGCGTAGGTCGAGAACTTGTAGCCCTTGCGGTAGTCGAACTTGTCGACCGCGCGCATCAGGCCGCTGTTGCCCTCCTGGATCAGGTCGAGGAATTCGAGGCCGCGGTTGGTGTAGCGCTTGGCGATCGAGATGACGAGGCGCACGTTGGCCTCGATCATCTCCTTCTTGGCCTGCTCGCGCTCCGATTCCGCCTCGCGGATGAACTGGACGAGCTCGTGGACGCGTGCGGCCCGCATCCCGGCCTCGGCTTCGATGCGCCGCAGCTTGCGGCGGGCATTGCGCAGGTTCTTGCTCAGCTCGCTCTCCGGAATCCCCGTCCCCGCACCAGCCTCGGATTCGGGTCCCCGCGCCTCCACGGCCTTGCGCGCCGGCGAGCGCGTCTTGCGCGCGCCCTTGCCCTTGCCGCCGCCGGCCGCCTCGGCCAGCATCTTGCGGCGGGCCTGGATCTCGGCCAGCTCCCGCTCGATCTGGGCGACCTCGCGCTCGGCCTCGATCAGGCGGCGCTCCTCGCGCTTGAGCCGCAGGCTGATCCGTTCGATCAGTTTGGGGCTGGCGCCCAGCTTGTGGACCTCCTCGGCCAGCTTCACGCCGGCACGCTTGGCCTGGCGCTCCAGCGCCTCGCGCTTGCGCTCGGAGATCCGGCGCCCGAGCTGCTGCTCGCCCTTGATGCAGTCGCTGTGGCACTTGACGATGCGCCGCACGCACTGGATCGCGCGGCGCCGCTCCTTCTTCGAGGAGAAGTCGGCCGTCCAGGCGCCCGCGTCGATCTGGATCAGGTCCTCGAGCTTGGCCTTGCCTTCCTTGAGCTTCTCGGCCGTGAGCTGCAGATCGCGCACCGCCCAGGGCAGCAGGAACATCGTCGACTGGATGCGCTCCTCGCCCGCCTCGATGCGCTTGGCGATGCGGACCTCGCCCTCGCGGTTGAGCAAGGGCACCTTGCCCATCTCGCGCAGGTACATGCGCACCGGATCGTCGTAGCGGACCGCCTGGGCGGTCGGCAGGGTCTTGGCCGCCGAGCGCTGCTCGTCGGCCGCGCGCACCTGCTTGACCCGCCGCCGCGCATCTTCCTCGGATTCGTAGACCTCCAGGTTGAGTTCGCGCATCAAGGAGAAGGCGTCGTCCATCAGCTCGACCTGCTCGGCGATGTCCGGGACGACGCCTACCTGGTCGAGCATCTGGTCCTCGGTGAGAAAGCCCTGGCGGAGGGCCAGAGCGCGGAGCTCCGCCAAGGGATTGGGCTTGCTGGGCTGAGCCATGCGTGGACACCCTCCAGACGCGAGTGCGTGAGTCTAGTCGGGTTCGCCCCTGTAGTCCAGGTATTTCAGGTTCTTACGCCCCTGCCGGGGCTGCGCAGCCGGGCCAGATCGCGGGCTAGCTCCTGCTTACGGCCCAGGAGATCCGCCAGCCGATCCGGGTCCCCATGCTGGTCTTCGAGCATGCGGATCTCCCGGCCCACCGACTCCATTTCGTTCTCCAGCGCCTGTTCTCTCAGGCGGCGCAGCAGGTCGGCGCGGAATGCGTCGTCCGGGAGCGGGCCGTCCTGATCCAGCAGGAATCCAACGTCTATGCCTTCACCAAGTTCCCCCTGGATCCGCCGCAGCAGCTCGGGCGCCTGGGGTGGCTGGCCGCTGCGCGCCCGTTCGTCGACCCAGAAGAGCACCTCGCGGATGGCCCCCCGCACCGCCGGAGCGCCGTGCGCGGCCTCCCGGAGGACGCCGGCGGCGGAGGGCTCCGCCTGGACCATCTTCAGAATAGCCTCCTCCAGGGGCAGCAGGCGAACCGGAGCCGCCACCGCCGTCGCGCCCGCCTCGCCCGCCCGCGAGCCGCCCGGGCGCTCGCGCCCCAGCCGCTCGACTTCCTGCCGCAGGATGCGGGCCGGGATGCGGGCCAGCCCGGCGGCCTCGTCGGTCATCATCTCCCGGGCGATCGCGTTCTCCACCCGGGACAGGAGGTCGGCCAGGCGGGCGACGCGCGGGTGGCCGTCCAGGCCCTGGCCGGCGAGGGACTCGTGGGCGAAGGCGACCGGCGTGAGCGGTGCCGCCAGGAGCCGCTCGAGCCGGGCGACTTCACCGCGCCGCACCATGTCATCCGGGTCGAGGCCAGCGGGCAGCACGACCACCCCGACGTCGGGGTGCACCGGCAGCGTCCCCTCGAGCGCCCGCCAGGCCGCCTGCTGCCCGGCCTCGTCGCCGTCGAAGAGGAATACCGGCCGGCGGGTGTAACGCAGGAGCACGCGGACGTGCTCGGGGGTCCAGGCCGTGCCGCAGGGCGCCACCGCGTGGCGAATGCCCGCCCGCGCCAGCCCCAGCACATCGAAGTAGCCCTCCACGACCAGCGCGCATCCGCACGCGCGGATCGCGTCGCGCGCCTGCGGCACGCCAAAGAGCACCCGGCTTTTGCGGTAGACCGGCGTCTCCGGCGAGTTGAGGTACTTGGGCTCCACCTCGGGCCGCAGCGCGCGCGCCCCGAAGCCGATCGGCTCGCCCGCGACCGACAGGATCGGGATCGTGATGCGCTCGCGGAAGCGATCGTAGAGCCGGCCCTCGCTCTGGCCGAGCAGGCCCGCCTGGACGAGCACCTCCACCGGGAACTGCTCGCGCGCATAGGCCAGCAGGGCCTGGCCGCCCGCGGGCGCCAGGCCCACGTAGAAGGCGTCGATCAGATCCTGGGGGATCCCCCGATCGGCCAGGTACTGCCGCGCGGCGCTGCCGGAGGCCCCCTTGAGCTTGCCGCGGTAGAAGCGGACCGCCAGCCGCAGCGCGGCGATGATGCGCCCGCGGTCGGGGGCATCGCCGCCGCCACCCTTCTCGGGCAGGGCGATCCCCGCCCGGCGCGCGAGCAGCTCGAGCGCCTCCGGGAAGCTCAACCCGTCGTGCTTCATCAGGAACGTGAAGACATCGCCGCCGGCGCCGCACCCGAAGCAGTGGAAGAGCTGGCGCTCCGCGCTGACGTGGAACGACGGGGTCTTTTCGCGGTGGAAGGGGCAGCGCGCCTTGTGGCTGCGCCCCGCCGGGCGCAGATCGACATAGGCGCCGATCAGCTCGACGATGTCGGTGGCCTGGCGAACCCGTTCGACGATGTCCTCGTCCACCGCCCGTTCCATACCTGCCTGTCCCCGCGCGCAATCGGTGCCGCGCGCGTTGCGTCCCGCCGTCATCGGCCCGCCCCGCCGCCCGCCGGATCGTCCGGCCGCGGCGCCTTGGGCAACCTGCCGTGGCCCGGCAGGAAGGCGATCGTCACCCCCCAGCCACCCTCGGCCGCCTCCCCGTCCCGGTAGCTCTCGACCTGCGGATGGTGGGCCAGCAGCCGCTGCACCTCGTCCCGCAGCGCCCCCGTCCCCTTGCCGTGGATGATGCGAATGCGCGTCACGCCCGCCAGCAGCGCGCGGTCCAGGTGCGCCTCCAGGCGACCGCGCCCGGCCTCGCGGTCGAGCCCGCGCAGGTCCAGCTCCCCCGCTACCGTCTCGGCCACGGCCGCCTGCGTGGCCGCCGCGGCAACCTCCCGCTCGCCGCCCGCTGAGGGGGCCGGCCGGTCGGATGCGAACAGGTCTTGCGGGGCGATGCGCACGCGGATGCCCCGGTGCGCAACCCACACACGGCTGCGGTCCTGCTCGAGCGCCAGCACGACGACGTCGGTGCCCAGGCTCTGGGAATAGGCCACGGTCCCGGGGACGAGCTGCTCGAGGGTCAGAGGCGTGCGCGCGCCATCTGGCTGGATGCGCGTGGGTCGCTCCTGGGTCTTGCGCAGCTCGGCGGCCTCGCGCTCGCGCTCGTGCACCCAGCGGCGCACGTCCCGGGCTGGCTCCTTCTGCGCGGCGGCCCCGCGTTCGAGGTCCGCCAGCCGCCCCTTGACCTCCCGCAGCATGCGCTGGAGCTCGCGCAGGCGGCGATCCTCCTCCAGGACCTTCTGTACCCGCAGCGCGTGCATCTTCTCCTCGAGACTGCGGGTGAGCTGCTCGGCCGCGGAGCGCGCCTCCGCCAGCCGCGCGCGGTCCCGCTGGGCCTGCTCGAACTCCTCCCGCGTGCGCTGCAGCTCGTCCTGCACCTGCACCAGCAGCGACTCGGCCTTCACCCGATCGGGCGACAAGAGCTCCCGCGCCTCCGCCAGCGTCTCGGGCGGCCATCCCTCGCGGCGGGCGAGTTCGAAGGCGTGCGATTGCCCTGGCAACCCGACGTGGAGCCGGTAGGTGGGTGCGAGGGTCTCGCGATCGTGCTCCATCGCCGCATTGGCGAAGCCCGGCGCCCCGGCCGCGAAGGCCTTGAAGGCGCCGAGGTGCGTGGTTGCGACGCAGAACGAGCCCCGCCGGCCGACCTCGCGCAGCAGGGCGATGCCCAAGGCCGCGCCCTCGTCGGGATCGGTGCCCGCCCCCAGCTCGTCGATGAGCACGAGGCTGCGGCCGGTCGCGCTCGCCAGGATCGCCTGCATGTTTCGCAGGTGGCCTCCGTAGGTGCTCAAGTCCGAGTCGAGCGATTGCTCATCGCCGATGTCGACGAAGATCTCGTCGGCCCAGGGGAGGATCGTGCCGTCGGTGGCCGGGACGTAGAGCCCCGACAGCGCCATCAGGGTGAGCAGGCCCGTCGTCTTCAAGACGACCGTCTTGCCCCCCATGTTCGGCCCGCTGATCACCACGGCCCGTCCATCCCCCTCCAGCGTCAGATCGAGCGGGACCACCCCGCGGCCCGCCGCGAGGTGGAGCAGCGGATGGCGCCCGCGCACGATGCGCAAGGCGCGGGCCTCGCCGTCCAGGGCCGGTGCCGTCGACTCGAGATCCAGCGCGAGGCGCGCCCGGGCGTCGATCTCATCGAGGCGCGCGAGTGCCTGCTGTGCAACCTCGAGCGCGTCGGCGTGCTCGCGCACCCAGCCGGTCAGCTCGCGCAGGATGCGGTGCACCTCGGCCCGCTCCTCCGCGTCCAACTCGGCGAGCTGGTTGTTCCATTCCACCACTTCGAGCGGCTCGATGAAGAGCGTCTTGCC
>CAZDKK010000088.1:0-8138 GCA_964506245.1 uncultured bacterium | reverse complement strand
TGCCGGTGGCAGAGCGGTCGTGAACGATGCCCTGCAGGCGGCGGCGCTCGGCGGCGGAGAGGCTGAGCACGTAGCGCCCGCCGCGCAGCGTCACGAACGACTCCTCGCCGGGCACCTTGAGATCACGCCCGAGCATCTCGAGTCGCGCACTCACCTCCTGGCGCCGGCGGCGCAGCTGCCCGCGCAGGGCGAAGAGCCCCGGACTGGCCTCGTCGCGCACCTCTCCCGAGGGCTCGAAGGTCCGTTCGAGCCGGCGCGGGAATTCGCGCTCGTCGCACAGCAGGTCGGCTTGCGCCGCCAGACGCGGGGAACGATACCGTCGTTCCTCACCGCGAAAGAAGCCACGCACCCGCGCCGCGACGCGCAAGGTGACGCCGACATCGATGAGCTGGAGCGGTTCGAGCACGGCCCCCGGGGCGCGCGCGCGGGCCAGGGTTGGTGCGAGATCGGGAAAGCGCAACTCGGACCAGGTCGCCTCCGAGAGCCGTATCGCGATTCCCTCGCCCACGGCGGCGAGCAGCTCGGCGGCGTCCCCGGGATCCTTGCATGGCTGCAGGCAGCGGGCCAGATCGCGCCCCGGCTGCGAAGCCGCGCGCTGGGCCAGCAGGTCACGAATCCGATCGAACTCGAGCGTCTGGAGGGCGTGGGCGTTCATCCGCCTCTCCGGAGCGAGATTGCCAAGACCGCCCGCCGGTCGCCCGGCATGCGGCCGCGGCGGTCGTCAAGAGCGAGCGGGATGTGGAAGCAATCCAGTCGGAGGCAAGATCAGCTAGCGATAGCGCTGCTTGGCGATGGCCTTGCGACGCGCGGCGTTCTCCTTGCGCTTGCGCCTCTCGCTGGGCTTCTCGAAGTGCTGATGCTTGCGGAAGTCGGACAAGATGCCCGCCTTTTCACACTTCTTCTTGAAACGACGCAACGCGCTCTCGAAGGACTCGCCGTCCTTCACCCGAATCCCGGGCATGTAAAGATCGCCCCCCTTCTCGACGGGTCCCCGATTGGGTGTGCGACAGTCCGAAGCTCTTATCGGACGCGACGAACCCACCCCAAAGAAAAGACAACGCGTGACTTTACCCCACCGGCAATCACGTGTCAACCAAGGAGCGGGGTCCGCCTGGGAGGGGACGGCCTCGGTCCGTCCTCACCCGTACAACGGCGCGACGGCACGGTGCCTTCGCCCCGTTGCACCCGTGGGCTTTCGCGTACTGCGACCGCCCCCCTGGCGGTGTGATGGTTGTTAGAGAGAGAGCAAACAACCCGGTTCCGCCCGTGCATCCCCCGTGCCACAACAGGACAGTCAGCCGCCGGCTCAGGCCTCGGGAGCCGCAGGCTGTAAACGATTGTTTCAATTGAAGATAGAGTCATCAGGCGTCCCCGCGGCTCGCGCGGGCTGCGCGGCGCGGCCTCAGAAATCCACGACCCGCCTCCGAAAGCTGACCCAGCATTGCACCCCGTGCCGCCGTGCCGTAAGGTGCGGCGCATTCGAGATGCGCGGCAGCGGGGAGGATCGCGTCGATGATGGATGAGCCGGGCTGGTGGCGGGTTGTGCGGCGGGCTGCGCCATGCCGAGCTCTGCTGCTGGCCTGCGCCGCTTGGATGGTCGCGGCGGGCGCCCCCCCCGCGGCCCACGCCGCGGGCAACCTTGCCCTGGGCCTCGAGCGCTTGGCCTTCCACGATGACCGGCTGGCAGAGATGTACGGCGCGCGCTTCGGGCTGACCGTCGCGGGCGACCTGTTCGAACGACGGTGGATGAGCCTCGGCCTGCGCGCCTCTTACCTGTCCGGCGATCACGACGCCCCGCATCTGGCCTTCATCGCCGACGCCGGCACCGAGATGTTCATCGTGCCGGTGCGCCTGCAGTGGCGGCTGCGCCGCCCACTGGGCGGGTCCGTCGAGGCCTGGGGCGGCCCCGAGCTCGCCTGGGCGGGGTATCGCGAGAGCTGGGAGGCCGATGTCCCCGCGGCCGGCGTCGCGGCCAGGCAGGAGGAGAGCGGCTCGTGGCTCGGGCTCGGCGGCATCGGCGGTCTGCGGGTGCGAATCGGGGGCCTGGGCCACTTGCGCGGATCGTTCGAGTGGGTGTGGACCGATGCCGAACGGGCCGTGGCACCCGGCAACAGCAACCAAGAAGACGAGATGGATGGCGGATGGTCGACCTTCGCGCTGCTGTGGGAGCCGCCATGGCTGCAGTTTTGAAGCGCGTGCGGCAACGGGCCTGGCGAGCGTGGGCGGCCGTCGCCTTCATCGGCGGGCTCGCTCTGGCCGGTGCGCTGGTCCGGGCGGATGACCTGGCTGGGGCACGTGAGACGCCCATCGCCGGACGATTGGACCCGGGGCTCGGCCGGATCTACGCGGCCTGGACGGCCGCCGAGGCGGGGGACTCGCCCTGGTCGGCAATGCTGCCGGGGCTGTCGGAACCGACGCCGCCCACGTTCCATGTCGATGAGAGACTGCTGGCGCAGGGGCGCGTGCGCGTCCAGCTCGACACCGGACCGCAGGGCAAACCGGCCGCGGCGTTGCGGCCCGCGTGCGAGGCGGCCCTTCGCTCGCTCACCTGGGAATACGATTCGGGGGTGCTGGCTCAGGTCGTCCTCGACATTGCCGACCTGCCGGCCCTGACCCGTGTCCCGGGTCTCTTCTACGCGCTCAGGCCGCCGGTGGGCGTGGTGCTGCAGGGCGCATCCCCAGGTGGCGAGACGGAGCAGATCGTGAGCGCCGGGGTGGCCGAGTGCGGCGCGGACGCCTTCCATGCCGCCGGGTACCGCGGCGAGGGCGTGCGGGTCGGCGTGCTCGACGTCTGCTTCGAAGGCGCGCTGGAGTTGATCGGCACCGAGCTGCCGCTCGACACGAAGGTGCGGCTCTTCGGCGATTGCACCGTCACCGGCACGACCCGCCGGCACGGCACGAGCTGCGCGGAGATCCTGCACGATGTCGCCCCCGGGGCCGGGCTGCGCCTGACCAACGCCACCACCCTGCTCGAGATGCAAGCGGCCACCCGCTGGTTGCGCGAAGAGGGCGTCTCGATCATCACGCACTCGGTCGGTTGGTACTGGGGACCGGGAGATGGCACGGGGGCGATCGCGGAAGTGGTCGTCGAGGAGGCGGTCGACCGCGGCATCGTCTGGGTCAACGCCGCCGGCAACCAGGCCGAGCGCTACTGGGGCGGCTCGTTCCTCGACCAGGACGGCGACGGCGTGCACGAGTTCGACGCATCCGGCGACGAGTCGCTCACGCTCCTCGATGTCCCCCAGGGCACCGACTTTCGCTTCGTGCTGACCTGGGACCGCTGGCCCTACTCGCAGGGCCTGGGCTTCGAGGTGGACCTCTACCTCAACGGCGAGCGCTTCGCGACCAGCGGCGATGCTTCCAACCCCACGATCTACGCCTACCGCGACGTCGCGGGCCGTACGAGTGCGGCCGGGACCGTCGAGGTCGTGATCCGCCGCAGCGCGGGCACCGATGCCGCCCGCCTGCGCCTGTGCCACGTCGAGGACTTCGACCTGCAGGAGCACCGCATCGCCGCGGGCAGCCTCATCCTGCCGGCCGACTCGCCGCGCGTGCTGTCGGTGGGCGCCTATCGCCGTTCGAACGGGAGCGCGGTGCTCGAGTCCTTCAGCTCGCGGGGCCCGACGCAGGCGGGGGTGGCCAAGCCGGAGCTGTGCGCGCTCGACAACGTCGCGACCGCGGGGATAAATCCGTTCCAGGGGACCTCGGCCGCCGCGCCGCTGGTCGCTGGGCTGGCCGCACTGCTGCTCCAGGCTGCGCCGCAGGGCGGCTTCTTCGACTTCCGCTGGGAGATGCCCGAGCTCTTCGACCTGCTGGCCTGGGCGGCGCAGCCCGCCGGCTTCGCCGATGCCAACGCCTGCGTGTGGGGGCTGGCCCACCTGCCCTCTCCCACCGATCCGCCTGCCGGGCCGCAGAACCTGCTGCTCGTCACGTCCCCCGTGCGCGGCGATCTGCGCGTGGCCTTTCGGCGCCCCGTGACCGGGCCGGCGCTCCTGGAGGTCTTCGATCCGCTGGGCCGCCGGGTCGGGCACCGGATGCGCATCCTCCCGGCCCGGGAGGGCGAGCCACTCGCGTGGGGAGCGGGGCCGGGTCGCGCCGCGGGGGTCTACTACCTCGTCGCGTGCGGACCCGGGTGGAGCGCGCGCACGCCCTTCCTCTTCCTGCCCTAAAGAGCCGGCGCGCCGAACCCCGCCGCCCGCCCCAGGCCCGCGCCGCCGTTGACGCTGGCAGCCCCAGCCCCTATGCTCGCGGGTTCTCTTCAGGCCCGGGCGCGGAGCGGGCACGGCTCGCATCGGGGGGAAGCGTGGTAGAACGGCTGGATGAACTTGCCCAACAGCTGCTGAGCGTGCGCGCCATTCTGCTCACCACGCACCAGGCGCCCGACGGGGACGGGATCGGTTGCCTGCTCGCCCTGCGGCGCACGCTCGCCCGCGCCGGCCGCGGTGTGACCGCGGTCACGGTGGGCGAGATCCCGAATCGCTACCGCTTCCTGCCCGACGCGGGCAGCACGCCCGACTGGGAGCTCCTCTCGGAGCGCGCCCAGCGGGAGCTGCTCGCGGGCCACGACCTCGTCTTCGTCGTCGACACGAACTCGTGGGCCATGTTGGGCGCGCTGGGCCAGGTGCTGCCCGCGTCGGGTCTGCCCACTGTCTTCCTCGATCACCACCCCAATCCGGGCGCGCCGCGCGACAATCTCTACGGCGATCCGACCTGCTCCTCGGCCGGCGAGGTCTGCTGGCATCTGATCGCGCAGCTCGGGGTGCCGATCGACCCGGACACGGCCACGTGCCTCTACACCGCCATCGCCTACGACACCAACTCGTTCAAGTACATCCGGCGCCGGGCCGAGACGCTGCGCATCGCCTCCGCGCTGGTCGAGCTGGGGGCGGACACGGAGGAGATCTACCGCAACGCGTTTGCCTCCAACCCGCTTTCGAAGGTCCTCGTCATGGGTGAGCTGGCCCGGCGCATCCACCTCGAGGAGGGCGGCATGGTCGCCTGGGGCCTGATCGACGCCGAGATGATCCAACGCACGCGCGCCCGGCCCGACGACCTGCGCGACGCGATCACGCACCTGCTGGAGATCGAGGGTGTCGAGATCGCGATCACCTTCAAGGAGCGCGGGGAGAACCGCTACAAGGTGAGTCTGCGCTCGAAGGGGCGCTTCCCGGTGAGCGGCATCTCGCAGCGTCTGGGCGGCGGCGGCCACATGTACGCCGCCGGCGCCTATGTCGACGGGCCGCAGGACGAGGTCGTGGCGCGGGTGCTGCTGATGGCGGGCGAGGTCATTGCCGAGACGGCGACGCGCACGCGCGGGGAGAACGGGGTCTAGCCGCTATTCCCCCCCGCGCTTGTGCCGGCGCAGCAGATCCCCCAGCCTCTCCGACGGAATCGGCAGCGAGCGCAGCGCCGCGGGGCGCTGCAGCCACCAGAGGTAGTTCGCCGCCGTGCCGATCTGACGCCGCGGCAGCGGCACCGTCGCGGGGGGCATCTCCAGCCTGCCGCCCGCAGGCTGCGCCAGCCGTTCGGTCAGCCCCAGTCGCCGGGCGGTCTGCTCGAACTCCTCGCGGGCGCGCTCCTTGGCCTCGAACAGCACCATCTGGGCGCGGCTCTTGACGTGCACCTCGCCGTCGCCCGAGGTCTCGACCGAGACGAAGAGCCCGTCCGGGTGGTCAGCCATCACCTTCACTTGTACCCCGTCGCTCTGCGTGCTCGGCATGCAGCCGAAGGGCTTGACCGAGAGGACCATGTGCGCCCGCCGCCGGCGCACCGAGAAGACCGTCTTGGCGATCTCGAGGTGGCCCTCCCCGCCCCCGATGCGCGTGTTGTAGTACTGGTCAGCCATCCGCGCCAGGGCGTCCATCGAGGCGAGCGGCTCGGTGCGGAAGTTGAGCGCGGCGCGGTAGGTGTTGTAGACCGAGTCGAAGACGAACTGGCCCATGCGCAGGCGCAGCTCGGCCAGGGTGGCGTGCTCGTTCTCCGGCAACAGACCCCGCCGGTCGCCCAGCCACTGCAGGCGCTTCCAGATCAAGTACTCGATCCACGTGCCCACGGGCTCCACCATCACCTCGGCGCCTTCCTCCTCGAGCCAGCGCACGAGATGGTAGTTGCCGTCGCCCTCGGTGGTCTGGGCCCAGAACTCCCCGGTGATCTTCACGCGCGGTTTGACACGCGTGTAGTCGAGCGTCACGCGGTCGAGCTCGCGCCGGATGCGGCGCAGGACGGGCACCGGGCTCTCGCGGTCGCGCAGCGCCCAGTAGAGCCAGCGGCGCCCCAGGTCCAGCACGGCCTCGACCGCGCCCGGCTCGACCTCGTAGGGACGCAGGGCGCAGCCCAGCTCGTTGAGCAGATCGCCCACCATCAGCGCGCGCACCAGGGCGAGCAGGAAGGGGCGATCGAGCTCGACGCCGCTCTCCTCGGGCGATTGCTCGAGGCCACGGGTCTGCTGGACGAGGACGATCCGAAAGTCGGGGAAGCCGGCCTGGGCCAGCGCGCGGCGGTACTCGGCCTCGTAGGTCCCGAAGCGGCAGGGCCCGCACGACCCGGCGGTCAGGAAACAGAAGCGCTCCTCGATGCGGGGAACATGCGCGCGGCGCAGCCGGAGGAGGAATTTCAGCAGGTTGCCGATGGTGTAGTAGGCCGGGTTGCACATGCCCTTGTTGCAGAACTCGCGGCCGATCGCCAGCGCCTCGTTGTCGGGCGTGGGGAGCGCGCGGGCGCGGTAGCCGATGCCCTCCCAGGCGCCCTCGATCAACCGCTCGTGCGTGGACGTGAGGCCGCCGAAGAGGAGCGTGACCTGGCGCCGGCTATCGCCCAGGACGGGCGGGCCGGGCAGGCGGTAGTGCGCCTCGGCCGCGGGCGATTCCGGCGGCGGGGTCGACCCTCCCCCCGGGGCGCCCGCCGCATCCGCGGCGGGCGGCGGGTCGGAGGAGAGGTTCAGCTCGTGGTTGCTGCTCGTCATGGCCCCCCGCCGGGTCGGCGACCCGGCCTCCCTCTAGCGCACCTCGCAGGCGGCGGGCCGCTCCGGCTCCCGTGCCGCACCGGCAGCGGGGTTCTCGGCCGGCCCGCGCGCGGCCCGCGGCATCCGATCCCGCAGCTCCCGCAAGAAGTAGTCGATGGTCTCGACCCGCAAGCGGATCGCCCCGGCGGGCCGATTCTCGTCGATCTCGTGGAACGTGAAGTAGGGCGTCCGCGCCGCCTCCAGGATCGCCTCGACAGTAGCGTAGATGGGCGCGTCGTGGCCACAGCGGAAGCTGCTCACATCCAGGGCAACCAGATTCGGGTGGCGCGCGACGACCTTGGCCGCCCACAGCTTGGCGTTCGAGTTGGCGCTGAACGAGTGGCGCCAGACGTCGCCCACCGCCAGCGCGTGCGGCACGCGACCCAGGACGACCTCCTCGCGAAAGAGCGGCGCGAGGAACCGCTCGTCGCGCGGCAGCGATTGAATCGAGAAGATCGGGTAGCCCAGCCGCGCGAGGTCTTCGAAGATCCGGTGGTTGAGGCCCGGGTCGTCATGATACGGCCGGCCCAGGACGACGATCCCCACCCCACCGGTCGCCTCGAGCGTGCGGATCTCCGCGAGCGCCGGCCGGCGCAGCTCATCCTCGAGCATCCGCCGCTGCGCCTCGCGCGCAAGCGCGATCGCCCGGTCGTTCTCCTCCCGGGTGACGCCGAGCAACGGCCCCCAGAGCCGCAGCAGCTCGCGCGCGAAGAGCCGCGGCTCGCCCATGTGGAGCACCGGGGCGAGGTAGCGCACGCCGTGCGCGGCGAACAGGTCGCCCTCGCGGGTGAAGGCGGCCTTGATCACCTCGGGCGTCGCCTGCGAGCTCGGGCAGATGCTGGCGTCGATGGCGTCGGTGAACTCCTGCGGCAGGTTGACGAGGATGGGCAGGAAGATCCAGTCGCAGGCGTCGCTCTGAACGAGCGCGTGGACATGCGCGAGCGCCACCTTGCTCGGGTAGCAGTTGTCGATGGCCCCGCGCCGCACCCCGCTGCGGAAGAGCGCTTCGGTGGTCGGCGGCGAGACGATGATGCGCTCGGGGGGGACGCCCAGCGCCTCGAGGTAGGCGATGAAGAAGGGCGCGCACTGGCACAGGTTGAGCGCCCGCGGGATCCCGATGCGTACCCGTTCGCGGCGC
>CAZDKK010000087.1:0-18233 GCA_964506245.1 uncultured bacterium | reverse complement strand
GCCCCCCTCGGGACCCGCCAGGAGCAGCCGCTCCTGCGCCGGCTGGGCCAGCCAGTCGGCGCACAGATCGCTCCCCCCGCCCGGATCAGCCGCCAGCAGGCGCGCCGCGGGCAGCGCGCCCAGCAGCGCGCCCAGGTCAGCATGCAGGCGCACCGGCGGGCACAGCGCCCGCCCGCACTGCTTGACTGCCGCCAGGCAGACGCGCTCCCAGCGTCTGCACCTCGCTTCGCCACCCCGCGCGGCACCTTTCAGCGAGCGGTCGGCGGCATAGACCTCGAAGGCGGCCGCCCCCAGCTCGGTCGCCTTCTCGACCGCCCAGTCCATGCGCGCGGCGCTGCGCAGCAGCGGCAGGGCGAGACGCCCGGCCAGGCGCTCCTCCCCAGGGTTCGCCTCGGGCATGCCGACGCGCACCCGCAGGCGCCCGCCTCGAGCCGCAACCGCAACCGCCGCCGCCTGCCGGCCGACACCATCCACCAACCTCAGCTCGTCGCCCGGGGCGAGCCGCATGGCCCGCAGGGCGTGGCGCGACTCCTCCGCCGACAACACGGCTTCCCCGCCCGGCGCGGGCCAGGGCGGCGCGAGGAAGAAGACGCGGTGGCCGGCGTCAGCCCCCGAACGCATCGCGCACCTTCTCGAAGAAACTGCGGCCGGGCTTGGGCGGCTGCTGCCCGGGTTGCTCGCCCAGCTCCTGCAAGAGCTGCTTCTCCCGGGCCGAAAGCTTCTGCGGGGTCCAGACGCGCACCTCGACGAAGAGGTCGCCCGCCTCGCGGCCCGTGCCCAGGCCGCGGCCCCGCAAGCGGAGCACCTTGCCCGACTGGATCCCCGCCGGCAGCTTCAGCTCGACCGGGCCATCCAGACTGGGCACTTGGATCTTCTCGCCCAGCGCTGCCTGGGTGAGGCTGACCGGCATGCGCAGCACCAGGTTGTTGCCCTGGCGCTCGAACACATCGTGCGGCTGCTCCAGGACGCGCACGATCAGATCGCCCGGGGGACCCTCGCGCCGGCCCACGTTGCCGCCGCCGCGCCGCACGAGGCGCTGGCCCTCTGATACCCCGGCGGGCACCTTGATGAGGACCTCCTCGCGCACCTGCTCGCGACCCTCGCCCCGGCAGTGCGGGCACGGGTCCTCGATGATCGAGCCCTGCCCCCCGCAACGCGTGCAGGCCACGCTCTGCACGACCTGCCCCCACAGCGAGCGCTGCACCACGCGAATCTCGCCCGAGCCGTCGCACTGCGTACAGCGCACCCGCCGGCCCTTCGGCCCCGCCCCGCTGCCGTGGCAGGCCGAGCAGGTCGCCAGGCGCGCGAGGCGGACCTTCTTCTCCGTGCCGCGTGCGACCTCCTCGAGCGTCAGCTTCAGGTTGAGCTGCAGGTCCTCGCCCCGCCGCTCGCGCGTCGGGCCGGAACGAGACTGGAAGCCGCCGCCCATGAAGACATTGAAGATGTCCTCGAAGCCCCCGAAGCCGCGGCCGCTCATGAAGTCGCGGAAGATCTCGAGCGGATCGAAGTCGCCGCCGCCGGCATAGCCGCCCTGAACGCCCTCCGGCCCGAAGCGGTCGTATTGCGCGCGCTTCTGGGGGTCGCTCAGCACCTGGTAGGCCTCGGAGACGTCCTTGAACTTCTCCTCGGCCTCCTTGTCGCCCGGGTTCTTGTCGGGATGGTATTGAACCGCGAGCCGGTGGTAGGCCTTCTTGATCTCCTCAGGCGTCGCGTTGCGATCGATGCCCAAGGTCTCGTAGTAGTCCTTCGTGGCCATCCAGTCCTCGCGCCCGCCGCTAGTGACCCCTGGTGGCGAAGATCGATCGCAGCGTCAGGAGCAGGATCCGCATATCGAACGCGAGCGACCAGTTCTCGACGTAGTAGAGGTCGTAGCGCGTCCGCTCCTCGATCGGGGTGTTGCCCCGCAGACCATTGACCTGGGCCCACCCGGTCATCCCGCTCTTCACGCGATGGCGATCCAGGTAGTCCGGCACCAGGTCCCGGAAGCGGTCCACGAAATACGGCCGCTCCGGGCGCGGCCCGACCAGGCTCATCTCCCCCTTCAGCACGTTGAGCAGCTGCGGCAGCTCATCCACGCTCCAGGTGCGCAGGAACACCCCGACGCGCGTGCGCCGGGGATCGTCCCGATCGGCCCACACGGGACCGGTACCCTGTTCCGCATCGACGCGCATCGACCGGAACTTTATCATTTTGAATATCTTACGGTCGCGCCCCACCCGCTCCTGCGTATAGAAGGCTGGCCCGGGCGAGTCGAGCTGGATGAGCCCGGCGATGACCAGCAGCACGGGTGCCAGCAGCAGCAGCACCGGCACGGTGAAGGCGAGGTCGAACGCTCGCTTCACGACCCCGTTCCAGCCCGCCAGAGGGATCTCGCGCAGACTGGCGATCGGAATGCCGTCGATCTCGTCGAATCGCGTCTCGCGGGCGATCACCGCGAAGAGGTCGGGCACGAACTCGACATCGACCGGATAGGGTTGGCACTGGCGATAGATCTCGATCAGGCCGGCCTGGGCCGCCAGCGGCAGCGCTACGTAGACGCTGTCCACCGGCTCGCGCGCCAGCAGCTCGCCGATCTGATCGTACCGGCCGAGGATCGGCAGCGGATCGCCGTCGCGCGGGCCGGTGTCCTCCCCCGGCCCAGCGAGGATCCCGACGCCGGCGTGCGGCAAGGCGCCTTCAGCCGCCAGCGAGCGGGCCAGTCGCGCCGCCTGCGGGGTGCGGCCGACGACGACGTAGCGCAGGGGCCGGTTGCGCATGACGGACGCCGCGATGGCCAGAGCCGCGACGCGGCCGATGTGCAGCAGGGGTATCGCGGTCATCCAGATGAGCGGGATGGCGATGCGCGAGAGGGTGATCTCGCGGTAGAAGAACGTGATCCCGGCGGTGGTCGCCATGCCCAGCAAGGACGCGCGCAGCAGCAGCGTGACCGCGGCGCCGTCCCACCGCAAGCGGGGGCGGTAGAGGCCGAAGGCGTGAAAGATGCTCACCCAGACCAGCACCGTGGCGGCGGCGGCAACCGCGTAGTGCGCGAGCGGCGGAACGCCCTTGCTCAGGCTCCAGAGCTGACCCACCAGAGGCGAGCGGAACCGCAGCCAGTAGCCGACGAGAAATGCGCCGAACACCGCCAGCACGTCGCTGAGGTGCCAGAGGAACTGCACCAGCGTTTCCCGCTTGCGCCGTTCCAGGTGTCCCATCGTCCCCTACCCCCGCACAGCGGCCAGGGCTGCCGCGATCTCTTCGTTGATCCGCAAGCGGAAGTTCTCGCGCGAAAACTGCTCGGCGCGCCGCCGCGCCGCAGCGGGCGAGAGGTCCGTTCGATCCAGTCGCTCGAGGGCCTGCACCAGCGCCCCCGTTGACTGCTCCTCGAAAAACAAACCCGTCTCCCCAGGGGTCACCGTTTCCAGCACGCCGCCCGCGCCATAGGCGACCACCGGTGTTCCGCAGGCCATCGCCTCGAGCGGTACGATCCCGAAATCCTCTTCCCCCGGGAAGAGCAGGGCCCGCGCGCGGCGCAGCAGGTCGACCAGCGCCGGTTGCTCCCGCCAGCCCAGGAATGTAACACCTTTATGGGCCAGGCGCTCCAGTCGCCGGCGCTCGACCCCCGACCCGACGATCACCAGCCGCCGCCCCATCTGGCCCGTGGCCGCGATCGCCAGCTCCAGGCGCTTGTAGGGCACGAGCGCCGAGACGATGAGGTAGAAGTCATCGCGCGGGGTGGCCGGATCGGGCGTAAAGGCCACGGTGTCGACCCAGGGGTGCACGACGCTCGCCTCGCGCCCGTAGTAGTGGGCGATGCGCGCGGCGACGTTGCGCGAGTTGGCGATGTAGTGATCGACCCGGTTCGCCGTGACGACGTCCCACGTCCGCAGCCACGTCGCCACGTGCGGCAGCAGCCAGGACTCCGGGAACCGGTACCGGGTACCGCCGAAGTAGTCCTCGAACGCCTGCCAGACGTAGCGCATGGGCGTGTGGCAGTAGCAGACGTGGGCCGTGCCCGGGTGGACCACCACCCCCTTGGCGACGGCGTGGCTGCTCGAGAGCACGAGATCGTAGCCGCGCAGGTCGAAGCGCTCGATCGCCGCCGGGAAGAACGGCAGGTACCGCTGGTAGTGCGCCCGCGCGCCCGGCATGCGCTGCAGGAACGAGGTGTGGATCGGGTGGCACTCGATCTGCGCGCTGACGTGGCCGGGCCGGTGGACGAGCGTGTAGATCGGCGCCTCGGGATAGAGCTCGCAGAAGACCTCGAGGCACTTCTCGCCCCCGCGCATCCCGGTGAGCCAGTCGTGGACGAGCGCGACCTTCATGCGTCCTCCTCCAGGGCGCGCAGCAGCTCGATGAAGATCGCATTCGACACGAAGTAGGCGTCGGGTGACAGCCGCAGGCGTTCGGCTTCGACGCGCAGGAACCCGGAGCTGGCCAGGAACTGCGCGCGGTGGCGCAGCCGCAAGCGCTGGTTGGCAGAGGAGGCCGCGTCCAGGTCCGCCCAGGCCACACCCTCGGCCAGTCGCAGACCCAGGATGATCTTCTCCTTGACCACGTCCCCCGGCGCCAGACGATAGCGCTCGCGGGTCGGGCGGCGCCCTTCGCCCAGCAGCGGGCGCACGTATCCGGCCAGGTCGGCCGGGTTCTGCCAGCGCGCCGTACCGTCGAAGGAGTGCGCCGCCGGCCCCAGCCCGTAGTAGGGCCGGCGCTGCCACGTGCCCTCGTTGTGCCGGCAGCGACGGCCGGGCTGGCAGAAATTGGAGATCTCGTAGTGCTCCAGTCCCGCACCGGCGGCGGCTTCCATGAGGAGCCGATACTGGCGCAGCACGATTTCCTCCAGCGGGGTCGTCAGGTCGCCCCCGTGCAGCAGGCGGTGCAGGATCGTGTTCTCTTCGGGGGTCAGCAGATAGCAGGAGAGGTGTTCGCTCCGGTACTCCAAGGCCGCCGCCACGCTCTCGTGCCAGCGCTCGACGGACTGACCGGGCAGGCCGTAGATGAGATCGAGGTTCAGGTTGGCGAAGCCCGCCGTGCGCACCGTCTCGATCGCGCGCTGCGCGTCGGCGACGCGGCTCGCCCGGCCCAGCAGCGCGAGCTCATCATCGCGGAAGGACTGAACGCCGATGCTGATGCGGTTGTACCCCGCCGCACGGGCGCCGGCAGCCATCTGCGGGCTGGTGCTCTCGGGGTTGACCTCGACGGAGATCTCGACGTCCTCGGCCCAGGGTGGGCCCGAGCGCAGGGTGTCGAGCAGGCGGGCCAGCCGGTCGCCCCCCAGCATCGACGGCGTCCCCCCGCCGACGTAGATGCTCGTGACGCGCGCGCCAGGGTCGGCCAGCCCGGCCTCCTCGGTGCGGACCAGCTCCCACTCGGCTGCCAGGGCCGCCAGATACTCGTCGTAGGCGCTCTCGCCCGCAACGACGCTGTAGAAGGCGCAGTACTTGCACTTGGCGCAGCAGAAGGGCACGTGGACGTAGAGCCCGATCTCGCTGCCCGCTCCGCTCATCGGCGCGCCCCCTGCTCCTCGTCGGTCGCGCGCAGGAGGGCCAGGAACGCCTCCTGGGGAACGTGGACCGTGCCGATCTGCCGCATGCGCTTCTTGCCTTCCTTTTGCTTCTCGAGCAGCTTGCGCTTGCGTGTGACGTCGCCGCCATAGCACTTGGCCAGCACGTCCTTGCGCAGGGGATTGACGGTCGAGCGCGCCACGATCCGCCCGCCCACCGCCGCCTGGATGGCGACCTTGAAGAGCTGGCGCGGAATCAGGTCCGCCAGCCGGTCGACCAGCTTGCGACCCCATTCGTAGGACTTGTCCGCGTGGACCACCAGCGAGAGCGCGTCCACCTTCTCGCCGTTGAGCAGGACCTCGAGCTTGACCATGTTCGACTCGGCGTAGCCGTGGAACTCGTAGTCCATCGTGCCGTAACCGCGCGTCACCGTCTTCAACCGGTCGAAGAAGCCGAAGAGGATCTCGCCCAGCGGCGCCAGGTACTCGAGTCGCATGCGGCGCTCGTCGAAGTGCTGCATGTTCTGTTGCACGCCGCGCCGGTCGAGGACGAGCCGCATCACCTGACCGACGCTGTCGGGCGGCACCATCAGGTGCAGGCGGACGAGCGGCTCCTCGACCCGGTCGCACTCGCCCACGTCGGGCATCTTGCTCGGATTGTCCACGATCTCGTGGGTGGTGGCGCCCTTGGGCCAGACGCGATAGCGCACGTTCGGCAGGGTGGCGATGATCGACAGCCCGTACTCGCGCTGCAGGCGCTCCTGCACGATCTCCAGGTGGAGCGGCCCGAGGTAGCCGCAGCGGAAGCCGAAGCCGAGCGCGACGGAGGTCTCCGGTTCGTACGAGAGGGCAGCATCGTTCAGGCGCAGCTTGGCCAGCGCATCCTTCAGGTCCTCGTAGTCGTCCGACGAGACGGGGAACAGGCCGCTGTAGACCATGGGCTTCAGCGGTAGGTACCCGGGCAGGGGCTCGAGCCCCTCGGTGTCCGCCGCCGCCAGCGTGTCTCCCACCCGCGCATCGCCGACCTCCTTGATCCCGGCGATCACGTAGCCGACGTCCCCCGCCTCGAGCCGCTCGATCGGATCCAGCTTGAGCCGGAAGAGGCCCACCTCCTGCACCTCGAAGCTCTTGCCGGTGGCCAGGAAGCGGATGCGATCGCCGGCGCGCAGGCTGCCGTCGACCAGACGCACGTGGGCCACGACGCCGCGGTAGGTGTCGAACTGCGAATCGAAGATGAGCGCCCGCAGCGGGCGCGCCGAATTGGCCGGCGGGGGCGGCACGTGCGCCACGATCGCCTCGAGCAGGTCGTCGACGCCCGTCCCGTTGCGCGCGCTCACGGCCAGCACCTCGTCGGGCGGCCCACCCATCAAGTTGGCCACTTCGATGCGCACCTCGTCCGGGCGCGCCGTGTCGACATCGATCTTGTTGAGCACCGGGATGACCTCGAGGTTGTTCTCGATGGCCATGTAGAGGTTCGAGACGGTCTGCGCCTCGACCCCCTGGGTCGCGTCGACCAGCAGCACCGCACCCTCGCAGGCGGCCAGAGAGCGGGAGACCTCGTAGCTGAAGTCCACGTGGCCGGGCGTGTCGATCAGGTTCAGGCGGTAGGCCTGACCGTCGCGCCCGCGGTAATCGAGCGCGATGGCGTGCGCTTTGATGGTGATGCCGCGCTCCCGCTCGAGGTCCATGTCGTCGAGCACCTGGTCGCGCATGCGCCCGATGGGCACCGCGTGGGTGCGCTCGAGGATGCGATCGGCCAGCGTCGACTTGCCATGGTCGATGTGGGCGATGATGCAGAAGTTGCGGATGTGACTGCGCTCGAGGCCCATGGTTCCCTTCACAGGTGCCGGCCGATGGAGAGACGCAGGCGCAGCCCGCCTCCCTCGCTCGCTCCGACCGGCTCCGGCTCGGCCTGCAGCTCGACGTCGAAGTCGCGCAACTGCGCGTCCACGTAGGCATCCCCCATCGCCAGGGCGACCGCCAGGCTCGTCCACCAGATGAAGTCGCGCCGGTGGTCTTCGTGGCGTTCGACCTTGGCCTCGTAGTACGCGCGTTTCCCCTCTTGCTCCGCGGGCAGCTCCGCCGCGCGGTCCCGGTAGTAGTGAACCCGGCCGTTCTCGAAGACCAACCGCTCGAAGAAGGCACCCTCGATCCCTGCCACGATCAGGGCCTTCAACCACTTGGCGTTCTTCGCCTGGCCCCAGCCGGGGATGAGCGCCGAGCGGGCCATCACCCAACCCGAGCGATCGAAGTAGGCACGCCGGGGAGCGAGCCGGGCGCTGTCGGCCACCGCCGGGCTCCGGTTGGCCGGCTGGCCGCCGGGCTCCGAATCGCCGGGGGCCTGTTGCGCCTCCCCCGGCGCAATGACGAGCAGGGCCAGGGCCAAGAGGGCCGAGGTGGCAGTCCACCTGAGCATCGTGCCAGGCCGCTCTGCGGGGCGGCCCGCGCTCCCCTGCGCACCGAGCGCGGTGGGCGGGGCCGCCCGCAGAAACTGGCGGGAGCGTGTGGGAATCGAACCCACCCCTGACGCGCGAGGCGCCAGACACAGGCTTTGAAGGCCCGGGAGCCCACCAGGACCCATGCGCTCCCCTGCACGCTTGGCACCCGAGGGCGCGCCGTGGATTTGTCCGCCGACGCACAACGTCCAGGCAGGATAGAGAACGCGGGCAGGGCTGTCAACGCAGCGGGACGCGGCCATCAGCCGTCGCGCTCCAGCGATTGCCGGAGCGCGCGGGCGCGCAGGCGCACGGCCGGGTGGGCCCGCGCATCGGCCACGACCGAATCCCACAAGCCCGTCGCCGCCTCGCGGCGCCCGAGCTCACGCAGCGAGGCGGCCACGTTGCTGCGCAACATCGGGTCAGCCCCGAGGAAGCGCTCCCATCCCCCGGCGCTGTCCACGATCCGGCCGACGTCCGCGTGGCGCCCCGCCCGCCCGAGGCGGCCGGACAGCTCGAGCAGGAGCTGCTCGTCGGCCCCGCCCGCGGCTGAACGGACAGCCAGATCGGTACCCCGCTCCCACCCGCCGGCCGCCAGATGGAGCGAGGCCGCCAGGGCCTGCAGGTTGGGCGCCCCGGGATTGCCCGCCAGGAGCTGATCGAGCGCGCGCAGGGGATCGCGCTCGGCGCGCGGGAACTCCCCGCTCAGGTAGAGCTGAAGATTCTCGATCCGGTTCGGATTGGCTTCGATCGCGCGCATCAGCACCGCCGCCCCCCGCGCACGCTCGCCCCGGAACCAGAGGAGCTGGCCGAGGCAGGACAGCGTCGCCTCCGCCTCCGGCGCGAGCGCGCGCAGCTCGCCCACCGCGCCCTCGGCCTCGTCATAGCGCTCGAGCGCGATGAGCGCGCGGCAACGCGCCGCCGCGGCGGAGGCGCGCCCCGAGCGCACCAGCCGTTCGTCCGCGGGCTCCTGGCGCAGGATCGCGCCGGCGCGTTCGGCCGCCTGAAGCGCCAGCGAGGCCTGCCCGCGCCGCAGGTGGAACTCAGAACGCTCGAGATAGAAGGCCAGGGTCTGAGGCGCCTGATCCCAACCCTCCGCGATGACGCGCTCGTACTCCGCGCGGGGCAGGTAGGCCTTCTCGGGCTTGTCGAGGTCGCCCAGGTAGATCTCGACCAGCTCCCCGAGGGAGGCCAGGCGCTCGAGCGCGAGGGGATGGCCCGGCTCGAGCTCCAGGGCCCGGCGGCAGGATGCCCGCGCCTCCTCCCCGCGCCCGCGCAGCTCGAGCAGCCCCGCGCGCAGCGCGAGCAGATCGGCTGTCTCCCCGCTGCGCGCCTCCGCCTGCTGGTAAGCGCGCTCGGCCTCCTCCAGACGCCCCAGCCCCTGCAGGCTCAGACCCCGCATCAACCAGGCGCGACCGTCGCCCGGATCCAGCTCGAGCACCTCGGCCAGCAGCCGTTCGGCCTCCGGCCATTGCTGGTCGCGCAGCGCCGCTTCGACGCGCGCGGCCAGGGGGGCCTTGCGCGCAAAGAGGGCGAGCTCGGCCGCGAGCCGGTGCGCCGGCCGTTCGCGCGCGAAGCGGCCGGCGTAGTCGGCCAGCTCCGCGTGCGGGAGGCGCTCGAGCTCCGAGCCCTTGCGCCAGGTGCGCCAGACCTCCCGCGGCACCGGGATGCGCGCGGGCAGTCCGTGCTTGCGCCGGTCCGCCTCGTCGGCCGGGTAGAGCCGCCATCTGCCGGCGATCTCAAAGCCCCACAGGCGGTCGCACAGCAATGCCCACCAGCCCACGGACCGCAACCTCCCTAGGACGGATCCACCACGGCGATGGCCTCGATCTCCACGCGAGCGCCCTTGGGCAGCGCCGCCACGGCGACTGCGCTCCGGGCCGGGAAGGGCGCGGCGAAGAAGCCCTGGTAGACCTCGTTCATGCGCGCGAAGTCGTCCATGGTCTGCAGGAAGACCGTGGTCTTGACCACCCGGTCGAGACCCGACCCGCCCGCGGCCAGCACGGCCTTCACGTTCTCGAGCGCCTGCCGGCACTCCGCTTCGATGCCCCCGGGCACGAGTTGCCCGGTCTTGGGATCCATCCCCAGCTGCCCGGCCGTGAAGACCAGCGCGCGGGCACCCTCGGCCCGGTTGCCCTGGCTGTAGGGCCCGATGGCTGCCGGCGCCCGCTCCGTTTGAACTGCTGAGCGCATCCTTCCCCCCCTGCGCGTGCGTCTGCCGCGCCTGTCCCCTCGATCTCACCGGACCCCGGCGCAGCGCCCCGGGTTCCGCCTTCCCGGCCAGGCCTGCGCCTAGGCGCCGGCCCCCAGCTCGCGCGCCCGCCTCTCGACGCGCGCGACCAGTGCTTGGGCGCTCGCGGCTTCGGGCGCTTCCGCGATGGCGCGCAGGATCGGCTCGGTTCCCGAGGGCCGCACATGCAGCCAGGCGTCACCCAGCATCCAACGCAAGCCATCCTGCTCGTTGCCGGGCGCGCCGAACTCGGCGCGCAGCGCCGCCATCAAGGTCGCGCGCTGCTCGGGCGCCAACTCGATCTTGCGCTTGACCATTTCCCGCGGCGCGAAGCCCGCGGCGATGCGCGCGATGCTGCCCGGACCCGCGCCCGCGGCCAGCTCCAGGAGCAGCGCGACGGCCACGCCCGCGTCGCGCCCGAGGTGGACCCGCGGGTCTATGACCCCGCCATTGCCCTCGCCGCCCAGGATGGCCCGCGCGGCGCGCATGCCGGCCACGACATGCGCCTCTCCAACGGGGACGCGCACGACCGTCGTGCCGTAGCGCGCGGCGACCTCCTCGATCCGCCCGGAGGTGCTCAGGTTCGTGACCAGCGGCCCGCGCGCGCCGCTCTTGAGCCGCAGCAGCGCGCACAGCGGCAGCGACCATTCCTCGCCGAGGATCTGCTCGGGCGTCACCACGGCACAGCGGTCGCAATCGGGATCGACCGCGAAGCCGAGGATCGCACGCTCCGTGCGCACCAGCTCCAGCAGCGGGCCAAGCCGCTCGGGGCGCGGTTCCGGATTGGGCGGGAGCTGCCCGTCGGGCTCGCGGTCGATCCAGACCGCGCGCGCGCCGAGGGCCTCGAGAAGCGGCTCGAGCACGACGCTGCCCGCGCCGCGCACGGCGTCGACGGCCACCGCCAAGCGCTCGCGGCGGATCGCCCCGGCATCCACGGCGGCCAGGATCTGCTCCACGTGACGCCGGGTCGCCTCGCGGCCCGGTTCGGTGATCCGCTGGCTTCCGATCGAGGCGCCCGCGGCAATCTCGCCCGCCGCCGGCGGTGCGGTCGACCGGAACGCCGCCAGCAGCCGTTCCATGGGTCCCGGCCCGAGAAAAGTCCCGTCAGCGCCCACGAACTTGAGCGCGTTCCACTCTACGGGATTGTGGCTGGCCGTGATGATGAGCCCGCCCGGCCCGCCGGCCGCCTCGACCGCCACCTGCACCGTGGGCGTGGTGACGAGGCCGAGGTCGCGCGCGCTGCATCCCCCGGCCCGCAGCCCCGCCGCGGCTGCGCGGGCGAGGGCCGGTCCCGACGGCCGGGAGTCGCGCCCCAGCAAGATCTCCCCCGGGCCGGTCACGGTCGCGAAGGCGCGGGCCAGCCGGTAAGCCACGGCCTCGTCCAGACCGTCGCCCACCAGGCCGCGAGCCCCGGAAACGCTGAGGACCAGGGTTGGCATCGCCTCGGGTCCCTCCTCCCCCCGCGTGCGCACCGCGGGGTCCAGGCGCACCCTAGCACCCGGGTAGGCGCGTGGGACAGCCGCTTTCGCACGAGGCGCGTGGGGCCCGAGAAAGCAACGGCGGCACCCGCTGTGGGCGCCGCCGCATGCCGGAGCCGATGCTCGGATTCGAACCGAGGACCTGCGCATTACGAATGCGCTGCTCTACCAGCTGAGCTACATCGGCAGGAACCCTCCGGCCACGGGGGCCGGAGGGTCCAGATCAACCGCTGTGCAGCCCCCCAGAGTTGAACTGGGGACCCCGTGATTTTCAGTCACGTGCTCTACCAACTGAGCTAGGGCTGCTCATGAGCAAAAGAAAGTCTTACGCGCTCGCGCCCCCGGCGGTCAACGGGGATTTTGCACCGCCGCTCGGCGCTGGTCGAGCACGCGGTCCAGGCAGCGGGCCAGCGCCGCGCAGTCCGTGGACTTGACGACAAAGGCATCGGCGCACCATGCGCCGAAGTCCTTCTTGTAGTCGGGAAAGGCCGAGTGGATCACCACCGGCAGGCCCGGCTGCCTCTCCAGGATCTGGCGCGCCACCGTCAACCCATCGATATCCTCGAGCTGGATGTCCACGATCAGCGCATCCAGCGCCGGGCCGCTGGCGCTGCGGCGGACCGCCTCGGCCCCGGTGGCCACGCATTCGACGTCGTAGCCCGCCTCCCCCAGCAGCGTGCCGTACAGCTCGCGCAGCGAGGCGTCGTCTTCGACCATGAGCACCCGCGGGCCGCGGCCTTCGCGCGTTGCGCGCGACCGAACGTTCCCAGCACCCGACTGCCTCACGCCGCCTCCTCTCCGCGCCGGTTGCGCCGCCGGTCGCGACTGGCCCGCCTCTCCCCGGCGCGACGCCGTTCCTGGTTGGCCCGGATGGGCAGGCTGATCGTGAAGATCGCGCCCCAGTCGCCCTCGGTCCGTACGCTGATCTCCCCACCGTGCTCCTTGATGACCTGGTGCGCGATCGCCAGCCCCAGTCCGGCTCCGGCCGGTCCGGCCGTGGCAAAGGGCACGAAGAGCTGCTCCAGGATCTCCCCGGGCACCTGGGCGCCCGTGTGTGCGATCTCGAGCAGCACGCGGTCGCCCTCGCGCAGCGTCTCGATGCGGATCGTGTCGCCGTCGGTCACAGCCGCGAGCGAGCTGCGCAGAATGTTGAGCACGATGTGGCGGATCCGGTCCCCGTCGAGGAGTAGCTCGGGCATCTGATCGGCGTACGTCTCCTCGAGGAAGACCCCCCGCCCCCCCAGCTCCCCGCGAATCAATGCCACCGCCTCGTGCACACAGCGCGTGATCGGCTGCATCGACAGCCGCAGCTTGGCCGGCCGGCTGACCTGCGCCTGCTGCGCCAGCAGATCCTCCAGCCGCGTTGCCTCGCGGCAGATGGTGGCGATGTCGTCCCGGTTGGCGTCTCCGCGCTGCAGTCGCCGCTCGACCCGGCGGGCGAAGCTCGCGATGGCGGCGACCGGGCTGCGTAGCTCGTCGACCAGCTTCCCGCTCAGCTCGCCCAGCGAGGCCAGGCGCTCGGCCTCGACCAGGGCGCGTTGGGCCTCACGCAGGCTGGTCTCCGCCTCCCGCAGGCCCTCCTGCAGCCGCGCCGTCTTGACCGCCAGGGCCGCCACGGCTGCGATCACACGCAGGCAATCCTCATCCGCCTGGGTGAACGGCTCTGGCTGGGCCTCACCCTCGGGTGAACGCTCGAGCACTGCCAGCACGCCGACGATCTCGCCGAACGCCGACAGCGGCACGGCCACCGCCGGCAGTGGCGCGGGCAAGCTGCCAAGCTCCAACTCGGGTACCTCGCGCAGGTCGGGGTAGAGCAGCGCCCCGCCCCGGTGTGCGCAGATGCGCGCGATCTCGTGGAAGCGGGGCTGGGCAGCGTCGAGCACCCCGCCCGCGTGGGACGATGCCACGTGCTGGGCGGCCAGGGTCAACTCACGCGTCGACTCCGCATAGGTCCAGGCCAGGCTGCGGCAACCCCGCGTGGCCCGCGCCGCCACCTGCGTCGCGGCCAGCAGCGCGTCGGCCAGGTTGTTGCCGGCCAGGAGGGTTGACACGCCGCTCTCCAGGGCCTCCAGGGCTCTTCGCTGGCCGGCATGTGCGACCGCCAGCAGCCGCCGCTCCAGCGCCAGCCCGAGATGGCCGGCGAGGAACTCGGCCGCGGCGGGGTCGTCCGCGCCGGGGTGTGCCTCCCGCGCCGGAGCGCCGAGGGCCAGCACGCCCACGGCCCGGTCCTGGCCGCGCAGCGGCAGCAGCAATGCGCGGGCCGGCTGTTCGGGCCACGCCCTCAGGAAGTCGCGCAGGAGCGGCTCTTCGTCACTCGAGATCTCCAGCAGCGACTTCGCCCGCAGTGCCTTGACGAGCGGGTACTCGGCCCCCACGTCGAGCGCGATGCGCAGCGCGCGGAAAGCTTCCAGGCGGACCGCCTGCTGATCGGCCGATCCCAGCGCCGGCCCCAGCCACCGGCCGCGCAGCTCCGCTCGCTCCTCGTCGACCAGGAAGAGCAGCGCCGCGGGGTGGCCCAATCCGCTGGCGTCGGTCAGCGCCGGCAGCGCGATACTCCACAGTGCGGGCGCGTCGGCGGCCAGGTGCAGCGCGAGGGCCACCCGCTGCAGGGACAATTCCCTGTCCGGAGCGCCTTCTTCTCTGGTATGCTTGTTGCCCGCCGGCAGCGAGGATTGAGGACCACCGTGGCGGGCAGGGTCACCTGGACGTGGTGTCATGCGCACACTCCCCCCGGACAGAGATGGCTCCGCCGCCGCGGCATGAGCTGAAGGAGGGCAGCGGAAAGATGGGACTGCTCGGTCGTGGATCCGGCGAGAACGCCGATGCCAAAGGGGCGCAGCCGACGGTGGCGCGCCCGACCACGCAGGTCCAGGTCCAGCTCGGCGAGCAGGAGGCCGAGGGCATCTACTCCAACCTGGTTCTGGTCAGCCACTCCGCCTCCGAGTTCATCCTGGACTTCGCGCGGATGCTCCCCGGCATCCCGAAGGCCAAGGTCTACGCGCGCATCATCATGACCCCGCAGAACGCGACGTCCCTGCGGGAGGTGCTGCAGCGCAACCTGCAGGCCTACGAGGAAAAGCACGGAAAAATCCCGGTTTCCGGCATGCCGGAGCCTTCTAGGGAGATCGGCTTCAAATAGCGCTTCTTGAGCTGGGAGGTCCTGGATGCACCTATCGCAACGCGCGCAGACGGCCCCGCCCTCACCCATTCGCAAGCTCGTGCCGTTGGCCGACGCCGCCAAGCGCCGTGGGATCCACGTCTACCACCTGAACATCGGCCAGCCCGACATCCCCACGCCCCAGGCCATGTGGGACGCGATCCGGAAGGCCAAGATCGAGGTGCTCGACTACAGCCCCTCGGGCGGGATCCCGGCCTTCCGGCAGGCCCTGATCGCCTACTACCGGCGGTGGGGCCACGAGGTCGCCCCGGAGCACTTGCTGGTCACCACGGCGGGCAGCGAGGCGATCCTCTTCGCCATGGCGACGGTGTGCGACCCGGGCGACGAGGTGATCATCTCCGAGCCCTTCTACGCCAACTACAACGGCTACGCCGCCCTTCTGGGCGTCAAGGTCGTTCCCGTAACCTCTCACCCGGAAAACGGCTACGCTCTTCCGTCTCGAGCAGAACTCGAATCCCGCCTGGGGCCGCGCACGCGGGCGATCATCCTGTGCAACCCCAGCAACCCGACCGGGCGGGTGTACACGCGCGAGGAGCTGGGCACCCTGGTGGAGATCGCGCGCAAGCACGACCTGGTGCTCATCGCCGACGAGGTCTATCGCGAGTTCTGCTACGCCGCCGAGCGCCCGCTGTCGATCCTCGGCTTCCCGGAAATCGCGGATCGGGCGATCATGGTGGACAGCATTTCCAAGCGCTTCAGCGCCTGCGGCGCCCGCGTCGGCTGCATGGTTGCGCGCAATCCCCAGCTCATCGCCAGCGCCATGAAGTTCGCCCAGGCCCGGCTCTCGCCCCCCACGCTGGGGCAGGTGATGGGCGCGGCCGCCTACGCCCTGCCGCCCTCCTATTTCGACGAGGTCCTGGTGGAGTATCGCCACCGCCGGGACGTGCTCATGGAGGAGCTGGCCCGCATTCCAGGGGTCGTCTGCCACGTGCCGCAGGGGGCGTTCTACGCGATGCCCAAGCTGCCCATCCCCGACGCCGAGGACTTCGTCCGCTGGATGCTGACCGACTTCAGCCTCGAGGGCGAAACGACGATGATGGCCCCCGGCAACGGCTTCTACGCGACACCCGGGGCAGGGCACAGCGAGGTCCGAATCGCTTACGTGCTAAGAGAAGAACACTTGCGCCGGGCGGTGAAGGTTGTCTCCGAGGGCCTGCGCGTCTACCAGGAGAAGCGCGAGGCCGCCAGGGCCGAAGGCGCGCCCGGTTTCGTCAGCTAGGGCTTCGACCGC
The DNA here is from genome assembly GCA_964506245.1 of uncultured bacterium. Taxonomy (GTDB): domain Bacteria; phylum Eisenbacteria; class RBG-16-71-46; order CAIMUX01; family WJJG01; genus CAZDKK01. Next base: position 2,199 of record CAZDKK010000087.1, on the reverse strand, counting down.
GCGACAGCGCTGTCGGGGGCCTCAGTCGCGCGACAGCGCTGCTGCGGGCCTCAAGCGGGGGGCTGAGCCCGCGACGAGCCCTTTTCGCTCGCCCCGCGTCCGCCGGGGAGCTGCTCGAGGAATGCCCGCACCACCCGCCGCGGAAGAAGATCCGCCCGCGTCGCCACACCGCTGCGCCGCCAGCACCGGAAGTCGGGTGCTCGCAGCGCGACCAGCTTGCCCTGGGCGCACTCGCGCGCGAACTGCGAGCGCGACAGGGGCGCGATCCCCAGCCCGAGGGCAACCAGCTCCTTCATCGCCTCGGGGGAGCTCACCTCCATGGCGACCTGCGGCTCCAGGCCGTGCACGCGGAAGACGGCCGTCACCTCCTGGCGCGTCACCGACGCGCCCTGATGATGGATCATCGGCTCGGCCGCGAGCTGGGCCAGCGTCACGCGCCGGCGGGCCAGCGGATGATCCGGGGCGGCCACGAAGCGCATCGGCTCCCGATCGACCTCCCGCATGTGCAGTTCGACCTGCTCGATGGGCAGCGTGACGAGCGCCAGGTCCAGCTCGCCGGCAGCGACCCGGCGGGCGAGCCCGCGCGACCCCTCGACCTCGACGGCGGTGCGGATGCCCGGGTGCCGCTGCCGGAAGCGCGCGAGAACCCGCGGCAGCAGGTTGATCGCCAGCACGTCGGTCGCCCCGATGCGCAGGCTCCCCCGCTCGAGGGCCCCGGAGGCGCGCACCTCGGCGAGCAGCTCGTCCGCCGCGCGCAGGATCCCCTGCGCGCGCGCGCAGAGCATCTCCCCGGCCGGGGTGGGCCGCACCCCCCGGGCCTGGCGCACGAGCAGGCGGTCGCCCGCCTCGCGCTCCAGCCGCTGGATCTGCAGGCTCACCGCCGGCTGCGAGCGCGCGACCGCCCGCGCGGCCGCCGTCAGGCTGCCGAGCTGCACGGCCAGCACGAAGGTTCGCAACGCGTCGAGATCCATGGCGGTCTTCCCCCCCGGGCCCATGCCTCGCGCCATTATCTTGTTTTATGGCTCCGATAAGATATATCAACTTTTCCTATCCTTGCCCACCCTCCATCCTGATTGCCAACAAGTCTGCTGCGGGGGCAACGACTCCCGCCACGTTCGCGCCGGCCGGTCTCCGGCGGCGGCGCCTGAAGGAGGTACAGCATGAGCAAGGCAGTGGAGATCGCCCCGGCACACGGAAAGCTCGGGGTGCTGACGCCGGGGATGGGGGCCGTGTCCACGACCTTCATGGCCGGGGTGATCGCAGTCCGCCGGGGTCTAGCAGAGCCGATCGGTTCGCTCACGCAGATGGGCACCATCCGCCTGGGCCGGCGCGATCAGAATCGCTCGCCCCGCATCGGCGACTTTGTCCCGCTGGCCGGGCTGGACGATCTGGTCTTCGGCGGCTGGGACATCTTCCCCGACAACGCCTACCAGGCCGCGGTCAAGGCCGGCGTCCTCGAGCGCACGCTGCTCGACCAGATCCGCCCCGAGCTGGAGGCGATCCGTCCGATGTCGGCTGTCTTCGACCAGCGCTTCGTCAAGAAGCTGGATGGCCCGAATGTGAAGCGCGAGGGAACCCTGTGGGACAAGGCCCAGGCGCTCAAGGCGGACATCGCCGCGTTTCGCAAGCAGACGGGTGTGGACCGCGTCGTCGTGATCTGGTGCGCGAGCACGGAGGTCTTCCTGAAGGAGGCGCCCGTTCACCAGACGCTCAAGGCCTTCGAGGAGGGGCTGCGTCGCAATGACCCCGACATCGCCCCCAGCATGGTCTATGCCTACGCCGCCATCTCGCAGGGGATCCCCTTCGCCAACGGCGCGCCCGGCCTCACCGCCGACATCCCCGCGCTGGAAGAATTGGCCAAGGAGATGGGGTGCCCTCTCGCGGGCAAGGACTTCAAGACCGGCCAGACCCTGATGAAGACCATCCTGGCCCCGGGTTTCAAGTCGCGCTTGCTCGGTGTCTCGGGTTGGTTCTCCACCAACATCCTGGGCAATCGCGACGGCGAGGTCCTGGATGATCCCGACTCCTTCAAGACCAAGGAGGAGAGCAAGCTGGGCGTGCTCGACTCGATCCTCCAGCCGCACCTCTACCCCACGCTCTACAAGGACCTCTACCACAAGGTGCGCATCAACTACTACCCGCCCCGCGGCGACAACAAGGAAGGCTGGGACAACATCGACATCTTCGGCTGGCTCGGCT
>CAZDKK010000086.1:0-18327 GCA_964506245.1 uncultured bacterium | reverse complement strand
CGCGGGGCGGTCTGCGGCCCCGGCGCGCCGGGGCCAGGCCGTCCATCCAGGCTCGCGCGGATCTCGAAGATCTGATCGCGCAGCATGGCCGCGCGCTCGAACTCGAGCGCTTCGGCCGCTTCCTGCATCTCGTCGGTGAGCGCGCGCAGCAACGCTTCGGGATCCGCCCCGGCGCCCGCCTGGGCCAGCACCTCGCGCCCGGCGGCGCGGGGGCGCTCCTCCTCCGCGTCGGCCACGACCGTCGTGCCGAGAATCTCCTCGGTCGACTTGACGATCGAGCGCGGAACGATGCCGTGCGCCTCGTTGTAGGCCGCCTGCTTCTGGCGCCGGCCGCGCGTGACCTCGAGGGCCGCGCGCATCGCCTCGGTCACCGTGTCGGCGTAGAAGATGACCTGCCCGCGGACGTTGCGCGCCGCGCGGCCGGCGGTCTGGATCAACGAGCGCTCCGAGCGCAGGAAACCCTCCTTGTCCGCGTCGAGGATGGCGACCAGGGAGACCTCGGGCAGGTCGAGCCCCTCGCGCAGCAGGTTGATCCCCACCAGCACGTCGAAGCGGCCCAGGCGCAGGTCGCGCAGGATCTCGACCCGTTCGATCGCATCCACATCCGAGTGCATGTAGCGGGCGCGCACCCCCGCACCCAGCAGGTAGTCGGTCAGTTCCTCGGCCATGCGCTTGGTCAGCGTGGTCACGAGCACGCGCTCGCCCCGCTCAGATCGCTCCCGGATCCGCGCGAACAGATCCGGCATCTGCCCGTCGGTCGGCCGCAGCAGGATCTCTGGATCGAGCAACCCGGTCGGCCGGATCACCTGCTCCTGGACCACGCCCGCGCAGCGGTCGAGCTCGTACTCGGCCGGGGTGGCCGAGACGAAGATCGTCTGGCCGGTGACCGTCTCGAACTCCTCGAACTTGAGGGGACGGTTGTCGAGCGCCGAGGGCAGGCGAAACCCGTACTCGACCAGCGTCTCCTTGCGCGAGCGATCGCCGGCATACATAGCCCGCAGCTGCGGGATCGTGGCGTGCGACTCGTCGATCACCAGCAGGAAATCCTCGGGGAAGTAGTCGATCAGGCAGGCGGGCCGGCTCCCGGGCGGCCGACCCGAGAGGTGGCGCGAGTAGTTCTCGATCCCCTGGCAGTAGCCCATCTGGCGCAGCATCTCGAGATCGTAGCGGGTGCGTTGCGCCAACCGCTGCGCCTCGAGCAGCTTGTCCATGGCGCGCAGCTCGGCCAGCCGCTCCTGCAGCTCCTGCTCGATGCCCTGACAGGCCTGCTCGATCCGTTCGCGCGGCAGCAGGAAGTGGCTGGCCGGGAAGACCGCGAGCCGCTCCTGGTCGCGCAGCCGCTCGCGGGTCACCGGGTCGACCGCGGTGATGCTCTCGATCTCATCGCCGAAGAGACTGATCCGGTGGATCTCCTCCCCGTGCGAGGCAAAGACCTCGACCAGATCCCCGCGCACGCGGAACGAGCCGCGCCCCGGCTCGAGATCGTTGCGCTCGTACTGCATCTCGACCAGCTGCTCGAGCAGCTGCTCGCGCGTGATCCGCTGGCCGGTCTCGAGCACCAGCGTCTGCGCCTGGAAGTCCTCCGGGTTCCCCAGCCCGTAGATGCACGAGACACTGGCGACCACGACCACGTCGCGCCGCTCGAGCAGCAGTCCGGTGGTCTGCAGCCGCAGCCGGTCGATGTCATCGTTGATGCTGGCATCCTTCTCGATGTAGGTGTCGGTCTGCGGCACGTAGGCTTCGGGCTGGTAGTAGTCGTAGTAGCTGATGAAGTAGCCCACGCCGTTCTCGGGGAAGAAGGAGCGGAACTCGCCGTAGAGCTGGGCGGCGAGCGTCTTGTTGTGGGAGATGACCAGGGTCGGCCGGCCGAGCTGGGCGATGACGTTGGCGATGGCGAAGGTCTTGCCGGAACCGGTCACGCCCAGCAGCGTCTGGCAGCGTTCCCCCCGCTGGAGGCCCGCCACCAGCCCCGCGATCGCCTCCGGCTGGTCGCCGAAGGGCCGGTAGGGCGCCACGAGCTTGAAGCCGGACATCGCACTCCCGCCGCGGGAGGGCGGGCGGGCGCCCGCCGCCCCGCCGCTCCGCTAGTACCCGTAGCGCACCGTGAAGGTGACCGTCTCCACCTGGCCGGCCTTGACCGGGACGAGGAACTCCACCCGACTGGCCGACTTCTTGACCGCCTCGTGGCTGGAGCGCAGAACGCGCGCGTCGCCGTAGAGGTCTTCCTGCACGACCACCTCGACGTCCTCGCGCTCCTTGCGGTTGCGCACCTCGATCTTGACGTCCACCTCGCGACTGGTCTGCGAAATACGCCGCACGTCGGTCTCGGTCCGCTCGACCGCCAGATCGAAGGCGTTGCCGACGGTGACGCGGATCTTCTCGTCGCGCGGCGTGTGGTCGATCTGGTCCTCGCCCACGAACTGCAGCCGGTCGCGGCTGTCCTCCTTGTAGACGCGCAGGGTGCCCTTGGGCAGGGGCATCCCCAGCCCGGCGCTCTCGCTGTTGGTGGTCTCCAGCACCACGCGCACCTTGGAGCCATCGCGCCGCGGGTTGCTCTCGAAGAGCTTGCGGACCTTGCACGTCGTCGGCGAGAAGAGCGAGAGCTGCTTCGTCTCGCTGTCCCGCAGCGTCGCCCGCCGCCCGAGCGTGTAGAGGTGGTACTCGAAGAGCGCCTCCTCCGCGAACTGGGTGTCCTCGGCCAGCGCCGTGACGGCCATCTCCGCCCGCCGCATCCCCTTGGCCGCCGGCGGCGCCACGCGGTGGACGTCCCCGGCCACGAGCTGCAGCTCGGCGTCCGGGTAGGTCGCCCCCGAGCGGTTGTCGACGCTCACCCAGCCGGCCAGATCCATCGCTGCGTCCCCGTCGGCTACGACCGCCACGTACTCGGCGTGCCAGTTGAACCCGCCGGTCAGATAGCTCACCTCGAGCTGCCGGTCCCCCGAGCCGCCGGTGCGCAGCAGCCACTCCAGGGTCGGTCGGGTGACCAACCCCTCGGGCAGCGCCGGGCACTGCAGGTCGGTGATCTTCTCGGGGTTGAGGATCACCACCCCTCCCTGCTCGGGCGGCAGGCCGAGCACGATCCGGCCGCTGGCATAGCTGAGCAGCTTGCCCTCGTAGAGCCGGCCCTCTTCGAGGATCACGCGGATGTCCTGATCCAGGTAGCGCTCCAGGATCGACTCCTGGTCCACCAGGTCGTAGCGGTAGTTCTGCTCGAGCACCTCGAGGGCCCCGCCGTCGACCGCCTTCAGGTGCACCGAGGTCGCGTCGATCCGCGACGGAACGTCGGTGAAGGGCAGCCAATGCGTGCCCCCCTCGATCGCCATCGTGCGCGCGTCGCGCACCACGCCCAGATCGTTGTTGTAGACGGTGAGCGAAAGGTCGCGCGTCGCCGGTGCCGCCAGGGCCGCCGGCACCATGGCGAGCGCCAGCTTCGTCGACGTCGCCGGCGCCAATGCGAACGCCAGCAGGGCCAGCGGGATCAACCCGGTCGCTGCCGCTGCGAGCAGCCCGTGGTGGGGCCCGGCCAGCCGTGTCTCCTCGCGTTTCCTCCTCCGGTTCATCGCGTTCCCTCCCGGCCTGATGGCCCTATCCCTTGGCTGTGTTCGTTCCCGCACCGGTCTGCCCGGGCGGCGCTCGTCCGGGGCGACGCGGCGCCCAGGGCTGGTACAAGGCCGCGGACCGCCGTATTCCATCCGAACGGACCGAGCGGGTCGGTCTCGGGCGACAGCGCGCTGCCGATAGAAGAACTCAGTCCTCGAGCGCTGCCAGGGCCGTCTCGATCTTGGCGCGCACGGCCTCGTGCTGGTCCAGCTTCGCGCGCTCCTGCTCGACAACCTCGGGCTTGGCCCGTTCCAGGAAATCCTGGTTGGCCAGCTTGCGCCGCGTGCGGTCGAGGGCCTCCTCGATCTTGACCAGTTCCCGCCGCAGCCGCGTGCGCTCCCCGTCGAGATCGATGACCCCCTCGAGCAGGACGAAGATCTCGGTGTCGGCCACGACCGCCGAAGCCGCGTGGCGCGGCTTGCGGTAGTCGGGTGCGATCGCGATCTCCCCGACTTTGGCCAGCCCCTTGAGCGGCTCCGCCATCGCCTCGAGCGTCGCGGCCGCGTCGCCCGCGGCGCGCATGCCCACCGGGACCAGCTTGGCTTGGGCCACGTTCATCTCGCTGCGCAGGTTGCGGATCGCCACGACGGCCTCCTGGAAGAACTGCATGGCTCGCTCCGCCGCGTCGTCCTCGTCCGCGGACTGCGCCACGGGCCAGGGCCCCAGGATCAGCTCCCGCTCCTTGCCCGGCAGGTAGTCAAAGATCTCCTCGGTGATGAAGGGCATGAGCGGATGGAGCAGGGCCAGGATCTGCCGGTAGACCGTCAGCAGCACGTGCCGGGCACGCTCCCCCTCCTCGGGCGAGCCGCGCTGGATCCGGCCCTTGGCGATCTCGAGATACCAGGCGCAGTACTCCTTCCAGGTGAAGTCGTACAGCACGCGGGCCGCGTCGTTGAAGCGGTACTCCGCCAGCAGCGCGTCCGTCTCGCGAATCACGCGGGCCAGCCGGCTGCGGATCCAACGCTCCTCCAGGGGAGCGGCCCCGCCCGCCGGCGGCTGGGGAACGGCTCCGTCCCGCAGGTTGAAGAGGATGAAGCGCCCGGCGTTCCAGAGCTTGTTGGCGAAGTCGCGGCCCACCTCGATCTTCTTGCGCCCGAAGAGCACGTCGTTGCCCGTGGGCGTCAACATCAGCATGGTGAAGCGCAGCGCGTCGGCGCCGAACTCGTTGATCAGGTCGATCGGATCCGGCGAGTTGCCGAGGCTCTTGGACATCTTGCGGCCGTCCTCGTCGCGGACGATCCCGTGCAGGTAGACGTCCGAGAACGGCTTGCGCCCCATGAACTCGTAGCCCGCCATCACCATGCGCGCCACCCAGAAGAAGATGATGTCGGGCCCGGTCACGAGGGCGTCGGTCGGATAGAAGCGCTTGAGGTCCTCGGTCTCCTCCGGCCAGCCGAGCGTGCTGAAGGGCCACAGCCAGGAGGAGAACCAGGTGTCGAGCACGTCCTCATCCTGCTTCCAGTCCCGGCCCTGGCACCGCGGACAGGGCGACTCGTGTTCGCCGGTCAGAACCAGGTGACCGCAGCCCTGGCAATACCAGACCGGGATGCGGTGGCCCCACCAGAGCTGCCGGCTGATGCACCAGTCGCGCACGTTGTCGAGCCAGTGGAGATAGGTCTTGGTCCAGCGCTCCGGGACGAAGCGCACCTCACCGCTGCGGGCGGCGGCGAGGGCCGGCTCGGCCAGCGGTTTCATCTTCACGAACCACTGGTGGCTGATGCTCGGCTCGATCACCGTCTTGCAGCGGTAGCAGTGGCCGACCGCGTGGCGGAAAGGCTCCGTCTTGACGAGCAAGCCTTCCTTCTTCAGCGCCTCGACCACCTTCTGGCGCGCGGTCAGCCGATCCAGCCCGCGGAACTCGGGCGGCGCCTGATCGTTCATGCGCCCGTCGGTGTCGATGACCGAGATGACCTCGAGCCCGTGCGCCTGGCCGATCGCGAAGTCGTTGGGATCGTGCCCCGGCGTGATCTTGAGCGCCCCGGTCCCGAACTCGGGATCCACGTAGGGATCCTCGATGATCGGGATCTCGCGGCCCACGAGCGGGAGGGTCAGCTTGCGGGCCTTGATCTGGGCGTAGCGCTCGTCGCCCGGCGCAATGGCCACAGCTGTGTCGCCGAGCATGGTCTCGGGCCGTGTCGTGGCAACCACCACACCCTGGTCCGAACCCTTGACCGGGTACTTGATGTACCAGAAGTGTCCGTCGACATCCTGGTGCTCGACCTCCTCGTCCGAGACGGCCGTCTGGCAGCCGACACACCAGTTGACCAGGTACTCGCCCCGGTAGATCAGCCCCTTGCGGTAGAGGCGCTTGAAGACCTCCTCGACCGCGCGCGAAAGCCCCTCATCGAGGGTGAAACGCTCGCGTTCCCAATCGCACGAGGCGCCCAGGACGCGCAGCTGCTGGATGATCTTGCCCCCGTAGGCCTCCTTCCACTTCCAGACCTCGGCCACGAACTTCTCGCGCCCCAGCTCGCGCGCCTCGATGCCGCGGGCGCGCAAGTCCTTCTTCACCACGTTCTGGGTGGCAATGCCGGCGTGGTCCATCCCGGGCAGCCAGAGGGTCTCGTAGCCCTGCATGCGCTTCCAGCGGATCAGCACGTCCTGGATCGTGTTGTTGAGGACGTGGCCGATGGTGAGCGCCCCGGTGACATTGGGCGGCGGGATGACGATCGTGTAGCGCTCTCGACCGCCGGCGGCGGACGGGCGGAATTGACCGGCCTCGGTCCATTGCCGGTACCAGCGAGCCTCGAAGCTGCTGGGGTCATAGGCCTTGGGCATTTCCTTCATGCGTCGCTTCTCCTGGATGATCTCGCTGCACGCCCGCGCCCGGCGAGCCTCCCGCGGCCGGTGCGCCCTCTCGACGGCACTTCGGTTCGGTAGCGGCTGCCTTTTCCCGGAATCGAACAGGCTACCAGGACCGCCGGGGACGGTCAACGCCGCCCCGGTCGGAGCGGCGTTGCGGATGAGCACCGGCGAGGATCAGCCGGTGCGAGCTATACGGTGACGAGCTCGCGCTCCAGATACTCGACGTGGCCGCTGTTGCTGAGCGACTTCTCGACCGCCTCGAGAACCCGCACGACCCGCAGCCCGCGCTCCCCGTTGACGCCGGGTTGCCGCCCGGTGTGGATCGACTCGAGGAAGTCGGTGACCTCGGCCTGCAGGGGTTCGAAGGTGTCGATCTTGGGCGAGACGATGTCGCCGGCTCGGTAGCTGAGCTGGTACTCGCCGAAGGTATCGGGGTCCCGGTAGTGCACGCCCTTGTCGAAGATCTTCACCTGCTCGAGGTTCTGGGTGTCATCGTACACGAGCATTTTGCTGCTGCCCACGATGGTCGTGCGGCGCAGCTTCGACGGCGCCAACCAGCTCACCTGGATATGGGCGATCGCCCCGGACGCAAAGCGCATGAAGATGAAGGCGACGTCGGGAATCCCGGGCTGAACGAAGTCCTTGCCGGTAGCCATGACTTCGCTCGGCACCTCGCCGAGCCAGTAGAGGAACATCGAGAGGTCGTGGGGCGCCAGGTCCCAGACAACGCTCGAGTCCTTCTGGTGCAGGCCCAGGTTCACGCGCGTGGCGCTCAAGTAGAAAATCTCGCCCAGATCGCCCGAATCGATGATCTCCTTGATCTTGCGGACCGGCGGGCTGTACTCGAAGGTGTGCCCCACCATGAGGACCCGCCCGTGCCGCTTGGCCAGCGCGATCAGCTCCTCGGCGGTCGCCGTCGAGAGCGTGAAGGGCTTCTCGATGAAGGCGTGTTTGCCGTGCCGGAGCGCCTCGCGGGCGAGCTCGTAGTGCGTCCGCGGCGGCGTGGCGATCATGACCGCGTCGATCGCCGGGTCGGCGAAGACCTCCGCCGCCTCCTGGGTGAAGCGCACGCCCGGGTAGCGCCGCCGGATCCGGTCGATCTTCTCGGCCATGGTGTCGCACACCGTGACCCCGGTGCAGAGCGGGTTCTCGACGAGGTTGCGCACCAGGTTCGGACCCCAATAGCCCGCCCCGATGACCGCCACATTCGCCATGGATCTTCCCCCTTTGGCCCGACCGCGCGGGCGGTCGGTTGCTAGCGCGCCCCGCGAGCACCCATCACTTCCGGTACTGTACGCCACATGAGCTTCAAGTCCAACATGAGGCTCCAGTTGCTGGCGTAATACAGATCCAGCAACACCATCTCCTCAAAACTGAGGAAGCTGCGCCCCGACACCTGCCATAGCCCCGTCATTCCGGGGACACTCTCCAGCCGGAGCTTCTGCCACGGCTGGTAGAGGTCATACTCGAACGGCAGGCAGGGCCGGGGTCCGACCAGGCTCATCTCGCCCCGCAGCACGTTCAGGATCTGGGGCAACTCATCCAAGCTGGTACGGCGCAGGAACTTGCCGATGAAGGTGATCCGGGGATCATCGAGCAGCTTGTAGATCGGGCGGCCGGAAGCATCGAAACCCGCCGCATCGCCCTGGAACATGAGGGAGGCCACATACTCGCGGTGGTGGCTGTCGTCGTTGGAGGCGGTCATGCTGCGAAACTTGTACATGCGAAAGTGCTTCCCGCCCCGACCCACGCGCTCCTGCGCGTAGAGCACCGGGCCGGGCGAGCTGACCTTGACCAGCAGCGCGACGAACAGCATCAGCGGGGTCGCGATCACCAGGCTCAGTCCGGCCAGCAGGAAGTCCATCGCCCGCTTCACCCGGGCCTCGAGCGCGCTCCCGGTCGCCCGGCCCAGATCGAGCAGCGGCACGCCCCCCTCCCGGCGCACGGGCGCACCGTCCGCGTACAGGCGGGTCAGGTGGGGAACGACCATCACGCGGCAGCCGTCGCTCGCCAGCTCTGATGCCAGCTCGACCGCCGCGCCCCGGTCGATGTTGCGCGTGGCCAGCACGACCTCGTCCGCCGCCAGGGCTTGCGCCAGGCGCGCGATCTGCTCGGTGGTCTGGGCCTGAAACCGCGGCCAGCGAAACCCGCTCCCGCGCGCCAGGGGATCCGCGGCCACCAGGCCCACGATCACGCGGCTGCCGGGGTCGTCCTCCTCCAGCGACCCGGCCACCCGACGGGCGTCGGGGCTTCGGCCCACGATGAGAACCCGCCGCGGCGGGACCGGACCGACCTCGGCCAGTCGGAGCAGGAGGCGGAAGGCCAGCGGCCGAATGGTGAGCGCGGCCGCGGCCAGCAGCAGAGCGTGCACCACGAGCAGCTCCCGCATGGCGGCCGGCGGCTCGAGGGCCAGCAGGAAATCGAAGGTGACGGCGGCGGCCCCGCTCCAGAGCACCGCGCGAGCCACGCCCGCCGCGGCGCGGCGCGGGTGGCGCAGCAGGCGTCGGCTGTACAGACCGTACATGCCGCCCAGCAGGAGGAATCCGCAGGCGAGGACCAGGTAGAGTGCCAGCAAGGGCGGGGTCAGGGCGCTCGCGACCGAATGCAGGTCGAGCGAGGTCCTGAACGACAGGTGCACCGCCCCCAGGAATCCCCCGGTCACCAGCAAGGCGTCGATCAGCAACTGCCCGGGCAGCACCAGTCCCAGGGCTCTCTTGGGCGAGATCTGCCTGTGTGGCAGCGCTTCGCCGCGTGGATCGGCCCCGCGGTCCGGGAGGACCGCCAGGCGGTGCTCACGCTCGAAGGCGGTGGCTTCCAAACCTCTCCTCCGGCAATCGGCGGCCCCGGCCGCCCCAACCGGGGTAAAGGGAGCACACTGGCGCGTCTTGTGGCCTGCCCGTCGCTCCCCCACCAGTCCTTCTCATTCGGCAAGGCAGCGTAGGAAATCACCCGGGTTCGCGCAAGCGCAATTCAGGGTCCGAAGCCCCAGACGCACTGCTCAGCCACGCGCGACCCATCCGCGGCGCCCGCCCCCACGAGGTCCAGGATGATACGCGCGTAACCTTCTGAAAGCCTTCCAGTTATCATGTCTCCACCCCAGGGCTGCGCCGCGCCGAGAACCGCGTGCACCCGGCGGCCTCCGGCGCATGCTGACGCGACGACCTCGCAGGCGAAGAACCCACCCTCGGGGACGGGATCCGCGCCGCGAGCGGACCAGAAGTAGCCGCGTCGCTCGCGCGTCAGGCGCAACCCCAGCTCGGTGCCCCCCCCAGGAGCCATCCCCACGGCCAGGCGCCACCGCCGGGCATCGCCTCCAAGCGGGTGCCCGATTATGTAACCCTCAAGAGTATAACCAGTTCTGTAGATCTTGTGGTAGTACCATCGATTCTGGTCGTCGGCCGTGCTGACGTAGGCCAGGGAGAACCCCCAGTGGGGCGCCGGGTGAATCCGCAACCCGTGGAACCGGCCTGGGGCCATCGGGACGAGCCCCTCGAAGCGGTCCTCCCCGCCATAGAACCAGACCAGCTCGAGATCGTCCCAGCCCATGTGGCGCTGGACCCACTCCCGGGGCCGGAGACGCACAAGCCAGGCGAACTTCTGGTCGCTGTCCGCAGCACTGAAAACCGGGCCCGGGGCACCCTCGCCCCGGCCGATGAGAATGTCCCAGAGATCCCCGATCGTGAGCTTCTCGGTCCGCCCCTCTCCCCCGAACATGATGCTGCGCTGGGCCTCGAGCCCGACCCAGCGCCGCGGGGTCCATACAAGGCGCATGCCGCTCAGGAGCGGATGGGGAACGGGCCGGGAACCGTCGTCGAGATATGCCAGGAATCCCTCGCCATCGAGCGTCCCGAGGGAAGCCGGGACACGGAAAGGACCCAGGCTCAGGTGGACGTGGTCGAGCGGGGGCGCATGGTGGGAGAAGAGCAGACCGCCCTCGTCGCACGGGACCCACTCGGCGGCCGGATAGCCGCGGCCAAGCTCCAGCCGCCAGGGTCCGCTCCAGGCTCCGACCTGCGCTGCGAGGAATCGGCCGCGCGTGGGCCCGTGCTCGGAGGTCCATCCCCGCCAGGCAAGCGTGGCCTCCCACCAGCTGCCCCGGGCCTGGCCGGCCGCCTCGCACCCCAGCTCCAGCCCCTCGTGGCGGGTCTCGCCGCTGCGGAAATCCGGCTCCCAGGTGGCTCCGCTCTGCGCCCGTGAGTCGGCCAGCTCCAGGCGCAGGCGCTCGAGATCAAAGGCTGGCCCGGCCGCCGCCGGGCTGCCGGCCAGCACGGTGAGGAGGCCTGCGATCGGCAGGCCCGCGCGCGTCGGCCGACCCCGCATGCCGCAGACCCTAGCCGATCGCGCGCGCCACGTGCAACCGAGCGCTGGTCCCCCGCGGGCCGCTTCACGCAGCCTCCAGCACCTCCGCCGGCTCGGGGACTTCCTCGTCCTCGACCGGTGCCGGCAGGTCGCCGAAGGCGCACGCCCGGTTGCGGCCGGTCTTCTTCGCCATATAGAGCGCCTCGTCGACCCGGCCCAGGATCTGCTCGACCGTCTCGCCGTCGCCGGGGAACCCGGCCACACCTACGCTGACGGTGAGCTTCTTGCGCCGGTAGAAGGTGTGGCGCTGGACGCGCTGCCGCAGCCGCTCGGCCGCGGTGATGCCGCGGGGCTTGTCGGTCATGGGCAACAGGACCACGAACTCCTCGCCTCCGTAGCGCGCCACGATGTCCGAGCTGCGCGCCCAGTGCTTGAGGATCGTGGCGAGCTCGGCCAGGATCTTGTCCCCCACCTGGTGCCCGTAGCTGTCGTTCAACTCCTTGAAGTTGTCGATGTCGATGAACAGGACGCTGAAGGGAACGCTGTAGCGGCGGGCGCGGTCGATCTCGCCCTGGAGCCGATCCAGGAAGTGGCGCCGGTTGTAGATGTTCGTGAGGTCATCGGTGATCGCCAGACGGCGCATCTCTTCGTACAGCAGCAGCCGCTGGATGGTGGCGGCCGCCTGCCCCGCGATCAGGGCCAGCAGGCGGAAGCGGTCCTCGGTGAAGGCGCGCGGGCGGTGGTGGCTGAGATTGAGCACACCGATCAGCTCCCCTTGCACCACCAGGGGCACCGACATGAAGCTGCCCACGATCGAGTCGTCCGGACGGCGGCCGCGATGCAACTCCGACAGCAGGACGGGGCGCTTCTGCTTCGCAACCCACCCGCTGAAGCCCTCGCCGTGCTCGAACTGCACACCACCGATCAGGTCGACGAAGCGCCCGTGCTGCGCCGCGGTCACGAGCTTGCCATCCTGCTTGTTCCACAGGAACAGGGTGGCGTTGTCGAAGGGGATCGCCTGCTGGATCAGCTCGAGCAGCCGCCGGTAGACCTCGTCCTGGTCGAGTGTGGTCTGGATCATGCGGCTGACCTCGAACAGGATCTCCAGCTCGGAGTCCTGGCGCGCGACCTCCGCGAAGCTCTCCTGGCGCATCACCCGCATGATCTTGTTGTTCAGCGTCAAGGCAGCGCCGAGCACATCGGAGGATCGCTTCTGCGTGGCAGCCCGCTCGACCTGTGCGCCCAGGGTCCGGGCCTCCTTCTCCGTGATCAAGTGCTCTTCCTGGAGAATCCTGATCAGCTGCAGCTGAGACTTGCGGAACTTCTCCGTGGCGTCCACCAGCTGGCGCGATCCCGCACCGTTCCTGCGTCTCATCGAGTCCTCCTCTTCGGCCGGTCCCATGGCTCTCCGGCTCGGCCCTCGTCCTCAAGATCAGACCGCGAAGACTTCCTTGCCCTGCTCGATGGCCTGTGTAACCCGCTTCTCGAGCGACTCCAGCTCCGCCAGCTTGAACCCCAGGAGGGCCAGCGCCGGGGGCACCTCGGTCGCCGGTTCCGCCAGAGCGCGCACACCCCGGCCGGTGAGCCGGCTCAGCTCGTCGGCTGCGCGCACGATCAGCACATTCGGCTCGAGACTGGCCGGTGGATCGTGGTGGGTTCGGGCCACGCGCACCAGGTCCTCGGGGAAGCTCCACCTCCTGAGGATCTGCTCGCCGGCCAGCGTGTGATCGAGTCCCAGCGCGCGGCGCTCGAGCGCGACGCTCTCGCCCTCCAGGTTGTAGATCGCGTGCATCACCGGCTCGTACTCCTCGTGGGCCGCCAGGTTGAGCGCGAGCCGCCCAGTGTCGTGCAGCAGGCCGCCCAGCAGCGCCTCTTCCGGATCCATTCGGCCGGTCAGGCTCGCGATGACCCGTGCGGCCATGGCGGTCGCGCCGGCGTGGGCGAAGATCGCCTGGTCCGCGAAGCTCGGCGTCGTGGAACGCTTCCACGGCAGCGAGTGGACCAGCACGAGGTTGCGGACGGACTTGAATCCCAGCAGCGCCACCGCGCGGCTGAGCGTCTTCACGCGCTGGGGCAGCCCGTAGTATGCCGAGTTGCACGTGCTCAGGATCTTCGAAGCCAGGCCCTGATCGCTGGAGATCAGCTTGGTGACGTCGGCGACGCTCGCGTCCTCCGAGCTCGCCAGCTTGAGGATCTTGACCGCCACGACCGGCATGGTGGGCAGATCGCCCAGCAATTCAACGAGCCGCTCCACCTCCATCCTGGGTCCTTCTTCAGGCATCCTGCTCCTCCCCCCACGCCGCGGGGACGCCTTCGCCCCGACGTCCTGCGTCTCGCGCCGGCTAGGCCCGGCGATCCAGGCGATTGCGCGCCCGGGCCGCGCGCTTCTCGCACGAGGCATCGACCACCATCTCGACCGCGCCGTCCGGGCCGGGCACCGCGAGCAGGAGCACCGGCCGAGCGCCGGGGGTCAGAACCTCCAGCCGGCAGTCGCCAACCGCGGGCCTTCCCCCCACGGCGCGGGCCGTCAGCACGCCGGGTCCGAGCGCCACGCGCACCTCGTTCGCGCTGCGAACCTGCACGATGCGACCCGCCACGATCTCGCCGCGATCGAGCCCGGCCAGGTATTCCTCCAGGCGCCGTTCACGGCCGGTCGCCCCCCCGCGGAGCCGCTCAGCGCCCGAGGGTTCCATGCGCGCTGCGCTCGCGCTGCGTCTGCCAGCTAGCCGACGCGAGCGCCTCCGGCCCGCCGCCGGTCAGCCCCGAGGCGTAGGGGCCGGCAACCGCTTCGGCCCGTGCGGTGCGACCGAGCATGAGCGCGAGGTGGATCTCCTCGCGCGACAGCCCCATCCGACGAGCGATCTCGACCTCTCCATAGCCTTCAGCCGCCAGCCGCTCGACCTGCTCGCGCGTGCTCGGTCCCGCGGCCACGAACCTGGGCGTGGGGGCCGGAGCGGGCATCGGCTCGGAGCGCCGAATCGGCTCTGACCAGGGCCCGACCGGGCCCGCGGCGGGCTCCATCGGAGCGGGAGCATCGGTGCCGAGGAACCGGCGGGCCCACGAGTCTGGCTCGCTTCCGGCCTGGCCGGCGGGGGCGACCTGGGCTCCGGCGCTCGCGGCAGCGCGCGCCGGTTGCCAAGGCTGCGGATACGCCGCCTCGCGCGCCGCAGGCTCTGGCGCAGGCTCGCCGCCAAAGCGCAGGGCACCGCTGCCGCCGCTGCTCATGGGCACGGCAGCTCCCACGTGTTCATCCTCGCCGAACGAATAGCCGGTCGACCCGGCGGGGGTGGGCGGGGGCGCGGGGCGCGTGTCGTGCAGCCCCTGGGTTCCGACCTCCTGCAGCGGTTCGTTGCGCTCGGTCGCCGGGGACCGGTCCGCGACCGGCCGCCGCGCGCGCGCCTCGGCCGCCGCCCAGGCCCGCGCCGCGGCCAGCTCGGACTCGAACTCCTCGAGGGCCCCGATCACCGAGAGCTGCAGGTTGCGCATGCGCGACTCCTCCTCGCGCAGACGCTGCGAGAAGCCCGACCAGTCGGCCGCCCGTCGCACCAGCACCAGCACGATGATCAGCGTGAACCCGAGCGTGGCCGCAGCCGCCGCGGCCTGGCGCTTCCAGAACTCGGCCAGCACCTGGCGGCGCAGTAGCTCCTCCTGCGCGGCGATAGCCCGCTCCCGCGCGGCCAGCTCCCCACGGATCAGCTGCACCTGCTGCTCGATGCGGTTCGCGTCGGGCAAGGCGATCTCTCCGGAGGTCGCGCTGAGCGCAACAGCCGGCGTCGCCGGCTCGCCGGGCGCCGGCGCGAGGGCGCCACCGGTGGGCGCACTGCGCGTGCCGCCCGCCGGCAGCAGGCCCAGGCGCTCCTGGACCGCCGGCGTGAACCCCACGACAACGATCAGGCAGCCGATCACGGTGATGATGGTGAGGTACTTCCTGCGCTGGTTCGACTGTGCCACGTCCCTACCCCCTTCTTTGCCGAGTGATCACGCCGTTCGATCGATCATCCGCCCCTTGCCCTCGTCGTCCTCCGGACCCGTCGGGCGGGTGGCGTCGGGCGTTTCCGGTTCGGGCGCCTGGGGGTGCTCCCCCTTGCCGCGCCGCTTGCGCTGCTCCGATTCCGCGCCCTTGCCCTCGGGCTCCACCTTCTTCTCCCGAGCCTCGGGCGTCTCCTCGACCTGCCGGCCTTGGATGTCGACCCGGTCGATGATCTGCCGGCCGCGCTGCTGCTGCTCCACCTCGCCGCGGCGTCGGGCGTTCTCCTGCGTCCGCTGCACGTCCTGGGTCTGCGCCAGGACCTGCCTCAGGTTGCCCACCTCGTCCGTCATCCGCGGTCTCCACGCGCCGCCGGCGTGGTCAGGCGGCCAGCAGCACCCTCCTCATGCGCGCCCGCAGTCGCGACACAGCCTTGGTGTGGATCTGCGACACGCGCGACTCGGAGATCCCCAACGTCTCGCCGATCTCCTTGAGCGTCATCTCCTCATAGTAGTAGAGCGCCACAACGAGCCGTTCCTGCTCGGAGAGGCAGTTGATCGCCTCCAGCAGCAGGCCCTGCGACTCCGCTTCCTCGATGACTTCCAGGGCGTTGACGGCCTCGGTGTCCTCGATCAGCTCCGCCAGGCCGGCCAGGTCGTGCTCTTCGTCGACCGACACGGTCTGGTCGAGACTGAGCAGCGACGCGCCCCGCACCTCCTCGAGCAGCCGCCCGAACTCGCCCACCGGGAGATTCATTTCTTTGGCGATTTCGTGCTCCGATGCCGCCCGCCCGAGCTTCTGGTCCAGCAGGCGGCAGGTGCGTTCCACCTCGCGGGCCTTGCGCCGCGTCGTGCGACTGGCCCAGTCGAGTGAGCGCAGTTCGTCGAGGACCGCGCCTTTGATGCGCCAGATGGCGTAGGTTTCGAACTTGGTGCCGCGGTCGGCGTCGTATTTGTCCAGCGCGTCAAAGAGCCCGATGACCGCGGTGTTGATCAGATCGTCCTTCTCGATCGACTTGGGCAGGCTGCTCGCGATGCGATCGACGACATACTTGACCAGGGGCGCGTACTTCTTCAGCGCCTCCGCCTTCACCTGTTCGTCGGCCGCCAGCCCGGGTGGTATGGGCCGCGATGCCAGCCTCAGGAGTGCTGCGGTGTCTCGCACGCCTTTGCTCCGCTCCTCTGGGTTCCCGGGTCGATGTCCGCACCCGTCGCCGGCCGCGGTTGCGGGCCGGCTCGTGATCTCCCTCGCTCGTTTCCCCTGCGGGCCGGCGGTCTACGCCGCCCCGCTTTCCGTGTTCCCGGCGCCCGCGCCGGCCTCGTCTTCGCCCTCCTCCTCTGCTTCCTCCTCCATCTCCCCGTCCTCGCCCAGCTCCTCGTCTTCCTCGCCGGTCGGCTCCGCGGGACGCTCCTGAGCCTTCCGTGCTTCGGCTGCCAGCTGGTCTTCCACCGCCAGGCGAAGCAGCGCCTGGCCGATCAGCCCCCCCAGCAGAACGATCCCGAAGTTGAGCACCAGGCCGACCACCAGGCCGCGCAGCAGCATCTCGAGCGGGCTGAGGCCCTTCAGCATCCCGACCAGGACCGTGAGGCATAGCCCGGCGGCGCCGATCTGCCTGGCCAGGTGTCGAATCCAGCGGTCCACGGGCTCTCCCTACGCCGCCTTCAGGGCGCGCGCCGCCGCCTGCTCGCTGCGCGGGTAGACAGGGGCCGACGCCGGTTGCAGCAGGCGCTTGGCCAGCTCGCGCACCCCCACCGTGGCCGGGGCCTCCTCGTAGACCTTCACGAACGGCTCCTGGGCCTTCACGGCCCGGGGCACCGCTTCATCCTCGGGGATGATGCCGTACAGCTCCGGCTCGAAGCCGAGGAACTGGGCGGCCACGCGCGCCACTCGCCGGGCGATGCGCAGCGCCTCGGCCTCCGAGCGGGCCATGTTCACGACCAGGCGCGGAGGCCGGGCCAGGCGCCGGCTGCAGAGCACCTTCATGGTGGCGTAGGCATCGGAGAACGCCGTGGGTTCCGGCGTGGTCAGAACCAGGATTTCATCGGCCATCTGCGCCAGCCTGAGGTTCTGGCGGTGGATCCCCGAGCCGGTGTCGATCAGGAGCACGTCGCGATCGGCCGCCAGGTTCTCCAGGGAGCGGATCAGGATCTCCCTCCTGTAGTCGTCCAGGGCGGCCATTTCCTCCACCCCGGAGGCGGCAGGCAGAATGAGGATGCCCGCCTCCCCGGTCAGGACGACCTCATCGATCCGCTTCTGCCCGGTCACCACGTCGTAGAGGTTGTAACGGGGCACTAGGCCCAGGAGCAGATCGACATTGGCTAGGCTGAGGTCCCCGTCGAGCAGGAGGACCTTCTTGCCCATCCGGGCCATGACGATCGCCAAGTTCGTCACCAGGTTGGTCTTGCCCACGCCGCCCTTGCCGCCCGTGACCGCCACGCTCAGGAGCCGTTCCGGCCGGCGCCCCAGCAGGCCGCGGGGCTCGGGCAGCTCGACCGGTGCCCGGTCGCCAGCAGATCCCGCCTGCCCGGCTCGGGCCCGGCCGGGCTCCAGCTCGGGGTCCCAACCGGGGCCCCGGCGCTCGGTCGGCTCAGGGCTCTCGGTCCACCGGCTCCGCTCATGTCTCTGCTCGTGACCCGTCATCGCACCGCCTCCTTCGCGCCGGCCAGCGCCAGCGCTTGCGCGGGCTTCTCCCACCCGCTCGCGCACCGCTGCAGCACCAACTCCACCAAGGTCTCCGGATCGCAGGGCCGCAGGTCCGCGAGCACCCGCTGGCCCCAGCCGCAATGGCTCACCGGCACCCGCGTCTTGAGCGAGAGGCTGAGGATCCCGCCGTGCCGGCTGGTCAGATCGAGTCGGGTGAAGATCAGCGACGTGAGCCGGAAGTGGCGCAGAAGCTCCAGCGCCTCGGCCGAGTCGCTCACGCGCGAGGTCGCATCGAGGACGCCATGCACCTCGGGCTCCACGAACTGGAGCTGGAAGCGACGCACGAGGCTGACCGCATCGCGCTCGTGGAGACTGATGCCGGGCGTGTCGACCAGCAGCAGGTCGGCCTGGCCCAGACGCGCATCGTCGATGGCGGCCAGATCCTGCGGTTCCAGCACCGAGACGAAGGGCAGATCGAGGATGCGGGCGTAGTGCTCCAGGCCCGTCGAGCCGCCCGGCCGGAAGCTGTCGAGCGACACGATCCCCGGCGAGCGGCCGGCCCGCTGGCTCTGCGCGGCCAGCGATGTCACGGCCAGCGTCTTGCCCGCGCCGGGCGGCCCCACCAGGAGCACGACGCGGCGGCCGGGCCGCTGGGGAATCGGCTCGCCGCGCGGGACGACCTTGAGCAGCCGCTCCCGCAGCGGCTCGAGCTGCGGTCCGGAGACGATGTCGTTGGTCGTGTGCTCGGCGATGTCGCGCAGGATCGCGAAGGCCAGGTTCGAGTCGAGCTCCGCCTCGAGCAGGTCGAGGTAGAGCTCGCGCAGCGGGATCGGAATGGCCGAGAAATGGTCGCTGGTGATCAGCCGGTTGAGGTAGAAGAGCCGGCTCTGCAGCCGCTTGATCTCTTGCTCGAGCGGTCCGGCCTGGCCGGCTTCCCGTCGGGGCAGGCCGGGCAGCGCATCCTCGGCCGCGGCCCGGCTCCCGTCGCGCCGCGCGTCCCGGCCGGTCCCGAG
>CAZDKK010000085.1:0-18658 GCA_964506245.1 uncultured bacterium | reverse complement strand
ACGCGATTCGGCTCTGGGGGGAGGAATGCCCTGAAAACTAGTGTCTGCCTTGCAGGCGGAACGCCGGCCGGACACCGCCTGGGCGGGCGTGGCAACCGCTTCCGGCAGCGCGCCTCAGGTGTCGAGCAGAGATGCCTACCGCATGAACTTCGACTTGACCTGTCCCCACGTGACCGACTCGGCCGGCGTGGGCGGTGTACAACCGACGTCCAGGGCTCCGATTAGACCACATGGTGGGTTCTGCTCCGCCGCACACGGAGAGTCAGACCGGATCGTGAGGTCACCGGTCCCCGCATCGCAGAAGAGGGGATCGGCGCTGATGTTGCCGCCAGAGCCGGTCGGGTCAGGCATCCCGGCGTAGTTGCCGCCCGCGTTGTCCCAGGCATCGCAACAGGTCAGGAAGGCACCCGGGGCCTCGAGACCGTGGTTCTGCAAAGCGCCTGCGATGATCGTGTTCGATACGCTGTAATGGCCCTGGCTGTCGCCGAACCAGATGTTGCCCCCCGCCAGGGCCGCGCCGTTGTGATAGAAGGTGCTGGCATCGATCTCGACGGTCGCCCCGTCGTAGCCCGCCAGAGCTCCCCCGTAGCCGCCGCAGGTGTTGTCGGCAAAGACGCACCCCTCGACGTAAAGCCTGCCTCCGTAGACGCGGATCCCACCCCCCTCAGCACCGCCCGCCGAGTGATTGTCCACGAAGAGACAGGTGCTCACGGTGACATCTGAGGTCGGCTGGCCGAGGTTCAGGGCCCCGACCCAGGGGCTCTGGTTGTGGCGGAACACGCAATTGCGGATCTCCCCTTGGCACTGCTGGGCGTAGCTGACGCCACCCACGGCCTCATCGCAGAAGTTGTTCTCGATCAGACAGCCGTCGAGGTTCAGGAACCCGTTGCTGGCCGCGATCGCCCCGCCATAACGGTGGCAGACGTTGTTCGAGAGCGTGCAGCCGAACAGTTCGGCCCCGGCATCTTCCATGACCTGCACGCCACCCGCGTTGAGCGCTTCGTTGTCTGTGATCAGGCAATCTCGCAGGGTGCACTGTGCGCCTTTGCAGAAGACCGCCCCGCCGCGCGTGAACCCAGCGTAGAGCGTCCCCGCTCCATGCGTGAGCGTGAAGCCCTCCAGGGAGGCGCCCAGCGTCTCGCCGCTCACGAAGACCGCGCAGCTGCCCAGGTTCGCCGCGTCGATGGCCGTGACACCGGGGCCCTCGCTGGTGTGAATCCACAGGTCCCGGCCGAGGAAGTCGATCCGTTCGAAGTAGGTTCCCGGATGCACGACGATCTCATCGCCCGAAGCGGCGGCACCGATCGCCTCTTGGATGGTGACGAAGTTCCCTGCGCCGCCCTGATCAACTACCCATGTGGTGGCCTCCGCGCCCGTGGAAGTCACCAGCGCCAGCCAGAGTGCGATCGAGACAGATTTCACGGCGTCCTCCTTGGTCACAGGCCCATGATCGCGCACAGGCATGGTGCCTGCTCGCTCGCGCACGTCCCAACGATCCGGCGTCAGCCCACCGAACATGGTATCACACGAGTGGCCGAGGGGGGACAATGGACAGGGACGCTTGGAGAAAGGCCAAGGAGGCCGCGCTGTGGGGTCGCTCGCGGCTTGTCGACCCCGGACAGGACAGGCTGCCGCGCCGCGCCCTACCCAAACAGCCTGCGCTCGGCGAGCCCGCAGAGCACTACCCGAACAGCTCGCGCTCGACGAGCTCGCAGAGCAGATGCCCCGCGAGGATGTGCGCTTCTTGAATGCGCGGGGATTCCTCGGAGTCGATCCGCAGGACGAAATCGGCCAGGTTGCCCAAGGCCCCGCCCCCGCGTCCGGTCCAGGCGAAGGTGATCATGCCGATCGAGCGCGCCAGGCGGATGGCTTCGATCACGTTGGGCGAGTTGCCGCTGGTCGAGATCGCCACCGCCACGTCGCCGCGCGCGCCGACCCCGGGCAATTGGCGCGCGAAGATGTGCTCGAAGCCGTAGTCGTTGGCGATGGCGGTGATCGTGCTGGAGTTGGTGGACAGGGATAAAGCCGGCAGCGCGGGGCGATCGAGGTAGAAGCGTCCCGACAGCTCCGCGGCCAGGTGCTGCGCGTCGGCCGCCGACCCGCCGTTGCCGAAGAAGACGACCTTGCCTCCTCCCCGGATGCAGTCGACGGCGATGCGCGCCATCTGCTCCAGCAGATCGCTGTCCCGCAGCAGTTCCTGCTGGACACGCTGGGCTTCCAGGATCCCCGCTTCAATCGCCTCCTTCATGCTGAACCTCCGCGCGGTGCTGCCGCGAGTTCCTCTACCGCCGCCACCAGCGGCTCCCACGAGTACCTGCGCTTCTCCCCCCGCACGCCCGCCCGCAACCGCTCCTCCCAGCCCTCGGCGTAGAAGCGCTCGATCGCGCCAGCCAGCGCCGCCGGGTCGGCCGGCGGCACCACGAACCCCGCGCGCCCGTCGGGCACCACCTCGGCCAGCCCGCCGACGTCGGTGCAGACGACGGGCGCGTCCATCTGGTAGGCGATCGGCACGATCCCGCTCTGCGTCGCCGAGCGGTAGGGCAAGGCCACGACGTCGCAGGCCGAGAAGTAGAGTCGCACGCGCCCCTCCGGGATGTAGTCGGCGTGGAAGACGACCGCGTCCCCAAGCCCGAGCTCCGCGACCTGTCGGCGGTAGCGCTCCTCGCCCTCGTAGAATTCGCCCGCGACCAAGAGCCGGACGGGCCGTGCGCGACGAACGATCGCCAGCGCCTCGAGCAGCAGATCGAGCCCCTTGTAGGCGCGGATGAAGCCGAAGAAGAGCACCCACGGCCCCTCGCCCAACCCGAGCTCGCGCCGGGCGTCGGCCTTCTCGATGCGCTCTCCGAAGAGGTCGTAGAGCGGATGTTGCACCAGCCGCAGCCGCGCGTCGGGCCGGAATCCCAGGAGGTCATTGCGGACCGACTCCGAGAGCACCAGAAACGAGTCGGCCGGCGCCAGCGCATAGCGCGTGAGCGCGGCATCCAGCGGCCGGCGTTCGTGCGGCACGATGTTGTGGCAGAGCA
This sequence comes from uncultured bacterium, assembly GCA_964506245.1. Classification (GTDB taxonomy): domain Bacteria; phylum Eisenbacteria; class RBG-16-71-46; order CAIMUX01; family WJJG01; genus CAZDKK01. The sequence goes on along the minus strand of CAZDKK010000085.1, from coordinate 15,635 downwards.
TCTGGATGTGCGCCCCGGCGGCACCTTTGACCCGGCGCATGACCGTCCCGAAGGCCGGCGCGAAGAAGGGCAGCCAGTAGGCGAGCAGGAACAGGTCAGGCCGCTCCCGCGCGATCAGGCGGGCCGCGCGCCACCAGGAGAGCGGCCAGATCGAGTCGAGGACCGGCGTCGCCGGGAAACGGGCCGCGTTCACGCCCCCGCCTGGCTCGTCGGTCACGTACTGGCTCTTGCCGGGGAAGAGCAGCCCGGGGTACTGGCGCGTGAAGGAGAAGAAGCGCACTTCGTGCCGGCGGGCCAGCTCCCGCGCCAGGGTGGCGTTGAAGTGCGCCATGCCCCCGCGCAGCGGATAGCAGCTTCCCAGGTAGGCGATCCTCATCCCGCGCTCCCTCCTCGCCCGGACCGATCCGGGTGCGAGGCGCGGGCTACGATGGGCGAAAACGGCCGTCCGCTCAAGAACAACCCGGCCCGGGCGGGATCCGCCACCCGGGCCGTTCGTGCTCTGCTCGGCGCCCGGCGCGGGGCATCCCGCCGGCCGGGCCTGCCGGTCGATCGCCTACAGCATCTCCCTCAGCCGTCCCATCAGATCCACGACGCGGGAGGAGTACCCCCACTCGTTGTCGTACCACGAGATCGTCTTCAGCAGCCGCCGTCCCTGAACCTCGGTCGACAGCGCGTCGAAGATCGAGGAGTGCGAGTTGCCGATGACATCGCTCGAGACGATCGGCTCATCGCAGTACTCGAGGATCTGCCTGAGCGGCCCCTGGGCGGCTTGACGAACGGCGGCGTTGACCGCCTCGACCGAGACTTCCTTTTCCATCTCGGTCACGAGGTCGACCGTCGAGCCATCCGGCACCGGCACGCGCATGGCGATTCCGTCCAGGCGACCCTTGAGAGCCGGCAGCACCTTGCCCACCGCCCGGGCCGCACCGGTCGTGGTCGGGATGATGTTCTCGGCCGCGGCGCGCGAGCGGCGCAGGTCCTTGTGGGGCACGTCCGCCAGCCGCTGATCGTTGGTGTAGGCGTGCACCGTGGTCATGAAGCCCTTGACGATCCCGAAGTTCTCGTGCAGCACCTTGGCCAGCGGCGCCAGGCAGTTGGTGGTGCAAGAGGCGTTGGAGATGATCTGGTGCTCGCGCTTGAGCACATCGTCGTTGACCCCCAGAACCACCGTGGCGTCGATCTCGTCCTGCGAGGGCACCGTCAGGATGACCTTCTTCGCCCCGGCGCCGAGATGCTGGGCGATCTGCTCCCGCTTGCGGAATCGGCCGGTCGCCTCGACCACCACGTCGACCTTCAGCTCCTTCCACGGCAACTGCGGCAGCTCTTTGAAGGCGGTCATGCGGATGTTGTGATGGTTGACCTTGAACGTATCGCCGTCGAGAGCGAGCTGGCCCTTGAAGGTGCCCATCACCGTGTCGTACTTGAAGAGGTAGACGAGCCCCTTGTTGCTGGCGATATCGTTGATCGCCACCACCTCGAAGTCCTTCCGGTCGCTCAGGATGCGGAGCACCGTGCGGCCGATTCGTCCAAAACCGTTGATGGCTACGCGCATCGCAACACCTCCTGTCTCTGCTACCACCACTGGGCGACCTTCTGGATCAATTCAACGACGCGGGCCGCGTAGCCCCATCCATTGTCGTACCAGGTGAGCGTCTTGAGCATGTTGTCGCCGATGACGGTCGTGCTGATGGAGTCAAAGATGGCTGAATGCCCGTTGCCGATCACGTCGCTGGAGACGATCGGCTGATCGCAGTACTCGACGATCGATCTGTAGCGATCCCCCTGGGCAGCACTCCAGACGAGGTTGTTCGCCGCCTCAGCGGTGACATTGCGCTCCATGAGCGTGACCAGGTCGACCACGCTGCCGTCGGGCACCGGCACGTTCATGGCGATGCCCTGCATCTTGCCCTTCATCTCGGGCAGGATCTGCTCGACCGCCAGCGGGGCCCAGGTCGTGGCCGGGATGATGTTCTCGGCCGCGGCCCGCGAGCGGCGCAGCTCGTCATGCGGGACATCGGCCAGCCGCTGGTCGTTGGTGTAGGCGTGGACCGAGGTCATGAAGGCATGCCGGATCCCGAAGCCGTCGTTCAGGATCTTGACGATCGGGGCCAGGGCGTTGGCGGTGCACGAGCCGTTGGAGATCAAACGGTGCTCGGGTTTGAGCATGTTGTCATTGACGCCCGACACCATCGTCAGGTCCACGTCCTCCTGCTGGCGCGGCGGAACGGTGAGGATCACCTTCTGGGCGCCGGCCTCGAGGTGCCGTAGCAGGTGCTGGCGCGTCCTGTATTTGCCCGTCGCTTCCACAACGATCTGGACCCCATGCTGAGCCCAGGGAACGTCGCCGGGCTCCTTGCCTTCCAGCATGCGGATCTGCTTGCCGGAGATGAACATGCTGCCGTCCGAGACCGTGAACGGCTCCTTGAACTCGCCGTGTACCGTGTCGAAGCGCAGCAGGTACTCGAGCCCCTTCGGGTCGGCGATGTCGCTGATGACGGTGATGTCGATTTCCGGCATCCCGCGCGAGATGCGGAAGATGTTGCGGCCGATGCGCCCGAAGCCCATCAGGCCTACGCGGAGACTCATGGGGAACCTCCCTGTCGCTTGAGCACCCGTCCTTGAGAGGTCCGGCCGCCCGGACGATAATGGGTACGCCCGTACGGAGCGGGGACCTGAATCATCTGCTCAGGTGTTTGTTGCGTCTTGTGGTCCCGGAAGGCCGGAACCGTTGCACTCAAGATCGGTTGGCTGAGCGCGTATCTTAGCACCGACGATGCCGGAGGGTTAGCTGGTTCTGGGCCGCCGGCCGCAGCGCCCGTCGGCCGGGACGGGGGAGCTTGGGGGGATCTGCTGATGGACACATTCGGCTGGAGGGGGGATGGATGCCCTCGGCGCGGGCAGGTGCGCCGAGTCGGACAGCGCGGCCGGCTGGCAGCGTGGCTCGTGGCGGGAGCGGTCTTCTTGGGCGTCTGCGCGGTCCCCGCCCGGGGGGTCGACTGGGGCGCCCTGCGCCGCTCGGTCGTCGACCTGGAAGTCTCCCGGCCAGGGGTCGAGGGCACGGAACGAGCCTACGGCTTCGCCCTGACGGGCGTGCCGGGCATCATCGCGTGCCACAGGGCTGTTGCCGGCGCGGAGCTGGTCCAGGTCCGGACGGCCGATGGCGCCTCCTTCGCGATTACCGAGTATCTCGCGGACGATCCCGAGCGCGATCTGACGGTGCTGCGCTCCGGTCAACCGTTGCCTGGGTTGGAGCGTGGCACGCACGAGCTGCTGGCCCCGGCCCAGACCGCCTTCGTGATCCTGCCGCCCTCGGTCGCTCAGATGCAGACCTACCGCGTGGGGATGGTCAACACCTTCGAAGCACGGGGCCCCGGTGAGCTGGTGGTCTTCTGGGGAGACATCTCGACCGGCCTGCCGGCCGCGGATTCCCTGGGCAGGGTGGTGGGCATCATCGAGGCGATCCGCGAGGGCTCCCTGTTCGCGGTGACCGCCATTCCCATTGCTCGCATCAGCGATCTGCTGTCCCGCCCGGACCCCGGCGGGCTGTTGGCCAGCCTGGATCCTGCCCGGCCGGCGCCCTGGACCCAGCCCGGGGAGCCCGAGGGCGCGCAGGTCCTCGGGGCGGCCCTGTGCCGGACGCAGCGCTACTCGACAGGTTTGCCCTTGCTCACCCGCGCCGTGCAGCAGAAGCCCGACCTCGTGGAAGCGATGCTCGAGATCGGCCAAGCCTACCAGTCTCAGAAGGAGTACGCCGAGGCGCAACGCCACTACGAGCAGGCTCTGGACCTGCGACCGAACTACGCCCGGGGGCAGCTCTTCCTGGGCTCCTGCTTCTTCTCGCAGGGCAAGTACGACAAGGCAAAGGAGCGCTTTCAGTTGGCCCTGGATGCTGATCCGGACTATGCCCTCGCCCACCTCAACGTCGGTGGGGTGCTCTACCAGCAGAGCGACCAGCCGGGGGCGGAAGCGGCCTTCAAGCGGGCGCTCGCCCTGGTGCCGGAGATGGGTCTGGCCCACTACAACCTGGGGATGCTCTACCGGGCAGCCGGGCGGACCGAGGAGCTGAGGCAGACCATGGACTTCCTGCGCTCGCGCGGTAGCGGGTACGCCCCGATGCTGGTTCGCGGCGGCGCCCAACCGCAGAAGTAGTGAAACGAACCGGCCGGTGGCTGGCCTCGGCCATCGGCCATGGCAGTCGCCTCCGGGCCAGCCCCGTGTCCGGGGCGTCCGGCCGGCACAAATCCCAGTACCGAAAAGATCTTGACCACCGCGCCGACGAACCTCTATACTCGACTTCGACGGAAGAGGGACCGGAACGAGCGCACAGAGCTTGGTTCCTTTGCGGTGCGCAGCCCCTGGGTGGTGTTGAGAGAGAGAGCAGCAGCCGGGGACAGGGTACGCAGGAGGAGAAGCGGTCTCGCGCGATCTTCCGGGTGGGAAAGGCCGACGGCGGGTTCACCCCGACAAGTGCTCACCCCCCGGACGCTTGTTCCGGTTGCCAGGCTCGCGAGATCGGTGGCTCGTTTCTCTGCAACATGGGTGATGCCTGCAGGCGGCGCGGGGGAAACCGCGGGACCGGCGGGCGAAGAGGAGGACTGGCATCATGAGGAAGGTAGTGCTTGCAGTCATCGGCCTCGTTCTCTCGGTGGGGATCGCTGGCGCGACGGTTCCAGATCCCGAGCTTTGCAGCGTGGAACCCTGCGACACCATCGACGGCATCATTATCTCGCCCTACAGCGGCACGGCTCCCACGGTTGTCGAGTTCACGGCGAACATCCGCAACTCGAACAACGACCCGATTCCGAATGCCTTCGTCGAGTTGGTCTTCGGCACGCCGGGCAATCACTTCTTCTGCACCAGCGCGGTCCTGACGGGCACCACGGACGCCAACGGCGATGTCAGCTTCGCCGTCGCGGCCGGCGGCTGCACGATGGGGGCGAATGCGGTGAAGATCCGTGCCAACAACGTCGACATCCGGACCTACGAGAATGTGAAGAGCCCGGATTTCGACGGTGTCGCGGGCAACGGCCAGGTCGTGTTGGCCGACTTCACGACCTTCGGGAATGCCTACGTGACGGGTGCTCCGGGCTGCACGGACTATTTCAACGACGGCTCCACGACCCTCGGCGACTTCTCGGCCTTCGGTCTGTGCTGGGCCCAGGTCTGCCCGTAAGCGTCCGCAGAGGCGAGCATTCGATCTTCGCATTAGGCTAAGAGAGTCCAACGGCCCCGGCCCTGAGAGCCGGGGCCGTTGTGTCTCGGGGAGCATGTGCCATGGCGCGCCCGTCCCTGCGTTTGGTGCCGGCCCTCTTGCTTGTCCTGATCCTGTCCGCCCCTGCCCGCGGGTTCGAGATCCACATCAACTGCGGGGGGCCCCAGGTCTACTTGAACGACGGCAGCCTCTGGGTGGCCGACAGGCTCTACACGCCCGAGAGCGGCTATGGCTACCAGGCCGGGAGCGAGATGGACACGTGGCAGGCGGTCGGCGGTTGCCCCGACGATGTCATCTACCAGGACACGCATCTGAACTGCGGGACCTACCGCGTCGATGTCCCCAACGGCTGGTACCTCGTCACCCTGCATTTCGCCGATCTGCTCAGCCACGGCGTGGGTCAGTATCGGGCCACGTGGAGGCTGAACGGAACGCGGGTCCTGGACCACCTCGACATCTATGCCAAGGTCGGCCGCTGCTACGCGTGCGACTACCGGTTCAAGGTGCAGGCCACCGACGGCGTGATCCTCGTCGACGACGTGGTGTTCCCCTGGAGCCAGCTGGCGGCACTGTCGGTCCTGTCTCGCGACCCCGATCTGGTCCCGCCCGCGGCCCCTGTGTTCACCGAGATCGTCGGGGGCTACCTCGACGTGATCCTCAACTGGGAGAGTAGCCCGGAGGAGGATCTGGCGGGCTATCGAGTCTACCGGCAACAGCTCCCGGGCGGCCCGGTGCAGCTCGTGCAGAGTGAGTTGTGGTTGGTCAGCCGCTTCATCGACCGCTCGATCGCGCCTGGCACTTCGTACGCGTACTGGATCAGCGCGGTCGACGCCTACGGCAACGAGAGCCCCTGGAGTGGCCCCTACACCGCCACGCCGCAGGCGATGGCCGCTTCCCCCTTGCCGCCGCTGGACATCGTCATCGACCCGGATTCCCTGGCGATGCTGAACGTGAACCCCTACCTGGAGACCTACTACACCTGCGCCGTGACCATCGGGGGCACCACCTACGCTGCCGGCCTGCGTTATCGAGGCAACGTCGTCCGCCCGCTGAGCAAGAAGTCCTACAAGATCAAGCTGCGCAGCGGCACGTACAATGACCGAACCAAGCTCAACTGCAATTCGCAGATGCTCGACCCCTGCTTGATGCGCGAGTCGCTCTCGTACGGCCTCTTCCGGGATGCCGGCGTCCCAGCCTCGCGCACCTGGTGGCGCGCGCTCACGCTCAACGGCGAGCACATCGGGGCCTACTGCGACGTGGAGCAGGTCGACGGGCGCTTTCTGAACTACCGCCCGGTTCTGGACAACGATGCCAACATCTACAAGTGCGAGGACCGGCTGGTCACGCTGCCCGACAGCCTCTCCTACCTCGAGCACTACGAGAAGGAGACGAACGAAGAGGGCAGCTGGAGCGATTTGATCGACTTCATCGAGTCGCTCAACGCGGTGCCCGACGAGGAGTTCTACGAGACCTTTGCCGACTGCTTCGACTTCGGCAACTACCTGCGCTACTACACGATCCTGATGGCCATCAACGACGGCGACGCGATCTACAAGAACTACTACCTGTATCACGACCTGGACGACGACATCTGGATGGTGTTCCCGTGGGACAAGGACCTGTCCTGGGGGATCCGCTGGATCTTTCTGCCCACGATCTACTGGGGCAACAGCATTCTGCAGGGCGCCGGCGAAACGGAGAACGTGCTCGCCCACCGCGTGCTCACGGAGCCGGCGTTGAGGAATGCCTATGCTTCGATGTTCCATGAATTGCTGACCGAGATCTACCCGCTGGACGAGATCTACGCGCGGATCGATGCCGCGCACGCCGAGACCGAGACCAACGGCGTGGCCGACTATCGCAAGTGGTACTGGGAAGAGAACGATCGCCTGCGCGCGGGCGACGAGGAGCTGAAGGACTTCGCGACTCATCGCTACGAGTTTGCGCTGAATCTGCTCCCCGGGCTGGTCACGCCGCAGACGCTCTACATCAACGAGTTCATGGCGGCCAACTCCTACACCATCGCCGACGAAGCCGGTGAGTACGAGGACTGGATCGAGATCTACAACCCCGGACCCGAGCCGGTGCTGCTCAGCGACTACTACCTGACCGACGACCTGCGCGACCCGATCCGGTGGCGGTTCCCGGAGATGACGCTCGCGGAAGGCGGCTACCTCCTCGTCTGGGCCGATGAGGATCTGCAGCAGGGTCCGCTGCATGCCAACTTCAAGCTGGACCGTAACGGCGAGCGAATCGCCCTGCACCGGCGCGAGGCGGGCGCCGGCACCGTGGGACCCGATGACATCGACCCGGTCGATCTCGTCTTCTTCGGCCCGCAGGTCTCCGACGTCTCGCGGGGACGCTGGCACGATGCCGACTACCGCTGGGTCTCCTACGAAGTGCCCTCGCCCGGCACGGGAAACATCGACTGGTCCGGGGCGGACGAGCCCGCGGCCGCGGCGCGCGGGCTGCGAGCCACGCCCAATCCGTTCACCTCGGCGGTGCGCTTGGCGCTGGATCCCGAGGCCGACTCCCACGCGATCGAGATCTTCGACGCGGCCGGGCGGCTGGTGCGGCGCCTCACGCCCTCGGCTGGCGCGGGCTTCTGCCGCTGGGACGGTCGGGGTGAGGATGGCGCCCTCGTGGCGCCCGGGCTCTACTGGGCGCGCACGCGCGGTGGCAACGACCAGGCCGGCTCATCGCGCCGGATCGTCTTCGTTCGGTGACTTTTGGCCCTCACCCGGTCCGCTGCGGGCGACCCATCCGGCAGAGTTGGTCGCAGCGCTCGTTGAGCGGATGGCCGCTGTGGCCGCGCACGTGCTCCCAGATGATCTCCCGACCGCGGGCGAGTTCGGATAAGCGCTCCCAGAGGTCGCGATTCTCCACTGCCGAGCCGGTGACCGTGCGCCAATCGCGCTTGCGCCAGCCGTGGATCCAGCGGGTGATGCCCTCAATGACGTAGCGGCTGTCGCCGATCGCGCGCAGGGGGCCGCGGGTTGCCTCGAGCAGGCGAATGGCGGCGGTGAGTTCCATGCGGTTGTTCGTGGTGCGTTCCTCGCCCCCCCACAGCTCCCGCCCGTCCGGGAGCACGACGCCCCAGCCGCCGAGCCCCGGGTTCGGGTCCGCCCCCCCATCGAAAGCCCCCAGCGGACGGCCGTCAGCGTCCCGCCAAGGCGATCCCTGGGCCGCCGGGGCGGGCCGGCCGCTCGCAACGGCTGCGATCTCCTCGAGGCTGCCGGCGCTCGGGGGGAAGGTGTGGCCGTGGGGGTTGCGCTCGGCATAGACGGTCCGGCGCCGGCTGTCCCGGTACCAGTTGACCACGGTCCCGTCGCGGAAGGCGATCTTCAGGCCGTAGGGGATCGGCGTGGTCACGAACTCGGAGCTGTCGGGCATCCCTGCCTCCCCCGGGTCCATCGCAGACCCGAGCTTGCGGTCTGTCCGATGGTCGCAATGACACTTTGCGTAAGCAGTTAGAAGATCCGTTCCGAGTGTCGGCGCACGGCTCTTCGTCTCCGCTGGCTAGTAGAGTATACTCTGTTTCATGGGGCATCAATGCCAGATGGGAGGACGAACGAGATGGACCACCGCCATCGAACAGACGACCCCCGGGGAAGCCAGACCAGCCGCCGGAACTTCCTGAAAGTGAGTGCCTTGGCCGCCGCGGCGGCCAGCGCCTCCGGGCCAGCTCGGGCCTGGCTGACCCGGCCGGGCGGGCAGTCGCAGGCCGGATGGCGTGGAAACTCCCTCCCGGGGCGGATCGCCATGATCCAGGACGACGCCATGGGCGGCCACCTGGGCACCATCGACTACCTGCATGTCGAGCAGGTCATCGGCAACTGCATTCGCCTGCTGACCGGCATCGCCGACATCGGTCCGGCGTTCGAGTCGCTCTTCCCCGGCCTCACGGAGACCTCCACCTTCGCCATCAAGGTCAACTGCATCGGCCCGACCGACACCCGCTGGGAAGTCGTGCGCGGTATCGTCTCCGGGCTCTCCCAGATGCGTGGGGGAACCTACGACGTCAGCCGCGTGACCATCTTCGACAACCACTCCCTGAGCGCCCACGGCTACACCGCCGCGCGCTTCACCTTCAACGGCCACGCGGCCGTCCTGAGCAGCTCGACCAACGCGGGTTCCTACGTCGTCTTCCCCGGCTATCGCCTGTCGAACCACATCGTGAACGCCAACTACGTGATCAATGTCCCGGTCATCAAGAGCCACGACGTCGCGGCCAACGGGATCACCGTCGCGCTGAAGAACCACTACGGGTCGTGCAATCCCTCGAGCCTGTGCGGGAACATCACTGGCATGCTGACGGTCAACGCCGACCAGTACATCAAGCCCAAGACCGGCCTCATCGTGACCGATGCGTTGCGCGGAACGTATGACGGCGGGCCCGGCGGATCCCCCCAGTACTGGAGCACCTACCCCGCGTCCACGCCGAATCTGCTGATGTTCTCGACCGACCCGGTGACCAACGAGTACTGGGCCCGCAGCATCATCAACACCGAGCGCGTGGCGCACGGCCTGTCGCCCAAGGCGTGCCCGTGGGTGGAGCAGGCTGCGGCGGAACCGTACAGCCTGGGCATCTGCGACCCGGGCCAGATGCAGGTGGTCGAGCCGACCGCGGTGGAAGAGAACCCGGGCGCAACGACCGGAGCCCTGTTCCTCTCGCCGGGCGCTCCCAACCCCTTCACCGAGCAAACGACCTTCGCCTTCCATCTCGGAGGCGCGGGACCGGCGGAGCTGCTGATCCTGGACAGTGCGGGGCGCATCGTGCGCCGCCTCGCCGATGGCACCCTGCCGGCGGGCGCCACCCACCTCGCGTGGGACGGCCGGGACGACGCCGGAACGAGGGTTTCCGCGGGCGTTTACTTCGCCCGGCTCAGGAGCGCGGCCGGCGCCCGTTCGCGCCGCGTGGTCCTCGCCCGTTAGGGGCTTCTCGAGGGAGGGGGCGTGGCCGGCGGTCCCGCGCGCGATCCGCGCGTCAGCATCCTCCTGCCGGCCTGCGATGCCGCCGCGACGCTCGTCGAGGCGCTCGACAGTCTGCTGGCGCAGACCCTGATCGACTGGGAATGCGTCCTGATCGACGACGGCTCGCGCGACGCCACCGGCGCCGTGGCCGAGGACTACGCCCGCCGCGACGCGCGTTTCCGGGTGACCCACCACGCCCAGCGGGCGGGCATCGTGGCCGCGCTCAACCGCGCCGCTTCCCTCGCCCGAGCCCCTTTCCTCGCCCGCCAGGATGCCGACGACCGCTCGCACCCAGACCGCCTGGCGCTGAGTCTTGAGTTGCTCGCCGCGGACTCCGGGCTGGGGGCGGTCGCGTGCGGTGTGGAGATCTACCCCGCCGAGGCCGTCACGCCGGGCCTGCGCGCCTATGCGGACTGGCTGAATGGCCTCGTCTCCCCGGTGCACATCGCGCGTGAGATCTGGGTCGAGAGCCCCTTGCCCCATCCGGCCGTGCTCATGCGCCGCGAGGCCCTGGCGGGCTGCGGCGGCTACCGGGAGGGCGACTGGCCCGAGGACTACGACCTGTGGCTGCGCATGCACATCGCTGGCTGGCGCTTCGCCAAGGTCCCCGAGATCCACTACCAGTGGCGTCACCACCCCCGGCGGCTGACGCTGGTCGATCCGCGCTACCGCCCCGAGGCTTTCCTCGCCTGCAAGCTCGAGCACCTGGCACCGTTCCTGCGGGGTCGGGCTGCCCTCATCTGGGGAGCGGGCCGCGACGGCAAGCGCCTCGCGCGCGGCCTGCGCGGCAAGGCGATCGAGCCCGTGGCCTTCATCGACATCGATCCACGCAAGATCGGCGCGCAGCGCCTCGGGCTGCCGGTGCTCGCCCCGGACGCACTGCGCGGCCGCAGTCTCCCGCCATCGGTCGCGGCCCGGGCCGGGGGTGCCCGCCCGCTCGTGCTGGCCGCCGTGGGCACGCGCGGGGCGCGGGGGCTCATCCGCGCGCAGCTGCGGGCCCTCGGTTGGTCGGAGCCCGAGGACTTCCTGTGCCTGCACTGACCGGCGCGGGCCGCGGTCCGGCACGCGTCGCGGACCGGCACGCGTCGCGGACCGGCGCGGGCCGCCGGGAGGCGCGGGCCGCCGGGATTGTGCCCGCTCCGTCGATCCCCTAGGATCTGGTCGTCCCCCAACGGGAGCTGAGCCCATGGACCCTCTGCGCTCACCCAGGCTGTCTCACCCCTTTGCCGGTCGAGGATGCCGAATGCTGCGTGCCGGCGCCGTCCTCATCGCCTTCGGGTCCACCACCCTTGTTCCCAACTGCGAGGCTGATGCCATGCGAGGAACACGACCCAGCGCCCTGGCCGGGGCCTGGTACTCGGCCGATCCTGGCGAGCTTGCGCGCGATATCGACGCGCACCTGAGCAGCGCGCGGCCCCTGAGCGAGGTGGCCGCTCGCGCCCCGATCGCCTTCATCACCCCCCATGCCGGTCACGAGTGGTCCGGGGATGCGGCCGCGCACCTGTACCGCCTGCTGGAGGGACCTGCCGGGCACTGGGTCTCCCGGGTGATCCTGATGGGGCCGTCCCACTACCAGGGGTTTCACGGGGCGTCCCTGCTGCCGGTGAGTGCGTACCAGACGCCGCTGGGGGACGTGCCGCTGGACACCGCGGTGGTAGCGGCGCTCCTGGCGCAGCCCGGCTTCCAAACGGTGCGCTCGGCCCACACGCAGGAGCACTGCCTCGAGATCCAGCTACCGTTCCTGCAGCGGGTCCTCGAGCGCCCCTTCAAGATCGTTCCGATCCTGATCTCCAATCTCGACGCGCCAGAGTGGGCGGGCATGGCCCGTGCCATCGCGGCCCACGTCGACGAGCACACGCTCCTGATCACCAGCTCCGACTTCACGCACTACGGCGATCGCTTCGGCTATGTCCCCTTCCGCCGTGACCCGGACATGAACCTGCGCCGCCTCGATCTGGGCGCGATCCAGCCGATCGTGGCACTCGATCCGCAAGCCCTCGAAGCCTACAAGGAAGAGACGGACATCTCGGTCTGCGGCTACCGCGCGATCGGCGTGCTGCTCGACGTGCTGCGTGACGAGCGGCTCCGACCCCTGTGGGGCGGCCGACTGCCGGAGGCGCGCGTGCTGGAGTACTATCGCTCGGCCGATCGCATCGGTGACTTCAACGGCTCGGTCAGCTATGCGGCGATCGGCTTCTTCCGCGCCGGCGACCTCTTGCCCGGGCCCCTCTACCCGCCGCTGCTCCAGCAGGTGGCCGGCGGTTCTCCCGCGAGCAAGAACGCCCCGGCCGCGGACGCCCCGGCCTCGCTGAACGAGGCCGAGAAGGCGTACTTGCTCAACCTGGCGCGCGAGACGCTGCGCGAGCATTTCGCGCACAACCGGACCCCGCGCACCGACAGCTTCCCGCCCGGGGTTTCGGCCGAGCGGATGCGGCGCGTGAGCGGCGTTTTTGTGACGCTGACGCGCAACGGCCAGTTGCGCGGATGCATCGGGAGCATCGAGGGGCGCCAGCCGTTGTGCGATGGGGTCGTCGAGAACGCGCTCAACGCGGCGCTCGAGGATCCGCGCTTCCCGCCGGTCACGCGGGCGGAGGTCGACGGTTTGCACATCGAGATCTCGGTGCTCACGCCGCTGCGCGAGGTCGCGGGGCCGGAGCAGATCGAGATCGGCCGCCACGGCGTGGTCCTCGAGCGCGGCGGCCGCCGCGCGGTGTTTCTCCCGCAGGTCGCCCCGGAGCAGGGCTGGGACCGGGAGACGATGCTGACCCACCTCGCCATCAAGGCCGGGCTGCCCGGCGACGCCTGGCGGGAGGGCGCGCGATTCAAGGTGTTCGAGGCGCTGGTCTTCGAAGAGGAGGGCCCCTAGCCCCAAGTCGACGCCCCGGCGTCGCGGGCACGGCCGCCATGCATCGACGTCGCTTCCTGACCCTGACCGGCGCCGGCCTGGCCGGAGCGGGCGCTTTCCTGCGACCCGGTGCGGCCCAGGTCCGCCCCCCGGCGTCCTCCGATGCCGCCTCTGCCGGCGGCCCCGGGGCTCCCCTGACCCCCGAGATCCTCACGCGCCCGGGGCAGCGTGACCTGCTCGGCCGCATCGCGGTCGCGCGGGAGGTGCTGCCGGCCGGCGCGCGCCCGACCTCCAACGTCGAGCCGCTCCCGGACGATCGCGCCCGCGAGCGGCTCGATGCGGCGCTCGCCGCGTTGCTCGGTCCGGAGCCGTGGAGGCGGCTCTTCAGCCCGCAGGACACCGTCGCCATCAAGATCAACGGCCTCGCGGCGGGGCACCTTTCGCCCCGCACGGAACTCGTCTGGGCGATCGTCGCCGGCCTGCAGGCGGCCGGCGTTTCCCCGGGGCGCATCATCATCTGGGATCGTGCCACCCGCGAGCTGGAACGCTGCGGCTTCTCCCGGCAGACGGGCCCCGACGCCGTGCGCGTCTACGGGACCGACGCGTTGCGCGCGGGGGGCTACGGCACCGAGATCGAGAGCTGCGGTTCGGTCGGGAGCCTGGTGAGCGAGGTTTTGGCGCGGCATGCCACGGCGCTCGTCAACGTGGGCGTGCTCAAGGACCACGATCTGGCCGGGGTCTCCGCGGGCCTCAAGAACCTCTACGGCGTGATTCACAACCCCAATCGCTATCACGATCGCGCCTGCGACCCGTATGTGGCCGAGGTGGCGGGGCTGCCCAGCGTGCGCCGGCGGCTGCGTCTGACGGTGATCGACGCGGTGCTCGGTCAGGCCCAGGGCGGACCGGCCTACGCGCCGGCCTGGATCTGGCGCTGCGACCGGCTGATCGCCGCTGTCGATCCGGTGGTCGTGGACCAGCTCGCCTGGGACCTGATCGAGGGCGAGCGCGCCGCGCGGGGTCTGGCACGACTGGCCGAGGAGCATCGCGAGCCAGCCTGGATCGCCACCGCTGCCCGACTCGGGTTGGGCCAGCGCGAACCCGCGAGCCTCCTCGAGGTGTGAGAACAGGTGGAGGGTCGGCATGCACAGACGCGACTTCCTGACCCGCCTGGCCGCGGGTGCCGCCGGGGCTGCGGGGTGCGGCCTGCTGCACGGGCTGACCGGCCGGGCTGGCGCCCAGGACGCCGCCGACTTCGGCGTGCCGGGGGGCGAGCGGGTCGTCTCCCCCGCCCCCGCGCTCTTCTACGATCGGGTCGGCGACGGGCGCATCGTCTGCCGGCTCTGCCCGCGCGAATGCCGCGTGGCCGATCAGGAACGCGGCTACTGCGGCGTCCGCGAGAACCGGGGCGGGGAGTACTTCACGCTGGTCCACAACCGGATCTGCTCGGCCAACGTCGATCCGATCGAGAAGAAGCCCTTCTTCCACTTCCTGCCCGGCGCGCAAGCGCTGTCGATCGCGACGGCTGGCTGCAACATGGAGTGCCGCTTCTGCCAGAACTGGCAGATCTCGCAGTTCCGTCCCGAGCAGGTCCCCTCGAGCGAGGCGACACCCGAGGGGCTGTTGCGCGCCGCGCGCAGCAGCGGCGCGCAGGCCATCGCCTACACCTACACCGAGCCCACCATCTTCTACGAGTTCATGCTCGCGGTCGCGCGCTGCACAGCGCCCCAGGGCATCCGCAACGTGGTTGTCTCGAATGGGTACATCGCCGAAGCACCGCTGCGGGAACTGGCGCCGCACCTGGCCGCCTACAAGGTCGACTTGAAGGCCTTCACCGACACCTTCTATGGCGAGCAGTGCAGCGGGCGCCTCGAGCCGGTGCTGCAGACGTTGCGCGTGCTCAAGTCGATCGGCCTGTGGACCGAGATCGTGGTGCTCATCATCCCGACCCTCAACGACGATGATGACTCGAACCGCGCCATGTTCGCCTGGATCGCGGCGGAATTGGGCCCGCATGTCCCGGTGCACCTCTCGCGCTTTCACCCGACCTACAAGATCCAGAATCTGCCGCCCACCCCGGTCGAGACCCTCGAACGGCTGCACGGGCTGGCGCGCGCCGCGGGTCTGCACTTCGTCTACCTCGGCAATCTGCCCGGGCATGTGGCCGAGTCGACCTACTGCCCGGGGTGCGGGCGGCGCGTCGTCGAGCGCTACGGCTACACGATCGCCCGCATCGACCTGCGCAACGGGTGCTGCGCGAAGTGCGGCCGGCCGATCCCCGGGGTCTGGTCCTAGGCGCTCGGCGCGGACCGCCTGGTGAGCGCACCATTCGGGCTGAGCGCGCCGGCCAGGCTGAGCGCCTTGAGCGCGGCCAGCAGCGCCAGGCTGGCCGAGAATCCCAGTAGCGGAACGAGCAGCGTGCCCGTGAGCAGCGCGCCCGCCACCGCACCGCCGTGATCCGCCGCCTCGGCGATGCCGCCCGCCGCCGGCCCGCTCCGGCCCGCGGCATCCGTCGCGCCCCCCCCAGCGCGGAGCGCCGCCGCCGCGAGGGGAAACGGCATCCCGGTGAGCAGACCCAGGATCGCGGCCAGCGCAAAGAGCCCGCCC
>CAZDKK010000084.1:0-18942 GCA_964506245.1 uncultured bacterium | reverse complement strand
GTCCGTGACCGGGTCGTGCCGGATCGCGGGGTGGCCGGCTGCGGCTTGCTCTCGGGTTGGGGCGCCGGCGCCGGCACGCTCCGCGAGGTGCCCCGCTGAGAAACGCTCGGGCTCCGCGAGGGCGCCGCCGGCCGGGACGGGGTGTCGCGCTGGGGGGTCACCCGCGACCGGCTGCTCGATGACTCCGGGCGCCGGTAGGTCGGCCTTCTGTCGCCGCTGTCCCGGGTGGGCCGCGTCACTTGCGGGGTCGCGGGCGAGAGCGCCTCGCCGGTACGACCTCGGCGGGAGAGGGTGCGATCCGCCGTGCGCGTCCGGGGCGCATCCGCTGGAGAGCGCAGCATGCGCGTGCCCCCGGCGTCCCGCGCGGCGCGGGGCGAGCGACCAGCCTCAGCCGTGGAGCGCACCCGCATCTCGGGGGCGAGCGCCAGGCCCGCGCGGCGGTAGACGGTCGACTCGCGGTGCATGCGGGCCGTGGCCGCGCCGCGGCCGTGGGGCTCGTAGGTCCGGCGAGCCACAGTGCGCGTGTGGCTCGGGCCGTGATGATGGTCCCAGCCCCAGTGGTTGTCGCAGTACCAGGTGCACGGACCCCAGGGGTCCCACCAATCCCAGCACCAGTGGCCGGCGTAGTAGAAGCCCGACCAGCTCCACCAGAAGGGCGAGCAGTAGTAGTAGGACGCCGGCCACGGATACCAGCCGTACGCGAAGGGGTCGTAGTAGTGGTGGATGAAGATGGTCTCGTAGTCGTCGTCATAGCCATAGAGCGACGAATCGTAGGACCCGAGGCCGTAGTCGCTGTCCTCGTACTCGTCCACATCCGCGCCGGGGCCGTAGCGCTCCGGCGTCTCGAGCAGGACGCGGATCAGATCGTCGCTGCAGCCCGCGTTCTTCAGATCCAGGATGTCGTCGACGCTCAGGTGCAGTACGGCGCGCGCGTCCTCCACCACTCGCAGAATGGTCTCCTCGGAGACGCCCGCCTGCTTGAGGCGCAGGATATCCTCGACGTCCAGGGCGCTCGACGCGGGCGCCATCCAGATCAAGCCCGCCACCAGCAGCAGGGACGCCCACAGAACCCGGGGGCGTTTCATGGCTCTTCTCCGCCTTTCTGGCCTCGGCCGCCTTCCCTGGGGATCTGCCCCGGCTGGGCAGGCGGGCGGCCGCGCGGCTCCCGGGGCACCGGGGTGGGCCGCAAGCCAAAGCCGGTCTTGCCTCGCTACTTCATACTATACCAAGAATCGGCCGGAGGTTTCCATTTGCCCAGGAACCGGCGGGTCTCCCCGGCGGGGCCTAGCGCCCGGGCGACCCGATGGACTTCCACCTGTCCGATTCGATCTCGTAGAACCAGACCTCGCCGCCACGGGTCAAGATGAACCCGAAGGACTCCATGTCCGCGATCTGATCCGCCGGCACGGGCAAGGGCAGGATGTGCGTCGTGCGGCCTTCCTCCCGGAAGGCCTCGTCGATGGTCATCCAGCGTCCGAAGTCAGGCCGATACTGCCAGAGGGTGCCGTCGTCGGTGAGAACGCCGCCCGCGCTGTAGAAAAGCAGAACCTTGCCCGCGACCCGGCCCTGCCCCGAAGCACTGCCAGCCCCGCCGATCAGGAGTGTGCCCAGGGCCCCCAACCCCAACGCGCACAGCCCCGCCGCCAGGAAGATCCCCCGCACGCCGCCGATCGACCTTGGAGTTCTCACGTCGCCTTCCCTCCTGTGAGGACCATGCCCGGTCCGAAGCCCCAGCGCGACCTCATGCGGTCGCCCTCGATCCCAGCTCACAATCCACCGGTTAAGAAGGCGCGGCAACCGGCTTTGTTCCCCGGCAAGCACGCCACGGCCCCGGCGCCGGAGCAGTCCACCGCCCCGCTCGCTCGCGCGGGCTACCTGAGGAGCATGAGCTTGCGAGCCGCGCTCTGCCCTCCCGCCCGCGCCACCGCCAAGTAGAGGCCTGCCCCGGCCGGGGCTCCAACCTGCGTGCGGCCGTCCCACGCGACGAGATGGGTTCCCGGGCCCAGCTGCCCGCGCGCCACCAGCCGGCGCACGAGACGGCCCCCCACATCGAGGACTGCCAGTTCCCATCCGCCTGCCTCGGGGGCTCGCACCCGCAAGAGCGTGTTGCCGGCGAACGGGTTGGGACGCGCAGACTCCAGCACGAGCGCTTCGGCCGGCGGCGGGTCGTACCGAGGGTGGGCGGGGGGAGAGAAGCTGAGCGTATCGCCGGTGAACCTGACGCCGGACAGGCGGTAGAAATAGCGCTTGCCGCCGGCCACGGAACGATCCAGATGCGCATAGTTCGTTCCGTCGGGGGCGATGATGAGACCCCCGCCGACGGGCACGGCCTGTTCTTCGTCCTCCAGCGCGCCTTCCCAGCGGGTGAGGAGGAAGCCGGCGAAGGCGGCGGGCTCATCCGGCGACCACGCCAGCCGGAGACCCTCCGGCGCCGACGCCGCGGACCATGTGGTCAACCCCGCCACGGGCAAGTCCCCGAGCTCGACCGCGATCGGAACAGCGCGCCGCGGCAGGCTGGGGTCGTTGCTGGCGATCCAGAGCTGGGCGCGGTACTCATCCTCGAGGCGGCCCTCCAGGTGGAAGGCGAGGGGCAGGCCCCAGGGACGTTCGGGCAGGACCACCGCGGTCGTCGAGTCCACCGACAGCCAGCCGGAGTCCCACGTCCCCGGCAGGGAATCGGGCCTCGCGTTCGTCGTGCCGCACCGGATGGGATGCGTCGAGCGGAGCCACGTGGGGTCGGGCAGGAGGCCTTCGCGGCCGAGCGCAATGCCCAGGCCCACCTTGGACGGCGAGCCGATCAGGTCGAGCGGCACGGCGGCCTCGATCGAGTCGAGGCCCGCCTGCAGGATGATGTGGCTGGGCGGGCCGACGACCTCGCCCGTGGCGTTCGTGACCACGCCGAGCTGGCTGTAGCGCCGGTACACCTCCTCGCCCAGGACGAGGATGTACTCGGCCCCCGTGTTGGGCCCGGGGATTCCGGTCGCGCGGCTGAGATCCGTGTCGAGAAAGACGGCCAGCGTGAACTCGGTGCGTGGATCGGGCAGCGGCCCCTCGAAGCCGATGCGCATCTGCAGGTGGTCGCCCGTCGCGCGGCAGGCCAGGCGGCGCAGATCGGGACCCTCGGCATCGCCGGCCGGGTCGCGGGCCACCTCCGCAAATGCGCTGGACGGGCTCACCGTGAACTGCGGCCGCACATCGTCCCAGGTCTGGCCCGCGTCGGCCGGGAAGAACTCGAGCCGCAACTCGCCCGACCCGGTGTTCTCGATCCAGAGCGTGTCGCCGCCGCTGGGGGTGCCCTCGAGACGCACGGCGATCCCGCCGCCCAGGGCGTCGCCGCCCAGCCCCGCACGGTAAGGATAACCCAAGGCCTCCGCGGAGGGAGGGCTCTCCCCGATGTCGAAGACCGTCGTCACGCCGTAGTAGTAGCGCACCCCGTTCTCGACCTGGGAGTCGTACCACCAGCGCTGATGGCGGGGCGTGGGGTTCAGGGGCGTCGGTGCGTAGTCTGCCGGGCTCGTGCCGCGGTAGACGTTATAGCCCAGGAAGCTCTGGGCCGACTCGTCGATGCCCTGCGGCGCCGACCAGTGCAGCGCGACGCTGCGGTCATCGCCGGCCGAAGCTGACAGCTTGATGGGCGGCACGAGGGCCTGGGTGGCGATGACCTTCAGGTCGTCGACGAACCAGCCCACGTCGTTCACCAGCAAGTCGCTGTCGAAGGCCAGCCGGATGCGCACGGTGCTGCCCACGAGGGCATCGAGCGGGACGAGCACGCGCCGCCACGCATCGGCGGTGCCCGTGAAGGCCGCGATCGTGGATTCGTCGACCCCGTCGCCGTCGCGGTCGTAGGGGATCGAGCCCGCGTAGCCGTCGGCAGGGGCGAGCTGCCTCCAGCGCTGGCCGCCGTCCGTGCTGGCCTCGATCCAACCCCCGTCCCAGCCCTCCTCGATCCGGTACCAGCTCGCGAACTCGAGCAGGCCGTGGCTCCACGAGCTCAGGTCGAGGTCGGGCAACGTTGCGTAGGAACGCGTGTCGGCGCGGTAGAGACCGGCAGGATTGGTGGCCAGCAGACGCGAACCGGACGTCGCGGCGGCCGGGCCGACGGAGGGTTGCCCCCAAGCCCAGTCGCCGGACAGCGAGAACTCCAGGGGCTCGGACTCGAGATCCCAGGCGCGGCCGGCCAGCGCGTGCAGCACGATCTGGCTCTGCGTCGGATAGCGCGCGGTATTGGGGGTCCGGGCCTGGTCGACGGCCTCGATGTGATAGCGCAGCGTGTCCCCCGCGGCCAGCTCGCCCGTGGCGAGAAAGCCCGCGAAGAGGCTGTCGCCCGGTGCCCGGCGCAGCAAGGTCGCGGTCACCGGCCGCGAGCCCGCGGGGGTGCTCACCGCTCCCACCGCCGTGACCGAGGCGATCCGCCCGGTGTTGTCCTGCGCCTGGGCCGCGAGCCACAGGCCCGCCTGACCTGCCGCGGGCGGGCTCGGCTGCTCGTGCGCGATCGCGGGCGCCACGCGGTCGGGGCCGATGACCAGCTCATAGCGCCGCGACCCGGGCGGGATGGTCGTGCTCCGTCCGCGGGTGTCCTGGGCGGTGATGAAGTAGCGCACCGTGGTCTCAGGCGGCTGGGGCGGCAGCTCCCAGCGATAGAGACGATCCTCGCCGGGGACGGCCACCATGGTCGCCGCCCGCTCTTCGCCCCTGAGCGTGTAGTGGATCTCCACGCCACCCGGAGCCGGCGGATAGACCGAGCGCACCGCCACGTCGATGGGGGTCGTGGCCGTGGTGTCCTCCGTGTCGGGGGGCACCGTGTGGAGCGCATACACGGCGAAGTCGCCGATGTTGTGCCGCTCGAACGCGGCCGCGATCACCTCCAGGTGCGGCGTACCGTTGGAGAGATCCTGGTCGTCGTCGTCCTGGAGCAGCAGCTGCTCGAGGCATTCGGCGAAGTCGTGGGGTTTGCCGGCGCGCATCGTGTGGAAGAGGCTGTCGGCCAGCGCGACGCCGCGCGCCTTGTCGCCCAGCTCCGCGATGAGGCCGGCGCGCATGTCCCACAGCGCTCCCCCCAGGAGCTGGCCGACGCAGTGGGCGGAGTAGGCGCAGTCCGGGCGAACCGGCCATGTCAGGTCGTTGTCGAGATTCCGCAGGGGCTCCGCATCGGGGCCGAAGAAGCCCACTCCGATCGCACTCGTGTCGGCGAGGGTGGCGGCGAAGTAGTCGGAGAAGGCCTCGTGCAGGACGTCCGGCGCGTACTCGGGATCGTAGGCGTACATCGTGATGAGATGCCCGTACTCGTGGTAGACGACGTCGGCGACGCGGGCCGCGTTGGCGCACCCCTCGGAGCCCTCGAGGAACCGCAGCCACGGATTCAGCGGGTCGTCGTAGGCCATGGCGTTGCAGTGACTGATCGGGTCATCGACCACGACCGGGAGCGGCAGATCGAGCTGGACGAAGCCCGGGTCGATCCGGGCTAGCCAGGCGTGCGCCGTCTGGACGTGCACGTACGCGGCGATGGCACCGGGGGACGCGGCGAGGGAGTCCCACACGATGGTGAGATCCCCGGGGAGGGGGGGCGCGACGTCGCGGTAGGGCACGGGACCGCCCCATGCTTCCACGTGCACCTGCGCGTAGCGCCCCTCGAGGTGCGCGCGCAGGTGATCCGCCGGCCCGGGGTCGTACGCGAAGGCGAAGGCTCCCGACGCATCAGTGTACTGCTCCTCCGCGGCGGGCGATTCCGCGGGCAGCGTCAGGCGCGCGTCGCGCACCGCCAGGCGAACCTCCTCGTCCCACGGCGTCGGCGTGCGCACCAGCGCCTCCACGCGGCCGGCAGGCCCGGGGGATCCGCTCCCCGGATCGACGGCCGCGCGCACCAGCGGACGCCGCTCGAGGAGCTCGCCGCGCTGAGCATCGACGAGGATGCGCCAGCCCAGGTGCTCGCGGGGCGTGGTGGCGTGCAGCCGCCAGACGAGGCGGTCCTCCGCCAATCCGGAGACGAGGGCCGGCAGGACAGCCAGCTCGCCGCCGTGCCACTCGATCGCCCCGGGGCCGGCCAGGCCGTCGCGCGCGCGGGTCTGGGCCTCCGCGAGCGACAGCGCTGGGCGCTCCGGCAGCGCGGCCAGGTCGCCGGCCAGTCGCGTGCGCAGTTGGAGCAGGGTGCCGTCGGACCCGAAAGTGAACGCCAATCGCGACCCGATGATGGGCAGGCCGTCGTGGAGCTGCTCGTAGAACTCGTGGGTCAGGCGCCCCGCCTGCCGCCGGTCCCGGCGCGCGACCTGTGCGCCGCGCACACCCAGGGCCGCGCCGGCCCCGTCCAGGAACTCGCGCACGAAGGTCTCGGGCTCGCGCTGCACGGCGACCCGGCCCGACAGGCTCGCACTGCCCTGGGCCCGCACGCGCGTGCCGGCCAACCCCGGCAAGTGGATCCCCTCGATCCCATGGGCCGGGAGGGCGGCGGCCGCGGCGAGGCCGGGCCCTAAGGCAGAGGCCTCCAGTGCCTGCGCATCCGCCGGCAGGAGGATGGCCGGCGCGACCTTGGGCCGATCGGCCGTTGCGGGCGCCGGGAGGGAGAAGCCCAGCAGGGCCAGCAGCACGAGGCGCCGCCGGAGCCCCGGCGTGGTTCTCTCCGCCATCTCGACCTCCTCCGAGGCCGCCGCACCGCGCCCCGCTGGCTGCGCCTCCGGCTGCCCCAGGATGATGAGACGGAACTCGCGGCGTCCCGTCCGTCCGGGCCGGCCAGACCTTTCCCCAGAGGGCAGCCCCGAGCAGGCAGTCTAGGGCGACCCTGCCGTCCCTTCAACTCGGCCACCTGCCCTTCCCCCAGGCCCCGGGGGAGCGTAGTATGCACGTGCCCGCCCGCGCCGGTGGCAGGGAAGTGCCGGCAGGATGGTCCCCGAGCTGGGACGAAGGCGGGCCACGGGGAGGCTTCGCATGCGCCACGGCCGCGTCCGACTCCGCGTTCTCCTCTCCGCCGCCCTCTTCGCGGCGGGCGCAATCGCGCTCGCCATCGCCCAGGGCCCGGCAGCGGGCGACTCGACCAGGACCGGGGGCGGGCCGAGCCCGCGGGTGGCGTGGATCCGTATCGACGACGCCATCCAGCCGGCCACGGCGGACTTCATCACCCGGGCCCTTGTTTGGGCCGAGCGAGAGCAGGTCCAGGCGCTGCTCATCGAGCTCGACACCCCCGGCGGGCTCGACACCTCGATGCGCAAGATCATCAAGGCCATCCTGGCCTCGCCCGTGCCCGTGATCACCTACGTCTCGCCATCCGGTTCCCGCGCCGCCTCCGCGGGCGTCTTCATCTTGATGGCCTCGCACGTGGCGGCCATGGCCCCCGGCACGAACCTGGGAGCGGCTCACCCGGTGTCGATCGGCGGCGGACTGGCGGGCGGGGAGCGACCGGACAGCACGATGATCTCGAAGGTGACCAACGACGCGGTGGCCTACGCGCGCTCGCTGGCCGAGCAGCGCGGCCGCAACGCGGACTGGGCCGAACGGGCGGTGCGCGAGAGCGCGTCGGTGCCCGCCACCGAGGCCTTGGAGCTGCGCGTGGTCGACCTGGTGGCCGAGAACGCGGCGGCGCTGCTGGACGCCACGGACGGTCGCGTCGTCGCGACCGTCGCCGGGGAGCGCACGTTGCGAACCGCGCATGCGGTGCTGATCGAGCGCCGCGCCAACCTGCGCGACCAGGTGCTCGGGATCATCGCCAATCCCAATGTGGCCTACCTGCTCTTGCTGCTGGGGGCGCTGGGGATCTTCTTCGAGCTGTCCCATCCGGGCACGCTCTTCCCGGGGATCGTGGGTGCGCTCAGTCTGTTCCTGGCCTTCTTCGGGCTGCAGTTGCTGCCGGTGCGCGCGGCGGGGATCGTGCTCATTGCGCTGGCCATCGTCCTGTTTCTGCTGGAGATCAAGATCACGAGCTACGGCGCCCTGAGCATGGGCGCGGTGGCGTCGCTCTTCTTTGGGTCACTCATGTTGTTCGAGACGGGGGCTACCGGCGTGCGAGTTGCGTGGAGTGTTCTGGTCCCGAGCGTCATCGTCGTGGCCGCGCTCTTCATCCTCGCGGTCTGGCTGGCGGCGCGGGCGCAGCGGCTGCGGGCCACGACGGGGCGCGAGGGGTTGGTGGGCGAGATCGGCGAGGCGCGCAGCGATCTGGCGCTCGAGGGCAAGGTGTTCGTGCACGGCGAGATCTGGAACGCCACCGCCACGGCGCCGATCTCCAAGGGCCGGCGCGTACGGGTCGTGCAGGTCGAGGGCATGCGGCTACGGGTCGAACCGGCGGACGCCGAGACGCCCCACCGCTAACGCGGTCCGCGGCTGGCGGGCAGTTCCATCCTACACGGAGGTTGCGATTATGGGTTTCACCGCTCTGGCAGTCGTCCTCGTTCTGTTCATCATGATCCTGAGCAACGCGCTGCGCGTGCTGCGGGAATACGAACGCGGCGTGATCTTCCGGCTCGGCCGGGTGATCGGCCTCAAGGGCCCCGGGCTCATCGTCCTCATCCCGGTGATCGACCGGATGGTGAAGGTCAGCCTGCGCACGGTCGTGATGGACGTGCCGCCCCAGGACGTGATCACCAAGGACAACGTCTCGGTGAAGGTGAACGCGGTGGTCTATTTCCGCGTCATGGACCCCAACAAGGCGATCCTGGACGTCGAGAACTTCCTCTACGCCACGTCGCAGCTCTCGCAGACGACGCTGCGCAGCGTGCTCGGTCAGGCCGAGCTGGACGACCTGCTGGCCGAGCGCGAGAAGCTGAACGCGGAGCTCCAGTCGATCATCGACGCGCACACCGATCCGTGGGGCATCAAGGTGGCGGCGGTCGAGGTCAAGGACGTCGACCTGCCGATCGAGATGAAGCGCGCCATGGCGCGGCAGGCCGAGGCGGAGCGGGAGCGGCGCGCCAAGATCATCGCGGCCGAGGGCGAGTTCCAGGCGTCGCGGAAGCTGGGCGAAGCGGCCGACGTGATCGGTCGCAACCCGATCGCGCTGCAGTTGCGCTACCTGCAGACGCTGGCCGAGATCGCAACCGAGAACAACTCGACGACGATCTTCCCGGTGCCGATCGACCTCTTCGAGCCGTTCAAGAAGATGCTGGCCGGCAGTCGAGATCTCGGCGCGCCCGCGCGATGAGCCGTGAGGCTCGGGGCAGCTAGGCGCCCGGGCGCTCGAGCCAGCTCTGCAAATTGGTGTGGCCCACCCGGGCCTCCGGGTCGAGTTCCAGGCAACGCCGGCCGAGCAACGCGATGAGCGTCTTGACGCCCTCGGTCTTCTGCGCCGGCGAGGAGGGGTGGCAGCGGATCAAGACGCCCCCCTCCTCGTCCCGCACGAGCAGGAAGAAGGTCTGGCGCAGGTACCCCTCCACGAGTACGGCCTCGAGGAGCAGCCGTTGGCCATCCTGGCTCAGGTAGGCATCCAGGATCTTGGCGATGAAGGAGGGTCGCTGCTCCGCGAAGGTGCCGAGCGCGACGGCCAGGTCCCGCGCCCGGCCGGTGCCGAGGATCTCGATGTGGGGCATCCGTGTTCCTCCCCCGTGCGGGCGCCATCCGCGCTGCCTGCTTGAGGCCCGCCGGCGACTCTGCTTGAATGCGAAGCTTCCGCGAACGAGCGCCCAAGCTAGGGGCCAGCCGGGGCCGGTGTCAACGCGGGGCTGCAGCCGGGGGAGGGGCTGGATGAACGCTCCTGTAGGACAGGATTGGCGCGCCTGGATACCCGCCGCGAGCGGCGAACCCTTCGCGCTGTGCCGTTCATTTCCCCCCCTGCCCGGGCTATGGGACCTCGCGCAGGAGCCCGAGGTCGCGCGCCACTGGGTCGGCATCCTGCGCGAGAACTTCGCCTTCGTGCTGCAAATCCTCGAGCGCGACAGCGACGGTGCGCACCTCGAGGCCGGGCGGCGCGTGGGCGCCATCCTGGCCTCGCTCCTCGCCGACGTCGAACGGGGTGCGGCCTGGGCGGACGTGCGCACGGTCCACGACCTGACGCGCATCCGCGAGAACCTGCTGCGGGCGCATGGCATCGCCGATCCCTACCGGGCGATCAAGGCGGCCGAGACCGAGCGCTGCCTGGACCTGGCCCGGCAGCGAATCGCCGCCGCCTGGGAGGCCGGATCGGCGGGGGCGGCGGCTGCGCGGCTGCGCGGACGCGGTGAGCAGGGTGAGCAGGAGACCCTCGCGCCGCTGCTGGCGGCACTGCTCGCGGGCAACCTGTTCGATCTCGGTTCCCGCGCGACCCAGGAGGCTTACCGCCGCGGGGAGCTGGACACGGCCTGCGGCGAGCGGTTCTTGCCGGGGGTGCGCCGCTGGCTCGCGGCGCTCCCCGCGGCGGCGCGCACCCGGCTGTTCGGTCGCGCCGGGCCCGGTGAGCCCGCGGACCTGCTCCTCTTCGCGGACAACGCCGGACCTGACTTCCTCCTGGGCGTGCTGCCGGCCGCGCTCTACTGGGCCCAGCGCAGGCCTGTGCGCATCGTCGTCAACTCGGAGCCCGCATCCAGCGACGTCACGTGGCCCGAGGCCAGCGCCCTCCTGGCGCGCCTGGCCGCGGAGGGCGGGCCCGCGGCGGCCGCGCTGGCAGCCGCGCGGGTGGAGCTGGTGGCGAGCGGCACGGGATCCCCGGGCATCGACCTGCGCCACGTCGGCCGATCGCTGAACGAGGCGGCTCGGTCGGTGGCCTGGATCCTGATCGACGGGCAGGGTCGGGGCGTCGAGACCAACTGGGCGACGCGCTTCGCCTGTCCGGTGCTGCGGGTGGCCATGGTCAAGGACCCGCTGGTGGCGGAGAAGGTCGGCCTGCCGGCCGGGTCACCGCTGCTGCGCTGGGACGAGCCCGATCCGCGCTGATCGGCCGCGCGGCCGGGTTCAGCGCGCGCCCGGGGCTCCCCAGCGCGCTTCGTGCTCGAACGAGCGCAGCGTCGCGCGCAGCCCCTCGACCTCGCCGCGCAGGCGGGCGAGATCGCGCCAGGCGGCCGGCTCGCCGCGCACCAGATCCTCGCGCAGCCGCTCGAGGTCGCGGCGCGACAGGTAGATCGCGACATCCTCCCACGGCCCGTGCTCGGGGGGTCCGAGGAGCGACATGCGCAGGGTCTTGTGCTTGCCCCGTCGCAGAACGCGCAGGTCGTGCTTGCCGGCGCCGACATCGTCGAGGGCCGCGCGCAGCTCGGCGGGAGAATGCACCCGGTGGTCCGCGAAGGTGCGGATCACGTCGCCAGCCAAGAGGCCCGCCCGCGCGGCCGGCCCGTTTCGTTCGACGTGGGTGACGAGCACGCCCTCCTGGGCCTTGGTCTTGAAGTACGGAGCCAGGCTCTCGGTGAGCCCGATGACCTGGACGCCGAGGTAGAGCCGCCGATCCTCGCCCGCGAGCGCGTCCAGGGAGCGGCCGGCACCCCCGGGGGGCAGGGGCGCGAGCAGCGGTCCCAGCGCGCCCTGAAGCTGCACGCGGACAGGCAGCGTCCGCGCGTCGCGTTGAACCGTCAGGTGCACCAGATCACCGGGGCGGTCGGCACTCAGCATCGCGAGAAACTGCTCCGGGTCGCCGCAGGGCCGGCGATTGCAGCTGAGGATGACATCCCCCGGGCGCAGGCCCGCACGATCGGCCGGCGAGAGGGGCATGGCGCAGAGGACGACCAGCCCCGCGCCGCCCGCATCCGGCCCGCCCGCGGGCCGCAACCGCACGCCGAGCCACCCCCCGCCGGCGCACGGCTCTTCCCCCACGCTGCGCGTCGGCGCGCTGGCGAGCGCAGGGGTCGCGAGGACGGACGCGAGCGCCAGCAGGATGCAGGACGCGGCTGGACGCGTTGCTCCTGGGCTGCGGGCCACCGTTGGGCACTTCATGATCGTTCCTCCCCGAGGTCTGACTGCGGCGGGCCGGCCCGGACGCGATCGAGCACCAGCACGGATTCCAGGTGCGGGGTTTGCGGAAACAGGTCGAAGACGCGCAGGCGGCGAGCCGCATAGCCGCCCTCCGCGACCAGCAGGCCCGCGTCGCGCGCCAGCGTGGACGGGTTGCAGGAGACATAGACGATCCGCGGCGGCGCCAGCCGCATCACCTTCTCCAGCGCCCGGGGATGCAGTCCGGCGCGCGGGGGATCGAGAAGGACGAGATCCCAGCCGCTCCCTTCGGGTGCGGAGGCTGTCCCGGGGGCGCCCGCGGCCTCCCATGCCTGGCGTTCACGCGCCTCCACCGGGGCGGCGATGAACGACGCGTGGGTGATGCCGTTGGCGCACGCGTTCGCGCGGGCCTCGGCCACCGCCGCCGCGAGCAGCTCCACCCCCAACACCGCGCGCACGCGCCGCGCGATGGGCAAGCTGAAGGCGCCGATCCCGCAGTAGAGGTCGAGCACACGCTGATCGGACGTGAACCCGCCGGCTGCGAGCACCTCTTCGACCAGCGCTTGGGCACCGGGCGTCTGGCTCTGGAAGAAAGAGGAAGGACCGATGCGGAAGTCGATGCCGGCGACGCGCTCGCGCCAGATCGGTTCACCGCGCAGCGGCACGTCGTAGTCCCCCTGGGCGACCGTCGCGCGCCGCCGATTGATGCTGGCCACGACGCCGGTGACCGCGGGGCACGCCGCAGCGATCTCGTCGGCCAGATCCCGCAGCCGGGGATCCTCGGCCCGCGCCACGATCACGACCAGGAGGTCACAGGTCGTCGCCGCCTGACGGATCACCAGGTGGCGAAGCAAGCCTCGGTCGGCGTGCGAGTCGTAGGCGGCCAGCCCGAGCCGGCGCGCGGCCGCGCGGGCGGCCTGGGCGATCCGGTTCGAGTGAGGGGACTGCAGCCGGCAGTCCTCGACGTTGAAGACGGCCTGGAACAGACCGCGCGGGTGCAGCCCCAGCGCCGGGCCGGGCGGGAAGGCCGCACCGGCGTCGAGCTGTGCGCGGCTGATCCAGGGGCGCGCGCCGAAGGTGAACTCCATCTTGTTCCGGTAGAAGTAGCCGGCGGGGCCGCGCCAGGGCTCCGCGACGTGCTCCGGCTCGACGCGGCCGATGCGGCGCAGGAGCTCCCGGGCCTGGCGGGCCTTGTAGGCGGTCTGCGCCTCGGGGCTCAACCCTTGGAGGGCGCAGCCGCCGCAGACGTCCAGGTGCGGGCATTGCGGCGCGACGCGCTCGGGTCCCGGGTCGGTGATCTCGACCAGCTCCGCCTCGGCCAGGCCCTTGCGGCGGCGGCGAACGCGCGCCCGGATGCGATCGCCTGGGAAGGCCCCGCGAACCATCACGACGAAGCCGCCGTCCACGCGCAGGACGCCCGCCCCGCCGTACGCGAGGTCCTCGACGGTCCCGGCGATGACCTCGCCGGGCTTTGGCCGCTGCTCAGACGCCATCGCTGTCGTGTGCCCCCGCTGGCTCGTCCTCTGCCTCCCGGCTGCACCGGCAGCCGGGTCGGGTGAGAACTCTAGCGTCTTCGCGGGGTGGAAACCACCACCGGGCGGGGGCCGGCCAGGCCGCCCAGAGCGCCCTCGGCCGGCGGGTGGGAGAGGCCGCCCTGGACGGATCGCGCCGGGTCGCTATAATCCGCCTACCCGATGCCGAACAAGCCGGGAAGGAGCGAGGAGGCGGATCATGAAGAAACGGAAGCTGGGAGCGGGTCTGGGGATTCTCTGTGCGGTGTGGGTGCTGGCGGGCTGCGGGGGCGAGAAGAAGGAAGAGGCCAAGCAGCTCCAGGACACCGGCACGCAGATCCTCGGCGATCCCGCGGCCGTGGTCGCCGTCGTGAACGGCGAGCAGATCACCCTCGCCGAGGTGGACCTGGTCACGGGCTTCTGGATCAGCATCCGCTCGCCGGAGCTGGAGGGCGTGCGCTCGCAGAAGGATGCGCAGCGGCGTGCCCTCGACAACATCATCGACCAGCACCTGCTCAGCGCCGAGGCCCGGCGCCAGGGCATCACCATCCCCGATACGTCCGTCGCCACCATGATGGCGGCCTGGGAATCGCGCTTCTCCGGGCCGGAGGAGCGCGACCAGAAGCTGGCCGCCAGCCGCCTCACCGTCGAGGACGTGCGGGCGAGCTTCACCCGGGACATGCTGGTGCGCAGCCTCGTCGACCGGACGATTCGCGACACCGTCCAGATCGCCCCCGAGGCGCCGCGCGCCTACTTCGAGGCCCATCCCGAGTACTTCGACACGACCCAGGTGCACGCCCGCCACATCCTGGTCATGGCCCCGGCCGACACCCCGGCCGATACGCTGGCTGCCGCCCGCACCCGCGCCGAGGATCTGCTCCGGCGCCTGCGCGCCGGCGAGGACTTCGCGGCGCTGGCCCAGGCCCATTCGGCGGACAAGGGCAGCGCGACGCGCGGCGGCGATCTGGGTTTCACGCCCCGGGGCCGCTGGGTGAAGCCGTTCGAAGACGCGGCCTTCGCCTTGCGGCCGGGCGAGATCAGTGGGGTCGTGCAGTCACCCTTCGGGTTCCACATCATCCAGGCCCTCGAGCGACGCGAGGGCAGCCTGGCCTATACCGAGGAACTGGCCCAACGCATCCGGGAGGTCCTGTCCCAGGAGAAGGTGCAGCCGGCAGTCGACGCGCTGGCGGCCCGCCTGCGCGCCGGGGCCAAGATCGAATTGCGCATCTAGGACGGCGGGCGGCCCGCGGGGCCCTGTGACCGCCGCATCCGGGTCGGTTCGGGGAGTAGCGTGAACGCGCAGATGCAGGATGTCGACCGCCTCTTCGAGGCCACGCTGGCGGAGCTGCTCAGCCACCGACCCGGCACGGCCGTCGCCGATCTGGAGCGGGCGTACCGTCTGGCCTCGGAGGCCCACCGCGGCCAGACGCGCCAGACGGGCGAGCCCTACCTGCTCCACCCGGTCGAGGTGACCCGCATCCTGCTCGACCTCCTGCGGCGTCGCTCGGATCTGACCATCCTGGCGGCGGCGCTGTTGCACGACACGGTCGAGGACAGCCCGGTGACCCTGAGCGATCTGGCGCGTGAATTCGGGCCGGAGGTCGCCGCGCTGGTCGACGGCGTCACCAAGATCAGCGATCTGCCGTTCCGCACCGCCGAGGGCGCGCAGTCCGAGAACTACCGCAAGATGCTGCTCTCGATGGCCAAGGACATCCGGGTCATCCTGATCAAGCTGGCCGACCGCTTGCACAACATGCGCACCCTCGACGCGCTGCCGGCGGAGCGACGCCGGCGGATCGCTCGCGAGACGATGGAGATCTACGGCCCAATCGCCCACCGGCTGGGGATCGCACGCATCAAGTGGGAGCTCGAGGATCTGGCGTTCAAGTACCTCGATCCCGAGGGCTACCGCGAGATCGTCGCCGCGGTGGCGGAGAAGCGCGCGCAGCGGGAAGGGGCCATCGAGCAGATCAAGGAGCCGATCCGCGCGCGGCTCGAGCGGGAGGGCATTCGCGCCGAGGTCACGGGCAGGGCCAAGCACCTCTTCAGCATCAAGCAGAAGATGGAACGCCTCAACGCCCCCTTCGAGGAGATCTTCGATCTGCTCGGCGTGCGGATCCTGACCGAGAGCCGGGACGACTGCTACCGCGTGCTGGGCGTCGTCCACGACATGTACACGCCGGTGGCCGACCGGCTGCGCGACTACATCGCCACGCCCAAGAGCAACATGTACCAGTCGCTGCACACCACGGTCACGGTGCCGACCGGTGCCGGCGACGAACGCCGCATGGTGGAGATCCAGATCCGGACGCTCGAGATGCACCGCGTCTCGGAGATCGGCATCGCGGCGCACTACCGGTACAAGGAAGGCCAGGGCGAGTCGGAGAAGGAACTGACCGAGAAGCTGGGGGAGTTCATTGTTCAGGGCGCGACCGAGTGGCAGGAGGATGCGCGCGACCCCGACACCTTCATGGACTTCCTGCGCACGTCGCTCTACCAGGACGAGGTGTTCGTCTTCACGCCGCGCGGGGGGCTCAAGCGCCTGCCGCGCGGGGCCACCCCGGTCGACTTCGCCTTCGCGATCCACACCGACGTCGGCAACCACTGCGTCGGCGCCAAGGTGAACGGCCAGATCGTGCCGCTGCGCTACCAGCTCAAGAGCGGCGAAGTGGTCGAGGTCATGACCCAGCCGCAGGGGCAGCCGAGCGAGGACTGGCTCCAGTTCGTCGCCAGCAGCCGGGCCAAGTCGAAGATCCGCCGCTGGCTCATGGAAGCGCGACTCGAGGTGTCGGTCCGGCTCGGGCGCGACATGCTCTCGCGGGAGCTCAAGAAGCACCGGCTGAAGCTGCCCCCCGACAAGGAGCTGGAAGACACGTCGCAGAGTTTCGGCCTGCCGGACGTCTCGATGTTCCTCGCCAAGGTCGGCCAAGGCGACCTCTCGGTGCAGAGCGTGGTCGAGCGCCTCTATCCCGAGACGCGCCGGCCCGAGCCAGGCGGGAAGGGCGATTCGGCGCTGGAGAGGATCCGCCGCCTGGCGCAGCGGCCGGTGCAGGGCCTGCACATCGGCGACATCGACGGGCTGCTGATCCGCGTCGCGCAGTGCTGCCAGCCGATCCCGGGAGACAAGGTGATCGGCGTGATCACGCGCGGGCGGGGGATCTCGGTCCACCGCGTCGACTGCCCCAACACCTTCCCCGACCGCGTCGAGCCGGAGCGGCGCATCGAGGTGCAATGGGACGCCGAGCGGGATCAGCGATTCCTGGTGCGGCTCACCATCGCCTGCGACGATCGGTCGAACATGCTGGTCGATCTGGCCACGGCCATCTCGCGCGAAGGGGTCGAGCTGCGCCACGCGACGATGAGCTCGATCGGCGATGGAGAGGCACGCGGCGAGTTCGTGCTGGAGGTCCGCAACGTCGGCCACCTGTCGCGCGTGCTCGACAAGATCCGCAAGGTGCGCGGGGTGCGCCTGGTCGAGCGGGCGGGCACGCTGATGAGCATGCCGCCGCCCGCGGCGGAGGACTGACCGCGGGCCGCCGGGGGCGGCCGGGCGGCGAGGAGGAGATCCCCATGGAGTCGCATCGGCGCGCGCGTCGCGCCCGGGCCCTTGCGCGCTGGGCCCCGCGCGTGATGGCTGCAACCCTCGGATTGGCGTGCCTCACCGGGCTCGCGCGGGCGGAGATGAGCGTCGGCGTCCGCTTCGGCTGGTCCGACGTCTCCGATGAGTTCTTCGAGGGCAGCGGTGAGCTGGGTGGCACGAACCTGGTCGGCGCCCAGCTGGGCCTCGGCCTCTCGCCGCTGGTCGAGTTCGAAGTGGCGGGCGAGTACGTCCGCGAGGAGTTCGCCTTCACCGAGGGCCTGATCGGGGGCATCGAGGCGGCCGGCGAGGGGGAGTGGGAGGACATGGCCCTGCTCGCCACGGTGCGCCTGGTGGCGTTGAGCCTCCCGTCGCTGCCCGTACGGATTTTCGTGGGCGGGGGGCTGAATGTCCACTGGGCCGATCTGACGCTCGATGCAGCGAGCCTGAGTCCGCAGGACGC
Organism: uncultured bacterium; assembly: GCA_964506245.1. GTDB lineage: Bacteria > Eisenbacteria > RBG-16-71-46 > CAIMUX01 > WJJG01 > CAZDKK01. Next base: position 1,580 of record CAZDKK010000084.1, on the reverse strand, counting down.
CCCGGCGGACGAGATCCAGGAGGCGATCGAGGAGGTGGCGGGCGAGCGCAGCGAGGTGGGTTGGCATGCGGTCGGAGGCTTGCGCCTGAGCCCGCCGGCCTCGGCGATCTGCGCCTTCGTCGAGGTGCGTCACCAGGAGGGTCTCGACCCCGACGATCTGCCGAAGAGCAACTCGATCTACGGGGGCCTGTCGATCCGGCTCTAGGGCGGAGGCCCGGACCACGGTCGTTCGGCGTGGGACGCGGCGCCATCCCGTTCGAGGATTCCGGCATGATAGCGGTCGTACAACGCGTCACGCGGGCCGAGGTGCGGATCGCCGGACGGGATCCGGCGCGGATCGGAAGGGGGTTGCTCATCTTGCTCGGCGTCGCACGCGGTGACACCGCGGCCGACGCGGAGTGGCTCGCACAGAAGTGCCTCAGCCTGCGCATCTTCAACGACGCGGAGCACAAGATGAACCTCGCCCTGGCAGATGTCGGGGGCGAGGTGCTGGTGGTTTCGCAGTTCACGCTGCTGGGCGACTGCGTGAAGGGGCGGCGCCCGAGCTGGAGCAACGCGGCCGACCCGGGGGAGGCCGAGCGGCTCTATGACCACTTCGTGGCCGAGCTGCGCCGTGGGCCCTTCCGCGTGGCGACCGGTGTCTTCCAGGCGATGATGGAGGTCGAGAGCGTGAACGACGGCCCGGTCACGCTGCTGATCGACACGCGCGAGTGGCAGGGCCGCCAGGGAGGGGACGCGCAGGCCCGCGGGGCCGAGCGCCTGCTCGGACTGCGCCACGGGCCGCTCCATCTGGCCTCACGCTCGCCGCGACGGGCACGCCTGCTCGAGATGCTCGCCGTGCGCTTCGACGTCCAGGAGCCGGACGAGGACGGGGAGGGCTGGGAACCGGGGGAGGAGCCGGGCGCCTACGCGGCGCGTCAGGCGGAGGCCAAGGCCCTCTCGGTGGCGCGACGCGTGCAGACCGGGGTCGTGCTCGGCGCGGACACCGTGGTCTTCCTCGAGGGCCGGGTGCTCGAGAAACCGGCCGGCGCAGCGCAGGCGCAGGAGTTCCTGGCGCGCCTCTCCGGCCGCGAGCACGAGGTCTACACCGGCCTCTGTCTCGTGCGCGCGGGCGGCGGTGCCTGCATCCGCGGGGTCGAGCGCAGCCGGGTGCGCATGTGCGTGCTCGACGAGGAGACGATCCGGGCCTATGTGGCCACCGGAGAACCGCTGGACAAGGCCGGTGCCTATGGCATCCAGGGGGTGGGGGGCATGCTGGTCGCGGCGATCGACGGCTGCTACTTCAATGTCATGGGGCTGCCGCTCGCGCGCCTGCGCGCACTGCTCCACGAGTTCGAGCAGTTGAACGGGTGATGCGATGATCCCAACGGTCGCATGGTGTGGTGAAGCGGTGCGCATCCTCGATCAGACGCGCCTGCCCGGCCAGGAGGTCTTTCTCGATCTCACCGACCTGGACGGTCTGTGCGAGGCGATCGGGGCGCTGCGGGTGCGCGGCGCCCCGGCGATCGGGATCTGTGCCGGCTACGGCCTGGCCCTGGCAGCGCAACGGGCCGCGGCCGCGCCAGGCGAGCACCCCGGGC
>CAZDKK010000083.1:0-19591 GCA_964506245.1 uncultured bacterium | reverse complement strand
CAATGGCTGGCAGATGGCGGGTGAACACAGCCTGGTGTGGGATGGGAAAGACGGTGCAGGCGCAGCTGCGCCCGGGGGCGTATACTTCGCGCGGCTCCAGAGCGCTAGCGGAAGCCAGGCGCAGGAGATCCTGCTGGTGCGTTAGGCCAGGCGCTCAGCCGCCTCCTTGACGCGCCGCATGCCCTCGCGGATGCGCTCGGTCGACGAGGCGTACGAGAAGCGGACGTATCCGCCGTGGGCCTCGAAGCCCTCGCCCGGAACCACCGCCACGTGCGCCTGCTCGAGCAGGTAGGTGGCCAGGTCGATCCCCGATTGGATGCGTTGCGCACCGGCGCGCTTGCCCATGTAGGCGCTCCAGTCGGGCAGGAGGTAGAAGGCGCCCTGCGGCTTGGCACAGCGCACGCCGGGGATCTCCGCCATCAGGCTGTGCATCAGGTTGCGGCGCTCTTCGAACGCGCGGCGCATGGTCTCGATCGGCTCCTGCGAGCCACACAGCGCTTCGACGGCGGCCTTCTGCGCGATCGAGTTGGCATTCGACGTGCTGTGACCCTGGACCTTCCCCATGGCGGCGATCAGATCCGCAGGCCCCGCCGCGTATCCGATGCGCCAGCCGGTCATGGCGTAGGCCTTCGAGACGCCGTTGATGACCAAGCAGCGGCTCTTCCAGGCCGGGTCCAGGCTGGCGAAGCTGGTGAAGGGCTGGCCGTCGTAGACGAGCTTCTCGTAGATCTCGTCGCTGATGACGAAGATCCCGGCCTCCATCAGCACGGCGGCGATGGCCTCGAGCTCCTTGCGCGTGTAGAGCGCGCCGGTGGGATTGCTCGGGCTGTTGAAGACGATCGCCTTCGTGCCGGGCTGGATCGCGGCCTTCAGCTCCTCGGCGGTCAGCTTGAATCCGCGCTCCGATCGCCCGGCGATGAAGATCGGTTCCGCTCCCGCGAAGCTGATCTGCGGTTCGTAGGAGACCCAGCAAGGGGAGGGCACGAGGACCCGGTCGCCCGGGTCAAACAGAGCGATCGCCGCGTTGTAGAGCGATTGCTTGGCGCCGCTCGAGACGAGGATCTCGTTGGGCTGGTACTTCAGGCCGTTGTCCTGCTCGAGTTTTGCGCAGATCGCCTGGCGCAGCTCCGGGATGCCGGGATTCGGCGTGTAGTGCGTGAAGTCGGCGTGGATGGCGCGGATCGCGGCTTCCTTGATGGCCGGTGGGGTGGGGAAGTCCGGTTCCCCCACGCTGAAGTCGACGACGTCGATGCCTTCGGCCACCATGGACTTGGCCTTGGCGCTCACCGCCAGGGTGACCGACGGTTTGATTCGCTGCATACGCTTGGCGAGCATCGCACTCCCTCCGGCCTGTGCGGCGCCGGGTGCCCGGCGGCCGCGCGCCTCCTCACGTCGAGCCGACCCGCCCGGTCGGCGGAACGGAGAAGCATAGCGCAATGCAGCGAGGCATTCAACAGCGAGGGGGTAACACCGCGAGGGCGTAGCCCCGCCGGCGCGAGACACCGGTAGGAACACACCCCCAAGAGCGAACCGGCGGCAGGTCGCACGAGACGACCCACCGCCGGTCCCTTGTCGGTGCTCGGCGGCAGCGCTAAGACCGCGAGCTACCGGCTAATCACCACCGGCCGCGTGACCGTGTACTCACCCGCCTGCATGCGCACGTAGTAGACGCCCGCGGCGACCGGCTGGCCGCCGTTCCCCTTGCCGTCCCACGGCACCGTATGGATGCCGGGGCCGAAGCTGCCATTGGCAAGCTGCGCGACCGAGCGGCCGCCCACGTCGAAGAGCGTGAGCGCGACGTCGGTCGTAGCCGGCACCTGGAAGCGGAATTCGGTCGCGCCGACGACCGGGTTGGACGTGCTGCCGTGCAAGGCGAAGCGTAGCGTGCCCTGGACGGTCTCCGGTGCGGCGGAGAAGTCGTCCAGCAGCGCCATCAGGTCGAAGTCGTCGACAGCCGCCTCGACGACCGAACCCGAGGCGAGGTCGCTCGCGACGAACTTGAACTGCACGATGCCGGGCGCGCCGCCAAGGATTCCCAGCAGGTCATGCTCGCGCAGGACCCACTGGTTCTGATCGTTCTGCTCGCGCTCGACGTCGACCCAGGGGCCGCCGTTGTTGCGCACCTGCACGACCCAGAGGTCGTTGTTGGGATCCCCACCCTGGTTGTTCGAGTACCAGCGCCAGTAGGCCACCTCGGCCGCCGTTGCGTCGGTCAGATCGTACTCGGCCGAGTAGACCGTGGTCGTGCCGCCATCGACATCGTTGTCGCCGATGCCTCCGCCGGGCGCCGTGTTGCCGGTCACCCAACAGATCGTCCCCGGCACGGAGGTGTGGTCGTCTTCCGGCTGCGCGCCCGTTCCGACCGGGTCCGCCCGCAGCCAGATGCCCGTCGTGGCGTTGTCGGTGCCCTCGAGATTGACGACCCAGCCGGTGTCCACCTCCATCTGGTCCGCCACCAGGGCGACGTTGAAGGTGTAGAGTACGGCCGGAGCCTGACGCGGGCTCGTGCCCGTGTTGGACAGCTCGTCCTCGGCGCTCAGGTAGTAGGCGACCCTCGCTGGCTGGGTCAGGCCCGGGATGAATCCATGGAACTCGTCCGGGTTTCCGGTCGCCGTCATTGCCACTTCCTGCAAATCACCACCGTCGATCTGGTAGTGGAGCTTGATCAGGCTTGGCACGAGCGGGGCCTCCGTGGACCAGATCTGGGCGACGACTTCGCGGTCGCCCTCGATCTCCGTGCTCCACAGCGGGTTGTGGTCGAAGAGCACGCCGACGAGGATCTCGGGGCATTCGAAGCCGTGGTTCGTCGCGGCCTCGCAGAGTTGGTCGTAGTGCGGGGTGCCGTTGCTGAGATTCGCGTCGTCGTCATCGGCGATGAAGGTGGCCAGCACTTGCGCCGGCTGGTTCAGCGGATGCTCCAGCACGCGGCCGTAGTGCCAGCGCTCGGCCGCCATGACCGTCCCCGTCTCGGTGCCGTAGAGGCCCTGCATCAGTTCCATGAAGTCCCAGTGGAAGCCGGCGATGATCTGACCGTCGTGATGGATCGCACCGGTCATGTCCTCCGGGTACCGGAGCGTGTTCTCGGAGTTGCGGATGCCACTCGTGCAGTTGTTCAGGTAGAAGCCCCGGCCGATCACCGGGTCCTGGGACATGAGGTTGGACAGGATGTCCGCGTTGCCCTCGCCCAGGCCCTCATTGCCCTGCTGGCCGAGGATGGCGTTCTGGATGCCGTGCGTGAACTCGTGCTGCACGACGCCCTGGATCTGCCCCGTGTTGGCGCAGCCGCCACCGGCGTTGTAGAAGTTGATCGTGCCGTTCCAGTACGCGTTGCAGGTGCCCGAGACACCCACGTTGCAGGTGATCCGCGTGTTGATGTAGCCGAACGTTGGCGCGAACGGCTGGAAGAAGTCGTGGATGTCGTTGACGGCGTCGAAGCAGTCCCGCTCGTCCCTGCGGGCGTTTCCGTCATTGAAGTCGATCGTGACCGGCACACCCGGTGTCGCGGTCGTCGTGAACGAGGCATTGCCGGTGCCGTCCACGACGTTGACGCGAATGTAGGGGCCGTAGAAGGTGGACGTGAGCGTGGCCGGGGTCGTCCCGGCATAGGGGACCCTCCAGGTGCCGTCCTGGGCGGTCGTGGCTTCACCGACGCTGGCGATCTGCACGCGCAGGTACTTCAGATCCTGCTCCCCGATTCCGCTGCAATAGGAATCGGGCTCGACGTCGTGCACGGCATCACCGGTGAAATCGACGAAATGGACGTCGTTGAAGCGCCACACGATCGCGCCGGTGTGCGCATCGACGTGCGTCACCCAGATGCCGAAGGGATCCTGCATGTCGAGCCGGACGCGCCACACCAGGTGATACTCGACCTCGGTGTCACTGACCGGCACCGGCAGGATGAGCAGCCGCGTGCCCTCCTGGATCGCATCGGTGGCCTCGTTGAAGCCGATGTCGCGCGCGGCGATCCGCTCGGCCTGCGCCTGCGGGATCGAGGGCGTCGGGTCGACCTGGATGTTCTGGTAGCACTCGGAACCCATGACGAACAGACGGCCGGCGTCGCTGAAGGTGAGGTGGGCACGGCCCTCCCAGACGTCCAGCCCAGCGTAGGTCTGCTGGAAGTGCACGGCGACCTTACCCATGCCGCGTTCCACGTTGTTCAAGCGCAGATCGACCGGGTCGATCCTGAACACGCCGCGGTTATCGGCAATCACGCGCCGGGCGGTCGCCTCGGCTTCGGTGTCGTTGGCGAGCCCGCCTGCCACATCGACGCCGCTCCCAACCAGATAAGCCGGCGTATCTGTGAGGGCGTTCCAGTACGGGACGCGCCAGTCGCCGCCCAGACGCTGCGTGGCGAGCGCGGCAGCCTCCTCACCGGCCAGCTGCGTCTGGGCCGATCGATCCTGATAGTAGGGGATCTGACGCAGGGGGATCTCGTACAGACTCTGTCCCTCCTGCGGCAGATACGCGGTGGCCGTGAACAGCGCCCCACCTAGAACGACCGCAGCCGTCAGGGTGCAGAGCGCGCGAGTCAGGGTGCGTCTCATGGTGTGCGAACTCCTTTCGAGGGTTGGGCTTCCATCCTGGCCCACCAGGTGAGCAGGGACTCTCCTGCAGCCCCGCCGAGCCTGCCGGAAACTCCCGGCGTTCCAGGATACGCCGGTAAACATGATATCATACCCGCAAGGCGGCTATTGCGCAACAATGTTGTAATGTATTGCGGATATTAGCCTTGGGCGTCACTACTCCGCCAGCTCGCTCAGGTTCCCGAGCTCGCAGCATCCCAGGGCAGGCGAGCAGCGGCCGGGCGGGGATGGCCGCCTCACCTGCCGGGCAGCCGACCCCAGAGCGTGGCGGGGTCGGGCTCCAGGAAGATCGGGGCATCGGGGTTGAGGTAGCTCTGGCCGGGCAGGGGTGTGCCCGTCGCCCGGTAGTCGCGGCCGGCTGTCGCCCCCCAGCCCTCGAGGGCGAGGAAGAACGCGAGCGCGATCAGCAGCGCGCGCCCGGGCCGCACCCCGATCCCCGGGGGAACCAGAGACAACCACAGCGGCAGCATGACGACACCCGCGCGCGCGTAGCCGTAGAAGAGCGCCGTGGTGAGCATCGTCGCGGCGGTCAGGAGGGCCACCACGAGCGCCCAGCGGCGCTGCGGTCCCCGTCGGGCGAAGAGCAGCCCCCATCCCACGAGCAGCAGGGGGGCGAGGAGCCACAACGTCAGACGCGAGTGGGGTACGAACAGGTCCACCGGCCGTCGCAGGCCCCGCAGGCCGCCCGGAAGGTCCCACTGCGTCCATCCCAGTTTGAGCGACTCGAAGAGCAGGCCCCACTTGTGCAGCACGAGCTGCCCGAACGCCGCCGGATGGGTGCGAATCCACGCCCAGGCGATCGCATCGCCATGCAGGACCAGTCTCAGGTGCGCCGGGTCGCGCAGGGCGAGCTGCCCGCCGCCCAGATCGACGCGTCCGCCAGCCGGATCAGTCCAGACCGGTGTGAAACCGCCATCCGCTCCGGCGTGGTTCGCCAGCGCCAGGTTGAGCGGGCCGTAGAGCGTGATCGGGACGAACTCGGGCAACGGTTCCGCCAGTTCGGGACCCAGCGTGCGGTTGATCTCGGCGAGGCGGATCGCGTTGCGCACGCTCCAGGGCGCGACCGCGACCAGCCAGCCTGCGGCCACCAGCCCCCACGGCGCCAAGCGGCGGGCCAGGCCGGTGGCGAAGGGAGAGCGGCCCCCGCCGCGATGCCCGTGTCCGGCGGCATCCCGCCGGACGGCGTCCGATGAGTCCTCGGCCCGCAACGCGCCAGCACAGCCGACGCCCGCCAGCACCCCGGCGACGAGCAATCCCTCGGCGCGCACGAGGGTCAATGCGCCGAGCAGCAGACCCAACACGACATACCACCGGCGAGATCTGCGCGTGCGGAGCCCAGGCGCGGCGAGTGGGTGCTCGGTCGCGCGGCTCCACACGAGCAGCGCAGCGAGCAGCAGCGTCAGGTAGGGCCCCTCGCTCACCGGTGTGACCGACACCACGTAGAGGCCGAAGCTGTACAAGCTGAGCAGCGCCGCCAGCAGCGCTGCTGGGCGGCCGAGATAGGGTTGCACCAGGAGGAAGAGGAGCCCGATGGGCAGGCTGCCGAGCAACGCCATGACGATCTTCACGCCCAGGTGCGGCACCACCGCGTCGGGGCGGCCCGCACCCAACAGGGTGTGGATGCCGGCCAGGAGATAGGGGAAGCCGGGCGGGTGAAAGGGCACGCCGCCGTCGTATGCTTTGCCGGCCAGGATCGAGCGCGCAAAGAGGTGGAAGCGCTCGGCGTCCCCTTCGTAGAAGATGGAGAAACCCCAGGTGCGGTCCCGGTTCGAGAAGAGGAACGCAAGGCGATGGATCCAGGCGAGCAGGGTCAGGGCCAGCGCGAACTGGCCGTCCGTTCGGGTGCCTGATGGGCCCTGCATGATACCGGCCACTCCTGGATTACAGCTCCAGCCTCTACCGCAGCTGACCCCATTGGAGCGCAGGAGGGCACCCCTCCGCAAGGCTCCTGGACCTGCATCGGGAAGCGCCGGCCAAGGTCTGAGAGACCGCGGGTCGAGGGCGGGGCGCAGGGCGCCATGGCGACACGGCCAGCGTGCTGGGCAGCTCCAGCCTACCGGTGCAACGCCCCCGCGCGCCGGGTCGACGCCTCCCACCAGCAGATCAGCTCGCGGTCGAAGTAATCGTCGAGGCCCGCGGAGCGGGGCGTCACGCGCACGGCGAAGCCGAAGTGGCCGCTCGTGTGGCAGCTCACGACGCTGGTGTAGTCGTGGTGGCATTCGTTCGAATTGACCAGTGTCATCAGCGCGCTGCGGCCGTCGCGGATGCTGCCCTCGACCAGCTCGCCGTAGAAGATCTCCAGCTTGACGTCCTGGGGGGTCAAATCCCCCAGGTCGACCGAGACGCGGCTCATGAGCCGATCGCCGACCGCCAGGTCGAAGCCCGAGTCGGTCGCGACATCCAGGATGCGTACGCCGTGCCACTTGTCGCGGACGTGCTTCTTCCACTCGGAGATGTCGCGCGCGCGCTGCATGCCGTCGGCCGCTAGCCAGTTCCAGTTCAGCAGCGAGGAGATGTAGTAGAGTCGCGTATACTCCTCCGCGGCCCGGTTCATGTTGAACTTGGGGCAGATCGTCATCATCGAGGCCTTGATCTTGTCGATCCAGCCCCGCGGCAGCCCATCCCGGCCCCGGTCATAGAAGAGCGGGACGACCTCCTCCTCGAGAAGGCTGTAGAGCGCCTCGCTCTCCACCTCGTCCTGGTGTCCGGGATCCGCGTAGACCTCACCGTTGCCGACGGCCCAGCCGTTGACGCCGTCGTAGGCCTCGCACCACCAGCCGTCGAGGACGGACAGGTTGAGCCCGCCGTTGACCACGACCTTCATGCCACTCGTGCCGCTGGCCTCGAGCGGGCGGCGCGGCGTGTTGAGCCAGACATCCACGCCCTGGACCATTGTGCGGGCCAGGTCCATGTCGTAGTCCTCGAGAAAGACCACACTGCGCCGGAATTCCGGCTGCTTGGCGATTCGGATGATCTCGCGGATGAGCTCCTTGCCCGGCTGGTCCTTCGGATGCGCCTTGCCGGCGAAGATGAACTGCACCGGGCGGTCGGCATCGCAGGTGATGCGCCGGAAGCGCTCCATGTTGCGGAACAGCAGGAGCGCTCGCTTGTAGGTGGCGAAGCGCCGCGCGAAGCCGATGGTCAGAGCCTCGGGATCGAGCGCCTCCTCCGCATGGCGTATCTGCACGCTGTGCGCTCCGCGGCGACTGAGCTGGTCGTGCAACCGCCGCCGCGCTTCGGCCACCAGGCGCGTGCGCAGCCGCTCGCGGGCGCGCCACAGCTCGGCGTGGGGGATCGCGTTCACGCGCTGCCACACCTCTTGGGCCACCGGGTTCTCCAGCCACTCGGGGCCGAGGTAGCGGTCGAAGAGGCGCGCGGTCTCGTCGGAATACCACGACGGCAGGTGCACCCCGTTGGTGATCGACCCGATGGGGATCTCGTCCTCAGGTGTCTTGGGCCAGAGCCCGCGCCACATCGAGCGCGCGACCTCGCCGTGCAGCTTGCTCACCCCGTTGCGGAAGGTCGAGAGGTGCAGAGCCAGGACCGTCATGTTGAAGCCTTCCGCGGGATCGTCGGCCCGAACCCGGCCGAGCCGCAGGAGCCTTTCCTCGGGGACGTTCATGCGCCGGCTGAACGGGCGCAGGTAGCGGACGGCGAGTTCGGGCGGGAAGACATCGTGACCGGCGGGCACCGGTGTGTGGGTCGTGAAGACGTTGCTGGCCGCGACGATCTCGCGGGCGGCGTCGAACGAGAGGTTGTGGCGTTCCATCAACGCTGCCAGCCGTTCGAGGGTCAGGAAGGCCGAGTGGCCCTCGTTGAGATGGCAGACGGTCGGCGAGACATCCACCGTCTCGAGCGCCCGGATCCCGCCCACACCCAGGAGGATCTCCTGGCGGATGCGCACGTCGAGGTCGGCCTCGTAGAGCCGCTCGGTGATGCGCCGGTCTTGCGGGTCGTTCTCGCTGATGTCGGTATCGAGCAGGAAGAGCGGAATCCGCCCCACCTGCACGCGCCACAGCCGAGCCAGCACGAGGCGATCGGCGACCTCGACCTCGATCAACTCTGGCATGCCGTCCTGACGACGCACGACGCGCATCGGCAGTCCCGAGAAATGAATCTCGCGGTGCGTCTCGCGCTGCATGCCGTCCTGGTCCAGCTCTTGGTGGAAGTAGCCGCGCCGATAGAGCAGCCCGACCCCGACCATCGGGAGCCCCAGCTCGGAGGCCGACTTGAGGTGATCCCCGGCGAGCACACCGAGGCCGCCGGCGTAGAAGGGCAGCGACTCGTGCAGGCCGAACTCGGCCGAGAAGTAGGCGATGCGGCTCTCCTGCGTCTCGGTGTGCACCTCCGAGTACCAGGTGGGGTGCTCCATGTAGCGGCGCAGATTGTCCTCGATTCGATCCAGGTGGGCGAGGAAGGTCTCGCGCGCCGCCAGGTCGTTGAGGCGCTCCTGGTCCACCAGGCCCAGGAGGGTCACCGGGTTGTGGCCGGACTTGTGCCATAGGTCGGGATCGATGCGGCGGAAGAGGGCCACCGCCTCGGGGTTCCAGGTCCACCAGAGGTTGAGCGCGATGTCCATCAAGGGCCGGATCCGGTCCGGCAGCGTGGGTCGGACCCGGAACTTCTGCACAGTTCTCATGCTACCGCCTGCCGCTCTGTGATGCGGCCCTGACCCCGGGCCACCCCGGGCAGGGCCGGACGTGCCGCGCAACCCGATGAAGGAGCGTGCCCTGGGGCGGTTGCCCACCCCCCTTTCGTGGACATCGACTACCCCGCCCCGGATCTTGATAGACTGCCCGCGTCGGCCTTCGGCCGCCGGGGATCGGCGCGCTGCCCGGGGCAGGATCCGGCGGGGGAACTCACTCGCAGGACTGGAAATGCGCGGTTTTGATCTGGCCCGGCTCGACGCTTTCTGGCACAATGCAGGGTTCGGATCGCCTGCCGGGCCGTGCGCGGGAAGGGCGGGCGACCGGGGCAAGGGTGGCACGAACATGGGGGGATGGATATGGCGGACGGGCAGAAGCTGACCAAGGAACAGATGGAGGCCAAGGCGGCACAGCCGGGCATCGATGCGATGAAGATGCACCCCTACTACCGCGGCAAGGTGGAGGTGGTGCCCAAGTGCGTGGTGCGCGACTTCAAGGACTTCGCGATCTGGTACACGCCCGGTGTCGCCAAGCCCTGTCTCGATATCAAGGCGAATCCGGAGACGGTCTTCCAGCACACCAACAAGTCCAACCTGGTCGCCGTGATCTCGGACGGCACCCGCGTGCTGGGATTGGGGGACATCGGCCCGGAGGCCGCCATGCCGGTGATGGAGGGCAAGGCGCTGCTCTTCAAGTACCTGGGTGGCGTCGACGCGTTCCCTCTCTGCATTGCAGAAAAGGATCCCGACAAGCTGATCGACATTTCGCTGAAGCTTCAGCCCACGTTTGGCGGCTTCAACCTCGAGGACATCTCGCAGCCGAAGTGCTTCCACGTGCTCGACACGCTGCGCGCCAAGGCGCACATCCCCGTCTGGCACGACGACCAGCAGGGCACGGCGGCGATCATCTTCGCCGGGCTGGTCAACGCGGTGAAGCTGGTGGGCAAGGACCTGAAGAAGGTCAAGATCGTGCTGGTCGGTGCCGGGGCCGCCAACATCCGCGCCGCCCACGTCATGCACAAGGGCGGCGTACCGTGGGAGAACATGATCCTGCTCGACTCGAAGGGCACGCTGCACCGCGGCCGCACGGAGCTCGCCGACGGGTTCAAAGAAAAGTGGGAGCTCTGCCAGGTCACCAACGGCGATCAGGTCAAGGGCGACGTGGCGACGGCCCTGCGGGGCGCGGACGTCGTGATTGCCGCCTCCAAGCCCGGTCCCGGCACGATCAAGCCCGAGTGGATCAGCGGGATGGCCAAGAAGGCCGTGGTCATGCCGTGCGCCAATCCGGTGCCCGAGATCTGGCCGTGGGAAGCGCTCGAGGCCGGCGCCGCGGTCGTCGCCACCGGTCGCTCGGACTTCCCCAACCAGGTCAACAACTCGCTCGGCTTCCCGGGCATCTTCCGCGGCACGCTCGATGTGATGGCGACCACGATCACCGATGAAATGTGCATCGCCGCCGCCCGCGAGCTGGCCAAGGTGGCCGAGGACAAGGGGCTGCGGCCCGACTACATCATCCCCTCGATGGACGAGTGGGAGGTCTTCCCGCGCGAGGCCGTGGCCGTGGGTCTGAAGGCGATCGAGCAGGGCGTCGCGCGCGTCAAGAAGTCGCGTGAGGAGCTGATGAAGGTGGCCGAGGACACGATTCGCCGCGCCCGCCAGGAGACGGATTTCCTCATGAAGGAGGGGATCATCAAGCCGTACGTGGAGAAGTAGGCGCTGCGCTACGGCGTGCGGGGAGACACGGAAGGCCCCCGCGTGCCGCGGCAGGCAAGGGGGCCCTGCACTGCGGGGCCCCTTGTCGCTGCCGGGGCAGACGGTCTTGCGCGGGGCCGGTCATCGGCTGGACGAGGCCAGAACCTGCACGCAGAACTGCTTGCCCGTGGGCAGGGTGTCGACGCGCGTGCAGAGCTCTGCGAAGCCGTTTCGGGCCGCGAGTCGACGAACCTCGTCGGGGTCCACCAGCTTCATGGCCTGCTCGAGCCTCCTGAGGCTGGCGTAGGGCGTCTCCGTGACGGGGTTGGCTCCGAACGAAGGCAACTGCAGCACCACCGCGAGGATTCCGCCGGGCCGGAGCCAGACCGCAGCCTGAGCCGTCACCAGCGCGGCGTCGACGTACTCCAGGAACAGCCCGGCGTAGATGAGATCCATCGAGCGTGGCTCCGGCGTATAGCCGGCGAAGTCCGCGCAGATGAGTTGCAAGCCTGGCAGGTGCTCCGCGTGCCGGGCGCGGGCGATCTTCAGATACTCGGGGTTGATATCGAGCCCGATCACCGTCCGGGTGTCGGACGGGATCCGATCGAATCCGTTGCCGGTGGCACACCCCAGCACCGCCAGATCGCAGGGGAGGTAGCGCGCGATGAGATCCGCGAAGACCGAATCGAGATACTGGAGCTGCTGAACGGCCGGGCTCCCCATATGGGCTTCGTAGTCGCCGGCGGGGATCGAGAGCCAGGGATTCGCGGCGCGGCGTTTCACCGGCGGCTCTCACCGGGTCCCGGGGCGCCAGCGGAGGGCCTCATGCCCACAAACGTGGGGCCCACGCGGCAGGGGGTCACCTCGACGCCTTGCCAGACCTGGCCGGTCAGATAGGGCTCCACCGCGAGGTACTGGTCGAGCTGCTCGCGCGAATCGAACTCGGTCACCAGCACCGAGCCGCTCATCTGACCCTGATCGTCCAGCAGCGCGACCCCGTACAGGAGATGGCCCGCGGCGATGTTCTGCCTGGCCAGGGTGAGATGAGCGTCCCGCATCGCCAGGCGCCGGTGCAAGGCGTCCTCATCGGTCCAATCATGGGCGACGACCAGGAACTGCATCGTGTCACCTCCCGCGTGAGCTCACGCCTCCCCCAGATCGAGCCAGTCGAATCGGTCCTTCGTGATGGCTGCGCGCACCTTGCCGGTGTGCGCAATCTGTGCGGGCTCGAAGAGCACCAGTCTGACGTGTCCGTGGGGCAGAACGCGGTGCTCCCGGCCGCGCGGGACGACGGAGAACTCCCCCGCATGCAGCGTCACGCTCCCGTCCCGGTCCACGATGTCGAGCGCGCCCTCGAGGACGAGGAATAGCTCATCCTCCTGATCGTGCGTGTGCCACGGGCACTGGTCGCCCTCGAGGCGGACGACCTTCACGTGCTGGCCGTTCAGCTCAGCCACGATCTTGGGCGAGTAGGTGTCAGTGAACTTCGTGAAGCAGCGGTCGAGATTGATCACACGGGGCATCGATGCACCTCCGGTCCTCTGCATCTGCGGGGGGAGGTTACCGAATGTACCCCAAGTTCCTCAGGTTACGCAACATCTCGGGATCGTCGGTGATGACCCCCGGCCGCACCAGCGAGCGGGCGTGGGTCGCCACGATGTCCTGGAGCCAGCCGCGCATCATCCGCAGCGTGTCCGGGTGGGCACTGGCCAGGTTCTCCTGCTCGCCCGGGTCGCTGCGCAGGTTGAACAGACGCCATTCGGGGCTGTCGGTGGGGCCGCGCTGCACGATCTTCCAGTCGCCTTGGCGGAGTGAGAAGAGGTAGGGCGGCAACTCGCTCAGGACGGGCGGCGCCGGTGCTGGCGGCGCAGCCCCCAGCAGTTCCGGGATCTCGCGCCCCTGATGCATCGGCATGGACTCCATCCCGAGAATCGTGAAGAGCGTGCGGATGAGGTCGAGCTGCGCCACGGGTCGGGCAATCCGCACCGGCGCAGGCAGCCCGCCCGGCGGCCGGTAGGCGAGCGGGCAGCCGGTCATCTCCTCGTAGATCGAGTTGCCGTGGAACCACCCGCGGTGATCGAAGAATTCCTCACCGTGATCGGCGCAGAAGATGATGTGGCAGCGATCGAGCATGCCCAGCTCACCCAGGAACCGCACCAGCGTGCCGACGTAGGCGTCGGTCCGGCGCACCTCGCCATCGTAGCTCGCGACCATACCGGCCAGATCCTGCGGCGTCAGGGTGGGGGGATTCTCCACGCACTCCCAGTCGTTGCAGTCGCGTCCCCCCAGCTCGTGACGGTAGTCCTGGAACATGGGCGGGTTGACCGGGCCCTGAGGCACACCGGGCGCGACCGCATCGCGGTACCGGGGGTGCGGTTCGTAGGCCGAGTGGGGTTCGATGTAGTGGATGTAGAGGAAGCGCGGCTCTCCGGCCGTCCGCTCCAGCCACGCGCGCGCCTCGACGTTGAGCCTTCCGCCGGAACGCGCGCTGCTCGGCCGCGTGAGCTGCTGGGCGACGCGTTCGAATGCGGTGCGCATGACGCGGCACCAGAAGGGCGGATCGGCGGGGAAAAAGGAGTCGAAGCCCTGCAGGAACCCGTTGCGGCTCACCAGGATCTGGTTGCCAATCATCGCGCCCGTGCGGTACCCGTAGGTCCGGAAGTGCTCCGCGAGGGTGGGCAGCTCCTGCGACAGCTTGTGGATCCCCGTCGTGATGCCGTGTGAGCTCGGGTAGATCCCCGTGAAGAGACTGGCCACGCTGGGGACGGTCCAAGTGCTGGGTGTGTAGGCCTGGGTGAACACATAGCTCTGATCGAACAGCCGGTCGAGGTCCGGACTCGTCGGGCGCTCGTAGCCGAAGTAGTCCAGGTGATCGCGTCGCAGCGTGTCCACGAGGATCACGATCACGTCCGGGCGGTCGTGCTGCGCGGCGTCGGCCCGCACCGCGGCCTTGACCGCGCGCGGCCGGCTCGCGAGCACGAGGGCGGCGTTGACGACGAGCAGGGCCAGGAGGACAGCGCAGCCGACCCGACCGGCCGCACCCTGGGCCAGGCGATCCCAGCGGGCTGCCGAGAGCCGCCGGGCCAGGAAGCGGCCCGCGAGCAGCCCGAGCAGCGCACCGGCCAAGGCCACGGCGCCGGTCAGGAGCTTGCCCGAGGTGAGGACGAAGCGGGGAAATGCGGGCAGCGTGCCCACCCAGTAGCCTCCGAGCAGGCCGCCTTCCACGGCCAGCAACCCGCTCAGGATGCGCGCGCCGAGGCTGCGGGCGGGGGCGCGCAGCGCCGTCAGCCCCAGCGCGAGACAGACCACGGCGGCGAGCAACACGTGCAGGTTCGCGCCGTAGAGGAGATCGTCGAGACCTGCCGGCACGTACCGGTCCGAGAGGGCGGATTCGAGGATCCCAAGGACGGCCGCCAGGGCTGCCGCGACGAGGAATGCCGCGCCCAGGGCGCGGGGGAAGGAGCCGCGCACGGGCTGACCGCCTCCGTCACCGCCGACGTCGGGAAACATGAAAGCAAGCCTATCATGCGGTCTGAAGGCGGATCAAACGGAACAGACAGCTCGGGCGTCGTACACTGGGGAACGTCTCTGCGCGGCGGCCGTCCGACGACGGCTTGGACGAGATCCCCGCAGGGACGCAGAGGGTGAGGACCGTGGGAGGGGAGGCATGGGGTTTCGCACGGGACCGCTCTGGGTCCTGATCCTGATGGGCGGCGCGACACTCATCCCTCGAGCTGCTGCCGATGCGACCAGCGACGGCCGGCGCATCTACGTGACACGCCGCGCCGAGACGCCGCCGAGGATCGACGGCCGCCCGGACGACGCCGCCTGGAGCGCGGTCGAGTGGGCGAGCGATTTCGTCCAGCATGAACCGAACGAGGGTGCGCCCCCGACGGGCCAGACCGCCTTCAAGATCCTCTACGACGATCGGAACCTCTACGTGGCCTACCGGGCCTCCGACCCGGAGCCCGCGCGCATCGCCAACATCCTCGACCGGCGCGATCACTTCCCCGGCGACTGGGTCGAGATCAACATCGATAGCTACCACGATCTGCGCACCGCCTTCTCCTTCACCGCCAGCGTCTCGGGGACGCAGGGCGACGAGTTCATCTCCGAGGATGGTGACGATTGGGATCCCGAGTGGAACCCCATCTGGGAGCACAAGGCTGCCATCGGAGCCGACGGCTGGACGGCCGAGGTCCGGATCCCTCTGAGCCAGCTCCGCTACGCGGACCGCCCGGAGCACGTCTGGGGGATCCAAGTGCAGCGGCGCATCCAGCGCTGCGAAGAGCGTTCGACGTGGCAGCCCATCCCCAGAAGCGGAGAGGGCTGGGTGAGCCGGTTCGGGGAGCTGCGCGGGATCGCCGGCATCCGGCCGCAGCGGCGCGTCGAGATCATGCCGTACGGGGTCGCCAAGGTGGAGCGCTTCGAGGTGACGCCCGGCGATCCCTTCAACGACGGCCGCCGCAGCAGCCTCTCTGGGGGTCTGGACGGCAAGATCGGCATCACCGGCGACCTGACGCTCGATCTGACCGTCAACCCCGACTTCGGCCAGGTCGAAGCGGACCCCTCCCAGGTGAACCTGACAGCCTTCGAGACCTTCTTCAGCGAGAAGCGCCCCTTCTTCATCGAGGGCAACAACATCCTCGACTTCCGCATCGCGCCGTCGGTCGCCTACGGCACGCACACGACCGACCGGCTGTTCTACTCGCGGCGCATTGGGCGCGCGCCCCAGTATCGTGCCGACGCCTACGAAGCGGGCTACGTCGATCAGCCCACCGCCACGTCGATTCTGGGCGCGGGAAAGCTCTCCGGGAAGACGGCCAGCGGGATCTCACTCGCGATCCTGGAGAGCGTCACCGCCGAGGAGGCGGCCGAGGTCGAGTTGAACGGCCAGCGGCGCGACGTTGTGGTCGAGCCGCTCACCAACTACTTCGCGGGAAGGCTGCAGAAGGACTTCCGGCAAGGGCGCACCCGCGTGGGCGGGCTGGTGACCGCCGTCCATCGCCGGATCGATGATGAGCATCTGGAAGAGCGGCTGCACGACGCGGCGTACGCCGGTGGGATGGACCTCTTCCACTTCCTCGAGGGGCGGCGCTACTACGTCGCGTTGCGGTTGGCCGGCAGCCAGGTGGAGGGCGGCCGGGCGGCGATGCTGCGCACGCAGATGGCCCCCGCGCGCTACTACCAGCGGCCCGACAACCCGGGCCAATCGGTCGACAGCACCCGCACCGCGCTCGGCGGACACGCCGGCTCGCTGCTCCTCGGCAAGAGCGAGGGCAGTTTCGTGTGCCAGGGCGGTGCCGCTTGGCGCTCGGCCGGCTTCGAGGTCAACGACCTGGGGTACGTGCGCAACTGCGACGAGGTCAACCAGTTCGCCTGGGCGGGCTACTACGTGCGCAATCCGGTCGGCATCTTCCGCAGCCTGGGCTTCAACATCAACCAGTGGCTGGACTTCGAGTTCGACGGCGGCGAGAACCTCTACCAGGCGTTCAACCACAACGGAGACGCCAACTTCAAGAACAACTGGTTTCTCAATTGGTCGGTCAGCCGCGAGAACGAGCGCATCTCGAACAACGAGTTGCGCGGCGGACCATCCATCCGGATGCCGGGCGACTGGTACGGAGAGCTCGGGCTGAGCACCGATGGGAATCGGCAGCTCTCCTTCGAGCTGGGTGCAGGGGGAGGCAGGCTCGACGACGGCGCCGGCCGCTCGAGCGAGATCGGAGCCGCTGTCTGCTGGCGGCCCAGCGACGCCATGCGCATCGAGTTCAGCCCCTCCTACGCGCGCGGACAGCCCGAGCTCCAGTACGTCACGACCGCCCAGACCGAGGCCGGACCCCGCTATGTGTATGGGCGCCTGGACCAGAAGACGTTCGAACTCACCTTCCGGATCGATTGGGCGCTGACGCCCCGGCTGACGATCCAGTACTACGGCGCGCCGTTCATCTCCGCCGGCCAGTACGACGAGTTCAAGCGCGTCGCTGAGCCGCGGGCAAGGCGCCACGGGGATCGCTTCATGCGGCTGGGCGACGCGGTCCACTTCGACGAGTCATCCGGTGCGTACCTGGTGGATGAAGACGGGGACTTCGTGACCGACTACAGCTTCAGCGACCCCGAGTTCAATGTGCGGGATTTCAACTCGAACCTCGTTCTGCGCTGGGAATACGCGCCCGGCTCCAGCCTCTATCTCGTCTGGCAGCAAGCGCGCTCGGGCTATGTGCCCGACGGCGCGTTCGACCTGGAGGAAGATCTGGACGCATTGGGGCGGATCCACCCGCACAACATCTTCCTGGTCAAGATCAGCCGGTGGTTCAGCCTCTGAGCGCGCCCGGAACGCAGCGGCTGTGCGCGCCGCTACCGTCTCTTGGAGCGCACCTCCTCCTTGATCCGCTGGATGTGGCCGCGCCCGAGACCCTTGACCTCGCAGCCGAGCTCGAAGTACCGGCGGATCTTCTCGTCGCTCAGGATGCCGAAGCAGTCGACTACGGCGATGGGCTTGCCCGCCCAGCCGACGACGTCATCCGGCGACAGCGTGAGGTAGGGCGCATGGGGCACCGCCAGGATGAGCGCCTCGATCCCGCGCACCGTCCCCGGGAGGTCCTTCTGCACGCGCAGGTTCGCCAGCTGCTCCTGGTTGCGGAAGAAGCGTGACCAGGAGTGCCCCGGGGCGGGGTAGGTGTCCTGCTTCTCGAACTCGTACCAGTGATCCACGTAGGGGTCGTGGACGCGCATCTCGGCGCCCATCTCCGTGAGCTTGCGGACGATGATCTCGGATCCGCTGTAACGCGTGTCGCCGACGTCCTGGCGGTAGCTCGCGCCGCAGAGCAGCACCTCGGCGCCCGCGATGTAGCGCCCCATGTTGCGCAGCGCGTCGCGCGTGAGCGTCGCGACGTGCAGGCCGCGCGTGTCGTTGATGTCGATCGCCGTCGTGCTCATCTTGAACACCTGGTCGCCATCCTCGAAGCCCAGGATGTGCTTGTAGGCCCAGTAGCCCAGGCCGCCGTCCTTGGGCAGGCAGTACCCGCCGATGCCGGGCCCGGGGAAGATCATGTTGCTGTGCGTGGGGCGCTTCTTGATTGCCGCAATCACCTTGAGCAGATCGACGCCGTTGCGCTCGGCGAAGAGGCTCCACTCGTTGAGGAAGGCCAGGATCGTCGCGCGGTAGGAGTTCTCGACAATCTTGGTGGTCTCGGACTCGATCGGCCGGTCCATGACGGTGAGCTCGTACTTCTCGGTGTTGAGCACGTCTCGCAGGAACCTCTCGACGCGGGTGCGGGCCTCCGCCGTACAGCCGCTGCAGACACGCCAGAAGTCGCGGATGCTGGAGACGTACTCCCGGCCCGGCATCACGCGCTCGAAGCTGTGGGCGAGCAACGGCGTGCCCCGCAGACCGCGCCCGGCGAAGGCCTTCTTGAGGATCGGCCAGGCGACGAATTCGGTCGTCCCGGGCGCGACGGTCGTCTCGATGAGGACCAGGCACTGCTCCGGGATTCGCTCACCGATCGTCCGCAAGGTCGCTTCCAGCGCGGCCATGTCGGTCTGGCCGGTGCGCATGTTCCCGAGCTCCTGTTTGGCATAGTCGCACTGGACGTCCACAACGACGCAGTCGGCGAGCTTCAGGCAGTCGCTGTTGTAGGTCGCGGTGAGCGTCTTCTTCTCGCGCACGCACCGCGCGATCATGGGGTCGACTTCCGGATCCTCGGCCTTGACCGGCGAGATGCCCCGGTTGAGGAGCGGGGTCTTCCAGTAGCTCCGCGTGCTGGGGCGCTGGCAGCCGATGACGAACTTGGTCGGCTTGCCCCGCTTGTCGGTCGAGTCCGCGACGATGGCGGCCATCACTGCACCGACGAAGCCCAGCCCCATGACCACCACCACCTCCAGCCCTTCCTGGCGGGCCTTGGCAGCCAGGCCCTCGAGGCGTTGGTACTCGGCCGCGTAGTTTTCCTTCGTGGGCAGCGGGAACTTCTCGCCGCTTGGGCTCAGGGAATGCTCGGTCATCGCGCAGTTCCTTCCTGTGGACAGGGTTTTGTGCCGCGGCGGGCACCTGGCCGGAGCCCGCCGTGCTTGCCGCCATTATCGGCCGGGGAGCGGCCTTCCGCCATGCCCGCGTTGGCGACTGCGTTGGCGCCACTGCCTCGGTCCCTGCATTGCCCACGGCCAGGCCGGTAGGCACGCGGGCGAGGGCTTTCCTGCGCTCCCGGCCGGGTCTCCGGCCGCGCTCCGCACGACGGGATTCGGGCTCCCAGCCGAGCGGTCGTCTTCACGGAGCCGGGTCCGATGCGTACACGTCCAGCAAGGGCATGAAGAGAGGCCCGCCCCTGCGGAGCGGGTCTCCATCGAACAGCTGCCCCGCTCAAGAGGCTGCACGATCGCAGCCGCCGGAGCGGGCGAGGCTAGCGATACATGCTCTTGATCTCGCCCCAGCTCGTGCTCCCGGCCGGTGAGATGATGCAAGGATTCGGATCGCACGTGCACGACTCAGGATGCCAGTAGCCCGTGCACGCTGCTTGGGGAAGGATCTGGCAGGTTTCCCCAATGCAGCACACCGCTGGGCAGGGATTCGGCTCGCAGGTTGTGCCTACACCCTGGAAAACGCCCTGAATCAGCTCGCAGGTCTCCCGCATCATGAGTTCACAGGCGCCGGGCACACTGGCCGTGAGGCAGC
>CAZDKK010000082.1:0-19782 GCA_964506245.1 uncultured bacterium | reverse complement strand
GCGAGGCGCCGGGGTGCATCGAGCGGCCGAGCTCCACGAAGCCGGGCGGCAGATCCGTCACGGTGTCGCCGTGGCTCATCCAGACGACCTGCTCGCGATCGAGACCCGCGAAGACTGGGCTGTCCGCGAGGATGCGCAGGGTGGCGTAGCCGTACTCCCGCCGCGTGTGCTCGACCCGCCCCCCGTAGTGCTTGGCGATCTCCTGGTGGCCAAAGCAGAAGCCGAGGATCGGCACATCGAGGTCGTAGATCTCGCGCGTGTAGTCCTGGCCCTCGCCGTGGGCGCTCAGGGCGGGGCTCCCCGACAGGATGATCCCCCGGTAGGCCGCGAAGGTCTCGGGCGGTGCGAGCGGATCGACGATCTCGGCCAGCACGTGCAGCCGCCGCACCTTGGTGGCGATGAGATGGGCGTACTGCCCCCCGAAATCGATGACCGCGATCCGATCGTGGTGCATGGGTGCGCTGGCTCCAAGACGGTTCGGGGAATCGTTGACCCCGGACTCGGGAACAGCCCGGCCGCGAGCGCCGCCGGGCAGTCGGCATGGGGCAAGGGTATAGGCCGGCGGCGGCCGGCGGCGCAAGCGAATTCAGCCTTCCTTGGCGGCGTGGGCGTGTAGGCCCCGGGGCCCTACCGAGGGCGTCCCTCCATCGCCCCAGAAGATGCCGCCCCGGGGTGGTAACCGACCCCACCCAGGTCGGACAGGTGGATCTACTCACTGTGTTCGGTGTAGAATGATAGAGAGGCTCAGCGTGTGCGCTATGATTCTGGGGGTTCCATGAAGTCTCTCGTTCCGGCTGGCGCGCCCGTCTTCGTTCTGGGTCCTGTCTCATCGGCCACGAGCTCTGTTGTGCGACCCGATGGCGCGGGAGACCTCCCGACCATCCAAGCAGCCACGGAGCACGGCTACCCGGCGGGCATCATTGAACTCAACGATGGGGAGTCCGCCGGCCGCGGCAATTGCGATGTCGGGTTTTTCCCGCGGAGGGGGGCGAGGCCGAGATGCGGGTGCATGGGCCCGGGGACGAGAATCGAACGTGAACCAACGGCTGCCTTACCTGCGCCGAAGGAGAAGGAGCCATGCGACGCCGAACGGCTGCGCTGATCTCCGTTGCCTGGCTGTGCACGGCTTCCTGTAGCGATCCCGGCCCCGGGTCTCCGCAGCTCGAGTATCCGACGACCTTGAACCCCCTCGACGATGAAGCGCTGAACAGGCTGCGAGCAGCCTACGTCACCCAGAATCCCAGGCTCTGCTCGACCTTGGACTCTTATGGCTTCACCAGCGGGCTCTGTTACGAGGATGCGGTGGGGCTTGCCCCGAGCGCGGACATCGGGGCCATGATTGCCCGTGCCAAGGCCGCGATTGCCGAGAACGCCAGGTTCACCGGGGTCTCGGACTCCTCCAGCCTCCACGTCAAGTCCTACATCATCAGCCCTCAACGCTTGTTCCTCAGAATCCGGTTCGACCCTCAGTCCTATGCCGGTCTCGAGGTCGTGGGAAGCGGCATCAGCATCCACATGGACTCCTGTGGTGCCCTGGCCATAGACGGGCACCACTCTCGAGAGATCTATGTCCCCGACCCGCCGTCTCTTTCCGCGGATCAGGCACAGGCGACCATTCTGGGTCTCGAAATCACCTGGTTTGATTCATCTGGCGACCCCCAGGTCTACACGGTCACGGAGGGTTCTTTTGAGGGGGAATCCGTCAGGGTGATCCTGCCCTGTGAACGCGAAACCAGTATTCAGCTAAGGGTCGCCTGGCGAATCCCCGTGGGCCCCAGCTTGCCTGGCTGGTATGTCTATGTGGACACCATGGACGGGCAGATCCTCATGGTGGAGCAACGCTTCTACACCTAAGGGAGCGCTCTCCGTCGGCTGCAGCCGCCCTAGCGCGCCGCCTCCTGCAGCAGGATCGCGCTCGTGCGCGCGCCGTCGCGGAAGTTGCGCAGGTGTAACGTCTCGTTGGGGCTGTGGGCGTTGTCGGTCGGCAGCCCGTAACCGAGCAGCAGCACCGGCGCCTTCAGATAACTCTGGAAGGTGCCCACGATGGGGATCGAGCCGCCCTCGCGGATAAAGACCGCCCGCGCACCGAATCCCTGCTCGAGCGCGCGCCGGCCGGCCTGCATGAGCGGCGATTCGCGCGGCACCATCACGGGGTCGGCGGTGCCCATGGTGACAACCTCGCACCGCACGCCCGGCGGGCAGATCGACTCGACGTAGCGCGTGAAGGCCGCCGCGATCTGCCCGGGATCCTGATTCGGCACCAGGCGCATGGAGACCTTGGCCAGAGCCTGGGCGGGGATGATCGTCTTGGCGCCCTCGCCGCCATAGCCCGAGACGAGGCCGTTGACATCGCACGTCGGTCGCGCCCACATGCGCTCCAGAATCGTGTAGCCCTTCTCGCCGAAGCCGGCCGCGACACCCGTCTCTTGCCTGAGGATCTCCTCCGTGTAGTTCAGCGAGGCGAAGGCCGCTCGCTCCTCACCGTCCAGCTCCAGAACATCGTCGTAGAAACCGGGCACCAGGCAGCGGCCGTCGGCGCCCTTGAGCTTCGCGATGATCTCGGCCAGCGCGTTGGCGGGGTTCTGGACAACGCCGCCGTAGCCGCCGGAGTGCAGGTCCATGGCCGGGCCGGATACCCGGATCTCCATGTATGCCAGACCCCGCAGCGAGTAGCAGATCCCTGGTACCTGCTCGTTGTAGAGGGTCGTGTCGCTGATCACAACCGCGTCGCAGGCCAATCGATCGGCATGGTGTTCGGTGTAGTCGTAGACCTCGCGCCCGCCGCACTCCTCTTCCCCCTCGATGATGAACTTCACGTTGACGGGCAGCTCGATGCCTTGGCGCACATAGGCCTCGAGCGCCTTGACGTGGCAGTAGAGCTGGCCTTTGTCGTCGACCGCCCCGCGGGCGAAGATCTTGCCGTCGCGGATGGTGGGCTCGAAGGGCCTGCTGATCCACAATCCCTCCGGGTCAATCGGCTGCACGTCGTAGTGGCCGTAGAAGAGCAGCGTCCGGCGGCCCGGCTGCTGCATGCTCTCGGCGTAGACGAGCGGGTGCCCTGAGCCCTGGATCACCTCGACGGACAGCCCCAGTTCGCGCAGCTCGTCGGCGATGAACCGAGCCGCGGCGAGGACGTCCGCCTTGTGCTCGCTCTGCGAGCTGATCGAGGGGATGCGCAGCCAGTCGCAGAGCTGCGCCACGTGGCGAGGTTCATTCTCTTTGAGGTAGGCAAGGACCTTCGCGAGACTCATTTCCGAACTCCTTTGCCGGGGCCGTCCCGGCTCACCGCCCCATGAGCAATAGCTTCCGCGCGGCCCTGAAGTGCGGGGTCGCCAGCTCGTAGCAGTAGACGCCCGAGCTCACCGCTCTGCCCGTATCATCGGTTCCGTTCCACACCACGGTGTGATGCCCCCCCTCGGTCGGGCCCGCCACCAGGCTGCGCACCAGGCGACCGGTCACATCATAGATGCAGAGCGAGATCTCCTCGCGCACTGGCAGCACGAAGGACAGGGTCGTGCTGCGGCCGGACGGATTCGGTCGGCCGGCTGCGAGCAGGTAGTCCACCGCTCCCGCCGGCACCGGGACGGCCGAGGGGACGTAGGGCTCGTGGAAGAAGTCATCCAGGATCTGCTGCACATTGGCGCGCAGCTGATCGTGGTCCATGCGGTAGGACCGCCCCGCCCAGTAGACGAACTGGCCGCCGTCGGGCCGGTAGGTTCCGCCGAGGAGCGGCCGGTGCCAGACGCCGGTTCCCCGCGGCGGGGAGAAGTGCGTGTCCACGAAGAGGAGATGGCTCTCGGGCGAGCCCAGCAGGGTGTCAAACGGCGCGCAGCCGCTTTGGGATCCGGTGAAGCTCACGTCCACCAGGCCAGGATGGACCGCCCTGCAGTTCTGGAGCGAGGTGGCACTGCCCTCCCGCCAACTGATCCCCAGGTAATCCCGCAGGTGCGGGTTCACGAAGACCTGGCCCGCCCGGGTGATGAGCAGCACGTTCCCGCCCGACAACAGGTAGGAGTAGATCGGCGTGTCGGCCCACGGACCGGCATCCATGTGCATGGAATTCCCCACCCACACGACGGCCGAGAACAGCCTGAGCATCTCGGGGGGCACGGCCCCGTACCCGAGCGGGGCCGGCACATTGGGCGGGTAGCTCCAGGAACCCTCCGGGTAGGCCTCCCAGAAGGAGAATGGGTGATCCCCCCAGAAGACGCTGTCCTCGTAGCAGCTGTAGATCTCGCTCCCGAAGTAGTCGAAGTTCACGCCGTTCACGACGAGGATGCCGCGGTCGAAGGTGGGTTCCGGCATGGGCAGCACCGTGGGCGTGCGCAGGATCCAGTTGTCCCTGTCCAGTTCGAGGCGGATGGGCTCCGCACCCACCGTGAAGGCGTACTCCTGGTGGGCCAACGAGTTCTCCATCACCAGGGTGGTCTCGCCCGCCGCGGTGGTCACCGTCACGTCGATCGGCATCGTGAAAACGTAGTTCGCCTGGAGCTGGTCGATGGACAGCGCGACCTCGTAGCCGCCCCCACCGTGCGGTACGGCGCTCCACGCGAAGTCATAGGTGGGGTAATACTCCTCGTAGATCCACTCGTGGAAGAACGCGTCCAGCTCCCTGCCGGAGACCCGTTCGCAGATGTCGCGGAACTGCTCCGTGGTCGCCGTGCCGTAGGAGACCGCGGGGTCCGCGCCGTAGGCCCGCAGGCAATGGAAGAAGACCTCGTCCCCCAGCACGTGGCGCAGCATGTGGAGGACGTAGCCGCCCTTGAGGTAGCTCAGCCCCACGTCGAAGATGGGCTCCGTGGTTGGATCCTCCACATAGACCGTCCCACCGCCGTAGAAGGCCAGTCCAGCCATCTTGTCGTGATAGGCTTCCACCCCGTAGGCGCGTTCGACCCACAGCGCCTCGCTGTATGTGGCGAATCCCTCGTTCAACCAGACGTGGTGAAAGGTCTCGCAGGTGATGTGATCCCCCCACCACTGGTGGGCCAGCTCGTGGCAGATGGTGAACTCGTTGTTGGCGATCGGCCACAAGCCGAGGCTTGTACAGGTCTGGTTCTCCATCCCGCCGCCGGCTTCGAACTCGGCGTGGCCATATTTCTCGCGGACAAAGGGATACTCCCCGAAGAGCCCGGCGTAGGTGGCGATCATGGGGACGGTGAGGGCATAGGTCTCTTGCACCTGCTCGTAGTGGTCGGGATAGACGTAGAAGCGCACCTCCATGGAGTCGCCCGGCGCGTGGGGATACCAGTCCGAGTAGACGGTGTACGGGTATGCGGCAACGGACACGAGGTAGGTCGCGATGGGATAGCTCTCGTGCCAGTGGTAGGTCGCCTGCCACCCGGTGGGATAGGTCACGCCCTCCAAGGTGCCGTTCGAGGCCGCGATGTGCGCGCGTGGCACGGTCCAGTGCAGATCCACGGAGTCAGCCTTGTCCTCGGGCGCGTCCTTGCACGGCCACCACGTGTGCGCCCCGTACGGCTCGGAGGCGCTCCAGATGACCCACGCGCCGTTGTGATACGTCTGCCGCAGGGCGGTCCCGGGACCAACCTCGCCGTTGTAGGTCACCTGGACCTCGAGGATCTCCCCCTGGGCATAGGTGCGGTCCAGGTCGATCGTGAGGATGCCGGCTTCGAAGGAGTGGGTGACCGGCACGCCCCCCGCACGCACCGCGGTAATGGTCATCTCGGACTCGAGCTCGAGCACCACCTGGCTGAGCGTCGCGCTCACCACGCGCGCGCGCATGGTCAGGGTCCCCGCGATCCTGATCGGGGTGAGCAGAAGGGCGGCATCCAGATCGTAGTAGGTGACGTCGAAATTCTCCTGGCCGGGGATCAGCGCGCGCGGCGGCGCCAGCAGCTCGGGATGCTGCGCCACGAACGCCGACTTCGCCCGGGCGCACGCTTCCGCGCCTGCCCGCGCGTCCGCGGGCACCTGGGCGGCGCGGCCCGGGGTCGCGAGCGCGGCCCAGAGGACGGCGGCCAGCAGCCCGGTCGCGCGCGACACGCCGAGCGGCCGCTCGGCATGGGGGACAGCCGACGAGATCGCGGGATGCCGGCGCACGCTCCACCTCCGCAGGCTGGGCACAGGGGATGCCACCTCTGCTCATTGTGATCGCCGGTCAAGGGTGACGTCAACGCACAAGCCCCCTGCTGGCGAACGCGACGTCGGCTTCCTGGGCTGCGCTTGCCCCCCGGCATGGACACCCGGGCAGGACGAGTCCAGAATCGCAGGACCGGGGACGTAGAGAATCTCCGGTGACACTTTCCACCACCTCGGGTGTCTCACGGATGGTGAGGAAAGCGGCGTGCTGGATGTCGAGGATCTCATTCGCAGGTACGGACGGATGGTCCTGCGGCGTTGCCGCCGACTTCTCCAGGACGAGGACGAGGCCATGGACGCCTGCCAGGATGTCTTCGTGCGGCTGCTGCAGCAACGGGACCGGCTCGAGGTTCGCTATCCCTCGAGCCTGCTCTACCAGATCGCCACCCACGTCTGCCTCAACCGCATCCGCGATCGCAAGCGGCGCCCGACTGCCTCCGACGAGGTGTTGCTGCAGGCCATCGCCTCCGCTGAGGATCCGGCCGCCGTGCACGAGGCCGGCGCGATGCTCGATCGGCTCTTTCGGCGACACCCCCCCTCGAGCCGGACGATCGCGGTCCTCCACTACCTGGACGGTCTGACCCTCGATCAGGTGGCGGAGGTCGTGGGCCTCTCGAAGTCCTGCGTCCGCAAACGGCTGCGGAGCCTCCGCCGGACACTCCAGGACTGGGAGACGCCATGAACCCACCGAGGGGCAGCGAGCCCGTGGCGGACCTGACGCTGGAGCGGTATCTCCTGAACGAGCTGCCGGCAGGTGAGATGGCGCGGATGCGCGAGCGCCTGGAGCGCGATGAAACGCTGCGCCGCCGACTGGATGACCTGCGCCGCGCGGACGAGCTGCTCGCTCGCGATTTCCCCGCGGAGCGGCTGGCGGAGCAGGTTCGGGCGCGGCTTCGCGACGGGAGTAGCGCCACCGCGCGAGGCGCCGCCGAAACCGCCGGGGGAGCCACCGCGACTGGATCTGGCGCGACCGGATCTGCCGCGATCGGGTCCGCTTCGACCGGGTCTGCCGCGACCGCGTTTGCCTCGACCGCTTCTGTCGCGACCGCGTTTGCCTCGACCGGGTCTGCCTCGACCCGCCCGGCTCGGCGCCGCGGCCCCTTGGCCTGGATGCGACCCTGGCCGATCGCCGCCGCGGCCGCCGTGGCCGTTGCGCTCCTGCTCGTGGTGATCCTCCCCCGGACGACGGGGCCAGGCTCCGGCGCTCCTGCGCGGCGAATGTCGGCCGTTCAGGCGAGCGGCAACCGCATCAAGGGCCTGGCACCCAGCCTCAAGCTCTTCCGCAAGACAGCCGAGGGGAGCGAGGCGCTGGCCGACAGCGCCCTGGCCTCCCCGGGCGATCTGATCCGCGTGGGGTACGCCGCCGCCGGGCGCCCCTGGGGAGCCATCCTCTCGATCGACGGCCGCGGCGCGCTGACGGTGCACTTCCCTGCCGGCGGCCTGCAGGCCGCCGCACTGCGAAGCGGCGAGACCGTGCTCCTCGACTCCGCCTTCAAGCTGGACGACGCTCCGAGATGGGAGCGGTTCTACCTCATCACCGCCGACGCACCCTTTGAGATCGCGGCCGTCCTCGGCGCGGCGCGCCGAGCCGCCGCTCGCAGCGCGCCGCCCGACTCCCTACCCTTGCCCTCGGGCCTACACCAGTGTGTCTTCTCGCTGCGAAAGGGATCCCAGGGATGAAGCTCCTTCGACTCGCATGGCTCCTGATCCTGTGCGCTGCGGCGCTGACCGGCGCAGCCCAGGCGGCTGGCGTGCAGCGATACGCGCTGGTCGCCGCGGCCAACGACGGCGGGCCCGATCGCCCACTGCTTCGCTATGCCGCGGGCGATGCCCGGCGCTTCGCCGAGGTGCTCATGGAGCTCGGCGGCGTGAGCCCGGCGAACGCCATCCTCCTCGAACAGCCCAGTCGCGCCGAACTGGAGGCGGCCTTCGAACGGCTTCGCGCGCGCATGGCCGAGACTGCCGGCAGCCAGGCGGACGCGGGAGGAGGGCGCACGGAGATCCTCGTGTACTACTCCGGGCACGCCGACGAGACAGGCCTCCGGCTCGGGGGCGAATGCTACACCTACCGCGCCCTGCGC
Source organism: uncultured bacterium (assembly GCA_964506245.1). Classification (GTDB taxonomy): domain Bacteria; phylum Eisenbacteria; class RBG-16-71-46; order CAIMUX01; family WJJG01; genus CAZDKK01. The sequence continues at coordinate 11,602 of CAZDKK010000082.1, read as the reverse complement.
GATCGGCTGGACGCGATCCCCGCTGATGTGCGCATCGCTGTCCTCGACGCCTGCGCCTCCGGCGCCTTCACGCGCCTCAAGGGCGGCCAGTTCCAGCAGCCCTTCCTCGTCGACGAGTCGTCCGCGATGCGCGGCCACATCTTCCTGACCTCGAGCGCTGAGACCGAGGCGGCCCAGGAGTCGGATCACATCCAGGCCTCCTATTTCACACACTTCCTGATCTCAGGTCTGCGTGGCGCCGCGGATGCCAACGGCGAGGGCAAGGTGACGTTGAACGAGGCCTACCAATTCGCCTATGACGAGACCCTGGGGCGGACCCTCGACACACAGGGTGGACCGCAGCATCCCTCCTACGACATCAACCTCTCCGGTGCCGGTGACGTCGTCATCACCGACCTGCGCGGAACCTCGGCCGGCCTGGCACTGGGCGAGTCGATCGAGGGCCGCTTCTTCGTGCGAAACGCCCGGCAGGAGCTCATCGTCGAGCTGTACAAGCCCGCCGGGCGGCGCGTCGAACTGGGGCTCGAACCGGGCAAGTACGAGGTGTGGATGGAGCGCGAGGGCGCCGCCTACTCGGCCCGCACGGATGTCTCGGAGACCACCCGCGCAACGCTCGAGGCGTCGCAGTTTCGCGCGGAGAACCGGGAGGCGACACGGCTCCGGGGCCGGCACAGCGACGTTTCGTCCATGTTCGCGGTTGCCGGCCGCAACCGGATCGGCCTGCGATTCGGCATGTGGCGCTTGTCCGGCGATGAGACCCCAGCGCTCTCGGCAGGAGTCCGGACCACCAACCTCCTGGTGGGCTTGCAGTACTGCCGATATCTGACCGAGAACACCACGATCACGCTGGCAGCCAGCGCCCTGAGGGCCGAAGTGGGCGTGGCGATCGACCCCCAGGGTGTGGCCACCCACAGCGTGGGTGTCACGGCCATCTTCCTGGGCCTGCAGTGGGTCCCCCGGGGCGGCGACGTGGTCGCCCGCGCGCTGCGACCCCACCTTGCGCTCGGCGCCGGACCGGTGATGGGCACGTCCAGCAGCACCTACGTGGCCGGCCTCGATGTGCACGCCGGCTCGGAGTCGGAGGTCACCGCCGGCGTCCACACCGGCGCCGGTGTGGACGTGCTCCTCAGTCGCCACTGGGCGCTGGGCCTCGATGCCGGATACAACTGGGTGGACGATTTCTCCGCTCAGATCGGCGGGCGCAGCAACTACAGCGGCTTCGAACTCACCGTGAGCCTCGGCTGGCTGTTCGGAAGGGGCTACGGCGCCGGCGGCCGATAACGGGCGCGCAGTGGCCGCCGCATGCGCAGGTGGGCCCGGGGTGTGCAGAGGGAGGTTGTTCACCATGCTCGACGGACGAAGAGGACTTCGCGCGACTGCGAGAGTGTGGATCTCGTCGGCGGCGGGGAGCATGCAGGCATCCGGAGTGGCGCTCACCCGGCTGCTCGGCCCCGCGCTCGCCTTGGCGGGTGCCGTCCTCGTGGGCCTCGGCTGCCAGGAGGCCATCGGTCCGTGCGGGACCTGTTCCGGCCCCATGGTGACCGAATCGAGGCCGGTCGGTGATTTCGACACCATCGCAATCGACCTCCCCGCGGAGGTGATCATCGATTGCGCTTGCTGTGCCCCATCGCTGACCATCTGCGCGCAGGAAGACCTCCTGGAACAGATCCACTCGCGGGTGCACGACGGACGGCTCTGTCTTCACCTGTCGGAACACACCAGCATCCCGTCGGGGAACTCCATCGTGATCCGTGCGAGGACCCAGTGCGTCCGCGAAATCGAGGCTTCCGGGACGGTCCACGTGGAGCTCCGGGATGTCGACGGCGAGGACCTCACGGTCTACCTCTCGGGGATCTGTGGTATCCACGGAACCGGGAGCGTCGGGGATCTCGCCCTCCGGCTCTCGGGCGTCAGCAACGCCGACATGGGCTCGCTCCGCGCCCGGCGCGTGGCTGCGACCGTCTCAGGGGTCAGCTACGGGCTCGTGCGCGCGAGTGACCAGCTCTCAGCGAATGTGAGCGGCGTCTCCGTCCTCGAGTATCTTGGCAATCCCCGCGTCACGCAATGCGTCTCCGGGTCGAGCTCCTTGCGGCGGCTCGGTCCCTGACCCGCCCGGTGCCATGGGGCCTCTGACCCGCCCGGTGCGATGGGGCGACGGGCCCGAGCAACGATCCCGCATGCGCGACGCTGCCTCTTCGAGCAAGCGATCAAGACTCGCGCTGGCGATCAAGACGCTTGCACGCCCCGCCTCGGTGCTCCAATCTTGCACAAGGATGCTCTGACGGACGAAAGGAAGCACCATGCCGACACCGTTGCGCGCGCTGCGCCGGCCTTTGCCTCTCTGGGTCCTGGTCCTCCTCCTCACATCCGCCCCCGCGCTGGGCCAGGACTCCGACCTCGGTACGACCCCGTGGACGTTCCGCACCCGCGCGGCCATGTCGGGCAGCTCCGACCAGTCCGAGCCGGCCGGTTTCACCGCCTACAGCGGGATCGCCCTCGAGGCGGGCGTGACCCGCAGTCTGGGTCGCCGCCTCGCGGTCGCGATGAGCCTGCGGACCGAGTCGCGGGAGATCGATCACGAGGTCGGCAGCGATCCGGCGGAGCGGCTGGGATCGCTCGAGCTCCTGCCCCTCACCATCGGCCTGCAGTATCATCCGCCCATGGGCGCATCGCTGCGACCCTATGCCGGCGTCGGCGCCTGCTTGACGTTCGCCTGGGAGAAGAGCGGCTTCCTCGACAGCCTCGATGTCCCCGTCCATGTCGGTCCGAGCATCCAGCTCGGCCTGGATCTGGTCCTTGGTCCTGCAACGCTCCTCAACCTCGACATCCGCTGGAACACGCTCACGCTCGACGTCGAGTCGGGGGACCGGCGGCTCATGCGCCTGAACGTCGACCCGATGACATTCGGACTGGGCATGGGGTTCCGTTTCTAGCCGGGCTGATCACTCGCACCGCAGCGCCCGCACCGGATCGGCGCTCGCCGCCCGCAGCGCCTGCGCGCCCACGGTGAGCACCGCGACGAAAAACGTCGCCCCCGCCGCGAGCAGGAACGGCCACGGCCCGAGGTCGATGCGGTAGGCGAAGCCCTCGAGCCAGCGGCTGGCCAGGATGCCCGCCACCGGCAGCGCGATCAGATCCGCCACGGCCACCCAACGTGCGAAGTCACTCCCCAGCATCGCCGCGACACGGATCGCCGGGGCCCCCAGGGCCTTGCGGATCCCGATCTCCCGCCGCCGCTGCCCGGTCATGAAGGAGGCCAATCCGAACAGCCCCAGGCAGGAGATGCCGAGCGCCACCAGCGCGAACGCTCCCAGGACCTTCCCGGCCGCCTCGACGTCGCCGTGCTGGCGCGCGCACTGCTCGGCCACGATCCGCGGCTCGAACAACCGTCCCGGCGCGTGGCGGTGGTAGACCTCCTCGGCGTGCGCCAAGGCCGCGGACATCTCCCCCGGGCGGACGCGCACGAAGGCGCTCCAGGGGAGGATGTCCGGCACCAGCTGATCGTAGATCATCACTAGCGGACCGATCGGATCGGTGACCGGCCGGAAGTTGAAGTCCTTCACCACGCCCAGGACCGTGACGACCTGGCGCTCGGCGGGGTCCTCGCCGGCCCCGGTGTAGAGCCGCGCGCCAACGGCCCGGTCCCGGCCGATCAGGCGCGCGAAGCTCTCGTTGATCACCACCTCGCTCGCGTGGCCCCCGGTGGGCGCGCTCGTGAAGAACGATCCCTCCGCCAGCGCCATCCCCATCGCCGCGAGGTAGTCGCGGTCGACCGCCACGTACGTCACGAACGGGTCGACCGCGGGGTCCCGCCCCTCCCAGTCCCACCCCGAGCCGTTCCAGTACATGCCCACGGGAGAATGCGTGGCCCGCGAAACCCGCAGCACGGCAGGGTGGGCGGCCAGATCGCTCTCGAAGGCCTCGAAGTGCAGATCGATCTCCTCCTCCAGCGGCACCTCGATGAGGTTCTCGCTCTCGAAGCCGCGGTCACGGTCGCGCATGAAGCGGTGCTGCTGGCCAACCACCGTGGTGCCGACCAGGAGCGCCGCCGTCGCGGCGAACTGCAGCACGACGAGCCCGCGCCGCAGCCACGCGGCCCTCCCCCTCGGCGCGGGGGCGCCGCGCAGGACGCTGGCCGGCGGGAAAGACGAGAGCACGAGAGCGGGGTAGCTCCCCGCCACGATCGCTGCTGCCAAGGCCAGCAGCGGGGCGCCCGCCAGGGCCACCGGCCCGGCGAGCCGTGCGCCCGCGATCGCAGCCCCCGTGATCTCGCGCAGCGCCGGGAGCAGCCCCCCGGCGATCACGAGCGCCAGCGCCAGCGCGGCCCCCGCTTGCAGGAACGACTCCGTGTAGAACTGCGCCATGAGCTGACCCCGCCCGGCGCCCAGCGCCTTGCGCACCCCCACCTCGCGCGCCCGCTCGACACCGCGGGCGGTCGCGAGGTTCACGAAGTTGACGCAGGCAATGAGGAGCACGAGCAACCCCACGAGCGCGATCACGCGCACGGTCTCGATGCGTCCACCCGGGCCGTGCATGGAGTGAAGATGGTAGTCCGCGAATGGAAAGAGAAACGGTGTGATGTTGCTCGTGGGATCGGCAGCTTGTACACGCCCCGCGATCCGCGCCTCGAGTGCCTTCACATCCGCCCCGGCGTGCACTTCGATGAACGACAGGAACTCGCAGTTGTGCCAGGTGTCGAGGTATTCGGGGGCCGACTGGATGTGTCGCAGCAGGGCGAGGGGTACGAGGGCATCGAAGGTGAGGCTCGAGTTCACGGGCGGGTCGGCCACGACACCCGTCACCCGCAGATCGAGGTTGCAGGTGCAGCGCAGGAGGCGGCCTACCGCCGGGTCTTGCCCGAAGTGCTTGCGCGCGGTTCGCTCGGTCAGAACGATCGAGAACGGATCGACGAGGGCCGTGGTGGCGTCGCCCTGGACCAGACCAAATGAGAACATCGCCAGGAACGCCGGATCCACGAGGCGGATCTGCTCCTTGCTGATCCTCTCCACCGACTGGATCGTCCAGCGATCGCCGCGATGCCAGCGCGCCGCCCGCGCGACCTCGGGGCACTCGGCTGCCAGCGCCGGCGCGAGCGCGGGGGGCGCCCCGTCGCTGAAGCCGTGCCGCTGGCCGTACTGCATCGAGCTTCCCACGAGGTGCAGCCGATCGATCCGGCGGTGGAAGCGGTCGTAGCTCGTCTCCTGGTGCACCCACAGCAGGATCAGCAGGCTGACCGCCATGCCCGCGGCCAGGCCGAGCACGTTGATCAGGGTGGCGACTCCGTGGCGGCGCAGGCTGCGCACCGCGACCGTGAGGTGGTGCCCGATCATCGCTCCATCCCCGCCGGCAGGCCCGGGCGCGTGCCCCCCACCATCTGCCCGTCGCGCAGCCGCACGATGCGCTGCGCCCGCGCGGCGTACTCGGCCGAGTGGGTCACCATGACGATGGTGGTGCCGTCGGCGTTGAGGCGCGCAAGGGTGTCCATGACCTCGGCGCCGTGCGCCGAATCCAGGTTGCCCGTCGGCTCGTCCGCCAGGATGAGCCTCGGTCGCGTGACGACTGCCCGGGCGACCGCCGCGCGCTGCTGCTGCCCCCCCGAGAGCTGGCGCGGCCGGTGGTTGCCGCGGGCGACGAGGTCGAAGCGCGCCAGAAGCGCGTCGACGCGCGCGCGCCGCTCACCCGCCGCGATGCCCTGGTAGAGCAGCGGGAGCGCGACGTTCTCCCGGATGGTCAGCTCATCGATCAGGTTGAAGCTCTGGAACACGAACCCGATGGTGCGCCGGCGCAGCGCGACCCGGCGGCGCTCCGGGCAGCGCGCCACGTCTTCGCCCAGGAACCAGTAGCTGCCCGTCGTCGGCGCTTCCAGCAGCCCGAGCACGGTGAGCAGGGTCGATTTGCCGGAGCCCGAGGGCCCCGTGATCGCGACGAACTCGCCGGCCGCGATGGCCAGCGTGATCTCGTGCAGCGCGGTCGTCTCCACCTCGTCGCTGCGGAACACCTTGGTCAGTCCCTGCGTGGCGATCATCCTCTCCCCCATCCGCTTCGCACATCGGGCCGCCGCCCGCCGGTCTGCACCGCGCTCGCTCCATCAGGGGCGCAGGACGAGCCGATCGGTCCCCGCATAGTGCTCGTACGGCGAGACCACCACCCGTTCCCCAGCCTGCAGGCCCTCCAGCACCTCGCAGCTCGTCCCGTTGCGTCGCCCCAGCGACACCTCGCGGCGGCGGGCGGTGTGACCGCCGGGGTCGAGCACGAAGGCCCAGCGTCCGCCCGTGTCCTGGAGAAAGGCGCCACACGCGAGGAGCAGGGCTTCGGCCGCTTCGCCCAGCTCCAGCCGTAGCGGCAGCGTCTGCCCGCGACAGAGCCCGGGAGGTTCAGCCCCCTGGAAGCGCAGATCGATCTCGAAGCGCCCGCCGGCGATCTGTGGGTACACCTTGTCCACGAGCAGCCTGTACGTCGCGCTGCCCAGCTCCAGGAGCGCGGGCTGGCCCGGCGCGACGCGCGCGAGGTAGTGCTCGCCGACGGACGCCCGCACCTTGAATCCGTCCAGCACGTCGATCTGCCCCATGCGCTCTCCGCTCGCGAGCGACTGCCCGACCTGGGCGTTTAGCGCGGTGAGCTGCCCCGCGACCGGCGCCCGTACGACGAGGTCCTGGAGGTTCTCGCGGACGAGCGCGCAGCCGGCCTGCATCTGCGCAATCGATGCCGCCAGCCGTTCGCCCTGCTCTGCTCGGAAGAGCGAGTCCTGCACCTGCGCCGCCGCCGCGAGCGCGCGCCGCCGGCGCAGGCAGGCCAGCTCGTCGCGGGCCACCTCGACCGCCTGCCGGGCAATCAGGCCCGCCTCCAGGAGCCGCTCCCGCGTGGCCCGGAGCTGCTCTTGCCGTCCGACGGCCAACTCCAGCTCGAGCAGCTCGCCGCGCAGCACCAGACCGTTCTGCTCCATCGCGGCCCGGGCGGCCCGGAACTCGTTCGCGCGCTGCATCAGCTCGGCCTCGCGCACCATCGCGTCGAGCCGCAGATCGGCGTTGGCCAGCTCGAGGATCGGATCGCCGGCCGCGACGAGGCTGCCTGGCTCGCGGCGAATGGCCGCCACGCGCCCGCCGGCCACGGCGGTCAGGGAGTGGGTCGTGATCGGGGCAACCGTTCCCGTGACCGCGACCCACTCCTGGAACAGACCTCGCTCGACCGTGGCGATGCTCAGGTGCTCCGCCCGCACCTGCGCGCCACGCCCGTCCGCGCCGCGGGCGGCGAACGCCACCGCCGCGGCGGCCAGCCCCAGCGCGCCGATGGCCGGGAGGACGCGCCGCGCACTCCAGCGCCTTCTCTCGAGGATGCGGTCCATTCCGATCGGCCTCGTTCTCCGACGCTCCGCCGCGGGGGGGGTTGCCCTGGGTCGCCGCGCGCGGTGCCCGGCGCAGGCGGTGCGCTGCGCTTGCGACGATCCGACGGTCGATAAGCAAGGGGGATGCCAGATACGTGAAGATTCCGGTGAAGATCTGGGGCAGGATCCTGGTGAGGATCTAGGTGAAGATCTAGGTCAGCGTCTCGTCAGGCTGGCCGAGGAGGAGCACGCGCCCACGGGCGCCGAGGGGCAGGACGAGGCCCAGGGCCAGGCCCGCGAGGAAGCCACCGACGTGCGCGCGCCAGTCGGCGTTGAAGATCGAAGGGAGCACGGCCAGCACGAGGATCGGGGCGTAGATGCGCCGCGCCTTCCACCGGTGCCAGCGCGGTAGCCGCGGGTAGTAGCGGATCACGAAAGCGACGACGGTGCCGATCAACCCGTAGACGGCGCCCGAGGCCCCGACACTCATCGGCGGGCTGTGCTTGGCGACGTAGGACACGATCGCGCCAGCGAGACCGGAGGCCAGATAGACCCACAGCACGCGCCGGCCGAAGAGGTACTCCACGAAGGCCGAGGCCGGCACCATCGCCACCATGTTCGCCACGAGGTGCTCCAGGCCCGCGTGCATGAAGAGCGTGGCGACGAAGCCAACCGGGATCCGCTGCTCCCGAAACCATTGGTGGAACTGGCTCGCGACCTCGAAGATCCGCTGCGGATACTCCGTGCGCCACAGCAGTGCCAGGCCGAGGGCCACGAGCAGGTTGATGGCCAGGAGCATCTCGGTCGCCGAGAAGCCCCGGCGCGGGAAGGCCACGGCCGGCAGCTCGGCAAAGGGAGTGCCGGCCGGCGCGCCCCGCCGCGCCTCGCGCCGCTCCTCCTCGCCCGTCTGGCGAAAGAACTTGTAGAGCGGCAGGGTGTCGGCCCGCCGCCAGAGTCCACCCGTCAGTCGGGGCGAGAAGACGAGGGCATCCGGTGGCACACGGCCTTCGGAGACCCAGGCTTCCCACTGGCCCTCCGGAAAGCGCCACTCGTCTCCCCTGATGCGGATGTGAACCATGGTGGGGCAACCATGCCCCGGCCCGTGGGCCGGCGCAAGCGCGCGTGTGAGAGGGTTTTCCTACCCCTGCCGAAAGGCATCCGGCATGGGGCTGCGCAGACGAATGCGCTCACCCGACACCGGGTGTGTGAAGGCCAGGAAGTAGGCGTGCAGACCGAGTCGCCCGATCGGATCCGTGCGCGCGCCGTACTTCGGATCGCCGACGATCGGGCAGCCGAGCTCTGAGAGGTGCACGCGAATCTGATTCTTGCGCCCCGTGTCGATTTGCACGTCGAGCAGTGTACAAGTCTCGCGGAATTCCTTCACACGGTAGTGTGTGATGGCGAGCTTTGCCCCCGGCCCCTCTGGCGCCGAATAGACCCTCTGATTGCGGTTCTCGCGTAGCCAGCTCCTGATCGTGTCCGCCTCGCGCGGGGGACGGCCCTCGACCAGCGCCCAGTAACGCTTCTCCGTGGTCGACCAGGTGTCGCGCAGCTGCAGCTGGATCTCCCGGCTCAGCGCGAAGAGCAGGATCCCCGAGGTCCCGCGGTCCAGCCGGTGCACGAGGAAGATCCGCTCCCGGCGGCGCGAGGTCTCTTGCACATACGCGTTGAGCTGCCGGTAGATCGTGTCGCCGACCCCCGCATCGAGGGATACGGAGAGGATCCCCGCGGGCTTCTCGATCGCGATCACGTGGGTATCGCGCAGGAGGACCGCACCCGGAGGCTGGGGCGCGGCCTTCCGAACCGGGCCGACGTCGATGACCTGGCCCGCGCGGACAAGCGTGTTCGCCCGATTCACGACCTCGCCGTCCAGCGTGACCCGGCTGTGCTGCAGCATCTGGCGCAGCGTGGTTTTCGAAGCGTTGGGGAAGTACGCCTGCAGGAGGTCGAGGAGCGTTCCGTCGGCGACCGGGGTGAACTTCATGGGTTCTCGGCCCTCTGTGACCCACGTGGGATTCTAGGATACGACCGCAGAGGGCAGAACACGTTTTCTCGTACGGTCAGTTGCGCATGGCCGCGGGCGCGCCCTTGCGCTACCCTCGGGCAGTCCGCAGCAGCGCGGGTCCGGGCTGGGTGCAGGGGCGCGGGCTGGGTGCAGGTCCGCGGGCCGGGCGCGGGTCGGCGGGCTGGGCGCGGGTCCTGGCGCTGCCCGGAGGCCCCAACGTGCGAGGAGGTCGCTGCATTGGCAGAGGTGTTCGTCCATCCCCAGGGCATCAATGAGTCCGACCGCGTGGGTGCCGGCACACGGATCTGGGCCTTCGCCCACGTGATGAAGAACGCGGTCGTCGGGGAGTCCTGCAACATCGGCGAGGGCGCCTTCATCGAGAGCGGCGCGGTCCTGGGCAATCATGTCACCATCAAGAACGGGGTCTGCGTGTGGGACCGCGTGACGGTCGAGGACTACGTCTTCCTGGGGCCGCACGCCGCGTTCACCAACGACAAGGTCCCCCGCAGCCATCCCGAGTACCGCACGGCGCCGGAGGACTGGCGGCCGATCCTCATCCGCGAGGGTGCTACCGTCGGCGCCAACGCCACGATCGTCTGCGGCAATACGCTGGGAGCCTGGTGCTTCGTGGGGGCCGGCGCGGTCGTGACCCACGACGTGCCGGCGCACGCCATCGTGGCCGGCAACCCCGCGCGCCGGATCGGCTGGATCTGCCGCTGCGGCGCGAAGCTCTCCGGGGAGCTGCGCTGCGCGGGGTGCGGGCTGGCCTACCGGGAAACCGCTGCCGGCCTCGAGCCGGGTCGCTAGCCGAGGGCTCATCGCTCGTTCGGGGCCCGCGAGGGTCGCCGGCGCCGCGGCGGTCGGACGGGGCCACGGGGATCGCGGACGCCACGGCGCTCGGACGGGGCCGCGGGACAGGCCGCCTCGATCGGACACGAATCATGACTTCCGCCAGCGTGCACGAGATCCTGGTGACGCAGTTGCGCGCCGTCCTCGAGGGCCGGGCGGTCGTGGCTGACGTCGCCGAGCTCGGCACCGAGCAGGTCCTGCTGCTGGTCGAGCTCGGTCGCGACGACCCGGCCGGGGCGCCGCGTCAGCCGCTGCCCGGTGGGCTGGAACCCGGGCCGGGCGAGGCACTCGAGCTGCACCTGCTGCTGGCCTCTCGCACCCCGCTCTTCTGGATCGCCCGTGCGAGCCGCCGGCGCAGCCTCCCGGGCGGGGGATTCGGCGATTGGCTGCGCGTGCGCATCCAGGGCGGCCGGGTGCTGCGCGTGACGGCCGGCGAATCGGGCCGCATCCTGCGCCTCGACGTTGCCGCTGCACGCGATGGCCGGCACGTGTCGCTCGTCCTCGATCCCCTGCCCAATGCCTGCCGGCTGCTCGTGCTCGACCCGCGGGGCCACGTCGAACAGCGCTTCCCCGCGCCCATCCACACATCCTCGAGCGGCCGCGGCGCGCCCGGCTCGGCCTACGAGGAGCCGCGCGGCGCCTTCGCCGAGCACTGGGAGCGCCTGGCGGACGCAGCCGGAGCGGGCCGCACGGGGACACACCCCGCGCCGGCGCAGCCCCCCGCCTTGTGGGTGTGCACTTCGCCGCCGGCGGCCGAGGGCGAGGGGGAGATCCTCCTCAGCCCGCGCCCGTGCCCGGCCCTGGCGGCCCGGGCGCTGGCCGGGCCGCTGCATCCGCTCGAGGCCGCGCGCCTCTGCGGGGAGCAGGCGGTCGGAGCGGCCCGGGCGCAGGAGGCCCGGCGGGTGGTGCGCCAGGCCCTCAAGGCCGAGCTGAAGCACATGGAGCGTCTCGCTCAGCGGATCGGCGGCGAGATCGCCGAGGCCGGCGAGGGCGCGCTGCTGCGGCGCCAGGCCGAGGCGCTGCTCGCGCAGGCCGGGCGCGTTTCCAAGGGCGCGGCGGAGATTGAGATCCCCGACGTCTCCGATCCAGGCCGCACCCTGCGCGTCTCGCTGGATCCGGCCCGGAGCTTCGCCGACAACGTGAATCGCCTCTTTCGGCGGGCGGGGAAGCTCGAGCGATCTCTGGCCGCGCGCTCGGCGAAGCGCAATCAGCTCGAGCAGCTCATGGCGTTCATCGCGGGTTGGCTGGCGCAGAGCGAGGGCCCGTCGCCTTCGCCGCTTGGATGGCTCCCGGCACCGGAAGAGATGGCGCGGGCCGCCGCGATCCGGCTCGACCCGGGGCTGCGCGGGCGATGGGAAGTGCTGATCGGGAGGCTGCGCAGAGCAGCCCTCAACGCCGACACACCGCTCGACCACAGCAGCCACGCG
>CAZDKK010000081.1:0-20083 GCA_964506245.1 uncultured bacterium | reverse complement strand
CGCGCGCGGGGACGGCTGGCTGGCGGTAGGGCGCCTCTTGCCGGGCATCGCGGACTCGAGTCCTTTACTGGAGTCTCGTCGCGGACGGTGGACGGCTTCCTCTCACCCGCCAACCTACCGCACACGGGGCGCCCGGTCCAGAAGCGCGGCGCTCCGTTTTGGCGCAGCCCGGAGCCTGCGCAGCAGCGGGGCCCGGTCCCGTGCCGGGACCGAGCCCCGCTTCGCTCTGCGCGCCGTGTCAGGACACGGGCCGCGTCTCGTACCAGCACCCGTCGACCTGGAAGATCACGCGCTCACCCAGCGAGAGGATCGGTCCCACCTCGGGGTGGCGCCGGAGCAGATCGAAGTAGGCATCGCTGCCCAGCTCGACCGCGACCGTGGTGCCCCGCTTGCTCGTCTCCCAGCCGACCTCCTTCCAGACGCCCTCCTCGCGGTGGAAGGTGCGCCCCGCCACGCTGCGGACCCCCAGCTCGGAGTCCCGAGCGCGCTCGGATGACGCGGAGGCCAGGGCCTCGACCTCGCTCGAGAGCGCCACGCCCAGGTCGCCGCCCGCTGTCTGGAGCATCTTCTTGCGCTCCGCGACCGGCGCCCTGAAGACGCTCTGCAGCCCCCCCCAGTTCGGGCCATGGGCATCGGGGGTCGTGGCCGGCACGGGGGCCGACTCGTTCACCACGATGCTCCCCTTGGCGTCCCCCTGCCCGTGCGCCGACACGCGGGCGCCGAGGCGCGGCCCGTGCCGCTCGTCGCGCTCCGCCAGCGGGCGCGCCTCGTCCTCGTCAACCAGGAACGAGGTGTAGGGGGTCACGATCCCAAATCTCAGGCCGAGATCGCGGATCTCGTCGACCAGCTCCGCGCGTTCCCCGCGCAGGCGCACGTCGCGCAAGAGCGTGCCCACCTTGCGGGTGGCCCACAGGCGCCCGACGAACGTGTCGCGCCGCTCGCGCTCCGGCAGCTCGAACTCGGCCGTGAAGATCCGGCGCCGGCCCGCGACCGTGCCCGTGAGGGTGAGCGTGGCCGGTCCCGACCCGCGATAGCGGCCGAAGAGGACGAGCTGGCTGCCGCGGAAGATGTCCGGCAGACGCGCGGGCTGCAGGTCGCGGATGCGGCCGCCTTCCACTTCGATCTCCAGGTCTGTGACGACCGGATCGGCGATCTGATCGTAAAAGCCGGCGACGCGGGTATCGAGGTCCTCACCCGGCCGCACGTAGGCGGGCCGGCCGGCGTTTTCCTCCGCGAGCAGATCGAGCAGCACGGCGTTGACGTCATAGCCTACGCCGAAGGTGAAGATGCGCGCGCCCTGCCCGCCGCGCAGGCCGCCGCGCAGGCCGCCGCGCCAGCCGCCACGATTGTGGTCCGCGACCATCTCCAGGATCCGCTCGGGGTCCACCTCGCCCGCCGTCGGCAGGCCGTCGGTGACGAAGACCACGAAGGCCGGCCGCTCGCGGTCGAACCGGCAATCCAGCGCCTCGCGCAGCGCCTCGTGGATGTTGGTGCTCCCACCCACCTCCAGATCGCGCACGAAGTCGAGCGCCTCGCGCACAGCGCCGCCACGCGCCGGCTGGAGGTCATCCGCGAAGGCGTCGACGGAGGACGAGAAGGCGATCACGTTGAAGCGGTCGGCCGGGTTGAGGTGCTCCAGGCAGTGGCGCAGGGCCTGGCGGGCCTGCTCGAACTTGTCGCCCGACATCGAACCCGAGCGGTCGACCACGAAGACGACATCCTTCGGCGCGACGGGCAACTCATCGCCCATGCCCGGCGAGGCCAGCAGCATGAAGTAGCCATCCTCGCCATCGGAGGGCCGGTGCGGAACAACGCGGATGTCCATCGGCCCCTCGGCCAGCGAGTAGTAGAAGACGAGATCGCGGTCAGGCCGCGTGCCGTTCTCCTCCCACGTCACCCGCAGCCGCTGCCGGCCAAGGTACTCGATCTCGACCTCATGGCTCGGGCAATAGGCGTTGCAGATCGGCCGGTCCGCCTCCAGCTCGATCGTCACGACCGCCCGCTCGAGCGGTCGGGAGGAGAACTTCTCGGTCGAGAGCGGATAGACGAACCGGTAGAGCCCGCCTTCGCGTGCAACAACCTGTTCGTACGAGAGCGCCACCCGCCGCTCACCGTGTGGTTCGAACGGGTGCACGCGCGCGCGGAACATCTCGCGCCCGGCGTATTCGAGCAGGGCCGGGTCGCGGCTCTCGCGCACCAGCTCCTGGTAGACGCGCAGGGCCTGCTGCGCATCCATCGCCTCGGCGTGCAGCGGCTGTCCGTCGACGTAGAGCACGAAGTCGCTCACCGCCGCGCCGTCGGGGATCGGGAAGATGTACTCGCCCTCGACCCGGCGGCCGTTCAGGTTGCGAAAGACCTGGTCGATGTCCACGGCCGCCACCTGGTCGCGAATGCGAATGTCGACATCGTGATACGCGACCGCCAGGGGCTCGGGGTGGGGGAATTCGGGCGTCGGCCGCAGGATCATCAGGCCGTCGGCGCGGGCGAGGGGGGCGGCGGCGAGGAGCAGCAGGACGGCCACGACCCAAGGAGAGCCGGCTCGGGGAAGGGAGGGCAACGCGGACCGCGAGGGAGTCGGCTGGCTTCGACGCGCAGCCAAGCGCGCCCGAGGCGGCATCGCGGCTCCCCGGAGTCCATGACCGCGGCCGGCGCTCTGCTGTCCGAGGAACCTGCGCCGGGGGGCCCGCAGAGAGAAACGCGTCTTCATGTCCCACTCCTTTCGCTGGCGGGGCCAGCGGCGGGCTCCGCCGTTCCAAGCTGCGTTCGTCTCGTCTGATGCGCCCGCAATACAAGGGCCCGGGCCGGTCTATTCCCGGCGGGAGACTGAATGCGGGGACAGGTTTAGGGAGGCGATCCCGAAGCTGGCTGCTCGAGGGGAGGGGGTGATAGAAGCGGGACTCCACATCTGCCGGCTATGGGCGCGGCTCCCGCGGGGTATGGCCGCAACATCCCCGTCCGCCCGAAAAGCGGTGCGAAAGATCTACCTAGGCACCGGCCGATAGCTGTGCCAGGTGGCTGATCTCAGCCGCGCCCCGCGGGGCCGCAGGACGTGCCTCACGCCACCGGGATCGAGGGTCCATGGCAGCGGTCTATCTCAACAACGCGGCCAGTGCCTGGCCGAAGGCACCAGGGGTGGCCCAAGCCGTCTCCCGGGCCATCGAGGAGCCTCCAGTCCACCCGGGCCGCGCCGCATCGCGGCGGGACGCCACCGCCGACTGCCGCGCTCGGCTCGCCGCGCTGCTCTCCAACCCCGAGACCGCGCCCGCCGCTGTGACCGGCGACCACATCGTGCTGACCGTGAACGCCACCCAGGCGTTGAACCTGGCGATTCTTGGCCTGGACCTGCAGCCGGGGACATCCGTCGTCACCACGGTCACCGAGCACAATTCGGTCCTGAGGCCCTTGAACCATCTGGCCCAGCGCCGGGGCATCGGGCTGCACATCATCGGGCTCGACCGCGCCGGGCGAATCGATGCTCGGGGCTGGAAGGCGGCGCTGGCGCATCGTCCCGCCTTGGCCGTGCTCAACCACGCGTCCAACGTCACCGGCCGCATCGCCGATGCCGCGCAGCTTCTCGGGCAGGCCAGGCAGGCCGGCGCGGTGACGCTGCTCGACGCCTCCCAGACGCTCGGGCTCGTGCCCGTCGACGTCGCGATGCTCCAGGCCGACCTCGTGGCCTTCACCGGACACAAAGGCCTCCATGGACCCCCGGGAACCGGTGGTCTTTACGTCGCTCCATCCCTGAGCCTCCAGCAGTGGTTCGTCGGGGGAACGGGCGTGCGCAGCGATCTGGCGCTTCACCCGGCCGACATGCCGACGCGCTTGGAGGCCGGCACGCCCAATGTCCCCGCGCTGGCGGGGCTGGCCGCGGCGCTGGCCTGGCTCGCGGCGGAAGGGACCCGCCATCGCGATGCCGCCCGGAGGCTGGCGCGGCGGCTGCGCGCGGGCCTGCGTGCGACCCCAGGAGTGCGGTTGTTCGGCGACGGCCCCGAAGAGGAGTTGACCGGGGTCGTCTCCTTCGCCATCGAGGGCTGGGGAGTCGAGGAAACTGGCTTTGCCTTGCACGAGGGTTTCGGGGTCGTGTGCCGGACGGGTCTCCACTGTGCGCCCCTGATCCACGCGGCGTTGGGCTGCGCACCGGCGGGCACGGTCCGTTTCAGCGTCTCGGGCTTCAACACGGACGACGACATCGAGGCCGCCCTCCGGGCCGTCGAGTGCATCGCGGCCAGGCGCAGGATGGCAGCATGAAGATCATCGACCGCAAGCGCATCGAAGACTGCTTCGACGGCAGCCGGGTGATGCGCTACTTCTTCGACTCGGCCTGGACGCGCAGCGACATCCTGCGACTGGCGCCCCTGGGGGCGGTCGAGTACTTCGAGGATTTCCCGCGGCCGCTCTTCCGCGTGGCGCTGCCCGACGGGGCGGAGATCAAGGGCGTCGAGGGTGAGTCGGACTGCCAGGTCGTCTACCCGCAGCGCAATCGCGAGCAGATCCAGGCGCGGATCGAGAGCTGCTTCGAACGGTGAGATCCGCGGCGAGCTGCCGCGGGCGATCCTGCGGCGACTGGCTCGGCAGGCAGCCACGCCCAACCGCCGGCAACGCCTTCCCGCCCGCTACCGCCGGCGCTGCACCGGTGCGGCGGCAGGCGGCATGCGGCGCGTCAGGTGCGCCCGCAACTGCGCGGCGCGTGCCGATGCGTGGGGTGGCAGCTCCTGGGCCTCCTCCCCCTGTGCGGGTCCGATCTCCAGTGCGCGCTCGTAGGCCTGGAGGGCGCGGGCCGCGAGCGTGTCGGGGGCGGTCGCCGAGACCGCCGTGGACCGTGCGTCTGCATCCTCGTCGCCGGATGGCCGCGATCGCTGCCAGAGCATGTACCAACCGTCCCCCGCCAGCACCCACAGCGAGGCGTCATCGGCCACGTCGCGGGCGGTTGCCGGCGGCGCGGCGGCGGACTTGCCATCCGCCTCCGACCCGCGTCCCTTGGCGGCGCGCGCATTGCTCCTGAGCGCCTCACCCCGCACCGCGAGGTCACCGGTCGCTCGTTCTGCATGGCCGCGATCCGCGCGCGCACGGTGGGCATACGCCTGCGCGGTGGTTCCCCCCGCGAGCTCCTCGCGGAGCTGGAGGACTTGCTCGAAATCTCCAAGCAGCCGTGCCACCTCCGCCGGGCGGGCCCCGGCGACATTCTCCGGCGCCTCGATGCCGAACTCCCCGGCGGCCGCCGCGAGCTTCAGGCCAATCTCCGCATCGGCGGGCCCGCTGACGGCCTCCTCTTGCGCGCGCTCACCCGCTGGCTGCCGGGTGAGCCCCCTGTCCATGGACCTGAGTGCGCCCCACGTGCCCCCGCCGGCCTCAGGTGCGGCGACCTGGGGCGACACGGCCGCACCGGCCGGCTGGCGCTCGTCCGCCACGATCGACGAAGGTGGAGCGGTGGCGCCGACCTTCTTGGCCTCGCTCGCCACTGCCGTGAGATGTTGCTCGGAGCTGGGCATCGCCGCGGTTCCGGGCGGGGTCAAGACACGATCCAGTCCCGTGGGCGGCGCAGGCGGGGTCAAGACGCGCGGTTGCTCGGTCGCGGGCGCCGGCGGAGTCGCCGCGGCCTCTCGCTCGCCGGCGGGCGCCGCGGACGGAGCAGTGGCGGGAGCGCGGCTCTCCCCGGCAGCGTTCGCCGTCGGCGCTGAGGGTGTAGGGCGCACGGCATCGAGGGGCAGCTGCACCGCCGCAGAGGGCGGCTCGACGCGCGGACCACGCGCGATGAGGACCGTGGTGATGATGGCAACCGCGACTGCCCCGGTGGCCAGGCTCGCCCAGCGCCAGCCGGGCCGCGGCGCGAGCCACCCGGCCGCGCCCGCGAGGATCCGGCGAACCCGCGACGCGTGCGGCTCGAGATCCTCCCGCGGCGCGGTCACGGCGGGCTCGAGGGGCGCCGCGGCGACCTCTTCGCCCGACATCCGCGCCGGCGCGCCCGCCTCGGCCCGTGCTTCCTGCGCGCGAAGCTCTTCCGCGGCCGTCAGATCATAACGGCGCTGGAACTCCGCCCATCGGCGTTCGAAGGTCCCATCGCCGGCGGGCTCCGCGAGCATCGTCGCGCGCGCGGTCTGGTCTGCAGCGCGCAGGGCATCGCACAGGGCTCGGCAAGCGGCGCAGACCGCGCAATGCTCCTCGACCGCCGCCCGCTCCTCGCCGGGCAGTTCCGCATCGAGCAGGCGCCCCAGGCGCGCCCGCACCCAATCACAGCGGTCGTTCATGGCGCCTCCGGACACGTGTCGGCCAGCTCGGCCTGAATGCGCTGGCGCGCTCGGTTGAGCCGCGACATCACCGTGCCGATGGGAATCCCCAGCGCGGCGGCAATCTCCTTGTAGCTCATCTCCCCGAGCAGGCGCATCTCCAGCACGGCGCGCAGGTCCTCCGGCAGACGGGCGAGCGCCGTGCGCGTGCGCGCCAGCAGCTCGCGATGATCCAGCTCTTGTGCCCCCCGCGGGTCGGCCAGCCAGGACCCCTCAAACGCCCGCTCGCCTTCCTCCCCGCCGTCTTCCAGCGACACCTCGGGTCGCGACCGCAGGCGGCGCAGATGGTTGCGCGCCAGGTTCGCCCCGATGCACATGAGCCAGGGCCCGAAGGGGCGATCCGGATCGAACCGGTGCAGGTAGCGATAGGCTCGCAAGAAGGTCTCCTGGAGCAGGTCTTCAGCGTCCTGGGGATTGCGCACCATGGCGTGGAGCATGCGCCCCAGCGCACCGTGGTAGCGACGCATCAGGGCTTCAAAGCCCGCGCCGTCGCCCGCCAGCGCCCGCCGCACGCAGGCCGCGTCCTCGCGCAGCCTGGGATCGTCGCGTGCCGGGGCGTCCTCGCGGGGCCTCTGGTCTTCGTGTGTAGGGGTCACGGCCTCGATGCCTTCGCGTCGCGCCCCCACCCGTCCCGGGAGGACTACCCGCCGGACGGGCGGCCTATTCCACCTCTGGGGGTGTTCCGGGAAGCCGTTGCGGCGCCGGGCTTTGAACATCTCCGGAACGCCCGCCGCCTGAAGATCAGGGCGCCGCCGGCCGATGGAGTCCCTAGTGCATCCTACGGCGGATTCGGGCCGCGGGCCAGAATCCACGTGCTCCCAGGCCGAGGAGGAGATGAACCATGGAGTCTGCTCGAGGGTCAGCCTCTGCCCTGAGGGGGACGCTGGTGCCCCTGGCGCCGGTGCCATTGGCGCTGGCGTTCCTGGCGCTGGCGCTCCTGGCCGCACCCGGGCCGGCCGGCGCCGACGACCCGCCGCCCATGGGCTTCAAGCCGATGCCGCCCGAGGTGCTGCACCTGCTGCCCGCCCCCCCGTTCCAGATTCCGACCGACCTGCCCCAGAGCGTGGACTGGAGCGCGCAGACCCCGCCCGCCCGCAACCAGAGCACCTGCGGCGGGTGCTGGGCTTTCGCCGCGACGGGCATGGTCGAGGCGATGGCGATCATCCAGCACGGCGCGCCGACCACGCTGGACCTGGCCGAGCAGTTCCCGCTCTCGTGCGATGTGGAGACGCACCCGATCTACGGGGTCGCCAACGATGGCTGCTGCGGCGGATACGTCACCGTCTTCGACTTCTTCAAGAACGAAGGGACGCTCTCCGAGACCCAGCTCCCGTTCAGCGGCGACTTCGACGGCGACAACATCCGTCCCGGCTGCACGACCGGCCCTCCGCCGTGGGCCACGGTTCCCTGCCCGGATCCCGTTCCGACCGCCACCGCCTACCGCGTCGAGGACTGGGGGCTCGTGCGCAACGACGGGACCCTTCCGAGCGTCCTCGAGCTGAAGACCCATCTCCAGAACGGCCCGGTCTGGTTGGGTTACCTCGTCTACGACGACTTCGTCACCTACTGGTTCTCCGCACCGCCCGACTCGGTCTACCGGCACGCCTCCGGCAACCTCCAGGGTGGCCACGCGGTGCTCCTGGTCGGATACGACGACGCGCTGGGCGCGTGGATCGTGCGCAATAGCTGGGGCGCACACGCGGGGCCCCGCGGCGACGGGACCTGGCTCATGGCCTACGCCTCCAACTGCGACTTCGGACTCGACGCCGCATGGGCCACGGTCGCGATGGCCGAGCTGCCGGTGGCCGCCTGCTGCCTGCCGGCCGAGACGTGCGCGGTGCTCCTGGAAGCCGACTGCGCGGCCGCGGGCGGCCAGTGGCAGGCGGGCACACCTGACTGTGATCCGGATCCGTGCCCGACGCCCACGCAGCGGGCGAGCTGGGGCACGATCAAGGAGAAGCTGCGCACCGGCCTCCCTGCAGCCAAATGAGCGCGCCGCGCCGGAGCGGGCTGGCCGGGGGTTCCCGCCGGCGGGCGAACCTGCTACCGTACCGGCGTTTCAACTCAGGGTCCCACGCCGTGCGCCAGCCCGCGCCCCTGGGGCGCCGGCGATCGGCGCACGGCGCGACCTCGGAGAGCCGTCCATGATGCCCGCAGCGCCCCTTGTCCCGGAGGCCCCCGGCCGCGCACGCACGCTGGTGCGCTCGGCAGTGCTCGTTCTAGCCTGCGCCGCCCTCGCCGGCGGCCCCCGCGCCCAGCTCACCGATCAGCTTCGCGAGCGCTGGCTGCGCTCCGCGGACACGGCGCGCCGGACGGTGCAGATCGAGCCCACCGAGCTGCAGCAGATCGAGGCGGGCGAGATGGCCTACCAGGGGGCGATCGATCCCGAGACCTACCGCCTGTCGCCGGGCGACCGGCTGGCGCTGTCGATCTGGGGCGCCACCAACGAGGTGATCCCCCTGGTCGTGGCGGCCGACGGCGGGCTGGTCGTGCCCTCGGTGGGCGTCCTGCCCGTGGACGGGCTGACGCTGGGCGCCGCCGGCCGCGCCGTGCGCGAGCGCGCGCGCTCCTTCTACCGGGATGCCGAGATCACGCTGACCCTCGTGCGGCCAGCCCTGTTGCGCATCCCAGTCACCGGCATGGTGGTGATGCCGGGAACGTACGAGGTCCCCGCCACCTATCGCCTCGGCGACCTGCTCGCGCTGGCCGGCGGCCTGCGCGAGGGCGGGGACTCGCGCGACCTGCGAATCACGCACCGCGATGGGAGCCTGAGCGCGTGCGACCAGCTAGCCTGGCTGGTGGACGGCCAGGGGGAGGGCAACCCTGCGCTGGCCTCGGGCGATCAGGTCTTCGCGCCGCCCGCGCGGCAGACCTACCGCGTGCGGGGGCTTTTCCCGGCCACCCTCGAGGAAGCCCCAGCCCGCTCCTCCGTGGTCGACCGGCCCTTCGAGGCGCGCACGCGTCTGATCGCCGCCGGCCAGGGGGACGACCTGGCCTTCGTCCTGCGCGCTGCGGGCGGACTGGGCTCTGAGTTCTGCGACAGCGGGGTCTGGCTCGAGCGCGGCGAGGGCTCGGGGGCTCCCCGTCGCCGCTGGATCCCGCTCGCCCAGACCGAGGGGTTCGCGATGCGCCCCGGCGATGTGGTCGAGGTCCCCTTCTGCGCCGAGTGGGTAGCGGTCGGCGGCTCGGTCACGCGTCCCGGGCTCTACCCCTACCTGCCGGGGGAGACGGTCGCGCACTATGTATACGCCGCGGGCGGTCCCAGCCAGTTCGGCAGCACCCGCGGATGGAAGATCCGCCTGCCCGGGAGCACCGGCGAGAGCGGCGCGTCCGGATCCGACACCGTCGCTGCCGGGTCGATGATCCGCGTGCCCGAGCGCCGCACCAACACGATCGCCAACCTGCTCACCCCCGTCGCGACCGCCGCCGCCGTGATCGTCTCGATCGTCGCGCTCGCGAACAACTGAGCCGCGCGGTCCCAGGATTCTGCGGTCTGTCGCGGCCCTCGCCGGCGCCGGCGTTGACGCTCCCACCCCGCGCGCGTATACTCCTGGCTCTGTTCTCACCTCGAGGGGGATGGCGCATGCAGCACAGCGGGCAGA
Organism: uncultured bacterium; assembly: GCA_964506245.1. Lineage (GTDB taxonomy): Bacteria > Eisenbacteria > RBG-16-71-46 > CAIMUX01 > WJJG01 > CAZDKK01. Next base: position 10,197 of record CAZDKK010000081.1, on the reverse strand, counting down.
CCTCGCAGCGGCGACGCCCCCTCGCACAGCCGCCTTCCTGCGCGCGGCGCCGCGCTGCGCTCCTGGCAGGGATGATGCCTCCGTTCGCGCTCTGGGCCGCGCTGGTCCTGCTCTCACCCGCCCGCGCGGTGGCGCCCGTCGACAGCCTCGCGGCGCGGGATGTCCCCAACGACCCGGGCGGAGCAATCGAGCTGACGTGGGCGCTGAGCCCGGATGACCGCACACCCGCGGAGGGCGAGTCCGCGGCGGTCACGGTCCTCCTCTACCGCGTTCTGCGCTCCGGCGGTCCGGCCGACACGGTGGCCGAGGCGGGCACGGTTCTGCCGGGCGAGAGGAGCTTCACCGACAGCGACCTGCAGGACGGCGCGGGGTATTCCTACCGCGTGGAGTCGCTCGGCAGCGACAGCAGCCGCGCGCTCTCGCCCCTGGTCGGGCCGGTGGTCCCGAGCGGCCAGTGGTTCGACACGCGCAAGAGCGTGCTGCTCGCCTTCATGCTGCTCTTCTGCGCCGCGGTGCTCTTCCTCATCCGGCAAGCCCGCGCGGGCAAGGAGCTCTTCATCCGCCCCATCCCCGGCCTGGCGGCGGTCGACGAGGCGATCGGCCGCGCGACCGAGATGGGCCGGCCGATCCTCTTTGTCCCGGGCATCGGGGTCACGGGCGATATCGCAACGCTGGCGGCCTTCACGATGCTCGGCCGCGTCGCCAAGAAGACCGCCGAGTACCAGACGGCCGTGCGCGTGCCCTGCTACGACCCGATGGTGATGACGATCGCGCAGGACATCGTCAAGTCCTCCTACCTCGAGGCCGGCTACCCTGACGCCTACCGGGAGGACGACGTCTTCTTCGTCACGCAGGACCAGTTCTCGTACGTCGCGGCGGTCAACGGCATGATGATGCGCGAGCGGCCGGCGACGAACTTCTACATCGGGAAATTCTACGCCGAGAGCCTGATCCTGGCCGAGGCGGGCAACATTGCCGGCTCGATCCAGATCGCGGGCACCGACGAGATCACGCAGATCCCCTTCTTCGTCGCCGCCTGCGACTACACGTTGATCGGCGAGGAGCTCTACGCGGCAAGCGCCTACCTGTCGCGCGAGGCGCCGCTGCTGGGGACGCTCAAAGGGCAAGACCTGGGCAAGGCGCTCTGGGCGGTGCTGATCGTGCTGGGCACGCTGGCCGCCACGCTGGGCTGGCGGGGGTTCGTCAACTTCTTCGCGACGCAGTGAGCTGGCTTGGGGGGAACGGATGAAGCGCTGGCTGCCGATGACGATCACGCTGGTGACCGGCGTCTTCCTCGCGCTGCAGTACTTCGTGCCCCACGAGAAATCCGCCCAGTTGTACGAGACCCTGATGGACTGGCTCATCATCGTGGGCGTCTTCGCCATCCTGCTCGGGATCCTCGGCCTCGGACGCATGCACGTGGAGCGGGTGCAGAAGCGCGAGAGCAATTGGCCCTACAGCATCCCCCTGCTCGTCGGCCTGTTCGGGATGATCATCCTGGGCTTCTGGGGCCAGGGGCTGGGCTCGCCCTTCGTGCACGCCTACTTCTCGGTCCTGAACCCGATCCAGGCGACGATGTTCGCGATGCTCGCCTTCTACATCGCCTCGGCCGCTTATCGCGCCTTCCGCGCGCGCACCGTCCTGGCGACGATCCTGCTCGTCGCCGCGGTCCTGGTGATGCTCGGCCGCGTGCCCCTGGGCGAGATCCTCTGGCCGCCCTTCACGATCGGGTCGCTTGCCGTCCCGGGGGCGGCGCAGGTGTCCGACTGGCTCATCAACGTGCCCAATCTGGCCGCCAAGCGGGCGATCTACATCGGCTTGGGGCTGGGCGGCGCGGCCACGGCGTTGAAGATCATCCTGGGTGTGGAGGCGCCGCATCTGCGGGGCTAGGGGGAAGCGATGGGGTGGTTCGACCGGGTACTGGCGATTGATCGGCGCGTGCTCTACGCGTTGATCTTCCTCGCCGTGCTCATCCCCTCGCTCGCCCCGATCGGCATGCCCATCAAGATCACACCCGAGGTGCGCAACGTCTACGCCCGGATGGAGGCCGTGAAGCCGGGCGAGATCATCCTGTTCGACTTCGGGTACGACCCCTCGACCGCGGCCGAGCTCGAGCCGATGGCGAAGGCGATGCTGCGCCAGGCCTTTTCGCGCAACGTGCGCGTGCTGGCCTGCTGCCTCTCCTCCACCGGCGTGACCCTGGCCGAGTCCCATCTGACCAGCGTCGCCGAGGAGTACGGCAAGAAGTACGGCGAGGACTACGTCTATCTTGGCTACCAGCCCTACCCGGCGATCGTGATCATGACCATGGGCGAGAACTTCCGCACGCCGTTCCCGCTCGACTACTACGGCACGCCGCTGGACAAAATCCCGATGATGCGGGGCGTGCGCAACTACAACGACGTGGCGATGGTCTTCACGGTCAATGCGACCAGCGGCATCGACTGGTGGATCATCTATGGCCAGGGCCGCTACAAGTTCCCGCTCGGGCTCGGATCGGCGGCGGTCATGGCGACCAACTACTACCAGTATGTGCAATCGGGCCAGCTCTTCGGCATCATCAGCGGGCTGCGGGGTGCGGCCGAGTACGAGATCCTGGTGCAGAAGGGCGACGTGGCGCGCAAGGGCATGGACGTCCAGTCCGTGGCTCATGCGCTCATCATCGCCTTCATCATCCTGGGCAACGTGACCTACCTGGTGGAGCGCCGCCGCGCGCGGCACGCGGTGGCGCGGTAGGGAGGCAGCATGCCCACAATGCTCACAGCGATCCTGACCACCGTCGCCGCGCTGCTGTCGTTGTGCATCCTCTCCTTCCTCTACCGTGAAAACCCCTTCTACCGCTTCGCGGAACACCTGGCGGTCGGCGCCTCGGCCGGGTACTGGGTGATCATCCTGTACAACCAGAGCGTCGTGGCCAAGATCATCGAGCCGTTCAAGGCCGGCAACCTCCTCCCGATCATCCCCTGCCTGCTGGGACTGCTGCTCTTCACCCGCCTCTTCGGCAAGATCGGGTGGCTCTCGCGCATCCCGATGGCCTACATCCTCGGGGTGGGCAGTGGCGCGGAGGTTCCGCTCATCTTGCAGACGTACGTCTTGCAGCAGGCGCATGCCACCATGCGCCCGGTCGGCTTCTCGGGCGTCGAGCTCACCAACCTGCTGATCGCCCTGGCCGTCGTGTGCGGCATCGCCTACTTCTTCTTCAGCACCCGCCACACGGGCGCCTTCGGCTGGCTGACGAAGGTCGGGATCTGGGTGCTGATGATCGGCTTCGGCGCGACCTTCGGCTTCACCGTGATGGGTCGCATCTCGCTGCTGCTGGGCCGCGTGAACTTCCTCATCGCCTGGGTGGGTATGCTGTTCGGGGGACCGGCGCCGACGCTGTAACGCGGCCGCCGGGTATCCCTCGAGCCAGCTCGCCGCAGTCCGCGAAAAGTCCGTATCGCATCGCGGAACGCGGCGGAACTCCCGCCTGCGAGGCCGCTTGCCACCCCGTGCTACGATCGCTCACCATGCACACACTCATTGTAGCTCTACTCGCCTGCCTGCGAGCAGCCCTGATGCCCCGAGCCGCACTGGTTCTGGAGAACGCGGCGCTGCGACAGCAATTGGCGACCTACCTGCGGACCTCGCCGCGGCCCCGACTCCACATCGTTGACCGGATGTTCTGGGTCGCCCTCCGTAGGCTCTGGCCCGACTGGACTCGGCCCCTCGTCATCGTCAAGCCCGAGACCGTGATCCGTTGGCACCGAAAGGGCTTCCGGATCTTCTGGCGTCACAGATCCAGGAACCGACAACTCGGCCGACCCCGCATCCCTGGAGCGCACATCGCCTACATTCGGCGCATCTCCGGAACCCACCCTGAATGGGGCGAGGACAAGATCGCCGAAGAGCTGGCCGCCAAGTTTGGTGTCGAGCACTCCCCCAGCACGATCCGCCGCTACATGACCCCACGTCATGGGTCGCCCCGAGGGAACCAGACCTGGCGCACCGTCGTCCGCAACCATGCCAAGGAGATCTGGGCGTGCGACTTCTTGACCCAGTACACTGCGCTCTTTGCTGTCGTCTACGTCTTCATCATCATGGAGATCGACTCACGCCGGATCGTCCATGTCAACGTGACAACCAACCCGACCCTTCCATGGGTGAAACAGCAGCTACGCGAGGCAACCTCCGAGGACGTGGCTCCTCGGTTCCTCATCCACGACAACGACGCGATCATCGGGCAGCTTGGCAGGTGCAGGTCGGTCGAGGAGGCGGGTCACAGGCGAAGCTACCGCTGCCACCTGGACCGCTGGCTCGACGAGGTCATCGGCATCGAGGGTCTCCCGGTCCCCTTCGGTGCTCCGAACGCTTCCCCTCACGTCGAGAGGGTCATGCGGACGCTGCGCGAGGAAGCGCTGAATCACTTCATCTTCCTGACCGCCGACCACATTCGTCGGGTCGTCAACGAGTACATTCGCTACTACAATCGCGCCCGTCCGTCGCAAGCAATCCACGGGATCCCTGATCCCTATCCGGATCTGCGGCAACCTCCACCTTCGGGCGGGACTTTGGTCGCTCTGCCTGTCTTGGGCGGGATCCAGCATGACTATCGCCTCGTGGCCTGAGGCCACGTCCGCCGTCGAGCCTGAGATCATCGCCTGCACCGGCACCACTGCGCCCGGCGGGCTGGATCCACCGACCAGAAGCTTGCTGCCGACTCACGAGAATGACCTCTATTCTGCTTCGTCCGCCGCTTCCGTCTCCCGAGTTCCGAAGCTGGAGAGCATAGATCGCCCCGGACGACGCCTCGACGCACTTATCGCGGAGTACGACTACCACGGCCCTCGGAAACTCGGGCGCCCAAGATTGCCCGAACAGCCGGACGCCGCACTTCGTGAGGACCGAGCTCTCGAGGTGATGGACCCCAGTCATGGCAAGTGCCACCCGAGTCAGTTCCTGTATCTGGTACCGCGGTTCCAGCTCACGCGGATCAGTCGCTCAACGCTGTGCTTCGTTACCAGATGCAAAGCGACTGGCTGGTTGAGATGCTTGTCAGCGCGCCCGGACCAAGACGATGCCGAACAGGAGCACAGCGGGCCCGAGCAGCTACACCGCGAGATAACGAATGCCACCAAGGCCGCCCAGCAAGCCTGGCCTCGACTATCCATGAAGAGTGCTCGACAGGCAAGAGGGGCGGAGGGTTGTTCAATCCGGCGGGATGGACTATAATTCCTACCGAGGTACCCGTTTGCATGGATCAGCTCTCCTCGTGTGACTCGTGGCAGGACGGAGGTTCGGATGCGCGCGCGCGTAACCCATCTGGCGAGTGGTATCAGGGGTGGCCTTGTGCTGGCTTCACTGGCTTTGTTCTCGATCTTCCCCGTCTTCGGACCAGGCGTCGCGGCCGAGATCCTCTTCTGGCCGGCACGTCTCGATTCCTACTCCGGCTACTGAGGAGGCCACGCAGAGATCGGTGATCTCAATGGCGATCAGATCCCGGACATAGCCATGGCCCATCCCGGCTGTGCCATCGTCTCGGTGTTGATCGGCCGCGGGAACGGGACTTTCGCTCCCCCGTGCACCTACGATTGTCAGTCCGGCCCCTGGGCCCTGGCGCTGGGAGATCTCAACGGCGATCAGCTACTCGACATCGTCACGGCGCACTACGGTACCAATCAGGCTGCGGTGTTTCTGGGTTTGGGCTTGGGAGCATTCGCGCCGGCGGAGTACTACCCGGCGGGCAGTGAGCCCCGCAGCATCGTCATCACGGATTTTGATGGTGACCGCATCCCCGATCTGGCAACGGAGAACACCTGCCTTGGCGCCGGCCTGGACAGCGTGGCTGTGCTTCTGGGACGCGGCGACGGGACCTTCCAGGCGCCCAGCTCCTTCGCTGCGGGGTATGGCCTCGTGTGCCTGGCGGCCGGCGATCTCAATGGAGATCAGATCCCCGACTTGGCCGTGGCGTCCGGCTATCCCGGCTTGTCCGTGCTGCTCGGGAATGGCGATGGGTCATTTGCCCCTCCCGACTTCCATGAACTCAGTGAGGGGGCATGCTGGGTGGCGATCGGGGACCTCGACGAGGACGACATACCTGACGTGGTTCTGATGGGCGAAGACGTGGTGATCTTCATGGGAGCGGGCGGTGGGACGTTTGAAGCCCCGAGGTACTACGCCGACCCGGGTCACTTCGTAGAGATCGGCGATCTGAATGGCGATGGAATCCCCGACCTAGCTACGGCGGGAGGAGTCTGGGTGCCTGAGGGCCATCGCGCGGGTGTGCACATGGGCCTCGGCGGCGGGACCATGGGTCCGATCACATGGCTGGAGACTGGGTGTGACGTCAGCACCTTGGCAATAGGCGATGTGAGTGGAGATGGGGTTACGGATCTTGTCACGGCTAACATGCACGATGTGAACGTGTCAGCGCTCCTGGGCCTCGGCGGCGGGACCTTCAACGCAGCGCCCAGGTATGCTGCGGGCGATTCTGTCGCCGCTGTGACGGTGGCGGACTTCAACCTCGATCAACTCCCCGATGTGGCCGTTGCCCAAGACCTCTCGGACAGGCTCGCCGTGCTGCTCGGCCAAGGGGGCGGTGTGCTGGGCCCGGCCCAGCGCTTCGACGTCGGCGACGAGCCCCAGTCCATTGTCACGGCGGATTTCAACGGCGACTACATTCCCGATCTGGCCGTGTCCAACCGCGGTTCTGACGACGTGGCCGTGCTGCTCGGCCTCGGCGACGGCTCCTTGACCGCCGCCAGCTTCTACGACGTTGGGGACGAGCCGCAGTCGCTGGTGTGCGCTGACTTCAACGGGGATCTGGTCCCAGATCTCGCAACGGTCAACACCGGCATGGACAATGTCGCGGTGCTCCTGGGACAAGGCGACGGCACGCTGTCGCCCGCGGGCTTCTTTGCCGTGGGCGGTGAGCCCGTCAGCCTAGCGACCGGCGATCTGAACGGCGACGGACTTCTCGATCTTGCAGCCGTGATCAGCGTCTCGCCCTACCGGGTCGCGATCCTGACTGGAGAGGGCGACGGCTCATTCTCCGCGCCCAGCTTCCTTCCGCTCGACGATCTTCCCACCGCTGTGGCGGTCGATGACTTCAACGGCGATGAGATTGCCGACATCGCCGTGATCGGCCAGCTGCGCGTGACTCCCTTGCGAAGGTTGAGCACGGCCGCCATCCTGCTGGGACTCGGCCAGGGCAGCTTCGCTCCGGCGGTCTACTATCCCGCCGGGATGGAGTCCGCCGGCCTGATCGTCGGCGATTTCAACGGAGACCAGATTCCCGATCTGGCCCTGGCCAGCGATCACTCCGCCAATGTGACCATCCTGGTGGGTCTGGGCGACGGGAGCTTCGCGTCAGGAGGGGGCTACGGCAAGGGTAGGACCGCGCCCTGGACCACGAGCGGCTGCGTCGCAGCCGGCGATTTCAACGGCGACGGGGTTCCCGACCTCGTTGCCGGGGGTCGCCACTCCGATTCTGTCTTCATGCTCCTTGGAGCACACACCACCGCCGGCGTTGGTACCGGTGGCTGCGGTCGCATGTCGGCCGCAGCCTTGTGCGTCATGCCCAGCCCTGTCGGTTCCGAGGCGACGATCAGCTTCAGCCTGAACCAGCCGTCCCGTGCGCGGCTAGACGTATACGACGTCTCCGGTCGGCTGATTCAATCACTGCTCGATCGTGCCGTTACCGCCGGTGTCCAGACGGTGGCGTGGAGGGTGTCGGGCAAGGGAGAAGCACCCGTCCCATCCGGCACCTACTTTGTCAGGCTCAGCGCAAACGGTGGAACGACATCGCGCCGAGTCTCCGTGATGAGGTGAACGCATCGGCCGACGCCTTCAATCCACCGGCGAAACAGAGATCGCTGGAATCGATCGGGGAGCGGCAGGGTTGGTTCGCGTGTGCGTGGAGTTTCGAAAGGCATGGAACTCAGCTCTGGCCAGACGCTCTCGCACTATCGGCTGATCGACCCGATCGGCCGGGGCGGGATGGGCGTAGTCTGGAAAGCCGGGGACACGATCCTCAAGCGCACCGTGGCCATCAAGCTGCTGCCGGCCGACCTCTCGCTGGATGATGCTCGACGCGCCATGTTCGTGCGCGAGGCGCGCATGGCGGCGGCATTGTGCCATGCGCACATCGTCCAGATCCACGAACTGGGGCAATCGGACGACGTCGACTTCATCGCGATGGAGTACGTCGACGGCCAGGCGCTGAACCGCGTCCTCCAGAACCGACGCCTCACCCCCGAGAAGATCGCCGCGTGGGGCCTACAGGTGGCGGAGGGATTGGCCTGCGCGCATCGCAAGGGGCTGGTCCATCGCGACCTCAAGCCGGCAAACATTCTGGTGAGCTCCGAGGGCACCGTGAAGATCGCGGACTTCGGCCTGGCCACGCTCGCTGGGCCGGCGGATTCCGCGGTCGCGCTGCTGAGCTCCACGCCGACGGTGGCGCCGATGGGTGCGGCGCAGACTGCGATCGCTGGCACGCTGCCATACATGTCGCCAGAGCAGGTTCGGGGGCGTCAGGTGGATCGCCGCAGCGACATCTTCTCGCTCGGGATCGTCCTCTACGAGATGGTGAGCGGGCAGCGGCCCTTCCGCGGTACGGGAGTCTCCGAGACTGCGGAAGAAATCCTCAAGAGCGAGCCGATTCCTCTGCGCGAGTTGGTCCCGCAGGTTCCCGTGGATCTCCATCGCATCGTGGACAAGGCGCTCGCCCGCAACCCCGCCGACCGCTATCAGACCGCCGATGACCTGGCGGTTGATCTGCGGCGCCTGATCCGGGACCTCGATTCAGGCAACGCGCCCTCGTTCGAGGATCTGAGCCGCGCCATCGCCCCGGGGCGGCCCCGGCGCTGGCTGTGGGCCCTCCCAGTGGCGGTCGCCGCCGTTGGGATCTTCGCGGCATTCTGGCTGCAGGCGCAGCGAGGCGGACCGCGCATCGTCGGCGAGGGCCGGCGGTCCCTGGTGGTCTCTCCGCTCGAGGTGCGCGGCCAGGTCGAAGGCGCGGGGCACGTCGGATGGGCCTTCGCGGAAGCGGTGTCCATCAATCTGGCGACTGTCCAGGGACTGCGTGTGCTTCCGGTGCCGGCGGCCGGGCACCTGCAGGTCGGAACGCCCGGAGCGGCAAAGGCCTGCCGGGAAGAGGGCATCGACTTGCTGGCCTGTGGCTCGGTCGATCGCGAGGAACGCTCCTCGGTCATCACGTTCAGTCTCATCGACACCGCCCAGAACCGCATTGTCTGGGGCGTGCAGGAGCGTGTGGCGGCGGGAGAGCTGGACCGCGCGGCGGCGGAGGTATCCAAGCGACTGGTGGCTACGCTAGGCTTCTCGTCTCCGAAGCGGTACGAGTACTTCCGTAATGTCTCCGGCAGCGAGGCAATGGCAACTTGGCCGGATCTCCCTGCCACCCTGGCCGCGCTGCGCCGCCATGACGTCGCCGAGGGGCTGGAGCGCACCCAGCGACTCCTGGATACCTTCCCGAGCGAATACGACGCACACGTGATGCGACTCACGGCGCTGGTGGATGCGGGGAATGCGGACGTGTCGCAGCAGAACCGCGCCGCGCTAGAGGCTGAAATTGCGGACTTGAGAAGAATCGATCCCGAAAGCCCCTTGTGCGACTTGTTTACCGCCATGATGCTGCGTGGAGACAGTCCGCACGAACTGCTTGCGATGACAGGCCAACTCTTACGGAGAAGCGACCTCACTCCAGCTCTGCGCGCGCATGTCTTGCGCGAGCGCGCAATGGGCTTCGCCGCGGTCGACAGTATACAGGCGGCCAGGGGTAGTCTGAAGGAGGCCTTACAGCTAGACCCTGCCAACGCCTGGAACTACGTGTACGATGCCAGGCTCCTGTGGAGAACAGGTGACTGCGAGCGGACGATCGGGCGCTATCAAGAGGCGATCGCTCTGGATCCCTTTATGTGGGGCTATCATTCGAGTCTGGGGAATGCCCTGGTGTGTCAAGAGCGTCACGACGAAGCTGCTCAGGCTTTTGCGCGCGCGTGCGAGCTTGGTGAACGGCAGTTCGACTGCGCGATGCTCGCTCGGGAGCTTTTCGTTACCGGAAGCGAGGCGGGGGCTCGTGCTGCAGCCGCAGTCGCGGCCGAGTGCGAGGAAACCAGGACTGGGGCATGGGCCCTGGCTGGATAGCGGATAGGAAGCTGTAACTGCGAAATGCCCCCCGCAGCGCAGGACCGGTGTGAG
>CAZDKK010000080.1:0-20085 GCA_964506245.1 uncultured bacterium | reverse complement strand
GTGCGGGCAGCGCCCCGGCGCGGGGCGAGGCCGCGGACCGCGGCGGCGATCGCCCGGATATGGTCCGGCGTCGTGCCGCAGCAGCCCCCGACGATGTCGGCCAGGCCATGGGTGACGAACCCGCGCAGCAGCCGCGCGGTCTCCTCCGGCGATTCCTCGTACTCGCCGAAGGCGTTCGGAAGCCCGGCGTTGGGGTAGACGCTCACGGGGACCGGCGCGATCCGGGCCAGCTCGACCAGGAAGGGCTCCAGCTCGCGTGCGCCAAACGAGCAGTTGAGGCCGACGCTGAAGGGTCGGGCGTGCTCCACCGAGATCCAAAACGCCTCGAGCGTCTGGCCCGAGAGCGTTCGCCCGCTGCGGTCCACGATGGAGACCGAGACCATCACGGGGAGCCGCCCGCGGCGCTCCGCGAAGACCTCCTCGATCGCGAAGAGCGCCGCCTTGGCGTTGAGCGTGTCGAAGATCGTCTCGACCAGCAGGAGGTCGGCACCGCCGTCGATGAGACCGCGGGCCTGCTCCGCGTAGGCGCCGCGCACCTGGTCGAAGGTGACCGACCGCCGGGCCGGGTCCGCCACGTCGGGCGAGAGCGACAGCGTCTTGTTGAGGGGGCCCATTGAGCCGGCGACGAAGCGCGGCTGCCCCGGGGGTGTGCGCGCGATCCAGGCGTCGCAGGCCTCGCGGGCCAGGCGGGCCGCCGCGAGGTTCATCTCGTAGACCAGGGCCTCCGTGCCGTAGTCGGCCTGGCCGAGCGCCGTCGCGGAGAACGTGTCGGTCGAGAGGATCTCCGCGCCCGCGGCGAGGTAAGCCTCGTGGATGGCGCGGACGGCGGCGGGGCGCGTCAGAACCAGGAGGTCGTTGTTGCCCCTGAGTGCGCGGGGATGGTCGCGGAAGCGCTCGCCGCGGAAGTCGCTCTCCCCTAGGTCGAGCCGTTGCACCATCGTGCCCATCGCCCCGTCGAGGACGAGGACGCGCTCGGCTAGCACTCCCGCGAGCTGCTCATGGCAATCCGGACGCACCGACCACCCCTCCGGGCCCGCGCCGCCAGGGTCCCCGCCGAGCGCATCGACGATCGGCCGTCGCCCTTCCGGGCCGCGCCGGCGGGCCGATTGTATCAGGCTCGGGAAGGTGGACAACGGCCCCGAGGGGTGCAACCGGCGCTGATCCCGGCCGACGTTGCAGCTCGCGAGGGTCCCTTTCCCGCAGGTTGCGGCGGCTCCCCGCGCCTTGCTGATGTTAGAATCGGGGTGGATCCGGTGGCCGCCCTATCGTGCAGCCGCCGGCAAGGGGTGAGGGCAGGGGCGTGACATCTGCAAGGGAGAAACCTGCGCGTGACGCCGGTCGGGCGCAGCGCCGGCGGTCCACCGGGGGCAGCGATCGTGCGGCCCCGCGCGCCGCCGTGGGCAACCTCCTCGTCCTCCAGCGCGATCTGGCCCTCGATCTGGCGAGGATCAGCGATCTGCCCCTCGCCGCGCGGCGCATCCTCACGGCCGCATTGGAGGTGGGCGGGGCCGACGCCGGCGGTGTCTATCTCAGGGACCCCGCCACTGGAGATTTGATCCTCGAGTGCCATACGGGCATCTCGGCGAAGTTCGCGGCATCCGCCGCCCGCGGATCGGCGTCTTCGCCGCGGGTGCAACTCATTTCCTCGGGCAACCCCGTCTACGATGTGCCCCTCGATGAAGCGATTCGGCAGGAAGGGATCCGGACCGTCTGCGCCCTGCCCGTGAAACACGAGGAGCAGATCCTCGCGCTGATCAACCTCGCCTATCGCTCGCGCCGCGTGCCCTCGCCGGGGACCCGCCAAGCACTCGAGAGCATCGCCGCTCAATTGGGAAGCGTCCTGGCCCGCGTGCGCGCCCTGGAGCATCTGAGCGAGAGTGAGCTCCGCTTCCGGACCCTGTTCAAGTCGATGCCGACACCGGCCTACCTCTGGCGCCGGATCGGCGATGACTTCGTCCTCTGCGATCACAACGACGCGGCTGTTGCCGCCACCAACGGGCATGTGCTCCGGATCCTGGGCAGCCGTGCCCGCGATTACTACCAGGATCGGCCGGACATCGTCGCGCAGCTCGAGCAGTGCTTCGCGAGCCAGGGAAACCTCGGGACCGAAATGCTGTACCACTTCGCGCGCTGGAACGGGGAGCGTGTGCTGGACGTGATCTACTCCTACGCACCTCCCGATACCGTGCTGGTCTACGTCGACGACATCACGGACCGGCGCCGCGCGTCCGAGGCCTTGCAGACAGCCAACGTCCAACTTGCGGCCGAGCGGTCGGAGCTGCAGAACAAGAACGCCGCCCTGCGCGAAATCCTCGAGCACTTGGAACGCAGCAGGCAACAGATCGCCCAGCAGCTCACGGCCAACGTGGAACGCATCATCCTGCCCCTCTTGAACAGGCTGAGGGCACAGGCCGGCCCCGGGGGCGAGGAGTATGCCGACCATCTCCAGCAGGCGCTGACCGACATCCTCGCGCCGTTCGTCAACGACCTCGAACGGCGGTACGTGTCGTTGACCCCGCGCGAGGTGCAGATCTGCACGCTCGTCCGCGGCGGCGCGACCTCCAAGGACATTGCCCGCGCGCTCGGGATCTCCGAGGAGACGGTCCGCACCCAGCGCAAGGGGATCCGCCGCAAGCTGGGCATCGCGGGGCGGGCCTCGAACCTGGAGTCCTTCTTGCGGTTGCTCGACCGGCGCGGGGGCGAGGAGGGGCGCACCGAACGGGCGCCGGCCCGGGTGGCTTCCTCGTGATCCTCCTTCCAGGAGGAGGACTAGAGGGTGAGTGGATATCACCCTTCCATACCCCCAAATAACCCATTCTCAAAGAGTGTACGTGCCGCTAGCCTGTGTCTCGGGTGGCGAGGCGAAGGCTGGCCGATGGGCTGGCACCCTCGGCAACTGACCGTGGCGCTTTGGGCGATGCGTCGACTGGCGAATGACCGTCCTGCCGGTCGCCCCCCGGAACCCGCGGCGGGTGCGTCCCCCCCGCGGATTTTCCGATGAAGAGCCCGGGGCAGACGCAACCCCTCGAACGAACCTTCGAGGGCCCCAGCGGGTCAAATCCTGGCCGCGGGCTCCGCGGGCTCCACGAGATTCCCCGGGACGACCGTCCTGGCTTGCGCAACGCGCTCCAGGATAGCGACCTCGCGTTCCATGCGCTGCTTCACCGTGCCGCACAGCCTGAGGACGAACGGCCGCGCCCTGCGCCCGATCGCGGCGCGCCGGTCCGGATCGCGGGCCAACCCCGCCAGGACACGCGGGATCTCATCCTCCTGTGCCGCCGGGATCAAGACCCCGGTCTCGCCGTCTCTGACCACCTCGGCAGTCGTCCCGGCGTCGAGCGCGACGACGCAGCGCTCGCAGGCCATCGCCTCGAAGACCGGATTGCTGGCATTGGTGCGGTCCAGCAGGGAGAGAACCACGTCGGCCAGTCGATACCATGGGGCCAGCTCGACATTCTTGACCGCACCCGGCGTGTAGACCGCACCCTCGACCCCCAGCTCCCGGGCCAGCGCCTGGACAGCGGGCTTCTCGGGACCGTCCCCGACCAGCACCGCGACGGCATCGGGCACCTCCCGGCGCAGGGCCGCCAGCGCGCGGATGGTGCGATCGAGCCGTTTCTCGGAGTGGAAGCGCGTCACCGTCATGAGCACGAAGGCCCCGGGCGGCAGGCCCAAGCGCTCCATCAGGTGCGCCGGCTTCGGGCCGGGCGTGAAGAGGTCGGCGGGAATCCCGTTGCGCAGATAGTGGATGGGCCTGAGGTCGACCCCGAGCCGCCGCAGAACCTCGAGCGCGGGCGATCCATCATTGGTCAGGATCATCGCCTCGACCGGAACACGGAATCCGATCCGCTCCATGAAGTTCCCGTACCAGGAGAGGCGGCGGCGCATCGAGAGGCTCAGGGTGTTGCCGAAGACCCGGGCCACGAGCGGCAGGCCGAGCCGGTTGGCCACGCGCCGCGCGGCAGGCATGGTCATGATGTCGTAGGCCACGATGAGGTCCGGTTGAATCCGGCGCGCCAGCTTCAACATCTGCTGTGGCGCGGTGAGCTGGAACCAACCATACCGCCACGCGCGGTTCCACAGACGGATGGGGAGGGGTCTGCTCGCATCGGAGAAGACCTCGGGGGCGCCGTATCTGTGAAAGTGAACCCCTGCGTAGTCCGCAGTTCCCTCGTCACCCCGCGCACACGGTTGAACCACGTGAAGCGTGTGGCCGCTGGCCGCAACCGCCACCGGCGAACGCGTGAATGCCGATGCCCCCGCGCCCTGACCCATCGACCAGAGCGAGCGCCAGGCCGTCAGGGCGAGGATGGTGAGCGGTCGATCCGTCTGGGCGAGCTCCACGCCCAGCACCTCCCGCTGTTCATGCTTGGCCTGTTCGTCGTCCGGCATGCTGAATCGCCCCACCCGCCGCGATCCGCGGCCTGGGCTACTTCTCGATCAGTCGTGTCCCACTCACACCCACGGGCTTGCCGTTGCGGCGCGGGTCAGATGCTCCCAGCAGCAACCGCCGTTCACCCAGGGAGACGACCTGGATAGCTTGTACGGAACCGGCGTATCCGCCTCCCGCCAGGTGATGGCCGAGGGCCTCGAGGGCCTGGGCCGCGTCCGCCGGCAGTCCTTGCGGCTCCACGTAGAGGGTGTCCGGCCACCACTGGTGGTGGACCCGCGGGGCCGCGACCGCGGCCTGAACGTCCATCCGGTTGTCGACGACGTTGATCAATGCCTGAAGAACGCTGGTGATGATCTTCGGTCCCCCGGGCGAGCCCAGCACCAGGGCGAGGGTGTCGCCGCGGGTGACGATGGCGGGGGTCATGGAGCTCAAGGGGCGTGTGCGCGGCCGGACCGCATTGGCTTCGCCTTGCACGAGGCCGTAGTAGTTGGGGCTCCCGGGCAGCGCGGCGAAATCGTCCATCTCGTTGTTCAAGAGGAAACCGGCGCCGGTCACCATCTGCCCCGAGCCATAGCTGGTGTTGAGCGTTGTCGTGACGGCGACCGCGTTGCCTCGAGCGTCCACGATGCTGTAGTGCGTCGTCTCGCGCCCCCCGGTGCCACCGGTGGCGGCGTCCGGTGCGAGGATGTCCGGGCCGGGCGACCCGCCGGTGGCCGCGTAGAAGGCCGCTGCGCCGGCCGGGCAACCGGGGCCCGCGCGCAATGCCGGCGTTGCCCGCGCGAGATCGATGCCCGCCCGCAGGCTGTCGAGGTAGGTGCGCGCGAGCAAGCCGGCCACCGGCACCGGGGCCCAGTCGGCGTCGCCCAGGAACTCGGCGCGGTCGGCGAAGGCCCGCTTCATCACCTCGGCCAGCAGGTGCATCTGCCGGGAGGACTGGGGCCCCAGCGTACCCAGGGGGAAGGGCTCGAGACAGCCGAGCATCTGCAGCAGGGCGATGCCCCCCGAGCTGGGGGGCGGCATCGTGTGGACGGTGTAGCCGCGGTAGCTGCCTGTGAGTGTGGCTCTAACCTGGGGGCGATACGCAAGCAGGTCCTCGGCCGTCAAGATCCCCCCGCCGCGCTCCATCTCCGCGACGATCAGCCGGGCGGTCTCCCCCTCGTAGAACTCCCGCGCCCCGCCCTGCGCGATGCGCGCCAGCGTCGCGGCCAGCTCCGGCTGCCGCAGCGTATCCCCCTCGGCCCAGAATCGGCCCCCGTTGAGGAAGATGCGCAGAGACTCGGGATGAAGGGCGAGACGGGCCTGCAGTGCGATGAAGTGACCCGCGGTGTAACGGTCGAGCGCAAGACCCTCCCGGGCGAGCTCGATGGCCGGCTCGAGGAGCTCGCCCCACGGGCGGGTCGCGAATCGCTCGTGGGCCAGCGCCATGCCGGCCACGGTGCCGGGCACGCCACTGGCCAGCAGGGTCTCGGTCGACAGGCGCGGATCGGGCCGGCCATCGGTCCCGAGAAACATGTCGCGCGTGGCCGCCCCCGGCGCGATCTCGCGGAAGTCGAGCGCCGCGGTCGCGCCGTTGGCCAGGCGCACGATCATGAATCCCCCACCACCGATGTTGCCCGCCTGCGGATAGACGACCGCGAGGGCGAAGCTCACGGCGATGGCGGCGTCGATCGCGTTGCCGCCCGCGCGCAGCACTTGGGCGCCGACGCGCGAGGCTTCCGGGCTATCGCTCGCCACCATCCCGTCCGTGGCGACGGTGGGGGGCGGGTAGGCCGCCCGCACCGGCAGCGCCCACAGGAGCGCCAGTGCCACTGGCCACAGGGCCCCGCGCGTGCGGCCGCCGCTCGGACCGCCCGCTGGCCGGGGGCCCCCCCGCTCATGCGCGCCGGTTCGCATCGATCACGCCCTCTGCCTAGGGTCCCGGCCACAGGCCGGACAAGCCCGCGGCCTGCCAGATGTCCCGTCCCGGGAACTTGTACAGCATCGGCATCTCGGCCGCGAGATAGACGTACAAGCTCTCCGGCGCCGCGCCCACCGGCCGGTAGTGCCCGCGCCACGGGTCCACCACGCACCACAGATCTCCACGCTCATCCACGGTCACGCCCTCGATCGTCGGGATCGCGTAGCGCAACCCATCCGGCGCGGGCAGGTCGAGCGGAACGCGATGGGCGGCCCGCAGGATGCCCGGTGCATCCGCCGCCCAGATGAGCACGAACAGCGACTGGCGGTCGCGATCCGCCACGACGGTGATCGTGTCGGAGACGGCGGCCAGACCGCAAATCGTGCGGATGCCCAGGTCGCGCGTGGGCAGTGTGCCCACTTTCCCGGAGAGGCGATCATAGATGTACAGCACCGACCCGTGGAGATGGAGCTGACCTCGCTCGTCGAGGCTCTCGAGCCCGAGCCAGTAGTACGAACGGCTGATCGCCACGCCCTCGAACCCGCGGTCCGCCGCAACCTCCCCCTGCCAGAAGCGGGCGCCGGGAATCGCGTCGCCGCGGCCTTCGATGCGCCACACCGACTCGCCGGGCGAGGGACCGGGTTCGGCGCGCAGGGTCACGGCGAGCAGCCGTGTCTCGCCGGCGGCGTCCGCACCGTGCCCCTCGATCGACAGAATCGCGCCGATGCTGTCGGGAAGACCCCAGGAGTCGCCCGCGCGCGGGTATGGCTCGGGGCGCGCTCCGGGATCCAGATCGAGGCCTTCGAAGTCCCAGGCCTGCTCGAGCGAGAGATCTTCGAACATGCTCGCCCCGAAGCCGACCGGCTCGAGCCACAGGTCGACCGCCCCGCTGTCCCCTTCCTGGGCGATCCGGCAGAAGTGCAGCTGGCCAACTTCGTCCGCGAGGAAGAAACACCGCTGCCCGCGCGTGTCACGTCCGGCGTAGGCGATCGCCGAGGTCTTCTCCGTGCGCCGGCTGCGGTGGAAGTCCTTGATCCACACTGGCCAACCCGGGCACGGGCGCACCAGGGCACCCTCGGACAGCACGTACAGAGGATCCCCGCGACGGCTGGCCGGGTCATCCTCTCCCGGCCCGGCGTCCGCGGAACACGTCGCCCAGACGGCCAGCGCCGCCAGGCCCACGATTCCAGCGAGGCTCGCCCGGCGAGACCCGCACGCCGCGCGGGGGCTCCGCACTCCGCTCGCTACTCGGGTGGCGCCCCGCCGGCTTCGCCGCTCGTCCCCGACTCCATGTTCTGCTCGAAGTCTCGTGCGTCGCCCTCCGCCGCCGCCAGGTAGCGCTCGGCTCGCTCCGCGGTCTCGCGAATGTGATCGGCCAGGGGTCCCAGCGTCCCGGCGCGATCCAGCTCAAGTGCCCGATGGATGAGACGGATGCCTTCGCGGGCGCTGGACAGGTGCAGAGCCAGCAGGGCGCCTGCCCGTGCCAGGGCCTGGATGTTGGTGGAATCCGCCGCGACCCCTTTCTCATACTGCTCCAGGGCCTCCGCCTCCTGATTCTGCGACCCAAGGAAGGAGCCCAGCGCGACGTGGGCCTGCGCCGCGACCGCCGTGTGGGGCACGAGCTTCTCCGCGACGACCACCGCGTCGGACAGGGCGCGGCCGGCCATGCTCGTGCGGCCCTGGTTGCGGTAGAGCATGCCTAGGTTCAGGAGGGTGCGCGGATTGCGCGGGAAGAGCGACACGCTGCGCTCGATTTGCGCCGTGGCGGCCTCGAATTGCCCCTGCCGGATGGACTGCAGGCCTTTGTAGAACGACACCTCCGGGGACTGCGGCGCGTGCTGCTCGAGGTAGGCCATGAGCGTTTCCTGCGATCGCCAGTGGGGCAGGAGCGCGCGGGTGCGGGCGGCTGAAACCGCCACGATCGCCAGCGCCAGGATCGCGAGCAGCATCGTCGCGCGGGGGGTCGCGCTCGCGGTCGATCCAGCGTCGCGTGGCCGCCTGCCCCGCGCCTCGAGCCGCTCCGCCAGGGCACCCAGGATCAACGCCACGCCCGCCAGCGGCAGCAGCAAGTCCCGGGTGGAGGCCACGTGCCCGATACTGCGCAGCAGCGGCAGCGCTGCCAGGAGCGTGATCGCCACCCACCCCGCGCCCAGCGCGAGCACGCTCGAGCGCCTGCGCTGAGTCCAGCAGAGCGCGAGGAGTCCCGCCAGCAGTGCGCCGCCGGCAATCACCCGCGGCCAAGCCGGCAGACCGACGCCGAAGCTGTGCGGATTGCCTAGCTCGATCGGCGCGGCGCTCTCGGGCCAGGCCAGGAGATGGGAGTAGTCCGGCAGCAAGGGCCCGGCACCCACCAGCCAGCCGGCATGGTGCACAGGGAGGGCCAGCGCAAAGCGGACGCGCTCGGGCCCGGTGAGCGCGGCAACGTAGTCGGGCGCGGGATTGCGCTTGATCTGATGCGGCCAGCCGCGCACCACACCGTCGCGGAAGGCGGCCCAGGAGACGATCACCACCACCGAGGCGATCAGGACGCCCGCGAGGCGTTGCGCGCGGCGATGCCGCGGGGCAAGGGCGGTCAGCTCGTAGGCCACGGCCAGCACCGGCAGGACGAGCGCGGCCTCCTTCGAGAGCAGCGCGAGCAAGAGGCACGCCCCCCACAGCACCCAGCGCGACCAGCCACGCGGCCGCGACCTCTCCGCCTCATCTCCCGCCTCGGCCGCGCGGTCGCGCGCGCCCCACAGCGCGTGCAGCCACATCGCCCCCAGCACGAAGACCAGGCAGAGCAGCTCGCTGCGGCCTGCCATCCTGACCACGGACTCCAGGGCCACGGGTTGGACGACGAAGACCGCCGCCGCGGCCAGCGCCGCCGCGCGGCCGATCCCTGCCCGGCGCATCAGTGCGCTGCAGAGCATCGCCGCCAGGGCGAGGAGCACGACGTTGACGAGCCCGGCCTCCCTCTGGCTGCCGGAGCTCCAGCGGAGGCTGAGCAGCGTGATCGGGCGCCACACCGGGCGGAAGGTGTCGGTGTAGAATGCGGAGGTCAGCCAGTCGCCGCCAGAGCGGACCGCGGGATTCTCGAGGAAAACGCTGCCGTCATCCAGCACCGGGGCGGACGGGAATCCCGGCAGGTAGATGGCGAAGGCGATCAGGAGCAAGAGGAGCGCCGCCAGGGCGCTCCATCCTTGCCTGGGCCATCCGGGTCGCCTTTCGGCGGCGGGCGCATGGGCCGGTGCCTCTGCTGTGGACACGGCGGTCTGCTCTCGACCCACTACTCGGGATTGAACTCGGTGTAGACCCCGCGGAACCCGATTGTGGCGCTGCCGACCAGCGGATCGCGGGCCTCGCGGCGCGTGACGCGGAGGAAGGCCGCGGAGTCGAAGAAGCTCCCGCCGCGGATCACACGCGTCCCCGTCAGGCTTTCCGACTGCTTCGGGCTCTGGGGGTCGACGGGCCAGCGGCCCTGCGCGTCGTACTTCGCTCGCAGCGTGCGGTAGACCCCCGGCACGTACCAGTCATCCACCCACTCCGCGACGTTGCCGGCCTGGTCGTACGTTCCGACCGGCCCGACCGCGTTCTCGTGAGCCCAGGTCCCCATGAGCGAATCGATGTCGCTGTACGAGGCGACCGGATTCTCCGCGCGCAAGTTGCTGGACGCCTCGTAGGGATCGCCCGAATCGCGGTAGTTGCCGTACGCGCCGTTGATCTCCGTGTCAGGGGTCCACGGGTAGAGGTACCCCGTTTCGGTCGTCGCGATCTGACGCCCGAGGCGCGCGGCGATCTCCCACTCGTATTCGGTCGGCAGGCGCAACCCATACTCCGAGCAGTAGGACTTCGCCCCCTGCCAGGTCACGCCCGTGACGGGGAAGTTGCGCTCCGAGGCCTCCACGGAGAAGCCGACCTCCTCGTCGACGTAGAAGATCCGCGTCAGGTCGGAGGCCAGCGTGATGAGCTCCGCGCCGGTCTCGACCAGGGTGATGCTGTTCGTGTTCGACTCGTAGGCGATCTTGCCCTCGACCCGGTACTTGTTGAGGAACTTCACGTAGAGGTCGTTCGTCACCTCGTACTGGTCGATGAAGAGATTGGTGGAGAGCGTGATGAACAACTTGGCGGGGACTCTGATGGTGTTGGTGGTCCCAGGGATGATGGAATCGCGGTAGACGATCTCGTTCTCGCTGTACGGGTTCGGATTGCGCCGCCCGTCGACGCTGGGCACTCCGACGGGGTAGGTGCCCTTGGGAATCATCACCACCGGGCCTTGCGGACGAGGCGTGCCGAATTCGGGCAGGACCGTCCAGTCACGCGTGGCGATGTTGGACGGTCCGTTCCAGTACGTGTTAAAGGCCTGGAGCGCGATTGTGTAGGTTCCCGGCTGCGCGAACTGGTGTTCCACCACGTCGCCGGCTCGGGCGTCCGTCGTGTCGATGTCCCACGTAGGCGGCTGAGGTGGCTCATAGTTGAAATCCCAGCGAACCTTGATGCGATCGAGTTCGTCGATCGGGTCCGTCGTCAGGGTTGGGTCGAAGAAGAAGACGTCGGCCACCGTGCCCGTGCCCTCGAAGGTGACGGTGAAGTCCGCGATGGGTGGCCCGATCACGTTGCTGGAGATGACGCGAATCGATGCGGGATTCGTCGCGCGACCGGCGTTCCCGAGCCTGTCGTAGGCCATCGCCCACAAGAACCCGGTGGAACCCGTGGTGATGCCCGACACTGACCAGGTGTACTTGTACAGGCCGGAGCCGGGCTGTCCCGCGTTCGGATTGGGTTCAAAGGGCGTCGTGCTCTCGCCCAGCTTGCGCGAGGAGGTCTCATCGTGGAACGTGATCCAGAACTCGACCTTCTCGATACCGCTGGGATCCTCCGCGTCCACGACGATGACGATGCTATCCACCACCTCGACCGGGGAGATGTTGAGCCCCTGGCCGACGTCGGGGTTCACCAGACTCACCTGCGGCGGCCTCTGGTCGACCTCGACGGGTTCGTCTTCGGAGCAGCCCATCCAGATGGCGGCCATGGCCATCGCCAGGATGGTGGTCACGCGTAGCCAGGATCTGCAGCGCATGGGCAATCCCTCTCCGGCCTGTCCCCGGGGCCCTGAAAAGCCAACCTTGCAGTCTAGGAACGCCGGCGCCGGCATGTCAACGGAAAGCGCCAGCTCGGACCAGCGCTCCGTACCCAAGCCTATCCATGTCTCCGTTGGACGGCGACAGTGTGGACAACTCCGATCTCTGGCGTGTGATATCCGGCAAATCCCTTATGCGGATATGGTTTAGTCTTTCCACAGAGTTGTCCACATTCATACCGGGGTTCGTGTGGAGGAACCCGATCTCACGCCGACCCATGGTGAGCGCTCTGATGTTTGCTGATCGCACTTGTGCTCGCCAGGCGTTCGTCGCGAGCCTCCGCGATCCCCAGCGAGTACCCGGGGGCGTGGGCGGTCGCGGGGCCCGACAGTGCCGGGCTGTCGGGCGACTTCTGTCCGACCGGCTCTCCCATGTGAGAGCGCCCCTCGAAGTAGACCCCTTCCTCGATCACGAGCGACCGGCAGAAGACGTCTCCCTTAACCTTAGCCCCCCGCGCTAGATGGACGCGCTCGTCAGCCCGGACGGCGCCGACCAGGCGGCCGTGGATGACCACCTCGCGGCCGCGGATGTCCCCATCCACGGAGGCCTTCGGCCCCAGCATGAGGAGCCCGCGGGTGTTGAGGGTCCCCTCGACCGTGCCTTCGATCCTGAGGTCGCCATCGACCTCGATTTCCCCCTTCAGCCTGACACCGTTCTGCAAGAACGACTGCTCGTTGCGTTCGGCTCGCGGCGCGACCTGGGGCTGAGGGTTCGACTTGTTGAACATTCCTCCCTCCTTGACACGGGTGGATCGTGCGTCGGCGCGCACCAGCGCAGGCCGCGCCAGCAGCGCCCGATGAGGGCCCTCTATTCGCCTAAGATATTGTCGCTTACGCGATCTCCATCGCCATGGTCTCCCGCGGGCGCGTGCCCGACACGCGGCGGACCGCCAGCCCGGGCCCAGGCGGCCAGGGCCCGGCCGGGGTCAACGGCCCTGCCGTCCCACTGCACCTCGAAGTGCAGATGGGGAGCACTGCTTCGCCCGGTGCTCCCCACCACTGCCACGTCCTGGCCGGCTGTGACGTAGTCCCCCACGCCCACCAGGATCCGGGACGCGTGACCGTACATGGTCGCCAAGCGAGGCCCGTGGGTGATCACGAGGACTTTGCCGAAGATCGGATCGAACCCGACGAACGTCACGACCCCTTCCCCGGCCGCGACCACCAGAGCACCGGTCTTTCCGGCTATATCATTTCCTGTATGGAAGATGCCGGATTCACTCACCGGACCGAATTCCCGGGTGTGGGGACCTGCAAGGGGCTCTTGGGTGAGCGCGGCCTGGATCGTGTCCAGCTCCTCGAGTGTGGGTTCCGGGCCTGGCGCCGCCGCGGCGTAGCCCGAGCCGGCATCTGCCCCGGCCAACTCGCCTCCCATCAGCGCGGAGGCCCCGGGCTCCGGTGACTCCACCCCCACGACCCTGAGCATCGCCACCCGGCTCGAGTCGAGGGCGGCCAATCGCCTCTCGATCTGGCCCAGCTGGGCTAGCTGCCTGCGGAGATCTACGTTCTCCTGCGCGAGGGCGCTGGTCGATCTGGCCCTGGATATCAACTGGCCGAAAACCGCCAGCCCAACGAGCACGGCCACTCCCAGGACGACAAGCCCGCCAAGGATCGCGCGCAGCCACATCTTTCGAAGCCGGAACTGGGTGACCCCCGACCCGGTCGTGGAGGAGATCGTGATGGTGTAGCATTCCCGCCGATCCCCGTCCCATCTGGGCGATTCTGGCTTCCGCGTGGCCATTGTCGCTCTTTCAAAGCTCCTAAAATATTGCTAAATAGTAAGTTATACCTACATGCCTCTCTAGGTATCAAGGAACGACGATCCCGAGTAGTTCCAGGAGCCGGGACAGGTCCTCGTCGTCGAAGTACGTGATCTCGAGCCGGCCGCCTTTGCGCCCCCTCCGGAGCCTGACCTCAGTGCCCAGGTGTCGGCGCAGCTGCTCCTCCAGCCGGAAGAAGCTCTCCGGCTTTGGCTCACCTCGAATCCCGCGCCGGCGCCCCTGACCCGCCCCTCTAGCGAGGTCCCGGGCCCAAGCCTCCGCCTTGCGCACAGACCACCCCTCTTGGACCATGCGTTCGGCGATCGGCACTTGGTACTCCTCGGGGACGGTCAGCAGGACACGCGCGTGACCGGCCGTGAGGGTTCCACGTGAAACATGATCGAGAACAGAGTCTGGTAAGACTAGTAGTCTCAATAGATTAGTTACTGTGGACCGATCCCGGGCTACCTTCTTGGCGATCTCCTCGTGGGTGAGCCCAAACTCGGCGGCCAGCGACCGGTAGGCCCTGGCCTCCTCCACCGGGTTGAGGTCGGAGCGCTGGATGTTTTCCACAAGGGCGGCTTCTAGGCTCTCGTGCTCCTCCATGCTCCGCACTATTGCTGGTATCTCATTCCAGCCCGCTGTCTTACAGGCCCTCCATCTTCTCTCGCCGGCGACGATCTCGTAGCGGTCTCCACCGATCGGACGCAGGATGATGGGCTCCAGCAGGCCCTTCTCGATGATGCTGCGTGTGAGCTCCTCGAGCGCTTGGGCCTCCCAGGCCACTCGCGGCTGTCGCGGATTGGGCAGGATGTAGTCAATGGGGATGTACCGGAGATTCTCGCGTCGCCCGGCCTGGGGTTCGCCCGCAGATTCGCCCACAGGCGCGGGACCGGCGCCCGGCGCCGGGGAGGGAGAATCCTCGAGTGCCAGGGCCGCCGATGAATCAGGCCCCACTTCCCCCGGCATCGGCCCACCCAGCGTGGGCGGCTCCGGAATCAGTGCGCGCAATCCGCGCCCAAGTGCCTTCCTCGACATGAGTTACGACTTCCTTTGCCAGATTCATGTAGCTAGCGGCACCCGAACACTGCGGGTCGTAAAGCGCCGCCGGCTTGCCGAAGCTGGGGGCCTCCCCCAGACGAACATTTCTGGGAATCAGCGTACTGAAGACACGATTGCCAAAGAACCGCCGGGCCTCCTCAGCAACCTGTTGGGACAGGCTGAGCCGGCCATCGTACATGGTCAGGAGCACACCCTCGACCCTGAGCCCGGTGTTGAGGCTCTCCTGCACGAGGCGGATGGTCTGGAGTAGCTGGCTCAAGCCCTCGAGCGCGTAGTACTCGCACTGCATGGGAATGAGAACCGAGTGGGCTGTTGTCAGCGCGTTGATGGTGAGCAGGCCCAGGGAAGGAGGGCAGTCGATCAGGACAAAGTGGTACTGCGAGACGAGGGGTTCGACCCGCCCTTGCAGGACGAACTCGCGTCTCTCCATCCCAACCAGCTCGATCTCAGCCCCGAACAGCCTCGGTGCGGAGGGCAGAAGGTCAAGCCCCCCGACCTCGGTTCCCACGACGGCCCCGCGGACATCCGTCTCACCGAGCAGAACCTCATAGATCGTGGGAAGCGGTTCCTCGCCGCTCTGGCCCATCCCCGAGGTCGAATTGCCCTGGGGATCGAGGTCCAGCAGGAGCACCCTGTGGTCGAGCATGGCCAGCGAGGTGGCAAGGTTGATGGCGGTCGTCGTCTTCCCAACGCCGCCCTTCTGATTGGCAACGGCGATGACCTTGCCCACGGATCACCCGTCCATTGTGCGCTGCCCGCTGGTACGAACGAGCCGGCAGCCATTGAGGAAGTTCTAATGCAACCACAACCCATAGAATTGATTGTGGTGCATGACCGGCATTTGAGATCTCCGGGTCACGGAGGCGGACAGTAGCAGTGTGGTCGCCAAGTGTCAATGCAACACGGATCGACAAGCAGAATCGCCCTGCACTGACGGCGCACAGGAGCGCGCCGGCTCGCGGCGTCGCCTCTTGGTCTACTGCATGCCCGGTTCTGACCTGTGCCTCGTACTTCTCCCTACCGGTGGACCGTCGCGCACTCGCCCAGCCCCCGCGCTGAGACGCGATGTTTCACGTGGAACATCGCGCCTCGGGAACATGGGCTGATGTTTCACGTGAAACATCGATGGTGGATTCGGGACCGGTCAGGCCGGTCAGGCCGACATCGGCTCCAGTGTCTGCATTGGCCGGTTGCACTCGAGACCTAGCAATCCACGGTCCTCATCTCGGCCGGCGCTCCAGCAGCAGGAGCTTGGGCTTCGCCCACGGAATCTGCAGCGTTTCGACCAGGACCCACCCCAGCCGTTCCATCAGTTCTCTGGAACTCTCCACCTCGGACCGCCAGCCCGGGCCTTTGAAGGTCACGAGTCTCGTGCGATCCGTCGCAAGGGCGTCGACGAGCGAGAGGGACTTCTCCAGTGAGGCAACCGCGCGCATGAGGATGACGCGATGGGGGCCCCACGGCTCGATTGAGGGAGCAGAGTTGGCCATGAGATGTTCGGCTTGACCGGTCGCACACGGGCCTGCACCAGACCTGGGCATCGACTCCACGCGCCCCTCGATGATGCTCAATCCATGCAATTGAAATTTCTGCTTCAAACTATCCAGAAATATGGTCTTCTTCCGCGAGGAATCGATCAGGGTCATTCGAATCTCGGGCCGGCAGAGCTTGATCACGAGCCCCGGTAGCCCGGCGCCGCTGCCCACATCGATCCAGTCCTCCCCGGAGACGACGGGTACGGCCAGCAGCGGTCCCAGGCTGGGCGCAACATGCTTCTCGACCAGGTCGCGGAGGTCGCCGGGGGAAACGAGCCCCGCACGCTCCGACCAGTCGAAAACCGCTTGGCAGTAGATCTCCAAGCGAGCGCAGCTGTCCTTCTCAAGCATGACTCCATGAGCAGAGATCCGTTGCAGAACTGAATCCAGCTTGGCGCGCCATGCGCCGGGGGCCAGCCGATCCGGCACGGCGGCGGGGGTGCATTTCTCCCCCCCGCGGTCGCGCCGGCGCTGCTGCGTTCCGCGGTGTCCTTCGCCCTTGCCCACTATCGCTCCTCGCCCTCCGGCGTGCTGGGTCCCACGGGATCAGGCGCCCCGCAGGCTGCCGCCTGACCCGTGGCACGATTGGCGGGCGCCGCGGCCACCCGCGGAAACGCCCGCATGTGTACAGCGAGGATCAGAAGATCGTTTCTCGTAATCCCTTGTAATCTAATAGCTTGTCCGAGAGTATGGGGGCGATGCAGATGGAGTCGATCGCGCGCTTCCCGCGAGAGCTGCTCGGGCGGGTCATCTAGGAGCTGAGCGGGGATCAGGCGCTCCTCCAGATCACGTGCGCGGAGGATCTCCCTGGACTGCTTGCGGATGTAACCTTCGTACTTGACCTCTGCTTCCAGGGTGGCGCGGTCCTCCTCCGGGAGATCGCATCGGTATCCCAGCTGCTCCAACCGCCCGAGATCGACGTCGGGCCGCCGGAGGAGGTCCTCCAGGGTCCGGCCGCGGTGCGCTTCGTCCGCCCCCGCGCCGGGCGCCGCGGCCTCGTTGCCTGTGCCATGCCGGCTGCGCAGCTCGGCGCGCGCCGTTGCGACCCGCGCGCTGCGCGCCGCCACCCGCTGCCATTCGTCTTCGTCCACCAGACCCAGCTCCCGCCCCAGGGGCGCCAGGCGTTGATCCGCGTTGTCCTGGCGCAGCAGGAGCCGGTACTCCGACTGCGAGGTGAACATGCGATAGGGTTCCGTGGGCACCTTCGTGATCAGATCATCCACCAGCACGCCGATGTAGGCTTCATTGCGCCCGAGCACAACCGGGCCCCGCCCAGTCAACCGCGCGTGCAGATTGATCCCGGCCATCAGACCCTGAGCTGCAGCCTCCTCGTAGCCCGACGTTCCGTTGATCTGCCCCGCTGCATACAGCCCGTCGATGCCCCGCACCTGCAGCGTCCCATCGATCTGCGTCGTGTTCAGGAAATCGTACTCCACCGCGTATCCGGGGTGTACGATCCGCGCCTGCTCCAGGCCGGGGATCGTGTGGACGTACTGAACTTGTACATCCTCCGGGAGAGACGTGGAGATCCCGTTGGGATACATCGTGTCACTGTGAAAGCCCTCGGGCTCGAGAAACACCTGATGGCTCTCGCGCTCGGGGAAGCGAACCACCTTGTCCTCGATCGAGGGGCAGTAGCGCGGACCGATGCCCCGGATCAGGCCCCCGTACAGCGGAGATCGGTCGAGGGCCCCGCGGATGATGCGGTGCGTCATTTCATTCGTGTGCGTGAGATGGCAGACGACCCGATTGCGAACCTCGCCCGTCTCGTAGAACGAGAATCGGGGCGGTGGCTCGTCACCCGGCTGAACCGCGAGGCGGGAGAAGTCCACGCTCGCCCTCGTCAAGCGGGGTGGCGTCCCTGTCTTGAGGCGTCCCAAGACCAGGCCGAGCTGCTCGAGGCATGTCGAGAGGCGCCGCGCCGGGGGCTCGCCTCGACGGCCGCCCGGCCGCGGATCTGCACCCGTGAAGAGCAACGCCCGCAGGAACGTTCCAACCGTGAGCACCACCGCTGCCGCTGCGAGCTCGCACGGCGCGTCGATGCGCAGGACCCCGCGCGGCGGGTCACCGCCCGCGCCGCGCCCGGCCGGCACCGGTCCGTCCGAATGCGCACCCCCGGGGCGAACACTGGCCCACGCCGGAGCATCCAAGCGCACGCCGACGACTCGGCGCTTGGCTGCGGTCCCGGCGCCGCCGGCGTTCTCGACCACGATCTCCGTCACCTCGGCCTCGATCAGCTCGAGGTGCGGCAGGGCAGACAGGGCTGCCAGCGCCGCGGCCGCGTAGCCCTCCCGGTCGGCCTGGGCCCGGGGTGCATGGACAGCGGGGCCCTTGCGCCGGTTGAGCATCCGAAAGTGGATCCCGGTGCGGTCGATCAAGCGGCCCATCAGCCCGCCGAGCGCGTCGATCTCGCGTGCGAGCTGACCCTTCGCGAGGCCCCCCACGGCGGGATTGCAGGACATCCGCGCGATGCCCCGCATGTCGAAGGAGACGAGCGCGACCCGGTGCCCGAGGCGGGCCAGCGCCCACGCCGCCTCGACACCCGCGTGGCCGGCTCCCACGACCACCGCATCGACCGCGCGGGGAAGGCTGCGGGTGGCCGCCGCCTGCATGTCTCCCCTGTCTGCCATCACCGGTGACCCACTTCCTTCGCGCGCGGCTGCAGAGCGTGACGCGGCGCTCGGATCATTTCCCGATGCAGAATCGGGAGAAGATCGCGTCCAGCAACATCGGATCCGCGCGGCGTCCGAGGATCTGGCCCAGCGCGTCGAGCGCCTCCCGCAGCTCGAAGGCCACGAGCTCCCCGCCTTGGCCCGCGCGCAGAAGCGCGCGAGCCCGGGCGATCGCCGCGTGCGCTTGCGTGAGCAGGTCCCGCTGCCGCTGCCCGACCACCAGCACTTCCTCTGGATGCGTGATTCCGTCGGCGAGCCGCGCGGACACCGCCTCCCGCAGCGCGCCCACGCCCGGCTCCGCCACCGCGGATGTGCGCACGACGCGCACCTGCTGCGCCGCGGCTTCGCCCGTGGGCCCCGCGCCGATTGGGGTCAGGCTCCCCCGCTCCGCCAGTGTCTGCCATTGCTCTCCCGGGCCGAGGTCCCACTTGTGCAGGGCGACCAGCAGCCTGTCCGCCGCCACGTCCGTCGCTTTCACGAGCGACTCGAGCTCGGAGCACCGTTCCGCAGAGGTGTCGACGACCAGAACCGCCAGGGTCGCCCCTGCAGCGATCTGGCGCGCGCGGTGCATGCTCTCTCTTTCCACCTCGACCTGCGGCGTGCCGAGCCCGGCCGTGTCGAGCAGCGCGATGGCCATTCCGTCCCACTCCACCCATGCCTCGACCACATCGCGCGTCGTGCCCGGTTCAGGCGAGACGATGGCGCGCTGGCGAGCCAAGAGGGTGTTGAACAGCGACGATTTGCCCGCGTTGGGTCGCCCGATCAGCGCCACCCGCGCGCCTTCCTCCAGGAGATTCCCGGCCCGGCTGCCCTCGAGCAGCCGCGCCAGCCGCTCTTCCTCCGCGCGCAGGAATCGGTCGATCTGTGCCTCGTCAGTCGCGGGCAGGGCGGACAGCACATCGGCCGCTCCGTCTTCCTGGAAATCGAGGGAGGTCTCGATGAGCACGCGCGCGTCGGTCAGGGCTGTCATGCAGGTCGCAAGCGTCTGGCTGAGCGATCCCCGCAGAACGCGCAGGGCCGCGTCCGCGCCTGCGCGCGAGCGGGCGGCGATCAGCGCCGCGACGGCCTCCGCTTGGGCGAGGTCCATCTTCCCGTTGAGAAAGGCCCGCTGGGTGAACTCCCCCTCACGGGCGCAGCGAGCACCGGCCGCGATGAGCAACCCGACCAAGCGCGCCACGACGATGGGGCCGCCGTGGCAGGTGATCTCGACCAGGTCCTCACCCGTGTAGGAGCGCGGGGCGCGAAAGACGGTCGCGATCACCTGGTCCACCACCTGGTCGCCGTCGACCACGCGCCCGGCGGCGCAGGTGTGGGACGCGAGATCGGACAGCCTCCCGGAGGGTTCGAACACCCGTCCGGCAACGGACACCGCATCCGGCCCCGAGAGGCGCACGATGGCCAGGGCCCCGGCGCCGTGCGGCGTGGCCTGCGCGACGATCGTGTCGTTCAGCATGGTTCGGGTCTGTCCGGCGCGGGCGTCCCGGCGGGAGCGCGGCCCCCCGCGCCGCGACCCCGCCGAGCGCCCGGCTCTCTAGCGGCGACCGCGGCCGGCGCGCCGCCGCCGGCCCCAGGTCAGCGGGGCGTTCTGCCCTTCCTCGGGCTGCGGCTCGTCGCCCTCCTGTCCCGCCTCTTCGACCGCCTCGGGTCTCG
>CAZDKK010000079.1:0-20406 GCA_964506245.1 uncultured bacterium | reverse complement strand
GAGGCGACCGCCGTGTTCGCCGCCGCCGGGCCAGGGCGAGCGCCCGCGGGCGCGACCGCATCCCGGCCACCGGGCCGACCGGCATGCGTCCACCGGCGCCAGGGCCCGTTCGCCGGCGCGGCCACCGGCGAGGCCGTGCCGAGCCCGGCGAAGGGCTGCGGCATCTCGCAGCTCACCAGATCGGCCGGCGCGACGCGTCCCTCGGCCAGCGCCTTGCGGGCGATGCTGCGAATGCGGGCGTGGCTGTACTGCACCGCCGGGCCCGTGTCGCCTTCGAAGTCGATCGTCGTGTCAGGGTCGAAGGTGAGGTCCTTCTCCGCGCTCACCTGCAGCAGGTAGAGCTTCATGGCGGCCTGGCCGATGGCGTCGGCGAGCAGCTCCAGATCGACCTCGGCCTCCGAGGCATAGCCGCCCGCCATGGCCTTGTCGCGGGCCTTGGCGGCCAGCTCGTCGAGGAGCGTGTCGGCGTCGACCTTGCGCCCCTCGCGCGACTTGAGCTTCCCGAGCCCGCGCGGCAAGTTGACCATCCCGTAGCTCAGGTGGTGACAGTCCTGCGCCCACGCGTAGCCCAGCTTGCCGAGCAGCTTGAACAGGAGCTGAAAATGCAGATTCTGCTCGCTGGCCACGACGTAGATCATCCGATCCATGCCGAAGTCGTCCTGGCGCAGCTTCGCCGTGCCGAGGTCCTGGGTGATGTAGACGGACGTGCCGTCGGCGCGCAGCAGGATCTTGTCCTTCAGCCCCTCCTGCTCGAGCGGCGCCCACACCGATCCATCCGGGTGCTGGACGAAGAGGCCGCGCGCGAGCCCGTCGCGCACGATTGCCTTGCCGAGCTCGTAGGTCTCGCTTTCCAGGTACCACTTGCGGAACGTGCAGCCCAGCCGGGCGTAGGTCTCGTCGAAGCCTGAGTAGACCCACCGGTTCATGCGCGACCAGAGCACGCGCGTCTCGGGGTCGCCCTCTTCCCACGCGCGCAGGAGCGCCCGCGTCTCCTGCGTCAACGGACAGCGCTCCTCGAGCCGCAGGTCCGTCTCGTCGTCGAGCTGCACGGGATCGAGTCCCTCGGCGCGGGCGAGAGCGGCCTTCTCGGCCTTGATCTCCTCGCTGTAGCGCACGTAGAACTCGCCGACGAAGTGGTCGCCCTTGATGCCCTCCTGCTCGGGTGTGCGCCCCGCGCCCCAGCGCCGGTAGGCCACCATCGATTTGGCGATGTGAATGCCCCGGTCGTTGACGATGTTGACGGGCACGACCTCCTCGCCGCACGCGGCCAGCAGGTTGCACACGCTGATCCCCAGCAGGTTGTTGCGCACGTGGCCCATGTGCAGCGGCTTGTTCGTGTTCGGCCCCGAGTACTCGACCACCGTGCGGCGGCCCGTGGCCGGCAGCGGCGCGCCGTAGGGCGGGGCGCCGGCCGCGACCCGCGCGCAGACGAAACGGACCAGGGCCCCGGCTTCCAGGTAGATGTTGAGGTAAGGGCCGACGGTCTCGAGCTTCGCGACGGCCGGGATCCGCCCGGCGGCAGCAGCCGCTGCGAAACGCTCGCGCGCCGCCGGTGCGAGCTGCGCGGCGATCTCGGCCGGGCTGCGGCGCAGCGCCTTCGCCAAGGGGAAGCAGGGGAAGGCGAAGTCGCCCAGCTCCGGCTTGGGCGGGCGCGTCAGCGCGCAGGCTTGCAGGTCAGCGACCTGGGCGAGCTCGTCCAGCGACCTGCCGCTCCAGGCCGCCAACGCCTCGAGCAGCTCGTCGCGCAGCGCCAGCGTCAGATCGTGGGGCCGGCAAGCGGCCAACCAGGCCGCGTGCGCGGGGGTGTGGGTGTTGGTGCCCATGCGTGTGCGTCTCCGGTGCCTTCGGCCACAAGATCACCGCCGCGGGCGGCACGCCCGGTCCTGGATCGCGGCGCCATTCCCTTCGGCGGAACCCGCATGGTAGCGTACCGATCCACCCCGCGCAGCGACCATCTACCCCCTGGCCCGCCCGCGCTGGCGCGTGAAAAGCCCACTGGCCCCAAGCGAATCCAGCTTGGGAATGGCGGGCCCGGCGCACACCGCGCCGGGTCACATCGGATCAGCGGTGCGACCGGAGCCGCGCCCCAGGTGCGGCGCCCGTCGTGCCCAGCAGAAGGAGCACCTTATGTCGGCGTCCTCCGTCCTCTCCACGTTCACCGCCCCCGCCCTTGCGGTGATGGGGAGCTGACGCCGGCTCCTTCGGCCGGGGCCTTCCCCCCCCGAGGCACTCGCAGCGTTCTCCTCTCCGTCTCGTCCTGGGCGCGGGGCTCGATCGCCGTCGGCGCTGGCAGCGCCGCGGCCTGTAGCCCGCCTGCGCCGAGGCAGCAGCGCAGCCGCGAGCCCGCGTGCGTGCACGCGGCTCCGGCGGCGCGATTGCGCCCGCGCGCGC
Source organism: uncultured bacterium (assembly GCA_964506245.1). Taxonomy (GTDB): domain Bacteria; phylum Eisenbacteria; class RBG-16-71-46; order CAIMUX01; family WJJG01; genus CAZDKK01. Next base: position 18,015 of record CAZDKK010000079.1, on the reverse strand, counting down.
GGCGGCGCGAGAGGGAGGAGACGGAGTTGGACTCTCCATGCATTGGCGCGAATCAGGCCCCCTTCCCGGCGCCCGGGACCTTCCTGGTGATCGGCAAGCGGCGGCATCGCTGCGAACTCGTAGACGATCAGGGCACACGTCATCCCGGCCACCCGCGGGGCAGCCTGCGGGCGACCGTGGGGCAGGAGATTGTCGTCGGTGATCGCGTCCGGGCGCGGGCCACGGGCTCCGATGCCGTGATCGACGCGATCCTGCCGCGCGCGAACCAGTTCAGTCGGCGCGATCCCGGGGCGCGGATGCGCCGGCAGGTGATGGGCGCCAATCTCGATCAGCTCGTGGCCGTCGTGGCGGTCGAGCAGCCGCAGCCGCGCTGGGGACTGCTCGATCGCATTCTCGTCGCCGCAGAGGCGGCCGGCATCTCGTCGTGGGTCGTCGTGAGCAAGGCCGAGCTGTGCGACGAGCGCGAGCTGCGCCAGCGCTTCGCGCCCTACGAGCTGGCCGGGTACCCCGTGCTGGCTGCCTCCGCCTGCGCCGGACGAGGGCTCGAGGCGCTGCGCGAGCGCTTGGCCGGGCGGGTGAGCCTCCTCGTCGGGGCGAGCGGCGTCGGCAAGACCACGCTCATCGCCGGGCTGACCGGGCTCACCGGGCTGCGCACGGGCGCGGTGAACGCGCGCACCGGCAAGGGGCGCCACACGACGACCGAGTCCGATGCCCACGCGTGCGCCGGGGGCTGGGTGATCGACACGCCCGGATTGCGCACGTTCGGGCTGCCCGATCTCGACCCGTCGGCGATCGGCGCGGCCTTCCCCGAGATCCGCGCCGCGCGCGACGGCTGCCGGTTCGGCGGCGCCTGCACCCACGCGCACGAGCCCGACTGCGCGGTGAAGGAGGCGGTGGGCGCGGGGCGCTTCGATCCGCGACGCTATCGCAGCTACCTGCGCCTCATCGGAGGCGACGACGGCGCCGAAGGCGCGAGCTCAACCGGCCATGCCGGCGAGACCGGGCAGCGCGGCGGCGCCGATGAGGGATTCATCTGCCGGCGCTGCGGCGCCGGTGTCCCCGGCACCGCCCCGGGCTCGGCCCACCGCAACCATTGCCCCGCTTGCCTGTGGAGCCGGCACGTCGACCACCAGCCGGGCGATCGCGCCGCGGGCTGCGAGGGGGACATGGAGCCGGTCGCGGTGATGGTCCGCGCGAGTGGGGAGTGGGCCCTCGTGCACCGCTGCGTCGCCTGCGGGGCACTGCGCACCAACCGCATCGCGGGCGACGACAACGCGGCGCTGCTGCTCTCGCTGGCCGCGCGGCCGCTGGCCCGGCCGCCGTTCCCGCTCGACCGGCTGTGCGTGTCGTCGGGGACACAAGAGAACGGACATGCCCCCGGGCCGTGACTTGGCCGGATCCGCGCGCCCGCCCGTGGCGCTCTACCGCCGAGTCGTGGGCCCACATCGGGGCTCCCGCCACCGCCGCGACGATGCTACGATCCCTGCCCGCCGTGGGGCAGGCGGGCAGCAAAGGAGCGGCGCAATGCGTGGAGGCTCGGTTTACCTGGCAGGCCTTCTCTTCACACTCACACTCCTCTCCGGCTGCGTCCGGTCGTTCAATGCCCGGCCGCTGCTGGCCGATGTGCAGCGCTTCGAGGGCGAGACGCTCGCCCGCGAGCCCGACTCGACCGCCCTGGCGATCCTGCGATCCGGTCAGATCCGGCGCGACGAAGCCGTGCTCCATCTCGAGCAGGAGGACCACCGCGCGGCGCGTCCGGTGCTGGAGCTGGCGCTGGCCGACGTCCGCGCGGCCCACGCGCTGGTGCTGGCCGGCCAGGCCCGCCGGGAGGCTGACGGGTGCCTGCGCGAGGTTGAATCGGCCCGCCGGGGGCTCGAGGTAGCGCGCGGCGAGCTGGCGGCGGCCGAAGAGGTAGGCGGGCCGGCGCCCTGGGAGGTGCCCGAGGTCGAGACCGATCTGGGCAGCTCGGGGCAGCGCGGCCTGCCCGAGTCCTCGCTCCTCGCGCTGGCGCCGCCGGGCGGCACGGCCGCGCAGCTCTCGACGCTGTGGATGGCCTGGCGCGACGCGGCGCTCGATCAGAATGTGCCGCTGGCCGATCTCGAGAATCGCTTCACCGAGCACCTCGCGGCCGCGACCGCCGAGCGCACGCACGACGATGACCGCCCAGCCTACCTCTACATGGCCGGGCGCGTGTTGCAGGAGCTCGAGGCCCGCATCCACCGGGAGCTGGCGCTGCGCACGTGCGTGCGCGGGGCAGCCGTGTTGGCGCAGCTCGCCGACGCGCGCGACGACGCGCTGCGCGGGACGCTGCGCCTCGAGCGCGGGCTGCAGGGTGACCTGCGCACCCAGCTCGAGGACGCGCGCCTGCAGGCGGAGACGCGCCAGCAGCAGATCTTCTCGGCACTCCAGCAACTCGAGGGCAAGTTCGCGCGCATCACGCAGGAGGCGCGGGGCACGATCGTCAGCCTGTCGGACATCCTCTTCGACTTCGATCGCGCCACCCTCAAGCGTGAGGTGGAATTCAATCTGGTGCGGGTGGCGACGATCCTGAACCAGTTTCCCGAGATGCGCGTCGCCATCGAGGGCCACACGGACAATGTGGGCAAGGCGGACTACAACCTCGAGCTGTCCGAGCGCCGCGCCGCCGCCGTGCGCGAGTTCCTCATCGCGCAGGGGGTGGCGGCGGGCCGCCTCACCTCGGCCGGCTTCGGCATGACCCGCCCGCTGGCCGACAATGCGACCGCCGAGGGGCGCCAGCGCAATCGGCGGGTGGACCTGGTCATCCAGGAGGCCCAGTGACGGGCACCGTGCGTGGCGCGGCGCTTGCGGGCGGCGGGAACCCTGGACTATCTTCACCTGTTGCCCTTTCGCGCGCGCCGGTCCGCGGCGCGCGGCCAGGACAAAGCAGCAATTCGGAGGTATTCGCAATGAGGAGCATGGAGTCGCCCGGCCGGGTCCGACGGGCGGTAGCGGTGTTGGCCCTGGGGGCCGCGGGCCTGCTCGTGTGCATCGCGGTCGTGGCCGCGGCGCCGCTCGAGGAGCTGCGCGCCTCGATCAAGGAGTTCACGCTCGACAACGGGCTGCGCTTCCTGGTGCTCGAGAAGCCGGATGCGCCCGTCTTCGCCTACGCCACCTGTGTGGACGCCGGCGGCGTCTGCGAGGTGCCGGGCATCACCGGGATTGCCCACATGTTCGAGCACATGGCCTTCAAGGGCACGCCGACGGTGGGCGGCACCAACTTCGGCGCCGAGCGCAAGGCCATGGCCGAGACCGACGCGGCCTGGAGCGCCGTCCTGGCCGAGCGGAACAAGCGCTTCGCGGCCGACTCGACGCGGCTTGGAAGCCTCATGGCCGAGTTCCGCGCCGCCATGGAGCGCGAGAAGTCCTATGTCGTCCAGAACGACTTCGACCGCATTCTCGAGACCAACGGGGCGCGCAACGTGAACGCTTTCACGGCGACCGACATGACCTGTTTCATGTACAGCCTGCCCTCGAATCGTCTGGAGCTGTGGGCGCGCATGGAGGGGGATCGCCTGGCCCAGCCGGTGATGCGCGAGTTCTACCAGGAGCGCGACGTCGTGCGCAACGAGCGCCGCATCGGGGAGTCGTCTCCGATGCAGCGCCTGTACGAGAACTTCCTCACCACTGCCTTCGTGGCGCACCCGTACGGCAACGGGGTGATCGGCCACGCCAGCGACATCGAATCGTTCTCGCGGCGCGATGCTCAGGCCTTCTTCGACAAGTACTACGTGGCCGACAACATGACCGTATGCATTGTGGGCGACGTCACCATCGATCAGGTGCGGTCGCTCGCGGAGAGGTATTTCCGCCATGTGCGCGTGGGACCTGACCCCGCGCCGGTGATCACGGTCGAGCCGGTGCACCGGGCGGAGATGCGCGTGACGGCCGAGGAAGACGCCAATCCCGTCGTGATGATCGGCTGGCAGTGCCCAGCCCAGGCCGATCCGGACTACGCGCCCATGGAGCTCGTCATGGAGATCCTGGGCTCGGGCCGCTCGAGCCGGCTCTATGACCGGCTGGTGAAGAAGGAGCAGGCGGCCACGCAGGTGGGTGCCGGCACCGACATGCCCGGATCCAAGTACGAGAATCTGGCGGTGGTCTTCGCCTATGTGGCCGCGGACCGCGATCCCGCGGAGGCCGAGGGGATGGTCTACGAGGAGGTGGACCGTCTGATCGCCGAGGGGCCGACCGCCGAGGAGCTGCAGAAGGTGAAGACGGGCTACATCGCCCGCGTCATCCGCCAGCTCCGGCAGCCCCAGTGGCTCGCCATCGCGCTCGCCTCCTCGGACCAGATCCTGGGGGACTGGCGGGCGGCCTTCGATCACCTGGGGCAGATCGAGGCGGTCACCGCCGCGGACGTTCAGCGCCTGGCGCAGGAGCGCCTCACCCAGGAACGGCGCACCGTGGCGACCCTCCGGAAGAAGGCAGCGGCCGAGGCCACAGAGCGGAGGAGCTCGTGATGAGAAACGCAAGGTGCTGGACGGCGAGGACGGCGGGTGCGTGGCTGACGTTGCTCGTCCTGGGTGTGGCCGCGGGCGCGAGCGCGCAGGTGGCGAAGTTCCCCGACGCGCGCAAGATCAAGATCCCCCCGCTGGGGCAGATCCGCACCCCGGAGATCGACCGCCACGTCCTGGACAACGGGCTGATCGTCTACTTGCTCGAAGACCACGACTTCCCGGTGGTCGACTACCAGATGATGGTCCGCACGGGGTCCATGTACGAGCCGGAGGAAAAGCGCGGGCTGGCCCAGATCCTGGGGGAGGTGCTGCGGACCGGCGGCACGACGTCGATTGCGGGCGACGAGCTTGATGTGAAGCTCGAGTCGATGGGCGCCTCGATCGAGTCCTACATCGGCGACACGCAGGGGTCGGTGGACGGGTCGTTTCTCTCGACCAACGCGGTCGAGGGGCTGGGACTGCTGGCCGATGTCCTGCGCAACCCCGCCTTTGCCCAGGAGAAGATCGATCTGGCCAAGGTGTCGCAGCGCACGAACATCGCCGCACGCAACGACGAGCCGATCCCGATCGCGATCCGCGAGTTCCAGAAGCTGATGTTCGGCGCCCACTCGCCCTATGGCTGGTACCCGGAGTACGTCACGATCGCGGCGATCGAGCGCCAGGACTTGCTCGACTTCCACCAGACGTTCTTCCACGCCGACCGGATGATGCTCACCGTCTACGGCGACTTTCACAAGGACGAGATGCTGGCGCTGGTCGAACGCACCTTCGGCAGTTGGCCACGCGCGCAGCGCCCGCTGCCCCCCGACCCGCCGCTGCCCGGAAGCGGTCCGGTGGGCGTTTTCCACGCGGAGAAGGAGGGGATCACGCAGAGCACGGTGCTCTTCGGGCTGCGGGGCACGCTGGCCTCTGATCCCGACTACGCGGCGCTCCAGCTCCTCAACCAGATCCTGGGGGAGGGGTTCACCTCACGCCTGATGACGGAGATCCGCACCAAGCGCGGGCTGTCCTACGCGGTCGGCTCCGCGGCCGGGACAGGCTGGCATCACCCGGGGGCCTGGATCTGCTATCTCCTGATCCAAGCCGACTCGACGGTCACCGGGGCCGAGCTGATGCGCCGGGAAGTGGAGAAGATCACCCAGGCGCCGATCACGGGCGAAGAGCTGCAGATGGCCAAGGACATCGTCCTCAACCAGCTCGTCTTCGACCTCGCATCGAAGCGTGACGTGCTGAACCGTCGCGCCTTCTACGAGTACTACGGGTATCCGCCGGACTTCCTGGAGACCTACCAGCAGAAGGTGCAGACCCTGACCGCGGGGGATCTGCTGGTGGCCGCCCAGCGGCACATCAAGCCGGCGGAGATGGCGATCGTCACCGTGGGCCCCAAGGCCGACTTCGACAAGCCGCTCGAGAGCCTCGGTTCCGTGACCGAGATCGACATCACCATCCCCGAGCCCCCGGCGACACTCCAGATCCCGGCCCCCGACGAGGAGAGCCTGGCCCGCGGCCAGGCGATCATGGCGGCGGCGCTCAAAGCGCACGGCGGCGATCGCTTCGCCTCCGTCAAGGCCTACCGGCAGAAGGGCAAGGGCTCGATGGCGATGATGGGGCAGAAGCTCGACCTCAAGCTCGACTCGATCACGCAGCTCCCCGATCGGAGCTGGACCCAGATCGAGCTGATGTTCGGGACGATCGTGCAGGCGTCGGACGGCACGCAGGGCTGGGTGAAGACGCCCCAGGGGGTCATGGACGCGCCGGCCGATCAGATGGAGGAAGCCCGCCTCGACCGGACGCGCTCGCCCTACCACTTCCTCGTGCACCACGACGAGATGATCTGGCAGGCGCTCGAGCCGCGAGACTTCGACGGCACGACGTGCGATGTGGTCTACGCGCGCGAGACGCCGGTCAAGGAGTGGCTGGTCTTCGTCGATGCGCAGACGCACTTGCTGCGGGGCATGGAGTATCGCGGGCGCGGGCAGCAGGGCCCGGTCCACGCCACCGAGATCCTGGGGGACTACCGGAAGGTGAGCGGCGTCCAGGTCGCCCACGCCAGCAGGTTGCTGCACGACGGCCAACCCTTCCTCGAGATGGCCTTCGAGGAGACCCAGATCAACCCGGTGATTGACGAGGCCATCTTCCGCAAGCCCCAGCAGTAGAGGGAGCTGCGCGATTGCATCGAGGCCCCGCGGGCGGCGAGTCCCGCGGGGCCTTTGCCTCCCCCTGCCGAGCGTCGGGCCGGCGGCGCGGGGGCATCGGAGGGATTGAACGCCCGCGCGCGCGGCTGTAGAATCCGAGCGGACGATGGGGTTGCGCCGATCCGGGTGGCATCCGCTGCTCTGCTCAGAAATCCCGGCTCGCTGAGCCTGGCTGCACTGGCCAGGCCGAAAGGCTGCCGCCACGGCAATTGCGCCTGGCTTCGTGATCTCGAGCGGAGGGCCGATCCCCCGGCATCCATCCCCACGGATGCGTACAGCGTTGAGTCCATCAGCTTGCACAGAGAGGAGCAATCATGCGCACTCGCACCCTTCTCTACGCGTTGGCCTGCCTGGGCCTGGTCGCCGGCCCAGCCGCCGCGCAGCAGGACTTCGTGATCAACGAGATCTACTACGACGGGCCGGGCACCGACGCCGGCTGCTTCACGGAGATCCTTGGGCCGGCCGGGGCGGATCTGACCGGCTTCACGCTGGTCGGTGTCAACGGCTCGGACGGTCTGGTGTACCGCACGATCCCGCTCGACGGGATGTTCATCCCCGCCGACGGACGGCTGGTGATCGCGCAGGATGCGACGGTCCCCAACTACGACTACATCAACACCGGCGTCGACTGGCAGAACGGTCCCGATGAGGTCGAGCTCTCTCAGGTCGGTGCCTACCTCGACGGGATCTGCTACGGCGAGGCGGCCCTCCTGAGCTGCGAAGGCGGCACCTGGGGCCCGGACGTCGTCTCCGGCATGAGCATTTCTCGCTGCCCGGACGGGTTCGACAGCAACAACAACGCCGATGACACCGAGGAGACCGCTCCCACCCCTGGCGAGACCAACGCCTGCAGCGGCCCGCCGGTGCCGACCGAGATGACGCTGTGCGACGCGGTCACACTCGACGGCGAGGGCTATCCGGTGCACATCGGCGAGTACGTGCACATCACCAGCCCGCTGATCGTTCTCAACGCCCACGGGACGTACACCGCCGCCAGCCTCGACTGCGGCGCGACCGACGGCGACTGCTGCGTGAACCTCTTCAACTTCGACTACACCAACCCGGTCAATCTCGGCGACGGGCTAGATGTGATCGGCACCGTCGCCTTCTACAACGGGAAGGTCGAGATCAGCGGTCCCGATATGGTGATCACGCTGCTGTCGACCGGCAATCCGCTGCCGGAGCCCGAGAACATCAGCGCCGAGGAGCTGTCGATCAACGGCGACCTGTACGAGAGCTGCCTGATCATGATCGATCACCTGCTCATCACGGGGGGTGACCCCTGGCCGCCCGAGGGCAGCAACGCCAACGTCGAGGTCACCGACGAAACGGGTGTGGTGGTCGTCCTGCGCGTCGACAAGGAGACCAATATCGACGGCAGCCCGGAGCCGCAGCAGCCGTTCACCTGCATCGGCCTGGGCAGCCAGTTCGACAACGCGACGCCCTACACCGAGGGCTTCCAGATCATGCCGCGCAGCCTCGACGACATCTATTACGACCCGTCGCCTGTGCAGCAGACGAGCTGGGGCACCTTGAAGGACGTCTTCCGCCGGTAACGGACCTGGGGCGACCGGCGCGCCGGTCGCCGGAGTCTCCCGCGGGCGGTCGGCCTCGAGCGAGGCGGGCCGCCCGTTTCGTTCCCCCGGTCGGGTGCAGGCGAGGGCGGCGCCTGCCACGTGCTGCGCGCGTCGTTGACCGTTCCCGCGAGTGTCCCTAAGCTGCCGGCGCAGATCGAATCTCCAGCCGGGAGGAGGAGCGGGGGATGTCGCACGCGCAGCCCGAGGGGGACGCACGTCCATCGGCGCAGGCGTCGCGGGAGAATGGGACTCGCGCGCGGTGGGGTTCCCTCACGGCGCTCCTGGTGTGGGTGTGGATCGCGGGGCTCGCGTTGCCGCCGCCGTCGGTCGCCGCGAGTGCGGTGCCCGACCCCGACGACGGCCCGGCCTTTGGCACCTACCACCCGGCCTACCAGGGTGCCACGCTGGCCCACTTCCTCAACCCGGCCATGCTGGGCGCGCAGACCGGCTCGGGCACCTGCGGCTGGGTCGCCTATCGCGACCATGCGCTCGAGGCGTGGCAGGTGGCCCTGCGTTTTGGTTCGCTCGGCGTGGGATACCGCGAGCATGCCGATGCATGGGAGGGGGGGGCCACGGGCACCGCGTCGCCGGACGCCTTCGCGCACGACCCGGTGCGGCCGCGCCGCGAGGTGTCGGTTGGCTATGGACTGGGGGAGATGCCGCTCCTGGCCAGCGGCGTGCTCGGCCATCGCGTGCGCTATGCGTGGGGCGAGCACGCGGACGCCTGGCGCTGGGACATCGGTCTGATCTGGCCGGTCCGGACAGGCCTGGCGATCAGTCTGGTCGCCCGCGACGTGGCCCAGGATCGATTGGATGGGGTGTTGCTGCGCCGGTCGTATCAAGGGGGCATTGTGGCCGGGCCGCTGGTCGAAGGGCTCGGGGTGCGGCTCTTCGCCGGGGTCGAGCTCCTCGGCACCGAGAAGCAGCGCTGGGTCGATGAGGCGATTCTCCGCGGTGGGCTGACGGTCGTGCATCGCACCGGCGCGGAGCTGCGACTCGTGGTAGACGCCCGTCCAGAGGATGGGAAGCGCGATGCGATCCTGGCGGTCGGCTTGACTGTGCCGTTCGGGAGCAGTCAACTCACCGCGGGCGCGGCCCGGGATCGTCGGGCCGGAGCCCAACAGCCGCGCTTCGGGTTCGGATTCGTGGAGGAGAGGCGCTAGTCCCGCCCCTGCTGAGGGGCGGGAGATCCCCGCCGCGCAGCCAGGGAGGAGATCATGCGGTTGGCCGATGCCATCCGGGAAGGTGTCGAGATCGTCAAGCTGAACCGCGAAGCGGTCCGGCGGGTCGCGGCGGACCCCGAAGCCTTCTCGATGGGGATCATCATCACCGCCATCATGGGGCTCGCGGCCTGGCTCGAGCCCACGACCCACAAGTCATGGGAAATCATCACTGGGCCGATCGCCGCGCTGTTCTGGCTCTTCGTCTCCACCGCCGTCTTCCATTTCGCCGCTTTGCTGCTGGGGGGGCGGGGCGACTACATGACCCTGCTGCGCGTCTTCGGCGTCGGCCGGGTGCTGGGCTGGCTCGTGATCATTCCTTGGTTGGGCAAGATCGTCTTCTCGATCTGGACCCTGGCGATCGCGGTGGTGGCAGTCCGAGAAGTGCACGGCCTCGACCAGTTCAAGTCGATCCTGTGCATCGTGCTGCCCGCCCTGGCGCTGCTGTTCCTGACCTTCATCTTCGTCACGCTCTTCGTGAGCCTGACGACGCTGTCCTTCCTCTTCGGCGTGTAGCTCCGGCACGGATGGCGCCGCCGGTCAGCGGCCCGCCGGGAGGTGTTGAAGCCGGGAGGGTGCCATGTCGCTGCAGCTGGGCATCGTCGGCATGCCGAACGTGGGCAAGTCCACGCTCCTCAACGCGCTGACCCACGCCGGCGCCGAGGCGTCGAACTACCCCTTCTGCACCATCGAGAAGAACGTCGGGGTGGTGGTGATCGAGGATCCTCGCCAGCAGGCGCTGGCCGATGTGCTGCACCCCCAGGAGGTCATCCCGGCGCACATCGAGTTCGTCGATATCGCTGGCCTGGTGCGGGGGGCGAGCCAGGGCGAGGGGCTGGGCAACAAGTTCCTCGGTCACATCCGCAACGTCGACGCCGTCGCGCACGTCGTGCGCTGCTTCAAGGACGAGAACGTCACGCACGTGGCCGGACGCATCGATCCCCTGGGCGACCTCGAGATCGTCGACACGGAGCTGCTGCTCGCGGACCTCGAAGCGCTCGAACGCTTTCACGAGAAGACCCGCAACCGCGCCAAGGCCAACCCCAAGGAGGCCCAGCACGACATCGAGCACATCGAGCGGATGATGGCGGTGGTGCGCGAGGGCCGGCCGTTGCGGACCCTGGCGCTGGGGGAGGACGAGCGTGGCTGGGCGCGCGAGTTCGGACTGCTCTCGGCCAAGCCCACGATGATCATCGCCAACGTGGATGAGGGGGATCTCACGGGTGGGGGCTGGGTCGAGAAGATCCAAGCCGCGGTCGGGCCGGGCACGCCCGTGCTGCCCGTCTCGGTCAAGATCGAGGAGGAGCTCTCGGAGCTGTCGCCCGCCGAGCGCGAGGCCTTCATCGCCGAGCTGGGACTGGGCGGCACCGGCCTCCAACGCGTCGTCGAGGCCGGCCGGCTGCTCCTGGGGCTCATCACCTTCTACACGATTGCCAACGAGAAACTGCAGGCCTGGCTCATCCCGGCGGGCACGCCCGCCCCCAAGGCGGCGGGCAAGATCCACACCGACATGGAGCAGGGCTTCATCCGCATGGAGACGATGGCGGTCGCTGATCTATTGCAGTACAAGACACGCACGGAGTTGCACAAGCACGGCCTCATCCGCACCGAAGGGCACGACTACACGGTGCAGGACGGGGACGTGTGCCAGATCCTCTTTCACCGGTGAGCGTGCGGATGCGCCGGTCCCTCGTCACGCGGCCGAATCTCGGGCGGCGGACGGTCATTCCTCCGCGATGAACCCGTATCTCACCAGCAGGAGGTCCTCGTCCTGGATCAGCCCGATCCCCGGCGCGTAGGTCTTGTACTCCTGCTCGTCTTGGTCGAGCGGGGTCGACTCCAGCGTCCGCAGACAACCGGTAAAGATGCCGGCGGGGGTTTCCAGCGACTCGGTCAGACTGACCACCTCCGCCCGATCCATGGCCTTCTCCGGGGCGACCTCCTGGTAGTAGCGCTGGCCGACGGCGGGAAGGCCCGGCATGATCAGGCCCGGCCGGCAACCGCCTTCGCCGGCCCGCCAGGTGCCGGGATGCCCCGCGATCTCCCCATCCTCGTGGGTGTCGACCGCCTCACCGAAGTAGTAGACATCGCCGCTCGTCTTGGAGATGGCGAAGTAGTTGCGCGAGACCTCCGCGAGCTCGCCGTCCTCCTCCTCGCGCTCCTCGACGACGCGGGTCACGATGCCGGCCACGGTCTCGGTCTCATTCAGGACGGTGATCGTGACCTGCTCGGACCCCGCGGCGAGCACGGTCTGGAACCCAGGCTCTAGGACGAAGAACGCGTTCCTCCCCGTCGTCGACAGATCCCCCGGGACGATGGGGAAGTCCTCCTGCCAGTCGAGCGGATCGCACTCCCCGGCGCGGGTCGTCGGTCCGGTGGTCACCAGCAATCCCGCGGCGAAGAGCGCCGCGCAGCCGCGGGCTGGGCACTCACGCACTCGAGAGGGAGCGTGAATCATCGCAGTCGACCTCCATGGAATCGGAAGGACGCCAACCCGAACGGCGACGCTTGTGCCGTGCGTATCATGCGGCCGCGAGGGCCCGGTGTAAACCGGTCGCTTTCGGGAGCCTACGCCTTCAGGTCCATGGTTCCGTTGAGGAAGGCCTCGTATGCCCCCAGATCGAAGTGCCCGTGCCCGGACAGCCCGAACAGGATCACGCGCTTCTCCCCTGCCTCGCGCGCGCGCAGCGCGTGCAGCATGGTGCTGTGCACCGCGTGCGCCGACTCGGGCGCCGGGACCGTCCCCTCGCACTGGGCGAACTTGATGGCGCTCTCGAACACCTCTCCCTGGTGGTACGCCTCGGCCTCGATCACCTTCGCGGCCAGCAGGTGGCTGACCAGCGGCGCCGATCCGTGGTAGCGCAGTCCGCCCGCGTGCACGGGCGGCGGAATGAACTTGTGGCCGAGGGTATGCATGAGCAGAAGCGGCGTGCTGCCGGCGACGTCGCCGAAGTCGTACTCGCGTGGCCCTCGGGTGAGGGTCGGACAAGCGCTCGGTTCGACCGCGATCGCCCGCAGGTTCTTCCGGCTTCCCTTGAGCTTGTCCTGCAGGAAGGGAAACGCGAGTCCGGAGAAGTTGCTCCCGCCGCCGTGGCATCCGATGATCACGTCCGGGTACTCGCCGGCCAGTTCCATCTGCTTTTTCGCCTCCTGCCCGATGATGGTCTGGTGCAGGAGGACGTGGTTCAAGACGCTGCCGAGAGCGTACTTGGTGTCCTCGCGCTTGGCCGCGTCCTCGACGGCCTCGGAGATGGCGACGCCGAGACTGCCCGGCGAATCCGGAGCCTCCGCGAGGATGGCGCGCCCCGCCTCGGTGAGGTTGGACGGGCTGGCGACGACCTGCGCGCCATAGGTGCGCATCATGATGCGGCGGTACGGCTTCTGCTCGTAGCTGGCGCGCACCATGTAGACCATGCACTCGAGACCCATCAGCTTGCAGGCGCAGGCGAGGGCGCTGCCCCACTGGCCCGCGCCGGTCTCGGTGGCGAGCCGCTTCACGCCCTCGCTCTTGTTCATGTAGGCCTGGACGAGGGCCGTGTTGAGCTTGTGGCTCCCGACGGGGCTCACGTGCTCCGACTTATAGTAGATGTGGGCCGGTGTATCGAGGAACTCCTCCAGTGCGCGCGCCCGGAAGACCGGACTGGGCCGGTAGAGGCGATAGATGTCCCGCACCTCGCTCGGGATCGCGATCATCGGCTCCGCGGAGACCTCCTGCTTGATCAGCCCCATGGGGAAGATCGGGGCCAGGGCCTCAGGCTCGATGGGCTGCTTCGTGCCAGGATGCAGTGGGGGAGAGAGGGGCGTCGGCAAGTCCGGCGCGATGTTGTAGAAATGCGTCGGAATCGCGGACTCGGGCAGGGTGATCTTCGTATCCGTCATGCTACTCCCTCCTCGGGCAATCCGTGCCGATGGGTTGTATCGCGTCCCGGCCGACAGGTGTCGCGCGGCTCCGAGAACCCAGGCTGTCCCCGCGTGGCCGTTCTCCCCCTTCTTCGGTAGCTGGGCGAGCGATCTCTTCATCGCGAGTGCTGGCGCCGGGGCCGAAAGAAAAGGGCCGAGGGGATTCATGGGGGTTGCGCCGAAGCTCAGCGGTAACTGATTACATAAATGTCGGTTACGGGGTGTGTGCTGGGTGGGTGCTGTTCCCGGCCCGCGCCGGCCCACGCCCGGCCCACGCCCGGCCCTCGGGCGCAGCCGAGAGCGATGCCCGCAGATCCCGCAGCGTCTCGCCCAGCGGGCGCGCGCGAAACCCCAGCTCACGCTCCGCCCGCGCGGCGTCGTAGTACCAGTACCAGCCCGCCAGCGCGGCCAGCGTGCGATTCCATCGCGCGCGGCGGCCGGTCAGGCGCTCGCCGACCTCGGCGAACCCGCCCGCGGCGCGCAGCGCGCCCAGTGGCAGGCGAATGCGGGGCCGGCCGGTGCCGAAGTGGCGTGCCGTCAGCTCCGCGAACTCGCGCACCGTCACGTTCTGGCCGGCCAAGATGTACCGCTGCCCCGGCGTGCCGCGCCGTGCGGCCTGCAGGATCGCGTCAGCCACGTCGCGCACGTCGACCAGGTTCACGCCGCCCGCGAACCAGAAGCAGACGAGCCTGAGCGCCGGGCTGCCCGGACGCGGCCCGGACCGCCGGCGCGGGCGCGACATCCGCCGAATGGATGCGGGCGGACCGATCACGATCGACGGGTTCACGACGATCAAGTCGGTTGGCTCCGGGCAAGCGCGCCAGGCGCGCAGCACCTCTTGCTCGGCGGCGCGTTTGGTGTCGAAGTAGGGGTTGTGGAAACGGTCGAGGTTGTATGGCGCTCCTTCGTCGAGCGGAATCGGGACGGCACTGCACCCGATGGTGCCGGTGGTGCTGACGTGCACGAAGCGGCGCACCCCGGCCGCGCGTGCCAGCTCGAAGAGGGCGGCCGGGCCGTGCGCGTTGATGCGGGCCATCTGGTCTGCGCCGCGCCCGCCCAAGTGGACCCGCGCGGCCAGGTGATAGACGACCCGCGCGCGCTGCAAAGCGGCGACCAGGGCCGGCGGCGGCGCACCCGCCACGACGTCCTCCATGTCCCCGGGGATCTCCTCCACGCGCAGCTCCCCCCATGCCCCCGGCGGCAGGGGGCGGCGCATCAGGACCATGGGCACCGCGCCGTCAGCCTGGAGCCGGCGGGGGTCGGCCTGGAGCCGGCGGAGGCACTGGCTCCCGATCCGGCCGGTGGCGCCGGTGATCAGGCAGGGTTCCGGCGGCGCGGGATCCGCAGCTGCCATGGTGGGCACGAACCTCCCTGGCCGAGGGCACGGCCCCGGACGGGTTGGCTTCGCGCGGGCGCCCGGGGCGGGTGCCGCAGCGTAGGCGGCAGCCGGCGGACCGGTCAAGCTGGGTGTCCTCGACGACGCCCGTCGTTCCGAAAGCCCCCGGGTCTGCCGATTCCTATCGAGGTCGGGGGGCGCCCGCGCGATCCGGAAGATGCACGGCCCACAGGCTCCCCGGTGGCGCGCTGCGCGGGGTAGGCGTGCATCACGAGTCGACAACGACGGGTGAGCCATGCCGCCGAGGTCATCGCCCCACGCCTCCGACTTCACCGGGGCCGCCAGGCACCTGTTGGTCCTGGGAATTGCCGAGGTCCCGCCGCCCGAGGAGTCGCTGGTCTGGATGCTCGTCGATCACGTGGGCGGGGCGATCGCGGACCGCGCCGACAGCGGCACGCAAGGCATCGTGATGCCCGATCTGATCAAGGTCCGCACGCTCACCTCACGCGTCCCCTCGCTGCTGCGCGCGAGTCGGCGCGCGGTGGTCGTGACGGGCACCCGCCTGCACAGCGGGCAGGCGAAGATGATCTGTCGCCGCTTGCGCCTGTCCGATCAGCTCGCGCGGTCGACGCCCCCGGCCCCGCTCCGCCCCACGGCAACGGGCGCCGATCTTGGCAGCGCACCGACGGCCGCCACCGACCTGTCCGCCTGCCTCGCCTCCGGCACGCCCCTCGGCGGCCTGGATCACCTCATCGTCCCGCTGCCCGAGCGCGGCAGTTCAGCGTGGATGATCCCGCACCTCGGCACCTGGCTGGCGCGGATGTCCGCGTCGCTGCTGGACGCGGTCTGGGCGATCATGCTGGAGGAGGCGATTCACCGGCGACGAGACGACGCAGCCTGAAGTCGACTGCAGCGCTCCCGTATACCCAGGGCCACCAGCCGGTCAGGCTGGCGGTCGGTCCGTTCCGTCTCCCGGTCGGCGCGGTCCCGTGGGGGAGGACGCCGCCGAATCGAAGCGCACGTCCAGCGCCTGGCCCCCGCCGTAGTAGACCGTTTGGCTGGGGAAGGCGAACTCGATGCCGAGCGACTGGAACAGGGCCATGATCTTGAACTGGATCTCCTCGCGCACGCGCAGGTGCTCGTCTTGCGCGATCTCGGTGGTGAAGCAGCGCACAATGATGTTGAGGGACGAGGGACCGAATTCGTGAAATCGGACCAGCGTGCCCTCCTGCCACAAGCCGGGCGTCCCCTCGAGCAGGGCCCGAATGCCCGCGACTGCCTGCCGCAACTGCTCCGGTGTCGTGTTGTAGGTCACGCCCAGATTCATCATGATCCGCCGCGCGGGCATGGCCTGCTGGTTGTCGATCACCATGTCGGCCATCTGCTTGTTCGGAACGGTCACGAGCGTCTTCGGGAACGTGCGCACGCGCGTCGATCGAAAGCCGATCTCCTCAACCGAGCCCTCGAAGTCCGTGCCCTTGATCCAGTCCCCCACCTGGAACGGGCGGTCGAGCAGGATCATCACCGAGCCAAAGAGGTTCGCCACCGTGTCCTGGGCGGCGAGCGCCAGGGCGAGCCCCCCGATGCCCAGGCCGGCCAGCAGGCCGGAGACCGCGTAGCCGATGTTCTGGAGCGCGACGACGAAGGCCAGCACGGTGAGGAAGACCTTCGCCGCCTTGCGTCCGAGTGGAATCAGGGCGTCGTCGAGCTTGCTCTCGGTCACAGCGGCCGCGCGGTGAAAGTACTCGGCGAGGGCGTCCACCAGGCGGAAGAGCAGCCAGGTGACGACCGCGGTCGTGGCCAGCGACAGCAGAACGTGTGCGAGCCTTCGCACGTCCACCGGTTCCGCGGGCAGATGCAGTACGCTGACGGCCAGTGCGATGAAGATCAGCATGACACCGGCCTCCAGGGGCCGGCGGGCAGCCTCGACGAGCAGGTCGTCGAGCTCCGTGCGCGTGCGCTTGGTGAGATGGGAGATGAACCGCAGGACGACCTTGCCGACCACGCGCCGAACGAGCACGCCGGCCAGGATGATGAGGAGGGCCGCGATCAAGTGCTCCAGGGACCTCCCCAGGAGCCTGGTCTCCGCCAGGTAGCGAAAGAAGTCGCTCATCGTGCTTCGCGCCTCCTCGGTTGGGGCAGGTGGACCGGATGGGTTCGTGCCACAACCTAATAGCCAGGCCCGCCAAGGGTGTCCACCCCTCAAAACACCGATTGACCCTCCCCGTCATCGTCGGTAACAGTCTGTGGGCTCGGGTGGGCGACCATCTGCAAGCGCCGGTGGCAGGTACATCCGCCGCCGGCCTGAATGATGCAGGCCCCGCGGGAGGCTCCGGGTGGGATCGCCGGACGACAAGTACCGGGCGGCGAGGGTCATCGGCCTGCTCGGCACGATTCCGCTGATCCTGGCGGCTGCACCCCTGGTCGGATACGGCCTGGGGTATCTGCTCGACCGTTGGCTGCACACGGGCTGGGTGTTGCGGCTCGTCTTCCTGGGGCTGGGCTTCGTCGCGGGGGTGCGCGAGATGCTGCGCCTGCTGGCAAGAGCCCGGCGCGATTTCGACGAGCTCTAGGGGCCGCGGCCCGCGGGGACACACGGAGGAGATCGAGCGCGGCATGGAAGCGGCTGATCGACCCACGGAAGGGTCTGTCGCTCAGACCGATCCCTCGCCGGCGATGCCCGCGGCCGTCCGCCGTATCCTCATAACTTGCTCGTGGTTCGGGGCACTGATCGCGCTCGGGGCCTGGGCGCTGCTGGGCTGGCGCTGGGCGCTGGGGTTCGCCCTGGGCGCGCTGCTGGGCGGCGCCAACCTCTATCTCCTCAGCGTGCTGGCCCGCCTGGTGATCACCCCGGGCAAGAAGAACCTTCCAAGTATCCTGGCGGTCCTGACGATAAAAGTCCTAGTCATCTACGGCGGGCTGGCTGGATTGCTGCTTTGGCGCCTACCTCCAACGCTCGCAGTGGTGTGCGGGTTTTCGTTGGTGCTGGTGGTGATCACCCTCAAGGCGGCCGGGCGCGCCCTGATTTCGAGCGCGTGGGCAGGGACCGGCGCCGGGGGATCGGAGAAGAAGACGACGTGACGCGTGGGGTCGGCGGGCACAGGCCGAGCGGGCTGAGGTTCTTGAGGCAGCGGGCGGGTGCCGGCGGGCTCACGGCCGCCGGGATGATCCTGGCCTTGGCGCTCCTGTTGGCCGGAGCCGCCTGGCTGGGGGCGAGCCCCGCCCGCGGGACGGACGAGCACACACCCGCGGCCGAGACCGCGGGCGCGCACGCTGTCGCGGGTCAGCAAGCCGCCGCGGGCGCGCACG
>CAZDKK010000078.1:0-20696 GCA_964506245.1 uncultured bacterium | reverse complement strand
CGCGCGATCGCAGCCAGCGAATCGTGCGCGTACGCCGCCACACTCGACGGGCGCATCGCCGCGGTGCGGCTGACCGACGGCCGCCGCCTCTGGCGCAAGCGGCACGGCGATAGCCTGCCGGGCGGCGTCGCCGTGGACGGCCCGCGCCTGCTCGCGGTGAGCGATGAACCCGACGGGCGGCTCTACTGCCTCAGTGCTGCGACCGGGGAGCTGCTCTGGTGCACGGAGGTCGGGCCGAGCCTCGGCGCCCCGACCCTCGGGGCGGACCTCGTCCTGACGGCGGGTCTGCGCGGGCGCGTGACGGCGTGCGATCTCGAGACCGGCGAGATTCTCTGGCAGCGGCCGATCCCGGGTCAGATCCGCGCGCCCCTGGCCATCGCGGGGGAACGCGTCCTGGTGCCGACGCTGGCGGACACGCTGCTCGCCCTCGGGCTGCGCACCGGCGATCTGGCCTGGGGCGCCGCCCCCGGGGGCGCGGTCTACGGCCGGCCGCTCGTGGACGATCGTGGCGTGTGGACCCTGAGCTACGAGGGCGAGCTGGTCTGCTGGGAGCCCACGACCGGCCGCGCATTGTGCCGGACCCACCTGGAGGGCCCCTTCCGCTGCGGCGTCGTGCCGGCGGACGATGGGCTGCTGGCCGTGGCTACCGGCGGCCGGCTCGCCGCGCTCGACCGAGCGACGCTCGACGAACGCTGGCACGCCGATCTCGGCGCCGCCGCCTGGCTCGAGCCGCTCGCGGACGGCGGCCGGCTGTGGCAAGTGCTGGGAGACCGGACGCTGCGCGGCCTGCGGTTGGCGGACGGACGCGAGGTCGAGCGCCACGAGCTTGCCCAGGTCCCGAGCGCTCGCCCGGTCCGGGCAGATGGACGGGTGCTGGTCGGACTCGCGTCGGGCGATCTGCTCGCACTGAGCGGGGGGCTTCCAGCAGCATCGAGTGCGATCGGCACCCCGAAGCTGTCGGAGGGGTCGCGTGGCTGGAAGTCACCCGAGGCTCTGGTCGATGAGGGCCAAGCTTCGCCTGCCCGCACGGCCGAGAGCAGGCCGCCGGTTCCGGCCGTCGTGCCCTTCTGGCAGCGTGAGCTGGTCCTCGCCAGCCCGCCCGCGGGGAGTCCGACGATCGTGGCGCCGGGAGCTGACAAGGGGCCGCGATTGACCGGCGCGGGACGGCTTTGGGCAGCCGGCTGGATCATCGGCACGGCCGGCGCCCTGTGGCTTCAACATGAGGCCGAGCAAGCGCACGAGAACTACGAGCGCACCGGGGATCCGGGTCAACGCACGGACGAGCTCCAGCGCGCCGAGCGGTTGGATCGCGCGGTGCTGGGCGTCTGGATTGCGTCGGAGGCGATGTTTCTGCTCCTGCTCAGGAGCTGGCTGAGCAGCGGGGAGTGAGGGCGACGCCACGCTGGTGGCAGGAGACGCACGATGGCAGGCGGTGAAGGCGCTGGGAGGATCACGCCGCTGCTCGCCGGGGCGGTCGCGCCCGGTCTGGCCGTCGTGCTCGCGCTGGCGGCCGCGCTCAGCGGCTGCAGCGGGCGGGAGCACACCAACCCCTTCGATCCGGCCAACCCCGATACGGGGGGGGAACCGCGGGCGCTGCGAACCGCGGCCACGTGCAGCGCGGTGGAGCTCTCCTGGACGGACCTCGGACTCGAGGACGTCCGCGGATTCCGGCTGTGGCGCGAGGTGCTCGGGCCTCAGCCCACGGGACCGATCGAGCTCACCGCGAACCCGCTGCCGGCGGCGGCCCGCGGATATCGCGACGCCACGGCGCTCAACGGCGAGCCCTATGCCTACACGCTCGAGTTCCTCTTCACGCGGGGTTCCTCCGCGCCGGCCCGACCGGCCCGCGCGCGCCCCGGTCCGGCCCTGCCGTGGATCGCGGACCCCTGCGGGTACGGCCTCACGCAGCTCGACCCCGATGGCCGCACCGTTCGCCACCGGGTCGATGTGGGCGCAGCGGTGCTCGACCTGGTCATCGATCCGGCGGCCCACCGGCTCTACGCGGCCGAGATCGACCTCGGCCGCGTGCGCATCGCCAGCACGATCGACGGCTCCCTCGTGGGCGAGATCGATGCGCCCGGGGCGAGCTGCGTCGACTGGGACGCGGCGATGCAGGTGCTGGCTGTCGGCGCCTTCTATGAGCAGAGGCTCGACTGGCTGTCGGTCTCAGGCGGGACCGTGGCGACACTCGCGCTGGACGGTCATCCCGAGGATGTCGCCCTGCGTGACAGCAGCACGACCTGGGTGGCGCTGTACGAGGGCCCGTTGCTGCGGGCGAGCTGGACCGCGGCGAGCAACGCGCACGCCGAGGTGGCGTGCGCCGCGCTCCAGCGGGCGGTGCGCGTCCTCGATGACCCCGAGGGAGCGGGCTGCTGGGTGGCGGACCGCGCGGGCGGACAGGTGGCCTACGTGCCCGACCTCGGGGCGATCGCCTTCACGCCGGCCGGACTGCTCGCGGAGCCGATGGACCTGGCCCCCGCCTCCGCCGGCTGCTGCTGGGTCGCCGATCGGCGCGGCCGGGGCATCGTGCGCCTCGATCGCCTCTGCCAGCTCGTCGAACGCCGGGGCGACATCGCGCACGCGGCCTGCGTGCGCGAGGACCCCGAGAGCGGGGCGCTGTGGGTCTCGGTTCCCGACGCGGGGGAGGTCTGGCGCCTCGATCCCGACGGCGAAAACCAGCGACTGGCGCTCGCCGGATGCCCGCGGCGCATTGCCGGGGATTGGACCGGGGGATGTGCGCGGTGAGAAGCGGCGGGCAGCGCCTCACGCCCGCGCAGCATCGGCTAGCTTGCTCAGGCGCCGGCGGTGATCGTTCCACAACAGGAAGATCGCGGCGACCAAGAGCGCCTGGTCCTGAGCGATGAGCAGGAAGCTGACCTTGTGGGAGGCCTCCCCGAAGCAGCCACACCGGATGTCGATGCCCCGCACAATCGCCTGGAAGACGGCGAAGACGAAGAAGGCGAGCATGCCCGCCAGCAGCAGCGTGCCGCCACGCCACCAGATGCCGGTCAGGACCGCGATCGCCGCCAGAACCTCGACCGCGGGCAGCGCGATGCCCGTCAGGGTCGCGACGACCGGGGGGACGAGTCGATAGGCGTAGGTGTTCGCGGCGAAGGCGTAGGCGTCGAAGAGCTTCGACCAGGCCGCGTAGAGGAAGACGCCCGCCAGCGCCACCCGGCAGATCCACTCGAGCGCGCGCAGCACGCCGGGAGAGGCGTGGCGCGGCAGGCGTGCCAGCAGGAAGTATCCCAGCAAGCTCGCCGCGGCCGTGATCGCCAGGAACATGAGGATTGGCTGGATCACTGTTCATCTCCCCCGGATGCCCCGCCCAAGAGCCCGGCGTCGCCGCTTTCCAACGGCAGCCCGCGCGCTGCCCAAGCCTCGAAACCGGGCACGAGGAGCACAACTGTCTCGCCGGCGCTCTTCAGCCGGCGCGCCAGGTCATCGGCCGAGACGAAGTCGTTCTGGCTGCCGTAGACGAGGATGGGCTGGCCGGCTGTCCAGGAAAGCAGCTCAGGTTTCAGCTCGTCGAAGCGCGCCAGGGGCAGGGAGAATGCCCCGTGGATGTGTTGGGCGAGATAGTCCTCCTGCACGCGCACGTCGACAAAGACGTGTTCACCCTGCTCGAACAGCTCATGGGCCCGGGTGGGGAAGACGACCTCGGCCCCGCTCTCGGGGAGCAGGTAGAACCCGGGCAGATCGAGAGGCAGCGGATCGGTGCGCCGGGCGTTCAGCGCGAAGCCAGCCGCAGTGCCGAGCGCGATCAGGACGAGCGCTTGGGGGGAGGCTCGCAGGAGCAGATCGGCGACGAACGAGCGTGGTGCGTGCGCCATGGTGCCCTTCATGAGCTCCGGCCGCGAATGTAGGCGCGCACCGAGACCGAGACCTCCGGCTGGTCCGGATCATCGGTCTCCACGAGCACTGTGGCATCCATCCTGCCCGGGGCCGCGGTGGAGGGCAGCTTGACGCCGATCTCGTAGCGCCGCCCCTCCTCGATTGGTTTGATGGTGCACTCGAGACGCGGATCGCTGGAGCGCACCCCCAGGACACGATGGTGCCCCTCCCGCTGGGCGATGAGCTGGATCGTGCCGGTCCGCTCCTGACCCTGGCGGACCTGGCCGAGCGGCAGGCGTCCGGGGTCGGCCACGAAAAAGCCGTGGATCTGACCCGTCAAGCTGATGCTGATCGGCGGCAGGCCCTTGACGCTGGTGCGCAGCCGGGCCGTGGAGGCGAAGGTGCCCACCGGCGCGTCGGGCCGAATGCTGACCTTCACGCGGGTGAAGGTGCTGTCCGGCGTGGTTTCCTTGGAGACCTCGGTCTTGAAGGTCTGCTCGGGCACGACGAACTCGACCAGCTCGACCGCATCGGCCGCCGCCGAGCGCAGCGTGATCGTCTGCGAGGGCGTGGCGCCGCGGGCGACCATGCCGAAGTCGAGCTCGTCCGGATCAACGGCGACGATGGCCCGAACAAACGCGTTCAGCGTGATGACCGCCTTCGGCGAGCCCGGGTCATTGGTCACCAGCGTGACCAGCTTGGTCACCTCGCCAGAGAAGTGGCGCGTCGAAAAGGTGATGGCCAGGGGCACCGACTCGCCGGGCGCGAGCGAGCTATCGGGGATGCTCGCCACCGTGCAGCCGCAGGTGCTGGTGATGTCCCGAATCAGGAGGACGTCGGAGCCCGCGTTGCGCACCGTGCAGGTCACCTTTTCGATGCGTTCCTGCGGCAGCTCCCCGAAGTCGAACCGGGGAGGCGAAAGCTCGATCGCCGGGCCCGTGACTTTGATGCCCCCGCTCCAGGCCGGCGTCGCCGCGGCCATCAGCAGGAGCGCCGTCGCGCCGGCGCGCCGCAGGCCCGTCCACAGGGGCCGTCTCGGGCTGATTCGGGTGCGGAGCATGACAGACTCCTCGCAAGCTTCCTTCCGCCCAGGGTCTTTAGCGTGTAAACCCATGGGGCATGGCCGGTTCCGTTGCGAACACCAACCTATCAACTATAGAGGTGCCGCGCCGGGGGCGTCAACCTGGCCCCTGTCGGACCTGGCGTTGCATCGCCGGCGCCGCGCGGGCATCCTCGCCCGCATGGGTGGAGACGGAGCCTCATCGCCTGGGTGGCTGGAGCTGGGCGGGATCGCGGTGCGCGGCCTCATCGTGAGCCGCATGCGCATCGGCGCGCGCTTCGCCACACGCGCACGCGCAGCGGCCGGCCCGGTGCGCTCGAAGAGCGACGCCGAGGGGCGGTTGGAACTGGTCGTGCGCGCGCTCCTGGTGCGCGGCGCCGGCACGCTGACCCTGGTCGACGCGGGCCTGGGTGGCGATCTGGATCCCGAGACGGCCGCTCGTCACCGCTTGGCCGACGTGCGCGGTGACCTGGAGCAGGCGCTCGACCACGCGGGCGTGACCCCGGTATCGATCGATCAGGTGATCCTGACCCACCTGCACCTGGACCACGCCGGCGGTCTCGGCCGTGCGGATGGCCAGGGCGAGGCTGCCCTGGTGCTGCCCGGGGCGCGGGTCTACCTCCAGGTCCGCCAGTGGGAAGCTGCGCGCGCGGCACCCGCGGACGCGCACGGCTTCCGCGCGCGCGAGCTGCGGCTGCTCGAACGGATGGAACTGCGCCTGCTCGACGGCCCGGCCGAGATCGCGCCGGGCATCGCGGTACGGCCCGCCCACGGGCACACCCCGGGCCTGCAGATCGTGGTCCTCACCGGCCAGCGCGACTGGCTCGTCTATCCCTCGGACCTCGTGCCGTCCCTGGCCCACATGCGCACCGCTGGTCTGCCGGGTGTGGATGTCGATCCCCCGCGCCTGGTCGCCGAGAAGCGAGCCCTTCTCGAGGAGGTGGCCGCGCGCCGCGGCCTGCTCGCCTTCGTCCACGACCCGCTGACCGCCGCGTGCCGCCTGCGATCGAGCGCGCGCGCCATCGCCGCTTGCGAACGCATCGCGCTCTGACCCCGAGCGCTACTCGAAGACGAGCTCGCCGAACCTGTTCGGGTTGAACCCGATCGGCACCTGCCAGTCAGCCGAACTGCCCCGGGCCATCTCCTTGCGCCGGAAGTTGGCGCGCCAGGTGGTGCCACGCGCCGGCGCGGCGGCCTTCAGCGTGCGGAAGGGAACACGCACCTCTGAGCTCCAGAATCCGTCGCCACGGTGCGTCCGGACCTCGACCTCGCCGTTCCAATCCGGGCCCAACCCCTGATTGCGCCCGGACGGTACCCATTGGACCTGCTGGTCAAAGATGACCCCCGCGGCGTTGATGTAGATCTGGTAGAAGATCTGGCTGCCGAGATCGGGGCAGAAGAAGTAGCCCACGCAGTCATCGCGGGCGACCGCGCCGTCGCGCTCGGCTGCCGCCACCAGCAGGCTCTCCAGGTGGGCCTGGCTGCACCGCGCGCCGAGATAGAGCGCTTCCGCGTCGTAGCCGAAGAGGAACTCGGTCGGTTCGATCGCGGCGAGAGAACCGTTCGGGGCGCCGAGGTGATCCACGCGAGCGGCGCCGCGCCAGGCGGCCTCGTCCAGCCGGCCATCGAGCGAAGGTTTCTGAGCCAGGCGCGCCACGGTCTGGCGCCGGAGCGCGGGCAGGGCTTGCTCGAAGTGGAAGGTGCGCCCCGGGCGATAGGGGTAGTCGAAACGCAGCCGGGGAAGGGGGTAGAAGGCTCCCGCGCGACGGATGCGGAAGGCGAACTCCTCGCTCGCCCCGGCGGGCAGGTCGATGGGGCGCTGCGCCGGCGAGATGGACCAGTTGGGCAGCTCCTCCCAGACGAGATTCGAGCGCAGGGGTGCGCCGGGGATCGCGTTGCGCAGCGCGAGGCGGCACTCGGCCCGCCCCGCGCCCGCATCCGAGAGGAACGGCAGGAGCTGCGCGTACTCGTCGTAGGCCCGCTGATAGAACTTCTGGTCAGCGATCAAGACCGTGTCGGTCGGGCGGATTCCGTCCTGAGCGACGACCGCCCAGGTCAGCTGGCCGTCGGCGACGGTGGCCCACACCCAGTGGTAGAACGAGCCCTGCTCGGGCGCACCGTCGATCGCGCCGCCGCTCGAGCCGACGATCGTGTAGTCGATCCCGTCGTAGCGGGCGGAGCCGTACTGGTGAAAGTGGCCGTTGAAGACGGCGTCGACGCCGTGGCGGACGAAGATCTCGTGGAGCGGATCCGGCCGGTCCTCGCTGAGCGTGTCGTACCAGAAGGGCTTGTGGTAGACGACCACCGTGAGTGAGCTGGTCGGGTGGGCGGCCAGTTCCTGCTCGAGCCAGGCCCGGTGGGTGCCGTACGCCAGCCATTCCTCGCTCGATTCCCAGCGCCCGGTGTCGAGGATCACGAAGTGCACGCCGCCCTGGTCGAAGCCGTAGTTGGGCTCACGGCCTGTGCGGCTGCGCCAGAGCGCCTCCTGCGCATCGTTCAGGATGTCGTGGTTGCCGGGGCACATGTAGAAGGGGCAGGACAGGCCGGCGATCAACCCCTGGTACTCGTCCCACATGGGATCGAGCACGGCGCGGTCGGCGCTGTAACCCTCGATGTGATCGCCGACGCTCACCAGGATGTCGGGTTCCAGCGACCGGATCTCGGTGAGCGTGCGTTCGTAGACACCCGGCTGGTGGCCACCGGTGCGGTCGCCGATCAGGGCGAAGTGAAAGCGTTCGGTCGAGGGCGCTGGTGATGCGGCGCGCGCGCCCCCGGAGCCGCCCCACGCCAGCAAGCAGACGATGACGAGCCACGACCTTCTCATTCCAGACCCTCCCTGCACTCGGTTCACGCGGTACGAGGAGGGGAGGATAGCGCCCGCGAGTCAGCCCCGGAAGCCCTTCGTGCTCCGCAGCAGGCCAGGGCCCGTGCTCGCGAACCCCGGGGCTGTGGCCGTGCACTCGCGCCACGGGGCCAGCCCCGGGCGCCGCAGACCGCGCCGACCTGCTATGATCGCGGATCCGCGCACTCCCGTCCGGGTAGCCGTGGGCCGCGCGGGGGAAGAGGAGGTCGACCGGCGATGGGCAAACGCACCGATTTCTACAAGCTGGACCGGGAGTTCACGGCCGAGGAGCGGCTCCTGCGCGATACGGTGCGCTCCTTCGTGGAGAAGGAGTGCCTCCCGGGGATCGCGGACCACTTCGAGGCTGGCACGTTTCCGCGGGAGGTCATCCCGCAGCTTGGCGAGCTCGGTCTGCTGGGGCTCAAGTACGAGGGGTATGGCTGTGCCGGAGGCAGCAACGTCGATTACGGCTTGGTCTGCCAGGAGCTCGAGTGGGGCGACAGCGGGCTGCGCAGCTTCGTGAGCGTGCAGAGCTCGCTGGTCATGCACCCCATCTTGACCTTCGGGAGCGAGGAGCAGAAGCAGAAGTACTTGCCGCAGCTGGCGGCCGGCCGGCTCATCGGCTGCTTCGGCCTGACCGAGCCGGACCACGGCTCCGACCCGGGCGGGATGACCACGCGCGCCGTGCGCGATGGCAGTGACTTTGTCCTCAACGGCGCCAAGATGTGGATCACCAACGGATCCATGGCCGACGTGGCGGTCGTGTGGGCGCTCCTCGACGGGGAGGTGGCCGGATTCCTCGTGGAGCGCGGTACGCGCGGCTTCTCCGCACCCGAGATGAAGAGAAAGCTCTCGTTGCGGGCCTCGGTGACGAGCGAGCTGGTCTTGGACGACGTGCGGGTGCCGGGGGCCAACCGGCTGCCCGGGGCCGGCGGACTGACAGCCCCGCTCAGCTGTCTCAACGAAGCCCGCTACGGCATCGCCTGGGGGGCCCTGGGGGCGGCGATGGCCTGCTATGAGTCAGCCTTGGCCTATACGGTCGAGCGCAAGCAGTTCGATCGGCCCATCGCCGGCTTCCAGCTCAGCCAGGACAAGCTCGTCTGGATGCTGTCGGAGATCACCAAGGGGCAGCTCCTCGCACTGCGTCTCGGCCGGATGAAGGACGCGGGCGATGCGCGCCACTGGCATGTTTCCCTCGCCAAGCTCAACAACGTGCGCGTGGCGCTCGAGATCGCGCGGCTGGCGCGCTCGCTCCACGGCGCGAGCGGCATCACGCTCGAGTATCCGCCCATGCGCCATGCGGCGAACCTCGAGAGCGTTCTCACCTACGAGGGCACCCACGAGATCCACACGCTGATCGTGGGACGGGAGATCACGGGGTTGTCCGCCTTTCGCTAGGCGGCGGGCGCGGCATCCGCGGAACGAGGGGAGGGAGGGGACTTGACGTGGCGAGGTCGATGGGGCTGGGCGCGGATCGCGGTGATGGTGCTGGCGCTGGCGGCGGGTGAGGCCCTCGCGCGGGGTGAGGCTCTCGCGGCGGGTGAGGCCCTCGCGGGGATGGAGGTTCCCGCGACACCACCGCCCGGCGACACCGGCGAGCTGTGCTGGATCTTCTTCGCGCCACGTCCCCCGGCCGGGCCGGCCGAGGTGCCGGCGCTGGGCCGGCGGGCGTGCGAGCGCCTGCGCCGCGCGGGCAGGGCACTCGGGGACGAGGATCGTCCGGTGCATGCGCCCTGGGTGCGCGCGGTCGCGGCGCTGGGCATCGAGCCGCGCGAGCGCAGCCGCTGGCTGCACGCCATCAGTGCGCGACTCACCCCGGCGCAACGTGCGGCGGCGCTGGCCCTGCCCTTCGTGGAGCGGATTGCCGGGGTGCCCCGGCTGCGGATGGGGCGCATCGAGAGCGCGGGGGCCCGCGCGGCCGTGGACCGCCACGAGAGCGCGGGAGCCGCCGCCGCCGGGGCACATCCGGCCGCGACCACCAGCGCGCTTGGGCCTGGGACTGGCCCCGACTCCCTCTACGGCGACAGCTTCCATCAGCTTGCGCTGCTCGGCATTCCCGACCTCCATGCGCGCGGGCTCAGCGGACGCGGGATCCTCATCGTGAGCCTCGACTCGGGATTCCACTGCGCGCACCCGGTCTTCGATTCGCTCGCGCTCATCGCGCAACGCGACTTCGTCCATGGGGACAGCCTGGTGCAGAACGACGACGAGGGCGACCGGCACGGCACGCTCACCGCCTCCGTGCTCGCGGGGTGGAGTCCCGGCCACGTCGTCGGCGCCGCGCCGGGCGCCATGCTGGGCCTGGCCCGTACGGAGGAGGTTGCGTGGGAGCGGCTTGTGGAGATCGACCACTTCGTTGCCGGGCTCGAATGGGCCGACTCGCTGGGGGCCGACATCGTGACCGCCAGTCTGGGGTATCTCGATTTCCCGGATGAGGAACCGCCCTTTGTCTTCCCAGCCGATTCGCTCGATGGCGGATCGACCTGGATCAGCCGGACGGTCAACCGGATGGCGGCCCGCGGTCTGTTGGTGGTCGTCTCGGCCGGCAATTCCGGCCCCGGCGCGGGCACGCTGCTGTTGCCCGCGGACAGCGACTCGGGTCTGGCGGTTGGCGCGGTCTACCCGTGGGGCGAGGTCACGTGGAGCAGCTCGCGCGGGCCGGTTTGGAACTGGGATGGTGTGCGCTACAAGCCCGACCTCTGCGCGCAGGGCGCCGAGGTGGCGTGCGCCTCGTGGCAGATGGCGACGGGTTCGATCTTCACGCGGGCGGGGGGCACATCCCTGGCAACCCCGCTCGCGGCCGGGCTGGCGGCCCTCGTGCTCGAGGCTCGCCCCGAGCTGCGGGGTAGGCCGCTCGAGCTGATCGCGGCCCTGCATGCCGCGGGCAACCATGCCACGCGGCCGGACCACGACCGCGGGTACGGGTTGCCATGGGGGCCGTTGGCGGCCGATCCGGCCGCTGGCACCGTGGTGGTCGACTCGATTCGCTGGGTATACCCTCCGCGGCCTGGATGGTGGACCGCCTGCGAGCTGCGCCTGACGAACCGTGGGGGTGCGACAACGCCCGAGGGCACCGCGGGGGTGACCGCGGCCATCGCGGGTGCCACGAGCGGTCTTGAGCGACTGCCCGTCCCAGTGCTGCAGCCGGGCGAACAGGTCTGGGTGGGGCCGTGGGAGATGATCTTCACGACCGCGGTGGAAGAGGGCGGCCGGTCCTGGGTGCCCGTGCAGGTTGACCTGGTCTTGGATGGCGCGACCTTCCTGCGATCGCTGTGGGCCGAGGTGCGGGTTTCGAGCCCGCGATTCGCCGTGCAGCCGGTCGAGATCGTCGGCCTCTACCCACAGCCCTGGCGCCAGGGCAGCCCGCTCGAGCTCGAGTACTCCCACAGTGGCTCGAGCAGAGGGTTCGTCGAGCTCGTCGATGTCCAGGGTCGGCTGGTTGCCCGGCTGGCGAGTGGGATCGCGCTCAGATCCGGCGGGGGTTATCTGAGCCTTGACCCCCCCGAGCCCCGGCTGCTCCCGTCGGGGCGGTACGCCCTTGTCCTGCGCAGCGATCGCGGAACTGCTTACCGCATAGTGACCTACGTGCGCTAATCCCCGGAGGTGCGCGTCCTTGGTCGCGCGAGGCCGAGTCTGCCCCGCGCGCAGTCCCTCACCTGCGCTCTTATTGCGGTTACAGCGCTTCTCCACAGGGCTGGCCCCACTGAGGGGATTCACCAATCTTCGTTCCACAACCTTTGCTCAACGAAGCGCTGGTGTTGACGATGGTTACGCGTGGAGGCCGTCCCGACCGACGGGGTGGTCCCAGGCGCGCGCCGGGTGGCGCAGCGTCAGCAATTGGCGTTGATCGGCAGGAAGGCGTCTGTGCGCGAGCTTGCCACGATGCTCGAGCGACACGCGCTGCGTACCAGGCTGCTCCTGGCGCTGTTCGGTCTGCTGCTGTCCAGCGGTCTGGGGATCGGGCTGGCCCTTCACCTGCTCTGGCCCCATCTGATGGCGCGGTCGGGGACGGACGTGGGCGCGCCCGCGGCGCCCAGCACGGTCTGGGGGATCGCGGTCGCGGTCGCGGTGGCGGTACCGAGCGCGGTCGTGGCCGTGCGCGTGATCTGGCGCCTCTTCGGGTCCCTGGGGGCGATGCGCGCGGCGGCCAATCGGGTGGCCGCGGGGCAGTCCGAGGCCTCGCTGAAGGTCGAGGGCGACGACGAGGTCGGAGCTCTCGCCCGGGCCCTGCACGACATGGCGGCCTCGACGGCCGCCTCCTACCGCGAGGTGGAGGAGCAGAATCGCGACCTGGAGCGGATCGTGCGGCTGAGCACCGAGGAGCTGCGCCACAAGAACCTGGCACTGGCATTCCAGAATGAGAAGGTCAACGAGGCCAACAAGCTCAAGAGCGCATTCCTGGCCTCCGTCTCCCACGAGCTGCGCACGCCGCTCAATGCGATCCTGGCCCTTTCGGAGATGCTGCGCGACCAGCTCTCCGGCCCCCTGAGCGAAGAGCAGGTGAAGCAGGCCTCGATGATCTACCGCAGCGGCGAGAATCTTCTGCACCTGATCAACCAGGTGCTCGATCTCTCCAAGATCGAGTCGGGGCGCATGGAGGTTCAGCGCACCCCAGCCCACATCGTCGACATCCTGGCCGATGCGGCCAACGGACTGCGGCCCCTGGCAGAAGAGAAGGGGCTGGCCTTCGAGCTGGATCTGGAGGGTCAGGGCGTCGAGGTCGTGGTCGATGCGGAGAAACTCCGGCAGGTCTTCGTGAATCTCCTGGGCAACGCGATCAAGTTCACCGAGCGTGGCACGGTGCGGGCCAGCGTGCGGCTGGTCCAAGCCGAGAACCTCCTCTTCGTGGAAGTACAGGACACCGGGCCGGGGGTGGCGCCGGAGCATCAGCACCTGATCTTCCAGGAGTTCCAGCAGGTGGAGCCCCTGGCCGTGACCAGCAAGGGCACCGGCCTCGGGCTCGCCATCAGCCGCCGACTGATCAATCTGCTGGGCGGGGACATCTGGGTCGACAGCGATCGCGGCAAGGGTGCGCGGTTCGCCTTCGTCGTGCCCCTAACGCTGCCCGGCGAGACCGACGATGCGAAGGAGCCGCTGGCGGAGCTCCCGGCGCGTCAGACGCCGTCGCGCGGGCAGCAGCGCGTGCTGGTGGTGGATGACGATGTCGTCGAGGCGGGTGTGCTCGCGCGCTACCTGCGCCAGCACGGCCTGGAGGTCCTGACCGCGCTGGATGGTGCGGATGCGCTGCACATCATGCGCCGGGACCCGGTGGACCTCGTCATTCTCGATCTGCTGACCCCTGGTGAAGATGCCTTCCGGCTGGTGCAGCGCATGGGGGAGCACCCCCGCCTCAAGCCGGTGCCGGTGATTGTGAACAGCTCGCGCCCGCTTTCGGTCGATGAACTTTCGTTCCTGAAGCCGCGGGTGCAGTCGATCTTCTACAAGGGAACGCGCGGGGTGGGGGACCTGATCGACGAGGTGGCGGGCGCCCTGCGCGCCGCAGCGCCCGTGCCGGAGGAGGCCCCCACCGCCGGCGTCAGCCGGCTGAAGGACGCGGCGTGAACCCCAGGGCGGCGTCGACAAGCGAGACGGAGGAGTCGTTGCCATGACCAGGCCGGAGAAGCCCAAGGCCTATGTCCTGCTAGCCGAGGATGAGCCCACCAACCAGTATGTTTTCAAGGCCATCCTGGAGAGTGGCGGCTACGAGGTCACCATCGTGGCCAACGGCCAGGTCGCACTCGAAGAAGCCCGGCGCAGGAAGCCCGACATCATTCTGCTGGACATGATGATGCCGGTCATGGACGGCTACAAGACTGCCGAGCAGATGATCCGCGACACCAGCTTCGACGGCGTACCCATCCTGGCGCTCACGGCCCAGGCCATGAAAGGGGACGCCGAGAAGACCCTCGAGGCTGGCTGCGACGACTACATGTCGAAGCCCATCCGGCGGGCGGAGTTGCTGGATCAAGTCGCCGCCTGGCTCGAACGCGATCCGGCGAGCTGGATGCCGGAGCGCCTGCGCAAGCGCGCAGAGCCGATGGGCCGGGCCGCCTAGCATCGCGCTCGGGCTCGCCCGAGGCCATTCGCGTGGGCGCGGGTCATTGTGGGTGGCCCGCGCCTTGCGCTAGTCTCTGCAGATGCTGCGTGTCACCCAGGTCAGCAAGAGCTTCGGCGGTCAAGCCATCTTCCGGGGCGTCGACTGGTTCGTCGGGCCCGGGGACCGGGTCGCCGTGGTCGGCGCCAACGGAACCGGGAAGTCGACCCTGCTGAAGATCGTCGCGGGGCTCGAGTCCCCCGATCAGGGCTCGCTCGAGCGCCCCAAGGACCTGCGGATCGGCTACCTCGCCCAGACCGGTTTTGCCCTGAGCGAGGGCACTGTGCGCGCGGAGGCGCGCCGCGGCTTCGACGAGATCCTGTCGCTGCAGGAGGAGCTGCACGGGGTGGAGCGGGACCTGGCGGACGGGTCGGCGCCCCCCGATCGCCTGACCCGGCTCAGCGTGCGCCAGGCCGAGATCCTCGAGCGGCTGGCGATCCTCGGCGCCCACGACATCGATCGGCAAGTCCATGCGGTGCTGACCGGACTGGGCTTCCGGGAGCGTGAGTTCGATCGCCCGCTGGCGACGCTCTCGGGTGGCTGGCAGATGCGGGCCGCCCTGGCGCGGATCCTGCTCATGCGGCCGCAGATGCTGCTGCTCGACGAGCCCACCAATCACCTCGATATCGAGGCACGCGAGTGGCTCGAGGGCTACCTGCGCGACTACCCTTATGCCTTCGTGCTCGTCTCCCACGACCGCTACTTCCTCGACGTGACCGTCAAGCGCGTGAGCGAGATCGCCGGCCTCAAGCTCGAGGAGTACGCGGGCAACTACTCCGCCTTCGAGCGCGAGCGGACCAAGAGGCTCGAGCTGCGCCGGGCGGCGTACGAGCGCCAGCAGGACGAGATCCGCCGCGTGCAGCGCTTCATCGATCGCTTTCGCGCCAAGAACACCAAGGCGGTCCAGGTGCAGAGCCGCATCCGGATGCTGGCGAAGATGGAGCGCCTGCCGGCGCCCGAGGCGCCGCAGCGGGCGATCGTGGTGCCGCTGCCGCCCGCACCCCGCGCGGGCAGGATCGTGATGGAGCTCCGGCACGCGTCCAAGGCCTACGGCGAGGTGGTCGTGCTCGACCGCGCGGACCTGCGCGTTCTGCGCGGGAGCCGCGTGGCCCTGGTGGGACCCAACGGCGCGGGCAAGTCCACGCTGATGCGGATCCTGGCGGGCGTCGAAGCACCGGACGCGGGCGAGCGCGTGGCGGGTCACAATCTGCAGGCCGCCTTCTTCGCCCAGGATCACGGCGAGCGGATGGATCCGCGCCAGACGATCCTCGAGCTGGTCACGGCCAGCGCGCCGACCGACTTCGTGCCCCAGGTGCGCGGCCTGCTGGGGGCGTTCCTCTTCAGCGGCGAGGAGGTCGACAAGCAGGTCGGGGTGCTGAGCGGCGGCGAGCGCAACCGGCTGGCGCTGGCGCGCCTGCTGGTGCGCCCGTCGAACCTCCTGCTGCTCGACGAGCCGACGAACCACCTGGACATCGCTTCGAAGGACGTCCTGCTGGAGGCGCTGCGCCGGTACGAGGGCACGGTGGTCTTCGTCTCCCACGACCGCCATTTCGTGGCCTCGCTGGCCGATCAGGTGATCGACGTGGGCAGCGGGCGGCTGCGGGAGTTCCCAGGGGGCTACGAGGACTTCCTCTGGAAACGCGAGCAGGAACGGCTGGCGGCGGTGGGCGCGGCGGCCGCGTCGCGGCCGGAGCGCCCCCTGCCCGCGGCGCGCGTGCCGGGAGACGGCAGCGGGGGCACCCAGAGCGCGCTCCCGGCAGGCGCGGCACCCGAGAGAGCCGCGGAGGCGGAGCCGCGCACGGCCGCGGGCCAGGAGCGCCGCCGCTCGAGGCGGATGACCGCGCTGGAGGAGGAGATCTCCGCGCTCGAAGACCGCCGGCGCCGATTCAGCGAGGTCATGGGCAGCCCCGATTTCTTTGCCAATCCCGCCAAAGCGGAGCTCTATCTGCGCCAGTATCAGGAGGTCGAACAGGAGCTGGCCCGGCTCTACTGCGCCTGGGAAGAACTGGCCGGCCAAGGCTAGGACCTGCCGCGGGGGCCTCCAGCCGAGGGCCCGGAGGCGGTCTCGGCCGTCTCGGGCGCGCGATCCGCCGTTGCTGTGCCCGGCCATTGACCCCTCTGGCCCCTGACCTCTCTGGCCGCTTGCCCGCGCGGCAGCGGGGTGGATAGACTAGAGTCATCCCGGGGTCGTTCCGGGCTCGGCGAAGGGTTCCCGATCTGATTGTGTTGCACACGGGGCGGCGCGGCACGCATCCGCCCTGCGAGGCTCGGCGTGCGGGCTTCCACACGTCGCAGCATGGTTGCACCGAGTGTGCTCGAGAAAAGGAGGGACTCATGAACCGCCTGTTGCCCTTGCTCGCCATCGCCGCTGCGCTGATGCTGCCGCCGCCCGCGCTGGGCATCGCCATCTCGAACATCCAGCTCGATCCCGCCCCGCTGGCTGCCCTGCAGTGGAACCAGAACGTCAACATCACCTTCGACTACGACGTGGACGTGGCCGGCGGCGTGCGGATCTTCGCGCGCCCCTGCACCCACGGCTCCCTGACGCCCAATTACTCGGCCTCGGGGTCGCCGCTCTACCCGTCCGGCAGCGGGAGCGCGAGCGCGAGCTTCACGATCACCTCGGGGGAGGCGATGGTGGACGAGATCCGCTTCCGCATCTACAACGCCGACCAGACGGTGCTGCTGCTCGAGTTCTTCGTGCCGGCCTTCTACTACTTCGGGGCCCACGCGATCTACAACATCACGATGGGCCCCGCGTCGCCCTCGTGCGTGATGTACGATCAGCAGCGGGTCGACATCGCCTTCGACTACCGCACCGACTATCCGGGCGACGTGCTCATCTTCGCCCGTCCGATCACCAGTGGTTCGCCCACGCCCGGTTACGCGGCCAGCGGTTCGCCCTATCATCCGACCGGGAGCGGATCGGGCACCCAGTGGTTCACGATCCTGTACGGGCCGGAAGTGACGGTCGATCGAATCCGCTTCAAGATGAAGGATGCCGCGCAGACCATGACTCTGCTCCAGTTCGACGTCCCTTGCCACTATGAGTTCAGAACCGGGTCGGTGTACAACATCACCTTCGATCCGGGCTGGCCCTGCGCGCGGGTCAACAACGAGCGGGTCTACACCTACTTCGACTACCAGACCGATGTGGCTGGAGGCGTGCGCATCTTCATCCTGCCCTACACGAACGGGTCACCAACGCCCGGCTACGGGGTCTCGGGGTCGCCGCTCTATCCCACCGGCACCGGGTCGGGCGACGCCTTCCTCACCATCCTGAGCGGGGAACGGACGATTGACCACGTCCGCTATAAGATGACCAACGCCGACCAGACGCAGACGCTCTTCGAGTACTTCGTGCCCGTCAACATCCACTACGCCGGTGACGTGGTCCGCGGGGTGCAGCTCGATCCCCCCTCGCCGGCCTACTTCACCCTCAATCACCATGCCAACACGGGGATGCCCTACACGACCTCCGAGCCGGGGGGCGTGCGCATCTGGTCACAGCCCTACACGGACGGTGGCTACACACCTTCCGGGGCTTACGCGGGCTCCCCGGTCTGGCCAGTCGGCTCGGGCACCGCTACCGGCTTCGTGACCGTCATCGCGGGATCGGCCGAGGTCGACCAGATCCGTCTGCTGATGACGGACGCGGGTCAGACCCAGACGCTCATGGATTGGTGTGTCGACGTGCGGCTCTTCTACGGCAACCAGGTCACCGCGGAGGTCGGGGCACCCGGCGAGCTGGCCGCCGCCAGCGGCCTGTTCACCGCCGTGGCCAGTCCCCTCACGGCCGGCAGCACGCTGCGCTACGAGCTGCCCGGGGCATCCGAGGTGCGGCTCGGCCTCTTCGATGTGCTCGGGCGGCAGGTGGGGCTCCTGGTGCAGGAACACCAGGCGGCTGGGCCGCACACGGTCGCGTTCGAGCCCGGGCCGCTGGCCGCCGGCGTCTACCTGCTGCGGCTCGAGGCGAGCGCCGGCGCGGGCGGCCGCGGATTCACCGATCAGCGCAAGGTGCTCCTGATCCGCTGATGGCCGGGCACCCGGAAGCCGGCGTGCGCCGCTGTGCGGTGCGGTGCACGCCGGCTCCACGGCCTAGAGGAAGGACCGCAGCCGGCGGTAGGTGCCCGGGAAGTAGGCCTCGAACAGCCGGTCCATCTCGTCGATCGCGCCGCGCAGGAGCGTGACCTTGTCCTGATGGGGCAGGAACGCGCTCTTGAAGCCGCTGATCAGGAGCCCCCGCAGATCGTAGATGCTGAGCTGGAAGGTCCGGCAGGCGAGGTCCAGCTCGTTGGTCACCGTGGTGTCCGAAACGAGCCGGTTGTCGGTGTTGATCGTCACGCGAATGCCCGCGTTCAGGTAGCTGCGGAACGGGTGGCTGAGCAGGTCGCGCGCTGCCCCGGTCTGCACGTTGCTCGTCAGGCACATCTCCAGCGGGATGCGGTGGTCATTGACGTAGTTCATCAGCTCGCGATCCTGCCACAGGAGCGTTCCGTGGCCGACCCGGTGCGCGCCGCAGTAGTGCAGGGCCTGATGGATCGAGGGCGGGCCGAAGCCCTCGCCCGCGTGGACGGTGCCGTTCACGTTGTGATTGCGGATCACGTAGAAGGCCTCGCGGTGGTCCTTGGCCGGGTAGTGGGCCTCCTCGCCCGCCAGGTCGAAACCGACCACGCCGTTGTGTTTGAAAGACACCGTCAGCTCGGCCAGCCGCAGGCTCATGTCGGGCGTCATGCTGCGAATGCCCGTCAGGATCACCCCGGTGCGCAGGACGTAGCGATCCTCGCCGTCGCGCAGCCCGTCGAGCACCGCCTGCACGCCGCGCTCCCAGCTCATCCCCGACTGCTCGTGGAGCGGCGGGGCGAAGCGGATCTCCATGTAGCGGACGTTCTCGCGAGCCGCATCCTCGGCAAGCTCGAACGCCACGCGCCGCAGCGCCTCGGGCGTCTGCAGCACGCGCAGCGTGTGGTCGAAGGCGCTCAGGTACTGCTTGAGGTCGTGCGCTGCCGTCTCCCGCATGTAGGTGCGGACCTCATCGGGCGTGTGGAACGGCTGCTCGACCGCCTGTTGCCGCCCCAGTTCCAGCAGGGTTTCCGGGCGCAGCGATCCATCGAGATGCACGTGCAAGTCGGTCTTGGGCAGCTTGTGGATCAGCTCGCGCGGTATGTCCATGGCGCGACTCCTCCTGGGTCGATAGATCGGCCGGCCGCTGCGCGCCGCCATCCGATGGGCCGGCGGCGCGCGGGACGGCCGGCTGGCGGCGCGCGGGCTGATCATCGCGCAGACGCCTCCCGGCGTGCAGCAGAAACTCCGCGGCCCGGGGTGAGGCCGCAGGCGCCGGCCCCCTTGCATCCATCGGCCGGCGAGTGCCTGATCTGGCGGAACTGGAAACCCCTGCTGGACTTTGGGCCTTGACACCCGGGGCGCCGGCTCGATACTCCTTGGCCCATGTCCGGCTGGTCCGGGGTGGCCCTGGGCGGTGGGGGAGGTCGGATGCGCGTTCTGTTGACGGAAGAGCAGATCCGGCAGCGGGTGGCCGAGATGGGACGGGAGATCGCTCGGGACTTCCTGGGCAAGACCCCCGTGCTGGTCGGGATCCTCAAGGGCTCGATCTACTTCATGGCCGATCTGATGCGCCACCTCGACATCGACCACGAGGTCGACTTCATCTCCATCTCGAGCTATGCCTCGGGGGTCTCTTCCTCCGGAACCGTCCGGATGTTGAAGGATCTCGACCGCGATGTCACGGGGCGGGACGTGCTGGTCATCGAGGACATCATCGACAGCGGGCTGTCGCTGTCGTATCTGCGCAAGAACCTCCTGTCGCGCAATCCGCGCAGCCTTGCCATTGCCACCCTGCTGGCCAAGGAGGTCCCGCGCGAGCGGCAGATCTACCTGGACTACTGCGGGTTCGAGATCGGGGACGAATTCGTGATCGGCTATGGGCTCGACTACGCCGAGCACTTCCGTGAGCTGCGCTGCGTGGCGGTGATGGAGGAGGAGGACCGGCGCCGCGTCGATGAGGAGCGCCGCGGGCTGGAACGTAGCTAGGGGGCGCCGGGTGCCGCGCCGGGCAGCGGAGAGGGGCAGGGGATGAACAAGCGCCGCACCCACCAGGCCTTCTTCGTGGCGCTGTGCGGCAACATCGGCGTGGGCAAGTCGCTCTTCGCCGAGCGGATCGGCGCGCAGA
The DNA here is from genome assembly GCA_964506245.1 of uncultured bacterium. Taxonomy (GTDB): domain Bacteria; phylum Eisenbacteria; class RBG-16-71-46; order CAIMUX01; family WJJG01; genus CAZDKK01. The sequence continues at coordinate 676 of CAZDKK010000078.1, read as the reverse complement.
CCGGGCTCGACGTCTACTACGAACCGGTGTCGCGCAATCCCTACCTCGAGATGTTCTACCGGGACATGCGGCGCTGGGCCTTTCACCTGCAGATCTACTTCCTCGCGGAGCGCTTCCGGGCCCAGAAGGCGATGAACGGGCAGGGCCGCCCGTTCGTCCAGGACCGCACGATCTACGAGGACGGCGAGGTCTTCGCCCGCGTTCTGTACGAGCGGGGCGAGATGGAGCGCCAAGACTACGAGAGCTACCTGGCGCTCTTCCGCGAGATGGTCGACCTGCTGGCCCGCCCCGCCCTGCTGATCCATCTGCAGGCCACGACCCCGACCCTGCTGCGGCGCATCGCCGAGCGAGGGCGCGCCTGCGAGCAGGTCATCGATGCGCGCTATCTGGACCAGCTCGAGGGTGCCTACCGCGAATGGCTGCCGCGGATCCGGCGCGCGTGCCCGGTGGTGGAACTCGACACCGAGGGGCTGCACTACCCGCCGGGGCCGGAGGTGCTGGATCCGATCCTCGCGCGCATCCGCTCCGAGGCTCGGGTGGGCGGCGTGGACCTCGGTCCGGCGGCGGTGCCCGGGGCGCCGCGCGCGCGGCAATGAGGCCGACCGGTGAGGAAGCCTCGAAGGGAGACCTGCACGTGACACCTGCCAAGACCCCGCGCGAGCCCCGCGCCGGCCGC
>CAZDKK010000077.1:0-20847 GCA_964506245.1 uncultured bacterium | reverse complement strand
GGCCGAGGAGGAAGCTGGAGCCCAGCTCGAGCAGCTCGAGCGCCGGCAGCTGCGACTGCAGACGATCTCCGAGGCCGTGCGGTACGCGCCCTACGCCTCGCGCGAGTTCTTCACCTGCGATTCGCTCGGGGTACAACAGATCGAGCAGATCCTCGAGGCCGACCTGCTCATCCTGGAGGATCTCTCCGGGGCGGAAGCATACCTCGAGCGCGCCTGCCTCAGCGTGACCCCGGCACCGCGCACCGCCCGAGCCTTCTTCCGGGCCCTGGACGAGGATCTGGGGCGGCTCGAGCGACACCTGATCATGCGCGAGAAGATCATCGCGAGCACGTAGTCCTGGGGGGAATTGCTCCCGCGGTCGAGCGGCTCAGGAGTTGGCCACCGCCCGGGGGATCGCCTGCTGCACCGCCCGCAGCAACCCCTCCACGCCCTGGGAGCGCACAGCGTAGGCGTCGGCGACCCACGTCGTGAAGTCGGATTCCATGCTGTAGGGTCGTGAGGTGTTGAAGACCAGCGAGGCGAGCAGCCCTTCCTCGAGCAGTCGCAAGGCCGCCGTCATCCCCTTGCCACCGTCGGAATCTGGATCGATCACCACGCAGTCCGGGCAGCACTGCCGGGCCAGCTCGACCAGCCCGCGGGTGGTGCCGGCCGATACGACCTCATAGCCTTCGTCGCGGAGCGCCCGCTCGTAGCCGCTTCTGAGCACGGGATGCTCCTCGACCACCAAGATTCTCGGGCCCGTCACCCCGAGTCACCCCCTTCCCTGGAGGCGTCAGGAGGAGATCAACCCCGCTCCGAGATGAACTGCGCCCCTCTCCTGACCGCCTGTTCATTGAGTGGAATCAGCTTCCGCTTGGCGATGAAGCCCTCCAGATGGGAGACGACCTCATCGACCTTGAACAGACCTGTCTTGGCAGCGATGGCGCCGAACATGACCATGTTGGCGGCCTTGGTGTTGCCCAGCTCGTCGGCCAGCTCGGTCGCCGGCACCGCCACGGCGTCAATATCCGTCCGTTCGGGTTTCTGGTCAATGATGGAGCTGTTGTAGAAGATCGTGCCCCCCGGGCGGACGTCCTTCTCGAACTTGGCCAGAGAAGGCAGGTTGAAGGCCACCAGGATGTCCATGTCCGCCACGATGGGCGAGCCGATCTGACTGACGGCGACCTTGACGCTGCAGTTGGCCGTTCCGCCGCGCATCTCCGGCCCGTAGGACGGCAGCCAGGAGACATGGTAGCCGAGCTCCATCCCCACGCTGGCCAGGCCGATCCCCAGCAGGAGCACGCCCTGGCCGCCGAAGCCGGCGATCTTGATCTCCGGGTCGCGATACTTCTCCGGCACATGACTCATGGTGATCGGGCGCCCATCGCCGCCTTCGGCGCTGGGGGGCGGAACGTCGATGATCTCGTGAACGCCCTTGGTGATCTCCTTGCGCGGCTCGAGCGGCCGCGGCTCGACCTCGGCCCCCCGGTCCCGCAGGCAACCGAGCGGGAAGACCGGTTCCATGTGCTCCTTGATCCACTTGCGCCCCTCGGCGGGCGGGTTGACCCCCCAGCCGGTGGGGCACGGCGAGAGCACCTCGACCAGGGAGAAGCCCTTGCCCTCGGCCTGGTACTGAATCGCCTTGCGGATGGCCTTGCGGGCCTTGGCGTTGTGGGCAGGGCTCTGGAGCGAGACGCGCTCGATGTAAACCGGGGCCTGGACCGCGTTGATCAGCTCGGCCACCTTGACCGGATACCCCTCGTTGGCCGGATTGCGGCCGTAGGGCGTCGTGGTCGTCTTCTGACCCTCGAGCGTCGTCGGCGCCATCTGCCCGCCGGTCATGCCGTAGATGGCATTGTTGACGAAGATCACCGTCAGGTTCTCGCCGCGGTTGGCGGCGTGCACGATCTCGGCCGTGCCGATGGCCGCCAGATCGCCGTCGCCCTGGTAAGAGATCGCGATCATGTCGGGCCGGGAGCGCTTGACGCCGGTCGCGACCGCGGGCGCCCGGCCGTGCGCCGCCTGGATGTTGCAGAGGTCGAAATAGTAGTAGGCAAACACGCTGCAACCCACGGGGCTCACGAAAGCGAGCCGGTCCTTCAAGCCGAGGTCCTCGATCGCTTCGGCAATCATCTTGTGGATGTTGCCGTGACCGCAGCCCGGGCAGTAGTGGGTGACGGTCTTCTCCGATCCCGGCTTGCGCTCGTAGATGTCGCAGAAGGTCTTCGACTTCTGGAACTTGACCTGCATCATTACCCCCTACGCCTGCAACTGCCGCTCGCGGGCAGCGCCCTTGAGGCCGGCCAGCTTGCGGATCGCCGCGACCATCTCGTTGACGGAATGGATGTTCCCGCCCATGCGGTTGTACATCTCGACCGGCTTGCGCCCCAGGACCGCCAGCCGCACGTCCTTGACCATCTGCCCGTCGTTCAGCTCCGAGGTGATGAAACATCGCACGCGCGCGCTGTCGGCCAGCTCGGCCAGGCGCTTCTCCGGGAAGGGCCAGAGCGTGATGGGTCGCAGCAGCCCCACCTTGTGCCCTTCCTTGCGCAGGACGTCGACCGCCGAGCGCAGGATGCGGGCGACGATTCCGAAGCCAAGCGTCACCACCTCGGCGTCGTCGACCCGGTACTCCTCGTAGCGCACCTCCGTGGCGGCGACCTGCGCGTATTTCTCCTGGAGATGGCGGTTGTGGGCCTCGAGATCGTCACCGTCCAGGAAGATCGAGGAGATCAGGTTCTGGTTGGACTTGGCCCCCGCGCTCAGGCTCCAGGGCTTGGCCGACAGCGGCGGGACGTGGTCGGGGAACTCGACCGGCTCCTTCATCTGACCGATCGCGCCGTCGGTGAGGATGTAGACGGGGTTGCGGTACTTGTCCGCCAGCTCGAAGGCCAGGATGGCCAGGTCGCTCATCTCTTGCACCGAGGCGGGCGCCAGAACGATGCAGTGGTAGTTCCCGTGTCCCCCGCCCCAGACGACCTGGTGGTAGTCCCCCTGTTCGGGGGCGATGTTGCCGAGGCCCGGGCCGCCGCGATCGACCGAGACGATCAGGCAGGGCAGCTCGGCGCCGCACATGTACGAGACGCCTTCCTGCTTGAGGCTGATCCCGGGCCCGGAGGAGGCGGTCATCACCCGCACGCCGGCGCCGGCCGCCCCGTAGACCATGTTGATCGCCGAGACCTCGCTCTCGGCCTGCAGGAACTGGCCGCCGACCAGGGGAATGTACTGGGCGGCCGTCTCGGCGATCTCGCTGGCCGGCGTGATCGGGTAGCCGAAGTAGATGCGGCACCCGGCCAGGATCGCCCCCCGGACCACCGCCTCGTTGCCCTTCAAGAGAACCTTGGCCATCGAGCCCTCCCCTTGTCGCGCGCCGGTGCCTCCCGGTCGCGCGGCTCCTACTCGCCCTCTTCCAGCGTGTAGACGGTGATCGCCCCCGGCTCGGGGCACGCATAGAAGCAGATGCCGCACGCGATGCACCCCTCCCCGATGTACTCGGCGGGGTGGTATCCCATCTGGTTCAACCGGGTGGAGAGGCGCAGGACCTCGCGCGGGCAGTCCGCCACGCAGCATCCGCACCCCTTGCACTCAGCCTCGCGGACCTTGACCAGCCCGCGCGTCTTCGCCGCCGGCTTCTTCGGCGTGGCTTGCGCTGCCATGCGATCTTCTCCCTGTGGTCTGTGGCCCCGGACCGCGGGCGGCGGATCGCCCCCGCGGGAAGGGACCCGGGGCGCTGGGGCATCAAGCGAACAGAGTAGTGTACGGAACGACCGCGTCTTGGTCAAGCGCGTGGATCACTCGATGCGCACCAGGGGCGCGCGGCCCAGGACGCGGCCGTCCCGGCGGATCACGACCCAGTAGCAGCCCGAGGGCGTCGGGCCGCCGGCCGCCCGGCCATCCCACCCCACCAGGCCGCGCTCGAGGGCCACGGGCGCGCGGTGGACGAGCCGGCCGTCGAGCGCGAGGACCTCCAGCCACGCCGGGCCCGCGAGCCCGGTCTGCCATACCAGCGTGGTGCCGCCGGGCGTCGGATTGGGGGCCGCGCGCAGCGCGAGGACGGTCTCGGCCGGGAGGTGCCGCCCCCGCGCCGCGGTGGGCGCGATGTCGATCGCCACCCATCGCTGCGCCCAATGGGTCGCCCCCTCCAAAAACCCCGCCGCGACCTGCCCGGCCCCGCCGGGCGGGTTGGCGGCGTGGAAGTCCCAGTAGAGCTGATCGGCTTCGGGCGTCTGCGCGGGGTCGGGCACGCCTGTGGGTGGACCCGGCGCGGCCGCGGGCAGCACCGGCAGCTCGATCTGACCGGCGCCACCGGTGGGCGCGTAGATGCGCCAGGCCGCGGTCACCACGCCGGGTGCGCCCGCGAGCGGCCGCAGGCCGATCACCGACCGCGTCCAGGTCGGCGCGGGGCTGATGCCCGGTGCCGTGGGATCGGTCCAGGCGAGCGTGCGCCCGACCTGCTCCAGCTCGGGGATCTGCATCCAGGTCTGGAACGTCTCGGTGTGCGGCAGCGCGAAGCCATCGCGCTCGACGATGCAGGCGCTGAAGCGATTCTCGCCCGAGCTGTCGCCGTAGCGTCCGATGGCCACGTTGACCGCGTCGCTCATGTCGCCGCCCGGCAACCGCGACGCCAGGACGAAGGAGGAGACCGTGTCGATGCCCGCCTCGTTGGCGGCGTAGGAGACGATCACCTCCCGCCCGCCGCTGGGGATGCGCGCCCCCGAGACCGCCTCGATCCGCGCGCCGGCGGGCACGCCGCTGAAGGCGGTCGTGAGGTTGCGGGTCAGGTCGAGGTCGGAGTTGATCGCGAGGTTCATCGGCCCGGCCACGAAGATGTCGCGTTCCACGCCGGCCTCGCGGATCTCGACGTCCTCGAGCGTGGCGCCGGCGAGGAGCGCCTCGATCGAGATGCGTCCGGCCACGGAGACGAAGGTCGTGGCGCGCTGCCCGGCCACGTCGATGCGCCAGGGCGACTTGGAGAAATGATAGAAGAGAAACTCGACCTGGTCCGGCGCGTAGGCGTTCTCCGGCAGCTCGAGTGCCCCGATGATCGGCAGCGTGATCGTCTCGAGGCCGAAGCTGAAGGGCAGGCGGTCGCCGAGCGCGAAGTCGCTGATGGTGACCGCCGGCAGGATGAGGGCCGCGTCGAGGTTGCCGTCGTTGTTGGTCGTGGCGATGGCGGTCACCGTGCCCTCGACGTGCGTCTTGGTGCCCCCCATGGTCGAGTCGAGCACCGCCGGGAAGAGCGGCAGCCCGATCGACCCGATCGCGGACTGGTAGACCGTCGTGTGGCCGTAGGTCTCCAGCGCGGCCGTCACCGTCTGTGGCCCGACCAGGCCCGGGTCATCGAAGGCGATGAGGCCCTGGGAGTCGGTCCAACCGTAGTTGCCCGCGAAGGGGACGCCCGCTGCCGGGCCCACCAGCACGAAAGCCCCGACCAGCGCGTGGCCGGTCTGGCCGTCCGTGACCTCCACGACGAGCTGTTCGGCCCGGACGCCCGATGCCGCGGCGAGGCCGAGAGCCACCAGGGCTGCGATCGCCCCGGTGATCCGGTGCCCGCGGTTCGTGTTGCGCTGCATGCTGTCCCCCTTTCTCGGATCTCCATCTCCGGGATGCCGCCCCGCGACGCCGCGCGGTAGCCCCGTGCTCGAGGCGGGCGTTTTGATTCTAACACGGCGCTGCGCCGGGGATGGGCCAGGGGGGTCGCTCGCCCGGCCCGGCCGCCGCGGCACGTTGACCTGTCCCCGAGTCACCGGCTAGGCTGGACGCCCCGAGAGGAGGTGGGAACAGATGAGTCGTTGGCACTCGTGGTGGATGGCGACGCGGCTGCCCTTCGCGTTTCCGGCGTCGGTCATTCCCGCCCTGCTGGGCGGATTGGTGGCGGTGATCCACGCGGGCGTGCGCCTGAACGTGGCGCATTACGTCCTGACCGTCATCGCGGCGGCCTGTGCGCATGCAGGCGCCAACCTGTTGAATGACTACTTCGACTTCCGCAAAGGGGTCGACCGGCTCGACCTCGAGGGCACCTCGCGCGGCATGATCGTCAGCGGGCGCATGACCCCGCGGGAGGTGCTGGTCGAGGGGATCGTCTGCTGGGGACTCGCCGCGCTCATCGGGATCTACTTCCTGGCAAGGGTGGGCCCGGTCCTGATCCCGCTTCTCGCCCTGGGCCTGCTCTTGGGCGTCGGGTACACGGCTTCGCCCACCGAATTCAAGTACAAGGCGCTGGGCGATTTCTCCGTCTTCCTGAGCTTCGGCGTGGGCGTCACGGTCGGGGGCTACGCGATCCAGACCGGCCGCCTGGCCTGGCCCCCGGTGTTCTACAGCCTGCCGGTCGGGCTCTTGATCTGGGCCATCCTGCATGCGAACAACCTGCGGGACATCGAGTCCGACCACGCGGCCGCCGTCCGGACGGTCGCGATGCTGCTGGGCCCCGCGGGGGCCCGCACGCTCTACGTGGTCCTGGTTGCCCTGGCCTACGCCCTGCTGATCGCGATGGCGGCCTTGCGCTGGGTGGTCCCCGCCGCCCTCTTGGCGCTGCTCAGCGCGCCCCTGGCGATCAAGGCGGTGCGGCAGCTCTTTTCGGGTCGCGGCACCGGCCTCAGCGTCGCGGCGAGCGGCGGCGCGTCGGGCCAGCGCCAGGGCGGCGTGGTCAACCTCGACATGCGCACAGCCCAGCTCCAGATGGCCTTCGGCCTCCTGCTCCTGCTCGGATTGGTCGGAACGCTGCTTCTGTAGCCACATCACGCAAGGAGGCGTGCTCATGGGCGCGCTGGATCCCGGTCGCCGCGCGATCGGAGGCAACGAGAGCCGGCGCGGCCGCGCGCTGGTCTGGGTCGCGTTGGGTCTCCTCGTGGTGGCGGTCGCCGCGGGGCTCCTCGTGGTGCGACCCTGGTCGCACCCCCGCCCCCCGCGGATCCTGCTGGTGGGCATCGACGGCGCCGACTGGCGCACGATCAGGCCGATGCTGGCCGAAGGCGACCTGCCGCATCTGACCCATCTGATCCAGGAGGGCGCGCACGGCCCCCTCTGGGGCGTGCCGCCCCTGACGCCCCCGGTTGGCTGGACGACCATCGCGACCGGCAAAGCCCCTGATCAGCATGGCGTGCTCGGGTTCACGATCCCCGACCCACGCACGGGGCAGCCGATTGTGATCGCCAGCGGGCTGCGGCGGAGCAAGGCCTTCTGGAACATCCTGGCCGACCACGAGCTGAGCGTGGGGTTGATCGGCTGGTGGGCCACCAGCCCGGCCGAGGCGGTCCCGGGCGTCATCGTCTCCGACCGGCTGCTCGGTCATCCCTTCGTCGCCCCGGGCCAGCTCGCCGAGGGGGTGGTCTACCCCGCCGAGCGCAGCCAGCAGCTCCTGCACCGGCGCGACCGCGTGAAGCCACCCTCCCGCGCCGAGGCGCAGCGATCCATGGACGTGTCGGCCGAGGAGTACGCGGCCGCCTCCGATCAGGACCCGACCGATCCCATTGGGCAGTTCCGGCGCATCTACCAGGGCATGCGCACGGCGGCCGAGCTCGCGCGCTTCGTGCAGCGCCGCGATCAGCCCGACGTGCTCGCGGTCTGCTTCGACGGCATCGACGCGGCTTGCCACCTGTATGCCCGCTACGCGGCGCCGGCGCCGGACTCGACGGCCAGCGAGCTGCAGCGCAAGCTCGGTCGGACGCTGCGCGAGATCTACAGGCTCCAGGACGAGCTGCTCGGCCAGCTCCTCGCGCTGACCGACGAGACCACGACCGTCATGGTCATCTCGGCCTACGGCTATCGAACCGAGTCCGAGCACCCCACGAGCGAGCTGCGCCCCATCGACCATCGCGTGGCCTCCCGGGCCCATCGACCGGACGGCATCCTGGTGATGAAGGGTCCGTCCGTCCGCCGCCGCACGGGCGAGCAGAGCCCGGCGGCCATCTCCAATCGGGCCAGCGTCTTCGACATCACCCCGACGATGCTGGCGCTGCTCGGGCTGCCGGTCGCGCAGGACATGGGCGGGCGGGTGCTGACCGAGATGCTGGTCGAGGACTTCCCCGAGGCCTCGCGCATCTCGACCTTCGAGGACGCGGCCTGGGCGCGCGACCGCGCGGCGCAGCGCCCTGACTACAGCGGTCTGACGGAAGGCGAGCGCGCGCGGCTGCGCTCGCTGGGCTACGTGGGCATCGACGAGCCCGGGGGCGTCTTCGCCGTGCGCGATCACGAGGCCCTGGCGGAGTACTTCGGCATCAGCGGTGACGGCGAGCGGGCCGAGCGGGAGCTGCTGGCGATGATCGCCGGGGCACCGCAGGAACCCGAGCCCTACCTGCGGCTCGGCATCGGCTACCTGCGCCAGAACAAGACCGACGCCGCGCGCGCGATGTTGGAGCAGGCGCTGGCCCTCGACCCGAAGCAGGTCGAGGCGCGCATGAGTCTGGCGCTCATCTTCCGCGAGCTGAACGACCGCGCGCGGGCGACGAGCCTGCTCGAGGAAGGACTGCGGCTCCACCCGGGTCACGCCGGCCTGCGCGTCAACCTGGGCATGTTGTACAAGGATGCCAACGACCTCGACCGGGCCGCCCAGCTCTTCGAGGAAGCCTTGCGCCTGAGCCCGGATCACCACACGGCCAACGCGCAGCTCGCGATGCTGCTGGAACGCCGGGGGGACTTCGAGGGTGCGCTGCCCCACTGGCAGGCGGCGGCGCGCGCGCGTCCCGACGATCGCCTGGCGCGCGATCACATCGCGCTCATCGAGCGGCAGCTCGGCCGCGCGCCGAGCCAGCGGGCGACGCCGGGGTCGGGGCAGGCGGCCGCCCCCGGCGCGCGGGGGGAAGGCTGATGCGCGTGGTCATCGGCGTGATGGGCTCGTCCGTCTGTGACGCGCAGACGTACGAGAAGGCCCGTACGGTGGGGCGGCTGCTGGCCGAGGCCGGCTACACGCTCCTGTGCGGCGGGGGAACCGGCGTGATGGAGGGCGCCGCGCGGGGCGCTCGCGAGGCCGGCGGACTCACGATCGGGATCCTGCCCGGCAGCAACGCCGCGCAGAGCCCGCCCAACCCGTACATCGACATCCCGATCTTCACCGGCATCTCACACGCGCGGAACCTGGTGAACGTCCTCTCCGCGCGCGTGGTGGTCGCGATCGACGGCGCCTACGGCACCCTCTCGGAGATCGCGCTGGCGATTCAGAACGGCAAACCGGTGGTGCTGCTCGACTCATGGCGCTGCGAGAGCCCGGACGGCCGGACCTCGCCGCTCGTGCGCGTGGCGCGCGACCCCGCCGAGGTGGTCGCGCTGGTGCGGCTGCTGGCCTCGTCCTGAACCCCACTTGGGGTTGCCGGCCGGGGCTTGAGCCTTGGGGCCCGTCGCGGGTAGGATGCCGAGACCGGCCCGCGGGCTCTCCCGATCGGGCGCCCCCACCCTTCGACAGGAGCAGAGGATGACGCCCGAAACCTGGTACGACCCCAGCCGGGTCGGTGCCCCACTGGTGCTGCTGCTGGCCTTCTCCGTCGTGGTCCTCGTGATGATCCGGCTCTCGCGCCAGGGGCGCGGGATGTTCATCCGTCAGATCGCCGGCATCCAGGCCATGGAGGAGGCGGTCGGGCGCGCGACCGAGCTGGGCCGCAAGGTCTTCTACTTGCCCGGCGCCTACAGCGTGGACGACATCCAGACGATCGCCAGCCTGGCGGTGATGCGCCACGTGGCCACGCTGACCGCGCGCTACGGCGCCGATCTCTGCGTGCCCAATCGCGACCCGCTCACCTTCGCGGCCGCGCGCGAGACGGTGCAGGAGGCCTACCTCCAAGCCGGACGTCCGGACCTCTTCACCGGGGAGATCGTCCAGTACATCACCTACGACCAGTTTGCCTACACCGCGTCGGTGACCGGGATGATGGTGCGCGAGCGGCCGGCCGCGAACTTCCTGATCGGCGCCTACCAGGCCGAGTCGCTGCTGCTGGCCGAGACCGGCCAGACCACGGGCGCGATCCAGATCTCCGGCACGGCCGAGGTCGCCCAGCTCCCCTTCTTCGCGGTGGTCTGCGACTACACGCTCATGGGCGAGGAGCTGTACGCGGCCGGGGCCTACCTGTCGCGCGAGCCGGCCATGCTCGGCAGCATCAAGGGCCAGGACTTCATCAAGGCCGGGCTGATCGTGTACATCGTGGCGGGCGTCGTCCTGGAGGCCTGCGGGGTGCACTGGCTCAAGGCGTTCATGACGCTCGGCAGGGGCTAGGAGGAAGGAGAAGCACGCCGTGTTCTGGAAGATCCGGTTGCCGTTGATCCTAACTTTCTGCGTGGGAATCGTCCCGATCGTGACCTTCTTCTTCACCGAGAAGGTTCCGGGCGTCTCCTTCGTGCGCGACAAGGTCGAGCAGTACATGGTGATCATCGCCGGTTTCGCGCTGTTGCTGGGCGTCGTCAATGTCACGCAGAGCAACGTCCGCAAGATCGAAAAGCGCAAGCCCGGTTGGCCGTTCGCGGTCAGCCTGCTGGCCGGCCTCTTCGTGATGGGCGCGATGGGGATCCTGAGCGCGGTGCGGGTGGGCCCGTTCCAGGGACTGCTGACCGGACCCGACGGGGTGGCGACGCCCTTCTACTGGATGACGCGCAGCTTCTTCAGTCCACTGCAGGCGGCAATGTTCAGTCTGCTCGCCTTCTACATCGCCTCGGCCGCCTTCCGCGCCTTCCGCGTGCGCAACGTCGAGGCGACGATCCTGATGATCGCCGCGTTCCTGGTGATGCTGGGCCGCACGCCGCTCGGCGAGTACGCCTTCTCCTGGATCCGGGGCGGGGAGCGCTGGCTGCCGCGGCTGACCGACTGGATCATGGCGGTGCCCAACGCGGCCGCCCAGCGCGGGATCATCATCGGGGCCGCCCTGGGGGCGGCGAGCATGTCGCTGCGCGTGATCCTGGGCATCGAGCGCTCCTACCTGGGCGCGAAGGAGTAAGCCGTCCCATGGCCACAGGGGGTACCGCGTGAAGCTGGAGAGCCTGGTCCATCTCGACCGGCGGATTGTCTACCTGATGATCGCGATCGGCACGATCCTGCCGGTGCTGCTGCCAATCGGATTCCGCGTCACGACGACGGAACCCGTCGAGGCGCTGTTCGAGAAGGTCGAGGGCCTGGGGCCCGAGCACGTGGTGATGATCTCCTTCGACTACGGCCCCACCACCGCGCCCGAGAACACGCCCATGGCCGAGGCCGCGCTGCGCCACTGCTTCACGCGCGGGGTCAAGGTGGTCGCGCTCGCCCTCTTCCCCGTCGGCGGCATCACCATGGCGGGCGAGGCCCTGGCGACCGTCGCCGCGGAGTTCCCCGAGCTTGAGTACGGCCGCGACTACGTGCTGCTCGGCTACAAGGACGGCGCCCAGGCGGCGATGAAGCAGATGGGTGTCAGCATCGCCAACGTCTTTCCCCGCGACGATCGCGGCACGCCGCTCCGGGAGCTGCCCCTGATGCAGCGCGTCCACAACTTCGAGGACGTGGACCTCGTGATCAGCTTCGCCACCAACATCATCGGCGACTACTGGGCCAACCTGGTCAACGCGCAGTACCACGTCCCCGTCGCCATCGGCTGCACCGCGGTCTCAGCACCCAAGTTCTACGCCTTCTACGACGCGCACCAGATCATCGGGCTCCTGGGCGGGCTGAAGGGGGCGTCCGAGTACGAAGCGCTGATCATGGGCAAGTACGAAACGCTCCGGCCGGTCTACAGCCGGGCGGGCGTCTACAACGCCATGCGCGGCATGGACGCGCAGACGGTCGACCACGCCATCATCATGGCCTTCATCCTCTTCGGCAACGTGGTCTACTTTCTGATCCTGCGGCGCGACCGCGGGCTGGGCAGGAGGAGCGCATGACGCAAGCGATCGGGACCTGGATCGGAGCGTTCCTCACGCTGTGCATCTTCAGCTTCCTGTACAAGGACAATCCGTTCTTCCGCTTCGCCGAAAGCCTCTTCGCGGGGGTCTCCCTCGGCTACTACATCGGCACCGTGTCGGCCAATACCCTGGGGCCCAATCTCCTGCGGCCGCTGTTCGGCGACTTCGGCACCAACGCCCATCTCCTGATTCCGCTCTTCCTCGGGCTCAATCTCTACACGCGCTACGTCCCGCGGATCGCGTGGCTCTCGCGCCTGTCGCTGGCGGTCTACATCGCCTACTTCGTCGGCATCAACATGGTCCAGAAGATCCACGGCGAGGTGGTCCCACAGGTCGGCTCCACCATCGTGCACCCCATCGGCGGGAGCATGACGCCGATCGACAACCTGGTGATGATTCTCGGGGTGCTGACGGTGCTGATCTACTTCTACTTCTCGATGGAACACCGCGGGGTGGTGGGCGCGGCCTCGCGCCTGGGCATCTGGTTCCTGATGCTCGGCTTCGGCGCGGCCTTCGGCTACACGGTGATGGGGCGCGTCTCTCTGCTCATCGGAAGGATGAACTACCTCTTCATCGACGTCGTGCGGGTGACGGGCCAGGTGCTCTAGCCGCGGAGGGCTGAGGAAGCGCGGCCCGAGGACCGTGGCCCGACCCCTGCATCAACGAACAAACGTGAGCGACCGGGTGAGCTCCTCCCCGTCTGCGCGCAGCCGCACGAAGTAGATCCCCGAGGCCAGCGTCAGGCCCTGATCGGTGCGCCCGTTCCACTCGCGGGCGTAGCTGCCGCCCGGCAGCAGACCGCGGGCCAGGGTGGCGACCCGGCGTCCGTCCACGCCGTAGACCTCGAGCGCGACCTGGCGCGGGCCGGGCAGCTCGAAGCGAACCAGCGCCACACCGGCGGCGGGATTCGGCCGGGGCAGGGACAGGGCCAGGACCCGCTCGGGAATCGTCCCCGTCACACCGGTGATGTCCAAGGTGCTCACGATCCGCAGGTCATCGACCGCCGCCTCGAGCAGCGAGCCTCCGGCCCGATCGGCGGCCACGAAGCGCACGCTCACGGTCGAGGTGGGCGTGATGTACTCGTCCACGGCAAACTGCTTGAACTGCCAGGAATTCGATGACACCTGCGTCCGTTCGAGATCGATCCAGCTGCTGCCGCCGTCGTTGGAGATCTGGACAACCCACACATCATCGTTGGGGTTGTTGCCGAGGTCGTCCGTGTACCAGCGCCAGTACTCGAGGCTCGGCACCGGGACGTTGGAGAGGTCGAAGGTGGGTGTCGTCAGGGTCGTCTTGCCGCCATCGACGTCGCCCGCGCTGGCTGCGCCGCCCGGCTCTCCCTGACCGGTCACGAAGCAGAAGACACCCGGGTCGGGCGTGTGGTCGTCCTCCGGCTGGACCGGCAGGCCATTGGTGAAGGTCCCGTTCGGATCGACCCGCACCCAGCGGCCCGTCGTGGCGTCATCGTCCGGCTCGGAGAGACTCCATCCCATGTCGGTCTCGACGTCATCGCAGTAGACCGCTCCCACCTGGAGTCGGAGCTCGCCCGTGGCCTGGTAGCCGAACCCGGCTTCGAACGAGAGGGTCAGCGGGAGCATCTCCCCCACTTGAGCCGCCGGGGAGAGGGCGATCCGGAAAGGCGGCTCCAGCGCGCCCGTTTGCCCCGCCCCAATGATGGCCGCTGCCCCGGCGCCGGCGAGCACCACGAGATTCGGATTCGTCGAGGTGAGCGTGCCCACGACGTTCTCCGCGTCCTGACTCCCCGCGTTGCGCACGGTGACCCCCAGGTCCAGCGTCTCACCCGGTTCGGGCTGGCCGTTGCCGTTGCCCAAGGGCGGCGCGTCGTTCATCCAATGGCTGCCGTAGCCGAGCACGGGCGCGTGCACGAGGAGGTTCACCCCCATGTCGACCTGCTCTCGGCCGTGGGTGATCCTGAGCAGGAAGGGCAGGTTCGTTCCATCCGGGGCCTGGCCCGCAACGGTCACGCAGAAGGGCTCGACGTTGGCCGCCTCGCCACCGCCCGAGATGTCCGGCCAGACGCTTGCCGCGCTCGGGATGGCGACGTAGGGGCTCGCACTGGAGAGGACCCCGCTCACCTGGGTCGCTGCGGTCGTGCCGGAGTTGCGCACCGTGATCCACAGCTCGATCGTCTCGCCGGGATTGACCTGGCCATCGCCGTTTCCGCTCGAGCTACCCAGCGCATCGTCGGACAGCTCCTTGGAAACATACACGAGCCCGCCCGCAGCCCCGTTGACCGCCAGATAGCTGTCGGGCGCGAGGCCCCCGGGGTCGCTGAGCTGAGGCGTGGACATCTGGGTGCCCTCATCGGCGTAGACGAAGGCCTCCGCGAAGGAGACCATTTCGTTGTCGTCGCTGTCCGCATCGACGGGCCCGCACAGACCGAAGGGCGTGTCCCAGTCGTAGGCGCAGGTCTCGAAGTAGTGAAACTCCGTGTGGATGTTGTCGCACAGATCATCCGAGTAGGAGGTCTGGTCGGACCTCGACGAGGTCATGACAATCGAGGTCGGCCCCTGGAGGTCGTCGATGATGCCCCCGCTGTAGCAGGTCATGATGGAGAAGACGCGCAGGCGGTAATTCGGGATCTGCGCCATGTAGCTGGCGAACTCCGCATCCGTGATCGTTTCCGTTCCGCCCACCAGATGCTGGATATACATGGTGAGGTATCCGCTGGCGTTGCTCCCGTGGCCCAACCACCAGACATAGAGCTGGTCGTCGGAGGTCATCTGGGAGCCGAGGGCGGCGAGCACGTCGTGCAGGGTCTGCTTGTGGTTGTCGTAGTCCGTGATCGGTTCGGGGCCCGGGTTCCGGTAGTTCGGGATGCCGCTGGTGAAGTCGGATCCATCCCCATACAGCACATGGATGTCATCGCGGCTGTAGCCCCGCTCGAGCAGGCAGGTGTACTGGAGAAAAAGGTCATACCAGTACTCGCTATTGGTCGGCGTGTTGTCGGATGTGGCCTGACCCGCGCTCATCAGGACGAAGAAGTTGCGGGCAGCGGCCGGAGCGTGGACCAGACCCATCGCGATGGCCGCGAGGACGAGGATGGTGAGGGTTCTCTTCATCGCGCTGTCCTCCTCTACTGCACGGCCAGCCGGAAGATCCGGCGCAGTCCGGCGTCCACGCACCACAGGTCCCGGCCATCGAAGGCCAGCCCGACCGGGTGCTGTCCCGGCCCGTTGAATTGGGTCTGGTAGTCCTCGGTCGCCAGATCGTGCTGGAAGATCCGCGCGACGTCGCCTCGGACCGTCGGGGTCGCCGTCCAGAGGCGTCGCCCGTCCGTCTCCACCGCAACGGGATATCCCGTGGAGAAGAACCAGCGGAGGACCTGGCCCGTGACGGGATCGACCTGCTGGATCCTGCTCGACCAACCCGCGAGCTGGCCGCACCAGAGGGTCCCGCCGCCCCAGGTCAAGCCACCCAGCTCGGCTCGCTCATCGCTCTCGCCGAGGCGGGGCGCCGGCAGGGTGCGATCGGTCCGGCGTTGCGCCAGATCCATCCGCACGAGGAGCTGATCACGCTCGCCGGAGACCCAGAGGTAGCCCTCCTCGCAGGCGATCGCCCGGGGGCTCGTCACGCCCAGGGCGATCTCATCCTCGATCGAGCCGCTCGCCGGATCGATCTGGTAGACCTTGGCCGCCCCGGAGTCGAGAAGCCAGAGGTGGAGTCCGTCCCAGGCCAGATCGCCAGGGGTGTCGCCGGGGGCGTCGAAGGAACCCAGGATCTCCCCTGGAACCGCCAGTGCCGGCAAGGCCCAGAGGAGCGGCAGTGCGGCCGACAAGATCACCAGGGCGCGGCCGGACGCACCCCCGGAGCACCTGTGCATGGCTTCCCCCTTTCCGATCAGGACGATGGGCAGGGTCCTTCCGCTGCCGTGCCGATCGCTTTCGCCCGCGCTCATGCGAGGACCCAATCTTCAACTCTAGCTAGTTTAGCCGAATCCAGGGCATGAGTCCAAAGCTGCTCAGGGGAGGGCATCCACTCCAAGGCTGTGTCCAGGGGCCAGGCACACCTGCAGAAGAGGCCCCCTCCTTGCGCAGAAGGCCTCTCCCGGCGGTCGGATGCCGGGGCAACTCCTCGAGGGCAGCTCCCGGTTCAGACTGAGCTAGCGGCGTGCAGCCCCTCACCCCAGCGTCTTGTGGAAGCGCGTGGCCGCGAAGGCGAGGATCCCGCCGCCGAGCGCGAGCAGCGCCGCGTACTGCGGCCAGAGCGCGGTGAAGCCCGTGCCCTTCAGGAAGATCTCCCGCACGATCACGAGATAGTGGCGCATCGGGTTGAGCAGGGTCGCCCAGCGGAACACGGCGGGCATGTTCTCGACCGGGAACATGAACCCCGACAGCAGGACCGTGGGCATGAAGAAGAGGAAGGTGGCCATGAATGCCTCCTGCTGCGTCCGGGAGACGGTGGAGATGAAGAGGCCCGTGCCCAGTCCCGAGAGCAGGTAGAGCAGGCTGGCCAGGACGAGCAGCGGCAGGCTGCCCGCGAACGGGATCTGGAACCACGCCATGGCCACGATGAGCACGATTGCCAGGTCGAAGAGGGCCACCAGACCGAACGGCAGCGTCTTGCCGGCGACCATCTCCACCGGGCGCAGCGGGCTCACCATGAGCTGCTCGAGCGTGCCGATCTCCCGCTCACGCACCACGGCCAGCGAGGTGAGCAGCAGGCAGACCAGCAGCATGAGGATCCCGACCACGCCCGGCACGTTGTAGTTGCGGCTGAGGAGCCCCGGATTGAACCACGCCCGCTCGCGCAGCTCGAGCAGCGGGGCGGACCGCGGGGGCCCGGCGCGCGTGCCGTAGCCGGCGATGATCCGTTCCGCGTACCCGCCGGCGATGATGGCCGTGTTCGAGTCCGTCCCATCGACGATCACCTGCACATCCGCGCCGCGGCCCTCGCCCAGGGCCTCGGTGAATCCGCGCGGGATCTCGAGGCCCACGACCGCGCGGCCGCCCTCGAGCGCGCGAGCGAGGTCGCCCGAGCGTTCCGATCCCCCCGCCAGACGGAAGTAGCCCGAGGCCGTCAGCGTCTCGACCAGCTCGCGGGAGACTCGCGTGCGGTCGTGATCGACGACGAAGAGCGCCGTGCGTCGCACGTCGCTCGAGACGGCATAGCCGAGGACGAGCAGCTGGAGGATCGGGGCCACGAAGATCAGCCCCCGCAGGCGCGGGTCCCGCAGCACCTGGATGAACTCCTTGCGCATCAGCTCGCGCAGCCGGGCGACGTCCACCCCTCGGCGGGGGCGGCGGCCGATGTCGAAAGGCCGTTCGATATCCTGGCCGCCGGTCATCGCAGCTCCTTGTGAAAGGCCCGCACCGCCAGCAGGAGTCCCACCGCCGCGAAGGCCACCATCGGCAGGCCTTGTCTGTACAAGATGTCGATGCCGACCCCCTTCAGGAAGATGCCGCGGGTCACGACCAGGAAGTACCGCGCCGGGATGATGTAGGTGATGACGCGCAGGACCGGTGGCATGGCGGCGATCGAGAACATGAACCCCGAGAGGAGGTAGGCGGGCAGGAACGTACCCACCATCGCCATCTGCGTGGCCAGGAGCTGCGAGCGGGCCGCCGCGGAGATGAAGAGGCCCAGCCCGAGCGACCCGATCAGGAAGAAGAACGAGAGGACGAGGAGCAGCAGCGGGCTGCCGCGGAAGGGCACGCCGAACAAGAGGACGCCCAGGAGGCTGCAGGCCGCCGTATCGATCAGGCCGATGGCCAGGTAAGGCAACAGCTTGCCGAGAACGACCTCGAGCCGCCCGACCGGCGTGGCGGCGAGCTGCTCCATCGTGCCGCGCTCCCATTCGCGGGCGATCGTGAGCGAGGTCAGCATCGCGGCGATGATCATCATGATCACCGCCACCAGACCGGGGACGATCATGTTGCGGCTGCGCAGATCCTCGTTGAACCAGACCCGGGTCTGGGCCCGGACCGGGGGGATCACCAGCGCGCCGCGCAGCTCGATGCGCGTGGCGTAGGTCCGGGCGATGCCCTGGGCGTAGCCGAGCGCGATCGTGGCGCTGTTGGCGTCGCTGCCGTCGACCAGCGCCTGGACCGCCACGGGTCGGCCCGCGCCCAGGTCGGCCGCGAATCCGGGCGGGATGACGAGCGCGAGCCGCGCGGCCCGCCGCTCGAAGAGCCCGTTCACCTGGCCGGCATCGTCCAGGTGGGCGGTCACGGTGAAGAGCCCGGTGGCCTCGAAGGCCTCGAGGAATTCCCGGCTGCGCGGCGTGCGGTCCTGATCGATGACCGCCATCGAGATGTCTTCCACGTCCCAGGTGATCGCGTAGCCGAAGAGCACCAGCAGCAGGAGCGGCAGCGCGAAGGCCAGCAGCAGGCTGCGCGGATCGCGCCGCAGCTGCAAGACCTCCTTGCGTGCGATGGCCAGCAGTCGGGTCCGGTCGATCCCCATGCTCCCCTACCCCTGCGGGGCCCCGCCCGCGGTGCGCACCAGCGTGACGAAGACATCCTCGAGCGAGGGCGTGACCGGCGCGATCGATTCGAACGCGATGCCGCGCCCGCGCAGCCGCTCGGCGACCGCGCGCGCGCCCGCCTGTGCATCCCGCACGGCGACGTGCAGCGCGCGCCCGAGCAGCCCGGTCTCGATCACCTCCGGGGCGCCGGCGAGCGCCGCCACGGCCTGCGCGCCCGCGTTCGTCCTCACCTCTAGGAGCGGCTGGCGCAGCCCGGAGCGCAGCTCCGCCGGCGAGCCCAGCGCGATCAACCGCCCGCGGTTCATGAGCGCGAGGCGGTGGCAATGCTCGGCCTCTTCCATGTAGTGGGTCGAGACGAAGACCGTGGTGCCCTGCGCCGCGAGATCGTAGATGAGATCCCAGAAGCCGCGCCGCGTGATCGGGTCGACCCCCGAGGTGGGCTCATCGAGGAAGAGGATCGGCGGCTCGTGCAGCGTGGCGCAGCCCAGCGCGAGGCGCTGTTTGAAGCCCAGGGCGAGCTCGGCCGTCAGGCGCCGGCGGTGCTCGCGCAGCCCCGCCATCTCCAGCGCCCAGTTGCGCCGGGCTTCGCGGCGCTCGCGGCTCACCCCGTAGAGGCCGAGAAAGAAGGTGATGTTCTCTTCGACGGTGAGGTCCCCGTAAAGGGAAAACTGCTGCGACATGTAGCCGATCTGCCGCTTGATCGCCTCGGCCTCGGTGCGGATGTCGCAGCCCGCCACCGCGCCGCTGCCCGAGGTCGGCGCGAGCAGGCCCGCCAGCATCTTGATCGTCGTCGTCTTGCCGGCGCCGTTCGGCCCGAGGAACCCGAAAACCTCGCCGGTCGACACCTCGAAGGAGACCGCGTCCACCGCGGTGAAGCGGCCGAAGACCTTGGTCAATCGCTCGACGAAGGCCGCGCGCGCACGCGCCGGATCGCCGCCCGCCGGCCGGCCCTCCCACGAACCGCGGCTCATGTCTCCTCCGCCCGCGCGATGCGATCCATGAAGACATCCTCGAGCGACGGCGCCACGCGCTCGGTCGCGATCACCGGGAAACCCGCCGCATCGAGACCCGCCGTCACCGCGGGGCCCTCGGTGTCCGCGGAGGCGAGCGTGACATGCAGCCACTCGCCGAAGACCGCCGCGCGACGAACGGCCGGCAGGCGCGCCGCCGCGCCGCGCGCCCGTTGCGGATCGGCCAGCCGCACCGCGAGCAGCTCGCCGTGGACCGAGCGGCGCAGCGCGTCGGGGGTATCGAGGGCCAGCACCCGGCCGTGATGCAGGAGCGCGAGCCGGTCGAACCGCTCGGCCTCGTCCAGGTACGAGGTGCTCACCACGACCGCGACGCCCTCGGCGGCCATCTCGTGCACGATGAGCCACAGGTCGCGGCGGGAGATCGGGTCGACGCCGAAGGTCGGTTCGTCCAGCAGGAGGATCTGGGGCCGATGGATGAGCGCGCAGGAGAGGCCCAGCTTCTGCTTCATTCCCCCCGAGAGCTGCCCCGCCAGCCGATCCTGGAATGGCCCGAGGCCCGAGAACTGGTAGAGCCGCTCCAGCCGAGTGGCGCGTTCCCGGTGCGGGACGCGGTAGAGGTCCGCGTAGAACTCGATGTTCTCGCGCACGGTGAGATCGGCGTAGAGCCCGAAGCGCTGCGACATGTAGGCGAGCTGGTGCTTCACGCGCTCGGGCTCGCGGGTGACGCTCACGCCCCCCAGATGCGCGTCCCCGGCCGACGAGCGCAGCACGCCCGCCAGCATGCGCAGCAGGGTCGTCTTGCCGGAGCCGTCGGGGCCGACCAGGCCGAAGAGCTCGCCGCCAGCGGCCGCGAAGCTCACGCGGTCGACCGCGACCAGGTCGCCGAAGCGCCGCGTGAGACCCTCGGCGACGACCATCGCGGTGGCCGTGGCCACGGCGCCGCCATCCGGGCCGCCGGGAACGCGCGGATCCATCGCAGGCTCCCTCACCGCGCGGGGGCCTGCAGCCGGACGTCGGCCGGCAGGCCCGGCTTCAGCTCGCCCTGCGGATCCGCGGTGATTGCGACCTTGACGGCGTAGACGAGCTTCACGCGCTCCTCCTTCGTCTGCACGCTCTTGGGCGTGAACTCGGCCTCCTCGGCGATGAAGGTCACCTCTCCGCTGTAGGTCTTGTGCGGAAACGCATCAACGCGGATCTCGGCCGGCTGTCCGAGGTGCACTGCCGCGATGCGCGTCTCGGGCACGAAGATCCGCACCCACCGGTCGGCGGGGTTCATGACCGTGAGCGCGGGCGCGCCCGCGGCCACCGTCTCGCCCGGCTCGCGGTGGCGCACGGTGACGACGCCGTCGAACGGCGAGCGGATCGCCATGTTGGCCAGCACCGCGTCGCTGACGGCCACCGCCGCATCGGCCTGCGCGACCTGCGCGCGCTGCGCCTCGATCCGCTCGCGACGCGGCCCGGACTCGACCAGACGGAACTGCTCCTCTGCCTGGGTCGCCTGACTGCGGGCGACGTCGTGAGCCAGGGCCGCCTTGTCGAGCGCTTCCTGGCTCACCGCGCCCCCCTCGCGCAGCCGGCGGACGCGGTCGAGGTCGCGCG
>CAZDKK010000076.1:0-20853 GCA_964506245.1 uncultured bacterium | reverse complement strand
CTGCACGCGCGCCTCGCCGCGTGCGACCTCTGCCCCCGGCGCTGCGGGGTCGACCGCCTGCGGGGGCAGCGCGGCTTCTGCGGCGTGGCCGAGGCGGTCCCGCTCGCCTGCGCCCTGCCGCACTTCGGGGAAGAGCCGCCCATCTCGGGGACGCGCGGCGCCGGGACCGTCTTCTTCGGCGGCTGCAACCTGGGCTGCCTATACTGCCAGAATCACCAGATCAGCCGGCTCGAGATCCCCGTGCCGGAGGTCGGGCCCGACGCCCTCGCCCGGGCGATGCTCGAGATCCAGGCGGCCGGGTGCCACAACCTCGAGCTGGTCACGGCGACCCACGTGGTGCCGCAGGTGCTCGCCGGGCTCGCCCGCGCGGTCGCGGACGGGCTCGCGCTGCCCATCGTCTACAACTCGGGCGGCTACGAGGCCCTGGATGTTCTGGCCGAGCTGGACGGGGTCGTCGACGTCTACCTGCCGGACCTCAAGTACGGCGATGGGCAGGCGGCCACCGACCTCTCGGCAGCCGGCGACTACTGGGATGTTGCGGTCGCCGGATTGCGAGAGATGCTGCGCCAGTGCGGCGGATTGCAGATGGATGAGCACGGCGTGGCCCGCTCGGGCGTGATCGTGCGCCATCTCGTCCTGCCCAACGACCTGGCCGGATCGGAGCAGGTCCTGCGGTTGCTCGCCGCACTCGATCCCCGGCCGGCGCTGTCGCTGATGGCCCAGTTCTATCCGCCGGAGGGCTTCTCCCACCCGCTCCTGCAGCGCGGCGTTGGATCGGGAGAGTACGCGCGCGTGCTGGACCTGGTGTACGACCTGGGATTGGAGACAGGCTGGATTCAGCAACTCGAGTCCCACGGCTGCTGCCGCCCGGACTTCACGCGCCCCGTGCCCTTCGAGCCGCTGCGTCCCGAGGGGGACCCCAACCCGGGCGATCCCGCCAGCGGGTCGAGCCGAGCCGAAGGTTGACGGCCGCCGACACCGCTCTCAAGGCGCTCCCCATGGCTGCCGACGAATGGGTGGGGCCGCTGATGCCCGGCAGGCGCCCGGGCACCGCCCCGCGGTTCGCCGTTCGCCGGCCGGGGGACGGTTCCTGCAAGTCCATGGGTGGATGGATGTAGCGGCCTTGAAAGGCCGCTCCGATCTGGGAGGTTCGGCTTTGAAGCGCTGCTTGCAGATCCTCGTGGCTGAGTCCGAGCACTCCCGGTCCCTGCGCGACATGATCACGCCGCGTCGCCGCGTGCGCCACGTGGCCACCGAACAGGAGTGCCTCGACCTGGGGTATGCCGGCGCAGGGGATGTGATGCTCGTCGACATCGACGATCCGCGCTTCAGCGACCCCGACTTCGTCAGTCGCGTGCGTTTCGTCTCGCGCTCTGCTTTCCCGATCCTGGGGGTGACCAGCCACCCCGATCAGGACGCGGAGCGGTGGATGAAGTGCGGACTGGCCGAGGTGCTGCCGCGCGCGGCCCTCACCCCGTACCTGCTCGACCGCAAGCTCCGTCATTGGGTGAAGCACCAGCGATTGCAGATCCGCCTCTACGATGCCAACCGCCGCGCGCTCAAGTGGTGGAAGGACCTCGTCTCCGCCCTCGATGAGGTGCGGGTGCGCCTGGAGAAGAACTCGGATGCCCTCGAGGCCTATCTCCGGCTGCTGGAGGCCGGCGAGGGGGAAGACCCGGGCTTCCGCCGCTCCACGGTTGGTCAGGCCCGCAAGCAGATCGAGGAGATCGCCCACCTCGCGACCGAGCTGGATGTGGCCGCGCGCACGATCCAGCTCGAGGGCATCGAGCGCAGCCGCGAGCAGAAGGGCCGCTGCGACCGGCCCGTCTTCAGCGCCGACAGCCTGGCGGAGCTGGCGCAGGACGAGGAGCTCCGGCGCCAGCTTGACCCGCCCACGGCGCGCAGCTCGCATCCGCATCCGCATCGCCGCACCGGCACCTGAGCCGGTCGCGGCGGGCGTCGCGCCGCGACCGCTCGCGAAGGGCGCAGCCGGCCCGGCCTAGAAGGGGGCAAACCCCGCTTCGTGCCAGTAGTCCTCCTTGAGCGCCTCGGACTGCGCCTGCAGCGCCGAGAGGTGCCCCTTCTCCCAGGCCGACAGCCTCTCGTGGAAGGCCTTGACCTGCGGGTCACGCGCGGCTTCGGCTTCCGCCCGGTAGAAGTTCACCGCCGACAGCTCGAGCTGGATGCCGATCGACAGGGCGGTCATCTCGTAGTGGGCGCTCCCGATCCGCTTGCGAATCTCCGGCGAGAAGATGGGGTGGGGACCGTCGAGCTTGAGCTGCTCGCCCAGCTTTGCCTTGGCGTCGATTCGGCCTGTCTCGATCAGCGACTGATGCTGAGCCTTGAGAAAGTTGAAGTGGTCGAGCTCCTCCCGGGCGAGGGTCTCGAAGACCTCGCGACCCCGGGCGTCCTGTGTGGTGCGGGCCGCCATCTGGTAGAAGTGCTGGCCCTCGATCTCGGCCTGCATGGCCTTCTTCAGCCCGTCGGCCACGCGCTCCGTGTGCGGATCCATGCTTGCTCCTCCCTTGCGCCCGCGCGGGGTGGGCACGGGGTCTCCTCCTGCCCCTGCTGCGGGCCCTTCTGTTTCCCCCCTGCTCCGGGGGACTTCCCAGAGTAGCAGCCTGAGTCCGTGGACCCAACCCCGCCTTGCCCCGGGCAGGCAGCACGCAGAAGAAAGTCGGGGTGGCGCGGGAACCGCCGTTAGTGATAATAGTATTCACTATCAATTTGGGAAACGGACCTGAGGGGGCCATCCATGGCGGAGACACGCACCAGCCACCAGCGCCAGGTGATCCTCGAGGAGCTCTGCCGACTGCGGAGCCATCCGACGGCCACCGAGCTGTACGAGATCGTGCGGCGGCGGATGCCCCACATCAGCCTGGGGACGGTCTACCGCAACCTCGACCTGCTCGCGCGCCAGGGGCGGGTGCGTCGCCTGGTGGGGGATGGGGCCCAGGCGCGCTACGATGGGCACTCGGACGATCACGTGCACCTGCGCTGCCTGCACTGCGGCGACGTGGCGGACGTGGCCCGGCCGGCGGCGGCGGGGCCGACGGCGCTGCCCCGTGCGCCGAGCGGCCATCTGATCCTGGGAGCCCATCTCGAGTACGTGGGTCTGTGCTCGCGCTGCCGGTCCGAGTTGGGGCGCGCGGGCGTGGCGGAGCTGCGCCGGGCCTGGAACGCGCGCCGGCGCTCGCTAGCGGGCCCGGCGACGGGTGGTATATAGTCGGCGCCCCGGCGGTCGAGGCCGGGCGCGCACAGGGCGGCGGGAAAAGGCACTCAACACGGAGGTGGGGCGATGGCCGAACGTCTGCAGGTCTACCGTTGTGCCAAGTGCGGCAACATCGTGGAGGTGCTCCACGGTGGGGTTGGCACCCTGGTCTGCTGTGGCGAGCCGATGCTGCTTCTGCAGGAGGGCGTGGTGGACGCCGCGCGAGAGAAGCACGTACCGGTGGTCGAACGGATCGCGGGCGGTTTCAAGGTCAAGGTGGGATCCGTCAGCCACCCCATGGAAGAGAAGCACTACATCGAATGGATCGAACTGATCGCCGATGGGCGCGTTGATCGCCGGTTCCTGAAGCCCGGGGAAGCGCCGGAGGCGGTCTTCCTCATCGAGGCGAGCAGTGTCATTGCTCGTGAGTACTGTAACCTACACGGTCTGTGGAAAGGATGAAGCCATGATGAACAAGAAGGTCCAGAAGGCTCTCGTTCAGCAGGTCAACGCTGAGCTCCATGCTGCGTATCTCTACTACGGCATGCGCGCCTACTTCGTCGAGCTGGGACTCGCCGGCGCCGCGCACTGGATGAAGTGCCAGTGGATCGAGGAGCTGGGGCACGCCAACAAGATCTTCGACTACATCCACGAGCGCGGCGGCAACGTGGCCCTGCCGGCCGTAGCCGAGGTGGGGACCACGTATGCATCGCCCATGGCGGCCTTCCAGGCAGCCTACACGCACGAGACCAAGGTCACCAGCATGATCAACAAGCTGGTCGATCTGGCGACGGCCGAAAAGGATCACGCCACGGTCAACTTCCTCCAGTACTTCATCGCCGAGCAGGTGGAGGAGGAGGCTTCGGCGGACGAGATCGTCCAGAAGCTGAAGCTGGTGGGCGACGCCAAGGGTGGGCTCTTCATGCTCGATCGCGAGCTGGGCGCGCGCCCCTTCGGAATGCCGGTGAACATCAGCGGTGCCGGAGGCGCCGAATGAGCGGCGGCTACAACATCGAGGAAGTCCTCGAGATGGCCTGCCAGATCGAGCGCAACGGGGCGCGGTACTATCGCCGCGCCGCCGATCTGGTCACGGGACCCAGAGCGCGCAAGCTGCTGCTCGAGCTGGCGGCCATGGAGGAGGACCACGAGCGCACGTTCGATACCCTGCGGGCCGATGCGGCCACGCGGTCGATCCTGCTGGGCGACCGGGACGACCTGGTCGCCCAATACCTCCAGGCCCTGGCCGACGGCCACGTTTTCCGACGCCAGGAGAGCCCGGCCGAGACGATTCAGCCGGGCATCACCGAGCGGCAGGTTCTCGAGATCGCGCTCTCCATGGAGAGGGAGTCGATCGCCTTCTACCTCGGCATCCGCGATGGGATGCCGCAGTCCCCGGGGCGCGACAAGGTCGCGCTCATCATCCGGGAGGAGATGCGGCACGTGACCATGCTCAGCAACTACCTGTCCGAGCTCGTACGCGGGTGAGAGGGGAACGCCATGGCGGGCAATGCTGCGACGGGGTACAAGGCGATCCAGATCACGGAACGTGTCCACTGGGTCGGGGCGGTCGACTGGCAGCTGCGCGACTTCCACGGCTATTCGACCTCGCGCGGCAGCACCTACAACGCCTTTCTGGTGCTGGCCGATCCGGTGACGCTGATCGACACGGTCAAGGCCCCGTTCATGGATGAGATGATGGCGCGGATCGCGACGGTCATCGACCCGCGGGAGATTCGCTGCATCGTCTCGAACCACTCCGAGATGGATCACTCGGGGGCGCTGCCGGCGGTCGCGGAGGCGCTGCAGCCGGAGCTGATCGTCGCCTCGACCATGGGGGCCAAGGCGCTCGAACAGCACTTCCACTGGGGCCGCACGGTGCGGGCGGTCAAGGACGGCGAGCGCCTCAGCCTGGGCACGACCTCGCTGCGCTTCGTCGAGACGCGCATGCTGCACTGGCCCGACAGCATGTTCACGCTGCTCGAGGACGAAGGCGTGCTCTTCTCGAACGACGCCTTCGGGATGCACCTGGCGGGTACGGATCTCTACGCCGACGAGGTCGATCCCGGGATTCTCCGGCAGGAGGCGGCCAAGTACTTCGCCAACATCCTGCTGCCCTATGCGGGGCTGGTGACCAAGCTCGTAGAGCGTCTGCCGGGTCTGAACCTGAATCCGCGCCTGATCGCGCCGGATCACGGGCCGCTGTGGCGGCGCGATCCGCTCGAGATCGTCCGCTGGTACGCGGAGTGGGCACGGCAGC
The DNA here is from genome assembly GCA_964506245.1 of uncultured bacterium. Lineage (GTDB taxonomy): Bacteria > Eisenbacteria > RBG-16-71-46 > CAIMUX01 > WJJG01 > CAZDKK01. The sequence goes on along the minus strand of CAZDKK010000076.1, from coordinate 15,385 downwards.
CGATCACGCGCAAGGCGGTGGTCGCCTACGACACCATGTGGCACAGCACGGAGATGATGGCCGCCGCGGTGGCCGACGGGCTGCGCGCGGGCGGCGCGCGGGCCGCCGTCATGCCGCTGGCGGGCAGCCCCCGCAGCGAGGTCGCGACCGAGCTGCTCGAGGCGGGCGCCCTGGTGCTGGGGTCGCCGACCCTGAACGGTCAGATGCTGCCGAGAATGGCCGACCTGGTCACGTACGTGCGGGGTCTGAAACCGCGCAACCTGATCGGCGCGGCCTTCGGCTCCTACGGTTGGGGGGGCGAGGCGGTCAAGCAGCTCGAACACGAGCTGGAGGAGATGAAGGTGGAGATCGCCGCCGAGGCCGTGCGGGCGCAGTACGTGCCCGACCACGCGGTGTTGGAGCGGTGTCACAAGCTGGGGGGCAAGGTGGCGGCCAGGCTGCTCGAGCTGTCCGCACAGGCGCTCCGGCAAACCGAATGACGAGCGAGGAGGACTGCGATGCAGAAGTATGAGTGCGAGGCCTGCGGCTACATCTACGACCCTGCCAAGGGCGACGAGGACGCGGGCATCGCCCCGGGAACGCCGTTCGAGGAGCTGCCGGACGATTGGGTCTGCCCGCTGTGCGGGGTGGGCAAGGACATGTTCAGGCCGGTGGAAGGCTAGGCGCGGCGATCCCGGTGTCATCGGACGCGGCGCAGCGCTGAGCCCGCCGGTCGGGCTGGCGAGGGGAGGGGAAGATGGGCAGGATCACACAGGCGGACGAGATTCTCGACTTCGCTATCGCGCGCGAGCAGGAGGCGGTGGACTTCTACACCCGCATGGCCGCGCTGGCCAAGAGCGCGGCCACCCGCGAGCTGTTCACGCAATTCGCCGGCGAAGAGCGCGGGCACAAGGCCAAGCTCACCCAGGTCAAGCAGGGCCACAAGCTCCTGTCGGCCAAGGGCGCGGTGATGGACCTCAAGATCGGGGACTACCTCGTGGCCGAGGAGCCGGGTCCCGACATCGACTACGCGGGAGCGCTCGTGCTGGCAATGAAGAAGGAGAAGGCGGCCTTCCGGCTCTACACCAATCTGGCGGCGCAAGCCTTGGACCCGACCGTGCGGGATCTGCTGCTCGGCCTGGCGCAGGAAGAAGCCAAGCACAAGCTGCGCTTCGAGGTCGAGTACGACGAGGCGATCCTCAAGGAGAACTAGCCGGAAACCGTCGCGGCGTGCGCGCGGCCGGCGGCGGCGGGAGCAAGACGATGAGCCTTCGACCCGCGGATCTGCTGCGGCCCGAGGCCTGGTCGGGCGTGGTCATGGGCAATCACGCGATCGCGCGGGCCATGGTCGAGGCCGGCGTGCGCGTGGCGACGACCTATCCCGGCTCCCCGACGCCGGAGATCGCCGCAGCCCTCGATGCGGTGCCCGAGCCCGAGCGGCCCTACTACTTCGAGTACAGCACCAACGAGAAGGTGGCCCTCGAGCTGGCCGCCGGCGCGTCGCTCAACGGGCATCTGGCAGCGGTCTTCTTCAAGTCGGTCGGTCTGAACGTGGCCTCGGATTCGCTCGTCCAGCTCGGGTTGATGGAGCTGATCGGCGGCATCGTCGTCCTTCTGGGCGACGACCCGGGGGCCAACTCCTCGCAGAACGAGCAGGACAACCGCCACTTCGCGCGCATGGCCTACCTGCCGATGCTCGAGCCAGCCTCGCCGCAGGAAGCGCACGCGATGTTTCTCGAGGCGGCCCGTCTGGCAGGCCAGCACCGGACGGCCGTCCTGGTGCGCATGACCACTCATGTCGCCCACGCGCGCGAGGAGGTGGCCTTCGGGCCGCTGCCGCCCGGCGAACCCGATTGGACGCCGCGCTTCGATCGCAGCAACGGTCCCTACATCCCGATCGCGAAGACCGTCTTCCCGCTCAAGCGACGGGCGCTGGCGAAGCTCGATCGCTGGGTGGAGGAATCGGCGCAGAGCGCGTTGCAGGTTGAGGCGAAGCCCCACGGCCACGCGGCGCTGGCCGGAACGCGGCGCGGGGTGATCGCGGCCGGGCTGCCCGCGCTGGCGGTGCTCGAGAACCTGACCGAGGCGGGGCATGCGATCGCGCTGCTCAAGCTGGGTTGGACGCACCCGCTGCCCGCCTCCCTGATCGCGCGGTTCCTGGAGGCGAACGACGAGGTCCTCATCGTCGAGGAGCTCGATCGCGTGCTCGAGCTCGAGATCAAGGCGCTGGCCTGGGACCAGGGCCTGCGCTGCCGCTTGCTCGCGAGGCGGGACCCAAAGGACCGGCTGGGCGAGCTGGATGCGCACCGCACCTGGAAGCTGCTGGCCGAGGCCTGGCCCGACCTCTTCCCCGAGCGGCCCGAGCCGTTTGCCGCCGAGGAGGCGGCCGAGCGGGTTGTGCCGCGCTGGCCGCAGCTCTGCCCCGGCTGCGGCCACCGCTCCGCGTTTCACGCCATCCGCCAGGCGCTGGCAGAGGATGACATCACCGTGGCCGATATCGGCTGCCATTCGATGGGCGCCTGGCTGCCCCACGAGCTGGGGGAGGTGCTGCTGTCGATGGGCCACTCGGTCTCGACCGCCTCGGGACTCGCCCTCGGGCAGGACGCGCGCCGGGTGGTGGCCTTCCTCGGCGACTCGACGCTCTTCCACGCGGCGCTGCCGGGCATCGTCAATGCCGTCGTGCACGACCACCACGTGACCCTGGTCGTGCTCGAGAACGGCACCACCGCCATGACCGGCCATCAGCCGCGACCGGGGAGCGGCGAGCTGGGCGGCAAGATCCCCTTGCCCGCGCTGCTGGCCGGCCTGGGCGTCCAGTTCGTGCGCGAGGTCGACACGTACAAGCAGGAGCAGCTCCGGGCGCTCGTCCGCGAGGCGATGGAGCATCGCGGCTTCGCGGTCGTGATAGCGCACCACCCGTGCATGTTGAAACTCATGCGCGAGCAGCGTCGCAAGCGACCCGATCTCGTGGTCCGTCCGGTCGCCATCGACCAGGAGCGCTGCGAACAGGCCCGCGTCTGCGTGGCCCGCTTCGGCTGCCCGTCGTTCATCGCCGGCGAGGATGGCCGCATCACCGTGCACCCCGACCTGTGCATCGGCGATGGATCGTGCCAGCAGACCTGCCCGGCGAACGCGATCGTACGGCCCCCGCGCGGAGGTGGGGCATGAAGCCGTTCGACATCTACCTGTGCGGCGTGGGGGGACAGGGGATCGGGCTGTTGGCCGAGGTCCTCGGCGCGGCCTGCCGGCGGGCCGGGCACGTCGTGCGCGGGTGCGACACGCACGGGCTGGCGCAGCGGCACGGGGTCGTCGCCTCCCACCTGCGGCTGGGCGAATCCGCGCTGGCGGCGCGCGTCACGCCCGCCGGCGCGCACCTCGTCCTGGCGCTCGAGCGGCTCGAGGCGCTGCGCGCCGCCAAGTTGATGCTGGCCCCGAACGGCGCGCTGATCTACTACGACGCGGTCTACCAGCCCATCGACGTCCGCATGGGACGCGCGCGGTATCCGAGCCCTGAGGAGGTCGCCGCTGCGGTGGCCGGGCGCGACGGCCGGGTGGAGCGCGTCGCGCTGGATGGACTTGCCGATCCCCGTCTCGCGAATGCGGCGCTGCTCGGCCGTCTGGCCGCGCTGGAGGCTGTCCCGCGCCTGTCGCGCGCGCTGCTGGTCGAGACGCTTGCGGATGCCGTACCCGCGGCGCTGCGGGAGGCGAATCTCTCCGCCTTCGAGGCCGGCGCGCGGCTGCGCGCCGACTAGCCGGTCGCGCCGTGCATCACGACCGGCGGGACGACTTCTTGGCGAGCGCGCGCACCCGTTCGAGATCGAGCTGCCCCTTGGCCCCCCAGCCCCGCGTGCCCGCCGGGATGGCCGGCCGGAACTGCTCGTAGAGGCCGAACGCCGCGCCAGCCAGCTCGTCGGCGGAAAGCGACCGGGCGAGCGCGCGCATCGCCGCGCGCGCCGGGGCCAGGCCGTCTCCGAACTTCTCGGTGAGGTAGCGCGCGACCCCCTCGGCCTCGATCGGCTTGTCCTTCACCACCGCCCGCACGCCCGCGGCCGTGTTCTTGGCCGGGATGGGCCGGCCGCAGAGCTCGATCCAGAACTCTTCCCCCAGCCCGTGCTTCGGCGCCGTCGCGCCGCTCACCTCACGTGGCGACTTGAACACGCCGAGCCGGCGGCCCTTCGACTGGGCCGTGAGACCCGCCACGGCCTTGCCGAGCGAGAGGGCCGCCTCGTGGTCGTATCCCAGGCGCTCGGCCACGACACTGGCCCAGAGCGTCAGCACTGGGGCGCGATTGATGAGAATGCTCGGTGACGCCATCGCCTCCCTCCCGTGCAACTTTCCGGCATCGGCAACGGCCGCCAGGTTTTGCGGATCCCTGCGCGGAGCTCCGGGTTCTTGCTCGCAGCGCATGCGAGGCCGGCAGCCCGCCAGGAACTGGCGGACGACGCCATATCCCTCGAGGGCGAGCAGCCGCCTCGGATCTCATCCCTACTCGGCGGACGGCCTGGGGCGCAACAGTCATTTCGGGGGGGTGGTTCACCTTGCGGCATCGAGGTTGCACGGCTCGCGGTCACGGCGAGGAGAAGAGGCCGCCAAGCGGACGCGTTCGTGCGCTGCGCGTGATCCTCGCACTCAGCAGCCCGATCGCGGGACTCGCCGCGCCCAGCGCGGGCTCGCAGGCCGCGGTGACGCCACCGGCCGCGATCATGCCGCCGGCCGCGGGCGACAGCCTGGTGCTGCCCGCGACGTTGGAAGAGCTGCTGGCCTACGCCGAACGCCACAGCCCGGGGTTGGCGGCCGCGCGCAGCGAGTGGGCGGCGGCCCGGGCGATCGTGCCGCAGGAGCGGGCGCTGCCGGATCCGGTCCTCGAGTACGGAATCGAGACGCGCATGGATCCTCATGAGCAGTCGCTCATGCTGTCCCAGACCGTCCCTTGGCCGGGGAAGCTCAGCGCGAGCGGACGGGTGGCCGCGGCGGCGGCGCAAGCCCAACGCGCCGAGTACGAGCTGCGCCGGCGGGAGCTGCGCTTTGAGGTGGCGAGCGCCTTTCACACGCAGGTCTACATCGAGCGCGCCCAGGAGATCGCCGCGGAGGACGTCGCACTGCTCGATCGCGTGGAGGCTGTGGTGCGGGCGCGCTACCGCGCCGGAACAGGCGCGCAGGCCGAGATCCTGCGCACGCAGGTCGAGATCGAGAAGATGCGCGAGCAGACCGCTCGGCTCGCGGACGAGCGCGTCGCCGCCATCGCGCGGCTCAACGCGCTGCTCGGCCGAGCCGCCGATGCCTCGCTGGAGATCGTTCCGGGCCAGGAGGAGGAAGCGCCCGCCCTCGCGTCCGAGGAGCTGCGGGCCGGGCTGCTCGCCGGCAACCCCGAGCTGCAAGCGGCCGGGCGCCGCGTCGACCAGCGCGACGCCGGTCTGCAGCGGGCGACGCGGGAGGCCTACCCCGACCTGATGCTCGGCGTGCGCTACACGGGGCGATCGGCGGAGCCGGGGATGGAGGCCAGCGTGCAGGACCCGCTCATGGTGAGCGTGGGGATCACCCTGCCGCTCTGGTTCGGGCGCACCCGCGCGGTTCGCGAGCAGGCGCGTGCGGAGCGGGCCGCCAGTCTGACCGCGCGACAGGAGCTCGAGAACCGCCTGCTGGGCGAGTTGGAGGAGGCGCGGGTTGCGTACCGCGACGGGGACCGCCGGTGGGCTCTCTACGGGCAGAACCTGGTGCCGCTGGCCGAGCAGTCGCTCGAGGTCACCCTCAAGTCCTTCGCGACGGGCGGTGCAGGGTTCGTGGATGTGATCGATGCGCAGCGAACGCTGCTCGACCTGCGCCTCGCGCGCGAGCAGGCCCGCGAGGACCGCGGCCGTGCGCGGGCGCGGCTGGAGATGCTGGCGGCCCCCGCCTCCGAAGGCGACGGGTCGGGGCAGAAGCGTTGAGGATCGGGAACCCGGTGCGGCGAGTAGCTGCGCCGCTCTGGGGAAGAAGAGGAGGTCTGGAATGAAGACACTCAGGGTGATGGCAGTGTGCGTGTTCGCGGTGGCATGGCTGGTGGCCGCCGGCGGGAGCAGCCCCGTGCTGGCGGACGAGCCCGCCCACGCGGCGGGGGCGAAAAACGGCGCGAGCAGACCGGCCGCGGAGGCCCCGGACAGCGCCGGGGCGACCGAGGCGCTGCCGCCGATGCAGACGCTGTGCCCGATCATGGGCAACGAGATCGACCGCTCCGTCTTCGTCGACTACGAGGGCCAGCGGATCTACTTCTGCTGCGCATCGTGCGTCAAGGAGTTCAGCAAGGATCCCGCCGGCCACGTCGCCAAGATGAAGGCCGCGGGCATCCGGCTCCATCCAGTGCCCAAGCCGCAGACGCTCTGTCCGGTGATGGGCGAGCCGGTGGACAGGTCGGTCTACACCGACCACGCGGGGCGGCGCATCTACTTCTGCTGCCAGCCGTGCGTCAAGCAGTTCCAGAAGGACCCGGAGAAGTACCTGAAGCTCCTGGCCGAGCAGGGCGTGGAACTCGAGCCGGCGCCGGCGGCAGAGAAGTGAGTGGCGCCGCACGGGGGGTGTAGCGGTGAATACGGGGAGGATGCATCCGGGTCGCTGGCGCGGGCGCTGGTGGCTCGCGGCGGCGCTGATCGCCGTCTTCGGGCTGGGGTACCTGGCCGGCCGGGGAGGTTCGGACGGGACAAGGGCGGAGCTGTCGCCGGGAGATCCGAGCGGGATCGCGGACGGCGCCCAGGCCACGTTGTGGACCTGCTCGATGCACCCTCAGATCCAGCAGCCCGATCCGGGCCTCTGTCCGCTGTGCGGCATGGAGCTCATCCCCGTGCAGACGGGGGACCTTGCGGCCGAAGCGCCGGGGGAGCTGACCCTCTCCGCGGCGGCCCGCGAGCGCGCGGGGGTGGCCACCGCCCCGGTCGAACGCCGCCGCGTGGCTGCGGAGATCCGGATGGTCGGCAAGGTCGACTACGACGAGACGCGGCTGGCGACGATCAGCGCCTGGGTGCCCGGGCGGTTGGACCGCCTGTACATCGACTACACCGGTCTGACCGTCCGCCAGGGCGATCGCCTGATCGACTTGTACAGCCCGGAGCTACTCACGGCCCGGGAGGAGCTGGTCCAGTCGCTGAGGGCCGTGCAGGACTACACGGTCCGCGGGCAGACCTCGCTGGCCGCCGCGGCGGAGGCGACCCTGGCCGCCGGGCGTGAGAAGCTGCGCCTGTGGGGCCTCACGCCGGCGCAGATCGCCGCAATCGAACAGGGGCAGGACGCCTCCGATCACGTGACCATCCATGCCCCGATCAGCGGGGTGGTGATTCACAAGAACGCGCTGGAGGGCATGTACGTCGAGACGGGCACGCCCATCTACACGATTGCCGATCTCTCCACCGTGTGGACGAAGCTGGATGCCTATGAGAGCGACATCGGCTGGCTGCGTGTGGGCCAGGAAGTCGAGTTGCGGGCCGAGGCCTACCCCGGCGAGACGTTCCGCGGGACGATCGCGTTCATCGACCCGGTGCTCGACGACGACACGCGCGCTGTGAAGGTGCGCGTGAACGTGCCGAACCCCCAGGGCAAGCTCAAACCGCAGATGTTCGTGCGGGCGCTGGTGCGCGCCGAGGTGGGTTCCGGCGGTCACGTCGCCGGCCTGGAGCTGGGCAGCGCGCGCGGCGGGAGCGCGACGGGAACGGCCCCGCTGGTCATCCCCGCGACGGCACCGCTCCTGACGGGCAAGCGGGCGATCGTCTACGTGGCCGACCCCATGGTCACGGGCAAGTACACGGGCCGCGAGGTCGAGCTGGGGCCGCGGGCGGGCGACGACTACGTCGTCCTGTCGGGCCTGGCCGAAGGCGAGCAGGTCGTGGTCAGCGGCGGCTTCAAGATCGACAGCGCGATCCAGATCATGGCGGGGCCGAGCATGATGAACCGGGCGGACGTGGGATCCGCGGAACCCAAGGCCATCTCGATCGAGGTGCCCGATTCCTTCCGCCGGGAGATCGACCGGGTCTACGACGCCTATTTCGGTCTACAGCAGGCGCTCAGCCTGGACGAGGGGCCCACCGCGCGCCAGGCGGCGGGGGAATTGGCAGCGGTCCTGGCGCAGCTCACCGGGGCGGGGCTGCCCGCTGGCGGCGTGGATACCTGGGAGCAGGACCGGGGTCAGCTCGAGGCGGCCGCGCGAGCCGTCCAGGCGGCGGCGGACATCGCCGCGGCCCGCACCGCCTTCGAACCGCTGTCCGTGGCGATGATCGCGGCGGCCCAGCGCTACGGGAGCGTCGCCGAGCGGCCGATTCTGCGCTATCACTGTCCGATGGCCTTCGATTGGGAGGGCGCCGACTGGCTGCAGAACGTAGAGGGCACGACCAACCCCTACTTCGGCAGCGCCATGTACAAGTGCGGCAGCCAGACGGCGGTGATCTACGCGGGTCGCGCCGGGGGCGGCCAGGAAGGTGCTGGCGCGTCTCCAGCCGGGGGCGGGCATGACTGAACGCCTCGATAGCCCCCACACGTCGGGCCTCATCGACCGGCTCATCCGCTTCTGCCTCGAGCACAAGCTCGTCGTCGCGCTCGCGCTGCTGCTCGTGGTCGGTTGGGGCATCACCGTGGCTCCCTTCGATTGGCACCTGGGGGGCCTGCCGCGCCATCCGGTGCCAGTCGACGCGATCCCCGACATCGGGGAGAACCAGCAGATCGTCTTCACCGAATGGGAGGGGCGTTCGCCCCGGGACGTCGAGGACCAGGTCACCTATCCGCTCACCTCGGCGCTGCTCGGTGTGCCGGGCATCAAGACCATCCGCAGCTACTCGATGTTCGGCTTCTCAACCGTCTACATCATCTTCAAGGAGGATGTCGAGTTCTACTGGTCGCGCTCGCGGTTGCTCGAGAAGCTGAGCAGCCTGCCGAGCGAGATCCTGCCGCCCGGTGTGAAACCCAGCCTGGGACCGGATGCCACCGCCCTGGGCCAGGTCTTCTGGTACACGCTCGAGGGGCGCGACGGCGAGGGCCGGCCGGCGGGGGGCTGGAGCCTCGAGGAGCTGCGCTCGATCCAGGACTGGCACGTGCGCTTCGCGCTGCTGTCGGCCGAGGGCGTGAGCGAGGTGGCGTCGATCGGTGGGTACGTCAGGGAGTACCAGGTTGACGCCGACCCGGATGCGATGCGCGCGGCCGACGTGAGCCTGGCCGAGGTGGTCGACGCCGTGCGCATGTCCAACAAGGACGTGGGCGCGCGCACGATCGAGGTCAACCGCGTCGAGTACGTGATCCGCGGGGTCGGCTTCATCAAGGAGATCGCGGACATCGAAAACGCGGTCGTCACGGTCCGCGACAACGTGCCCATCTATGTGCGGAACGTGGCGCAGGTCCGCCTCGGCCCCGCCGTCCGCGAGGGCGCGCTCGACAAGGAAGGCGCCGAGGCCGTGGGTGGCGTGGTCGTGGCTCGACACGGGGCAAACCCGCTGGCCACGATCGGGCACGTGAAGGCGAAGATCCAGGAGATCTCGGCGGGCTTGCCGCGCCGCACCCTGCCCGACGGTCGGGTGAGCCAGGTGACGATCGTGCCCTTCTACGACCGATCGGGCTTGATCAAGGAGACGCTGAACACGCTCAGCGCAGCGCTCTTCCAGGAGATCCTGATCACGGTCATCGTGGTGCTCCTCATGGTGATGCACCTGCGCAGCGCGCTCCTCATCTCCGCGGTGCTGCCGGTGGCGGTGCTGATCGCCTTCATCGCCATGAAGGGCTTTGGGGTCGACGCCAACATCGTCGCGCTCTCGGGCATCGCCATCGCGATCGGCACGATGGTGGACATGGGGATCATCCTGACCGAGAACATCCTGCGCCACATGGATCGGGCCGCGCCCGGCGAATCGCGGCTGGAGATCGTCTACCGGGCGTGCCGCGAGGTGGGCAGCGCGGTGGTGACGGCGATCGCGACCACCGTGATCAGCTTCCTGCCGGTCTTCACGATGGAGGCGGCTGAGGGCAAGCTGTTCAGGCCGCTGGCGTTCACCAAGACCTTCGCCCTGGTGGGCTCGGTTCTCGTGGCGCTGACGATCATTCCCCCGGCGGCCCACCTCCTGTTCAGTGTCGGGGAAGGAGGGCGGGAGGCCCGGGCGCGCCGCCTGAAGGACCTCCTGTACGTCGGCGTGATTGGCCTGGGGGTGGCCGGTGCCTTCGTCGCGACCTGGTGGCTCGGGGCGATCGCCATCCTGCTGGGGGTGCACGGCCTGCTCAGCCCGCGCCTGCCCGAGTCCGCACGGCGGTGGGTGCCGTGGGCGACGACCGGCGCGGCGGTGCTCCTGGTGGCGATCCTTCTGGCGCAGGACTGGGTACCGCTGGGCGTGGAACGGGGCCTGGCACGCAACCTCGCCTTCGTCGTCATCATCGTGGCGGCGATGTTCGGGTTCTTCCAGGTCTTTCTGGCGATCTACCCGCGCGTGCTCACCTGGGCGCTCGAGCACAAGGCGGCCTTTCTGAGCATGCCGACCGCAATCCTCTTCGCCGGACTGCTGATCTGGCAGGGATTCGGTGCGCTCTTCGGGTGGCTGCCGCGCGCGGTGCGGGTCTGGCCGCCGGTCTCGGCCGTGGCGCACGCCTTTCCGGGGCTGGGCAAGGAGTTCATGCCGCCGCTCGACGAGGGCTCGTTCCTCTACATGCCGACGACGATGCCCCACGCCTCGATCGGCGAGGTCCTGGACGTATTGCAGAAGCAGGACGTCGCCATCGCGCGGATCCCCGAGGTGACCGAAGCGGTGGGCAAGCTCGGCCGCGCCGAGAGCCCGCTCGATCCGGCGCCAATCTCCATGATCGAGACGGTGATCAACTACGCGCCCGAGTACCTGGTCGACGAGAGCGGCCGGCGCTTGCGCTTCCGCCACGACGCCGCGGCCAACGACACGGTGCGCGCCGCCGATGGCACGCCGCTGCTGGCGAACGACGGCCGGCCGTACGTCGTGCGCGGCCGCTTCGCGCGGGACGCGGACGGCCAGCTCATCCGCGATCCGCGTGGCCGGCCCTTCCGGCAGTGGCGCCCGGCACTCGATCCCGAGCTGAACCCTGGACGGACGGCGTGGCCGGGCGTCCGCCAGCCCGACGACATCTGGGATGCGATCGTCGCCGCGGCGCAGGTGCCGGGCACGACCTCGGCCCCCAAGCTGCAGCCGATCGCCACGCGCATCGTCATGCTGCAGAGCGGCATGACCGCGCCAACAGGCGTCAAGGTCAAAGGGCCCGACCTCGATACGGTCGAGCGCGTGGGCCTCGAGATCGAGCGGTACCTCAAGGAGGTGCCTGCGATCCGACCCGCCACGGTCTTTGCCGACCGCATCATCGGCAAGCCCTACCTCGAGATCGTGATCGATCGCGAGGCGATCGCGCGTCACGGCATCATGCTGGAGCAAGTCCAGGACGTGATCGAGGCGGCGATCGGCGGCATGACCGTGACGACCACGGTGGAGGGGCGCGAGCGCTACCCCGTCCGCGTGCGCTACCCGCGCGAGCTGCGCGATCGGATCGAGGCGCTGGATGACATCCTCGTGCCCGCGCCCGGCGGGGCACAGATCCCGCTGGTGCAGCTCTCCGAGATCCGCTACGTGCGCGGCCCCCAGATGATCCGCAGCGAGGACACCTTCCTCACCGGCTATGTCCTCTTCGACAAGCAGCCCGGCCGCTCCGAGGTGGAAGCGGTCGAGCAGGCGCGGGCCTACCTGGCGCGCAAGGTCGAGACGGGCGAGCTCGAAATCCCGGCCGGCGTCAGCTACACCTTCGCGGGTAACTACGAGAACCACCTCCGTTCGATGCGGAAGCTCATGCTGGTGGTGCCGCTGACGCTGCTCCTCATCCTGATCATCCTCTACCTCGAGTTCAAGTCGCTGGCGACGACCGCCCTGATCTTCTCGGGCGTCGCTGTCGCCTGGGCCGGCGGGCTCATCCTCATCTGGCTCTACGGCCGATCGTGGTTCCTCGACGTCTCGCTCTTCGGCGTCGATCTGCAGGCGCTCTTCCAGGTGCACCCGATCAACCTCAGCGTGGCCGTGTGGGTCGGGTTCCTGGCTCTCTTCGGCGTGGCCGACGACGACGGGGTGGTGATGGCGTCCTACCTCGACCAGTCCTTCGCGGAGCACCGGCCGCGCACGGTCCGCGAGGTCCGCGCGGCCACGCGGGCGGCCGCGCTGCGGCGCGTGCGGCCCTGCCTCATGACGGGTGGGACGACGATCCTGGCGCTCCTGCCGGTCATGACCTCGACCGGGCGCGGCGCGGACGTGATGGTGCCGATGGCGATCCCCTCGTTCGGCGGGATGCTGATCCAGGGCGTGACGATGTTCATCGTGCCGGTGCTGTACGCATGGGTGAAGGAGATGGGGGTTCGGGGCACGCCAGAGGCCATGGATCCTGTTGGCACGCCCGCGGTCCGGTGATATGAACACAGCGAGGCCGCGCCCGCCGTCGGGCGGGCCGCCGCCACCGGACCTTGGGGGGCCGCCGTGCGTGCGCCGGAGCTGCGAATCGTCGGAACACCTCAGGTTCGCATCGACGCCTGGGGCAAGGTGTCCGGCGAGACGCGTTACGTCGATGACCTGCGTGTGCCCGGTGCGTGGCACGGCGGGGTCGTGCGTTCCCCCGCGGCGCGCGGGCGGATCCGCGCGATTCACCGCGACCCTGCCTTCGACTGGTCCCGCGTCGCCGTCGTCACGGCGGTCGATCTACCCGGACCCAACGCCGTCGCGATGATCGCCCACGACCACCCGATCCTGGCCGCCGGCCGGGTCGACTTCGTGGCCCAGGCGATCGTGCTCATCGCGGCACCCGACGGCGCCACGCTGCAGGCCGCCCTGGCGGCCGTGCGCGTCGAGATCGAGGAGCTGCCCGCCGTGCTGACCGTGGAGGAAGCGCTGCGCTGCACCATCGCGATCCACGAGGCGGACAACATCCTGGCCGAGCACGCGATCGTCCATGGCGACGTCGAAGCCGCCCTCGGGCGGGCCGACCGGGTGATCGCGGGCACCTATCACACCGGTTACCAGGAGCACCTGTACCTCGAGCCCAACGGCATCATCGCCTTCCCGGGCGAAGCCGGCGCGATTGAAATCGTCGGGTCGCTGCAGTGTCCCTACTACATCCACACCGCGCTGCAGCACGCGCTGGGGCTGCCCGCCGAGAAGATCGTCGTTCGCCAAGCGCCGACGGGCGGCGCGTTCGGCGGCAAGGAGGACTACCCATCGGTGCTGGCGCTGCACGCGGCCCTGCTCGCCCGCGCGTGCGGCCGGCCGGTGAAGATCGTGCACGATCGCAGTGAGGACATCCGCGCGACGACGAAGCGGCACCCGGCAGTCGTTCATCACCGGACCGGGGTGATGAGCGACGGCACGCTGGTCGCGGCGGATATCGACGTCATCCTGGACGGCGGGGCCTACGTGACGCTGAGCCCGGTCGTGCTCTCGCGCTCGATCCTGCACGCAGCGGGGGTCTACCGCTGGCCCGCGGCGCGCATCCGCGGCCGGGCGGTCGCGACCAACACGCCGCCCAACGGCGCCTTTCGGGGCTTCGGCGCCCCGCAGAGCCTCTTTGCGATCGAGCGGCAGATGGATCGCATCGCCCTCGAGCTCGGGCTCGAGCCGCTCGAGCTGCGGCGGCGCAACCTGCTGCGCGCGGGCGACCGGCTGCCGTTCGGGCAAGAACTGGCAGAGCACGAGATCGGCGCGCAGCTCGTGCTCGAGCGCGCGCTGGCGCTGTCGGGGTACGAGGGCAAGCGGCGGCGTGGGCACCGGCGGCCGGTCCTGGCAAGCGCCGCACAGGTCCCGGAGTCACCGGCGCGGGCGGACGGGGCAAGGGCTGCGACGGATGAGCCCCTGCGCGGGGTCGGCCTCGCGCTCTACCTGCACGGCGGCGGCTTCACCGGTGCGGGTGAGGAGAAGATCATGGGCCGGGCGCGCGTGCGCTTCGCGCCCGATGAGGACGGCGTGGGGGGTGCGGTCGAGGTCCTCGTCAGCAACGTGGAGATGGGGCAGGGAGCCTCGACGGCGCTCGCGATGATCGCGGCCGAGGCGCTCGGCCTGCCGCTCGATCGCGTGCGCCATCCGCACCCCGATACCGCGCAGGTTCCCGACAGCGGGCCGACGGTGGCCTCGCGCACGACCATGATCGTCGGGCGAATCGTGGTCGATGCGTGCGCCGCGATGGTTCGCTTGCTGGCTGGCGCATTGGCGCGGCGGGAGGGCGTCGAGCCGCGGCTTGTACAGGCACGCGACGGGCGGCTGGTCGTGGTGAACCCCGCCGGGGCCGCTGCGACGGCGAATGGCGCTGAGGGCGCCGATCGGGATCTCGGTTCGTTCGAGACCTGCGCCACCTGGCACGCGCGCGCGGTGGGGGAGCTCGTGGGGGAGGCGATCTATCAGCCGTCGTCCGATCTCGTTTGGGACGAGCAGCACTACCGGGGGATGGCCTACAAGGCCTACTCGTGGGGTGCCGACGTGGCCGAGGTCGAGGTCGACCCCGTCACCTGGACGGTCAGGCCGGTGCGGATCACCAGCGTGGTCGAGATCGGGCGGGCGATCAACCCCGTCGCCGCAATCGGGCAGATCGAAGGGGGGCAGCTCCAGGCGCTGGGCTGGGGGATCATGGAGGAGATCAAGACCGAGCGCGGGCGCTACCTCAACGACCGCATGGCGACCTACATCATCCCGACGTCGCTCGACGCGCCCGCGATCGAGGTCGAGATCACCGGGATGCCCTACGAGCGCGGGCCCTTCGGCGCCAAGGGGCTGGGCGAGCTGCCGATGGACGGCGGGGCAGGCGCGTTCGCCGCGGCGATCCAGGATGCGACCGGGCGGTTCCACGACCGCATCCCGATCACGCCGGAGCGGCTGCACGCGCTGGCCCAGGCGCAGCGTGACACGGGCGGCGCGCCATGAGGATCGCTTTCACGGTGAACGGCCAGGCCCGGGTCATCGAGGCCCCGCCCCTGCGGCGACTGCTCGACATCCTGCGTGAGGATCTCGGGCTCACCGGGACGAAGGAGGGCTGCGGCGAGGGGGAGTGCGGCGCCTGCGCGGTGCTGCTCGACGGCGAGCTCGTCAACGCCTGCCTCGTGCCGGCGCTGCAGCTCGACGGGCGGGAGGTCCTGACGATCGAGGGGCTGGGCACGAGCGAGCAGCCGGACCCGGTGCAGCGGGCCTTCCTCGAAGAAGGAGCCGTGCAGTGCGGCTTCTGCATCCCCGGCATGGTCATGGCCTCGCGCGCGCTGCTCGATCGCACTCCGCACCCCGACCGCGCGGAGGTCCGGCGCGCGCTGGCCGGGAACCTCTGCCGCTGCACCGGCTACGAACGGATCTTCCGGGCGGTCGAAAGGGCGGCGGGCGCCCCCCGCGCGGCGCACCGTCCGGCACGGGCGTCGGCGGGCGCGGGACCGGCGCCCCCGGAG
>CAZDKK010000075.1:0-21673 GCA_964506245.1 uncultured bacterium | reverse complement strand
TCATCGCCTTGCCCGTCGGCGCAGCCATCTACACCGTCGAGCCGGACGGATCGGGGGACTACCCCACGATCCAGGCGGCCGTCAACGCGGCCTCCCACGGTGACGTGATCGAACTCGGCGACGGCGTCTTCACCGGGCCCGGCAACCACTCGATCACCTTTGGCGGGCGCCGGGTCGCCGTGCGCTCCCGCGCCGACGATCCGGCCGTGTGCACGATCGACCTCCAGGGCAGCCCGAGCAATTCCGTGCGGGCGTTCAGCTTCTCCGCCGAAGGCCCGCAGACGGTGATTCGCGGCATCACGATCGCCAACGGCTACATCTGCGGATCCTGAGGGGTCTTCATGGGCGGTGGGGTCCACTGCCAGAACGGTTCCTCCCCGACGATCGAGAGCTGCGTCTTCACCGGCAACCGGGCCAAGACCGGGGGCGCCTTCTCCTGCATCGGCGGCTCGCCGACCCTGATCGACTGCACCTTCACGGCCAACCACGCGTACGAGCTCGACGGCGGGGCGGTGCTGTGCACGGACGGCTCGTCGCCGACGATCACCAACTGCCTGTTTTTCGGCAACACCACCGTCGGCGGTGGGGCGGGCATCGCCTCGTCCTCCTCGCAGGTCGAGATCTCGGGCTGCACCTTCGCGGGCAACGCGTCCAGCCCCTACCAGGGGGGAGGGGCACTCTACTGCGGGTGGGGCTCGACGGTCTGGGCCACGAACTGCACCTTCGTCGGCAACAGCAGCCCGGACGGCGCCGGTGTGCTGTGCTACCCGGACGGCACGCTCATCCTCGATGGCAGCATCATCGCCTTCAGCGCGCTGGGGCAGGCGATCGCGCTCTACGGCACCTCGACCGCGACGCTGGGCTGCTGCGATCTCTTCGGCAACCCGGGGGGCGACTGGGTGGGTGCCATCGCCGGCCAGTACGGCATGGACGGCAACATCTCCGCGGACCCGCTCTTCTGTGACCTGTCGGGAGGCGACTATCACCTTCAGCCGGAGTCGCCCTGCCTGCCCCACACGCCGCCGAATCCCGAGTGTGAGCTGGCGGGAGCTTGGCCGCAGGGCTGTGCACCGCAGGGGGTCGTCTCGGGGGCGCCCGACGGCGCCACCTTGCGGGTCCAGCCGCCCATCCTGCGCGCGGGAGGCGGTCCTGTCCGGGTGATCTTCGAGCTGCCGGCGCAGGACAGGGCGCAGCATGTCCGGGTCGCCGTGTATGACAGCTCGGGTCGGCTCGTCGGCATGCTCGCTGACGACGTGCGCGGCCCCGGCCGGCACGAGCTGCTGTGGTCGGCGTGGGGCGCGGGCAGGGAACGGCTCGGCAGCGGGCTCTACTTCTGCCGCCTCAGGGCCGCGGGCACCGAGCTGACGCGTCCGCTGATCGTCCTGCCTTAGAGGCGCGGCGTCAGGTCCCCAAGGTGAAGGAAAACGTGGCCCCGGCGTTCTCGCGGCCGTCGGCCCACACGCGTCCCCCATGGCGCCGGATGATCCGCTGCACGATCGAGAGCCCGATCCCGCTGCCCGGGAACTCGTCCTCGCCGTGGAGCCGGCCGAACGGGGTAAAGAGCCTTCCGGCGTACGCCATGTCGAACCCCGCCCCGTTGTCGCGTACGAAGTAGATCGGCTCGACGCCTTCCTGGACACCGAATTCGATCCGCGGCCTGGGTTGGCGGCTGGTGTACTTGACCGCATTGCCGAGGAGATTCTCCAGCGCGATGCGCAGCAGCGCCTCGTCGCCGCGGGCGCGGACGCTCTCGGCCACGACGACTTCGATCTCGCGCTCCGGCGCGCCGGTCCGCAGATCAGCCACAATGCGCGCCACCAGCGCGGAGAGATCCACCTCAGCGACGCTCATCTCCTGCCCGGTCACCCGCGAGAGCCGCAGCAGGTCGTCGATGAGGCGCCCCATCTTGGCGGCCGCGCCGCGGATGCGGTCGAGGTACCCCTGGCAGGCCGCGCTGAGCTGGCCATGGCAGTCCTCGAGCAGGGCGGCCGAGAAGCCATCGATGCCGCGCAGCGGCGCCCGCAGATCGTGCGACACCGAGTAGTTGAAGCTCTCCAGCTCCTGCCGCGCCGCCTCGAGTTCCGCCGTGCGAAGCCGGACGCGCCGTTCGAGGTCCACGTTGAGCATCTGGATCCGCTCTTCGATCCGCTTGCGCTCCGTGATGTCGCGAATGATCGTCGACAGGTACTCCACCTCCCCCGCCGAGTTGCGATGGGCCACGATCACCTGCGAGGTCGGGATCTCTCGGCCGTCCGGGCCGAGGACCGCCGTCTCGCCGGCCCAGCTGCCGTGCGCCAGGACTGCCGCGAGCGCCTGCTCGTGGAGGATCCGGTAGGCCCAGGCGGGGTGCGCGCTCGCGATCCGCCGCTCGCCGAGCCCCTCGTCGGCCTCCCAGCCCAGCATCCGCCGCCCGGCCTCGTTGATGTAGGTGATCGTGCCGTCGACGATTCTCGAGGTCGCCACCATGTCGCTGGTGGTCTCGAGGATCGCCGCCAGGCGGCGGCGATCGTCCTCGGTCCGCCTGGCCTCGGTGATGTCCCGCAAGACGGTGATGACACCGATGACCCCGGTTGCGTCCGAGATGGGGATCTTCTGCGTGTGGGTGAGGATCTCCCGGCCGCGAATCCGGCTGCACTCCTCGGTCACCAGCGCCCGGCCCGTCGCGAAGACCTGGGCATACTCGTCCAGGACAACCTGGCCGAGAAACGGGTAGACTTCGCACAGGGGACGGCCGGTCACGTCCTCCGTGAACCCCAGCTCGTGATGCCAGCGGCGCAAGGCCTCGTTGACCTGGATGATGCGCAGATCCGGCCCGACGACGTGGATCGCGTCCTCCATGTGCTCCAACGTCACGCGATACTCCCGCTCGAAGGAGACGGCGGACGGTCCCCGGCCCGTCGACTCGCCCGATGGGCTTGGTGAGCCAGTGCGATCGATCATAACGTTCCCCTTCGCCTCGCCGCACGGTTCCCGCCGCGTGGTAGAATCTTCCCCATGGTGATGGGTGCGCCCGCGCGCACCAGGGTCCTAGGATGCGAGGTCAAGACTCCATGAAGCTAGCCGACCAGACGCCCCGGTGGAAGTGGGGCCGAGCCGTGCTGCTCGCGGGCTGGGCGCTGGCCGGACTGCCGGCAGCCCCCCTGTCCGCGCACTCGCTCGCCGGTGCCGTCGGGCGCGATCCCGTCGCGCACGAGCCCGGCCGGCGGATGCCGCACGAGATGCAGATCCACGAGGCAGCCCGGGCCAGCGCCCCGGACGCCCGCGTACCCGACGTCCAACGCGACCCCGCGCTCTGGTCAGCCCTCGCGGCCAGCGTGCGGACGGGCCGCCTGGCCGAGGATCTCGATTATCTTGCGACAGAGTTGCGTACGCGCCACTCCTATACCCCCCAGATGGAGCTCGCCTGCGACTACGCCAAGGCGGCCTTCGAGCTCTGCGGCTATCCGGCCTGGTTCGATCCCTTCACCCACTCTGGCCACGCGTTGAAGAACGTGGTGGCGGTCAAGGAAGGGATCCTCGACCCGGATCGCATCTACGTCGTCGGCGGACATCTCGACTCGACCTCCCCCGACCCGCAGAATCTGGCGCCCGGTGCCGATGACAACGGATCGGGCGCCGCCGCGGTGCTCGAGATCGCGCGTCTGCTCGCCCCGGTCGAGACCGATTACACGATCTACTTCATCTGCTTCAGTGCCGAGGAACAGGGTCTGGTCGGGAGTGAGCACTTCGCCCAGCAGGCGGATCTGCAGAACCTCGACATCCGCGGCGTGCTCAACATGGACATGATCGCTTACCAGGACCCGGCCGGGGAGGACCTCTGGCTCGAGGGCTTCTACGATGGAGCCTCCTCCGTCTGGATGATGGATCTGCTCGAGCAGATTGCTGGGGCTTATACAGACGTGGCCGTCTTCCGCTATCCCAACAACGGCTTCGGCTCCGATCACGTGCCGTTCCATGAGCATGGCTACCCCGCGATCCTGTCGATCGAGAACGAGTGGGACAGCAACCCCTGCTACCACCGCACCTGTGATCGCGCCGACCGGCTCGATCCCTGGCTGTGGGGCGGGATCACGGCCATCAACGCGATCGCCGCGGGCCAGCTCGCCCAGGTGCGTGACCTGGCCGGATCGATCGCCGGCCAGGTGACCGTCGCGGGCGGCGGCGACCCGAGCGACACCGAGCTGACCCTCGTGGGAACGGGCTACGCGCCGCTGATCACCACAGGCGGCGGGACCTTCGCCTGGGAGGCAGTGTTCCCCGGCAGCTACACGCTGGCGGCGCAGCGCACCGGCTGCTGGCCCGAGACCGTCGCCGTCGCCGTGACGAGCGGCGCGGTGGCCGCCCCGACGATCGCGCTCGAGCCGCTCGTGGCCGGCGCCGTGAGCGGCACGGTGCGGGCCCCCGACGGCACGCCCCTCTCGGGGGCGCTGGTCGAGATCGAGGGGCAGCCGGGCGTCGTGCAGAGCGATCCCGACGGCACCTATACACTCGCCCCCGCCTGGCCCGGCCACCTGCACATTGCGGCGAGCCTCCCCGATCGCCTGCCGCGCGGCATCGCGCTGGACTTGGGCCAGGGCCAGATGGCGAGTGGCGTCGATTTCACGCTCGCGCCGACCTGGGACTTCGAGGCGAGCCCCGAGGGGCTGCTCGCAGGCACCGAGTGGGCCTGGGGGACCGACGCCGCGGCCGGGGCGCACTCGGGCACGCGCCTGTGGGGCACGCGGCTCGGCGGCAACTACGCTCACTGCGCCGACGACCGCCTGGATCTGCCCCCCTTCAGCCTGGCCGGCTTCCAGCAGGCCACATTGCGCCTGTGGACCTGGTACCAGGCGGAGGATGGGTACGACGGCGGTCACCTCAAAGTCTCGACTGACGGGGGTGAGACCTGGGAGGTTGTGACACCCGCCGAGAGTTACGATGGTGTGCCCGAGGGCACGTGCAACCCAATCGATGGCGAGCCGGCCTTCACCGGCAACTCCGCTGGCTGGGTGCAGCGGACATTCTCCCTCGATCCCTTCGCCGGCCAGTGGGTCCGCGTGCGCCTGCACTTCGGCAGTGACAGCGGCACCGCGGCGCGCGGGTGGTACGTCGATGATTTCACCTTCGCCGGTGAGCCGAGCGGATCTGCCGTCGCGACTCCCGACGAGGAAACGGCTCTCGCGCTGCACGCACCTCGCCTGTCCGCCGTTCCGAATCCGACGCGGTCGGGCACGGTCGTTCGCCTGGAGTTGCCCCGCGCGCAGCGGGGCAGGCTGGGAATCTTCGCCGCCGACGGCCGGCGGATAGCGCTCCTGGCGCCCTGGGGGGGACTCGCCCCGGGCGCCCACGCCTTCACCTGGAGCGGGCGCGACGACCGCGGCCGCCAGGTCCCGGCCGGGCTCTACTGGGTGCGCTGGAGCGCCGCGGGCGCAGATTCGCGCGCGCGTTTGCTCCTGGTGAAATAACGCAAGCGCCCTCCGGGGCGCCGGCCCGGGAGGTGAGCAGCATGAAATCCGCGCTGTGGGTGCTGATCCTGGCCTTGATCACGGCCCCCTTGGGGCGGGCCGATGTCGACCTCGCCACCGACACCGATGTCCTCATCCACGGCGACCGCTTCCCCGGCGGCGCCGGTGATTTCATGGGGTGGGATGTCACCGCCGGGGACCTCGACGGCGACGGCGTGCAGGATCTCCTGATCTCAGCCCCCTACGCCGACGGACCCGGCGATGCGCGTTGGTCCACGATGGACCTTTACCTCTTCTTCGGGCGCCCCGCCGCAGCGTGGCAGCCGGTGCTGGCCGCCAACGGCACCGCCGACGTGATCTTCTACGGAGGTCTGAACCCGGTGACCGGCGACAGCAACTTCCCGGGCTGGGACCTCGCCTGCGGCGACATCGACGGCGACGGCTACGACGACCTCGCCTTCTCGGCCCCGCATGCCGACGGACCGGCCGGCGATCGGAACGCCACCGGCGCCATCTACATCTACTACGGCCGGCCGCGCGCCGCGTGGGCACCCGTCTACGACACGATGGGGGAAGCCGGCCCGGCGGCCGACATCGAGATCTACGGCGCCGACGAGAACGACGCGATCGGCGGCATCGACCTGGCCGGCTCGCTCGGCGCCAACGTTTCGAAGAGCCTCGCGCTCGCGGACATCACCGGCGACGGGCGCGCCGAGATCGTCTTCGGCGCGGTCTATGCCGACGGGCCCGACAACGCGCGCAATTCCTGCGGCGATGTCTACGTCGTCTTCGGCGACACGCGCGAGGCACTCACCCAGCTCATCACCGTGCGCCCCACGGACCCAGGCCGCCACGCCGACATCGCCTTCTACGGCGCGGTCGAGATGGACTTCTTCGGCTTCTGCCTGACGGTGGGCGACCTCGACGGCGACACGATCGGGGATCTCACCGTCGGTGCCCTCTACGCCGACGGCCCCACCGCCAATCCGCGCAACGGCTGCGGCGATGCCTTCGTCTTCTGGGGCCGCCCCCGCGAAGCCTGGGGCACAAGCTACGACGTGCTGGCGGGGGATCACGACCGCCGGCTCCAGGGGCGCGCCGAGAACGGCCGCGCCGCCTACCGGCTGGCAGCGGGTGACATCGACGGCGACGCGCGGGGCGACCTGGTCCTGGCCACGCCCCACAACCGGCTGCCCGTGCGCCCGCAGGCCGGTGAATGGCAGATCTTCTTCGGCCGTGATCGGGTCGACTGGCCCCGGGATGTGGACCTGGCGACCTCGGCCGACGTCTGGTTCCAGGGCCGCGACAACACCGACGTCTGGGGCACGGTCAATGTCGAGCGCTGGGCCATCGGCTGCGATGTTGCGCTGGGCGACACCGACGGCGATGGGCGCGCCGACCTGCTCCTGGGCGCCAAGTTCGGCGACAGCGTCGGCAACGGCCGGGCGAATGCCGGCGAGGCGCTTCTCATCCTGGGCCGCGATCAGAGCGCCTTCCTGCCCGTCTACGATCTGCGGACGCAACCCGAGATCATCGCCGAGAACATCTGGGGCGTGGAGTCGGGCGTGACCGGCGATGTCTACCACTACGACGCGGCCGGCCACACGGTGCTGCTGGCCGACCTGACCGGGGCGGGCACGTGTGATGTGGTCGTCACGGCACCGTTCGCCGACGGGCCCGGGAACACGATCCCCGAGGGCGGTGAGACCTACGTCGTTTTCCGCGGCGGCGGCCCCGCCGGGGTGGCCGCGCTGGAGCCCCCCTTCGCACCGGTGCTCGCCCTCTGGCCGAACCCCACGGCGAGCGGCGTGACCATCCGTTTGACCGCCCCGCGGGACATGCGCGCGCGCATAGAGATCTTCGATGCCCTGGGGCGGCTCGTCCTGCCCCCCCGCAGCGTCCCGCTCGAGGGGGGCCAAGCCCAGCTCGCTTGGGATTGCCGCGACACCGGTGGCCGTCGCGTCCCGGGCGGGACGTACTGGGTCCGCACGGCATCCGGAGGCCAGCACACCGAGGGGCGCCTGGTCGTGCTGCGCTGATATGGCCGAGTAGAGCCCGGGACGAGAGCCCGGGACGAGGCCTTTGCGGCGGTCGAACGCCTCTGCTAAGATGCCGGCGCAGCCGGGGAGTCGGCCCTCCCCTCGAAATGCCGGAAGACGAGGGACCGCGTGACACAGCCAGAGACGGGAAGTCCGCCCACCAGGCGGAAAGCTGCCACGACCGGTCCCATCTCCCTCCCCCAGCCCCGCAGATCCCTGTCCTTCACGGCCCTGGCCCTCGCGCTGTTCGTCGTGCCCTTCGTCGCCCGGGCCGACGACGCCGCTCTGACTGCGGGCGCCACCCAGGCGATGGCCGCATCGGAAGCCCCAGCGGGCGAGGGCACCCCAGGGGTCGCGCCGCCCGCCGTGCCCGTCGCCCGCCCCGTCAGTGACCTCGTGGTCCGGGACAAGCCCCTCGACGCCGGTGGGTCGCTGCGCATCGCCTTCGGCCGCGCACCCGGCGACTCGCTCGGCGCGACGGGCGTCGTGCGCTACGAGCTCGAGCGGCAGGATCCCGGCGTCGACTCCTTCGCCGTCGTGCGCAGTTTCACGGCCCACCAGCGGCTGGAGCGATTCACCTACGACGACAGCGGCCTGCGCTCAGGGCGGCCCTACGTCTACCGCGTGCGCACCGTGGCCCGCGATGGGACCACGGCCCGGAGCGAGGCCTCGCCCCCCACGGTGCCTGCCCGCCAGTGGTTCTACACCAACAAGCTGAACACGCTCGTGGCGTTCATTGTCTTCGTGGCCTTCATCCTCGGGTTCATCCACGCGGCGCACCGGGGACGCGAGCTCAAGATCCGCCGCATCGCAGGGCTGGACGCCATCGACGAGGCGGTGGGACGGTGCACCGAGATGGGCCGCCCGACCCTGTACATCCCCGGCATCAGCACGATCTCCGACGTAGCCACGATCGCCTCGCTCAACATCCTCTCCGAGGTGGCCAAGAAGATCGCCAGGTACCAGGCCCGTATTCTGGTGCCCAACCGCGATCCGATCGTCTATCCGGTCACCCAGGATGTGGTGAAGGAGGCCTTCATCACCGCGGGCTATCCGCACAACTACCGGCCGGAGGACATCTACTTCGTCACCAATGACCAGTTCACCTACGCCGCAGCGGTGTGCGGGACGATGGCGCGCGAGCGGCCCGGCGCGAACCTGCTGCTGGGGATGTTCTACGCCGAGTCGCTGGTCCTGGCGGAGACGGGGGCCTCGGTGGGCGCGATCCAGATTGCCGGCACCGATGCCATCACGCAGCTGCCCTTCTTCGTGACGGCCTGCGATTACACCATCATCGGCGAGGAGCTTTACGCGGCCAGCGCCTACATCGGCCGCGACCCCACCCTGCTGGGCAGCCTGAAAGGCCAGGACACCTACAAGATGCTGTGCATCGTGCTGATCGCCGCCGGCGTCCTGCTGATGACCGCGGGCGTCCTGACCCGCGGTGAGCCCTTCACCTGGATCGGGGACCTGCTGCACGTGCGAGGTACCGGCGGATGATGAAGACGCGCGTGCCTCTCTTGATCTGCTTCGTGGCCGGCGCGTTCATGGCCATTCAGTACTTCATCCCCGCGTTTCTGCCCTACTACGATCGCGTCAACGACTACATCCAGATCGTCTATGCCTTCTCGATCGTGCTGGGTCTGGCGAGCGTGATCCAGCGTCATACCCACCGGGTGCAGCGCCGGGGACCCGAGAAGCGGCGCCACAAGGACTGGTTCTACAGCCTGTGCGCCCTGGCAGGACTGACCTTCATGCTGCTGGCGGGCTTCGTCCAGGGGCGCGGGGAAGGCACGCTCTTCCAGAACCTCTTCAACGCGATTCTCCTGCCGGTGCAATCCACGATGTTCGCTCTGCTGGCCTTCTACCTCGCCTCCGCGGCCTTTCGTGCCTTCCGCACGCGCAGCGTGGATGCCACGGTGCTGCTCGTGGCCGCAGTCATCGTGATGATTGGCCGCTTGGACGACGGCGCCAGCTTGGGGATCCCTTCGCTCTCGCGCTGGATCCTCGACAACCCCAACCTGGTGGCCAAGCGGGCGATCCTCCTCGGCGTGGGTCTGGGCATGGCCTCGACCGCCCTCAAAGTGGTCGTCGGGATCGAGCGGTCCTACCTGGGATCATCCAAGGAGTAGCCATGGACATCACCACGCTGCTCCAGAAGATGCTCAAGCTCGATCGCCGGATCATCTACACCCTCGTCTTTGTCGGGGTCATCGTCCCCTTCTACGTCGCGTGGCCCCCCATCGACATCAAGGTCTCGCGCGAGGTCGAGGACGCGTACCAGATCATCGACGCGATCCCCCGTCATTCGCAGCCGCTTCTGCTGTCGTTCGACTACGACCCCGCCGCCGCTGCCGAGCTGACCCCGATGGCGGTGGCCGTGCTTCACCACTGCTTCTCGAGGAACATCCGCGTCTTGGTGATCAGCCTGCAGTACACGGGACTGGGCGCCGGCATCGCGGCCGACGTCGTGCCGCGCATCGCCGCCGAACACGGGCGGGTCCAGAACGTCGACTGGGCCTTCCTGGGATTCCAGCCCAACGCCACGGTGGCCATGCTCCAGATGGGGGAAGACATCAAGCGCACCTTCCCCGTCGACTACTACGGCACGCCGGTCGACAGCATTCCGTTGATGGAATCGATCCAGAACTACGATCAGATCCCGGCCGTCCTCACCCTGGCCTCGACCGCGATCGGCGAGTTCTGGGCCATTTACCCCGGCTCGCGCTACGGCCTGACCGTGCTGGGCGGTTTGACGGCCGTGTACGTCGCCGACGTCATGCCTTTCTACCAGACCGGACAGATCAAGGGGATCCTGGGAGGCCTGAAGGGGGCAGCCGAGTACGAGCAGCGCATCGGCCGGCCGGGCGATGGCATGAACGGGATGCGCTCGCAGAAGGTGATCCACTACCTGATCATTCTCTTCATCGCGCTGGGCAATGTGGCCTTCTTGCTCGCGCGCCGGAGGCAGGCGTAGATGGGAGCGGGCGGAGTCATCGACCTCTGGACGATTCTCGGGGGGCTCATTACCCTGGCGATCTTCTCGTTCCTCTATCGCGATAATCCGTTGTACAAGATGGCCGAGCACGTCGCCGTGGGCGTTTCGGTCGGCTTCATCATCGTCACCTACTACAACACGATCTTCCTGCCCAAGATCTGGGATAACGTGCTGCACCTGGGCAAGTACGATTACCTGATCCCGCTCGTCTTTGGTCTGTTGCTCTTCACGCGTTTTTTGCCCAAACAGGGCTGGCTGAGCCGCTGGTCGCTGGCCTTTCTGCTGGGCGCGAGCTCGGGCCTGAGCATCCCCTCGACCCTCGAGGGGCGGGTCCTGCAACAAGCCGAGGGCACCGTGCGCAGTCTCGTCGCCCTGGATCCGAACGCCGGCGCGGCCTCCAACCTGGGTGCGTCGATCGCGGCGATCTTCCTCGTGGTCGGCACGCTCGCCTGCCTGGTCTTCTTCCTCTTCTCGGTCGAGCACAAGGGCGGCGTCGGCCGCTTCGCCTACTTCGGGCGCCTGTGCATCATGGCCGGTTTCGGCGCCTCCTTCGGCTACACGGTCATGGCGCGTGTGTCGCTCCTGATCGGCCGCGTGCAGTACTTGACCCGCGACTTCGTCGACGCCATCGGCCGGATCCTCTGAGCCGGTGACCGCTCACAGTGCGGCCCTGGCCCTGCAACCGCATCGAGCGTACCCTTTTGGATGTGGTGCGAAGATTGGTGAATCCCCCGACCGAAACCTCCGTCGGGCCCAGACTTGGCTGCCAGCAATCCAGGCACTTCCCATTATCCTTCGCATCTTACTTTTGAACAATAAGTTACGGCGTTCGCTTCACCAATCCTCGTTCCACAACCAGAAGTGAACGCCTGGCCGATCCCAGCCGTCTAACAAATAGCTGGACCTTCCGGGGCAGGAATGCTATTCTACCAGTGGAGTAGGGAAGTCGACGCGGCAAGCTGGTGAGGGACCGACGTGGGCACCGAAGCTGGCATCAAGGCCTTCGAAGAGCTCGGATTCACGCGGGTGGAGGCGGAGGTCTACGTTTACCTGGTCCAGCATTCCCCGGCCACTGGCTACGCGGTCGCCAAGGCGATCGGCCGGACGCAGGGTGCGGCCTACAAGACGCTGGCCTCCCTCGAGGCGCGCGGTGCCGTCGAGGTCAACGGCGGCCGCAATCGCCTCTGCCGCGCGGTACCCCCGCGGGAGCTGCTCGAGCGCATCGACCGGCACTTCCAGGAACAGAAGCGCGAGGTCGTCGCGGCGCTCAGTCACCTGCAGCCCCCGGAGGGGGACGAGCGGATCTACCGGCTCACCACCGTCGATCAGGTCTATGAGCGTTGCCGGGCCATGTTGGCCGGGTGCCGGACCATCGCCATTCTCGACCTGTTCCCGGAGCAGATCGAGGTGCTGCGCTCCGACATCTGCGCGACCGCGGAGCGCGGCGTCGCCGTGCTGCTGAGCGCCTACGATCCGATCGACCTACCCGGGGTGGACGTGACCTGCCCGCCCAGGAGCAAGGATGTCCGCGGGCAGATGCCTTTGCAGTGGATGTCCGTCTTCATCGACGGCCGGGAGAGCCTCACGGCCGCGCTCTCGCACGACGGCCGCGAGCTGTACCAGGCCAACTGGACCGCCAGCCTGCTCTTCTCCTGGGGCCTGGGCAGCTACGCCAAGTGGTCCCATTTCTGCAACGACATCGTCTCCATGCTGGAGGCGGGCGCGAGCCGCGAGGAGATGCTCGCGGAGTACCGCCGCTGGGAGGAGGCCTATCCGGGATTCGTATCCGACGGTTTCCGGGAGATGAAGCGGCGCTTCGGCTTGGAGACTGAGCCGTCGCCGCAACGGGGAGCCTGAAGATGGATCAGCAATCAACTCGGGCCGCAGAAGGACGGCGTCCAGGCCTGAACCGGGGCTGGACGCGGCAGGTCGCCGTGGTGCTTGCCGTTCTGATGGTGCTCTCCCCGGCGCTGGCGGCCGAGTCCGCCGCGGCCGAGGGCGCGGCCGGTCTTTCCGTGCGCATCATGATCGGCGGATGCGAGCTGTCGATCACGGGCCTCACCAGCCCCGACGGATCCGCCCTCTGCTCCCCCACCGTGGGCATCACCGTCGCGGGCATCGAGTGCACCTACCAGCCCTTTTCCGGATGCCTCGGCGCCGGCGGTGTGTTCAAGTGCTTCGCCCGACTGCTGCAGCCCTTCGTGCAGGTCGAGGGATAGGAGGCGCTTTCCCGGTGCCCGTCACGCCGTGACGGGGTAGCCGCGCTTCACCCAATCCTGGATTCCGTGTCGCAGGTTGTACAGGTCGCGGAAGCCCCGGCGCATGAGGATCTCGGCCGCGACCGTGCTGCGGTTCCCCGATCGGCAGTAGAGCAGGATCGGCTGCTCGCGATAGGGTTCCAGCTCCGCCACGCGCCCTTCGAGTTGCTGGAGCGGAATCAGGCGTGCGCCCTCGAGGCGGCCCTCGAAGTACTCGTTGGGGGTGCGCACATCGACCACGATTGCCCCCTGTGCGATGAGCCGCCGCGCCTCGTCGGCGGTCACCTCGGTGAAGCTGGTCGTGACCGACGACGCGAGCGGGACGACCACGATCATCCCGCGCCGCTCGCCCTCGCCGTTCGGGCAGTGGCCGTTGCAGTACATGGGAAAGGTCCCCACGTCCTGCGCCTTGAAGGTCAGCTGCAGCTCCGATCCTCCCGGGCTGGACTGGTCAATTCCGTACTGCGGTATGCTCACGCTGAAGGGTTGGCCGGTCGCCGCGAAGATGAGCTGCACCGTCTCTCCGCGGTGGACGTTCAGATTGCCCGGCGTCATCGAGGCCTCGATGCGGATCACCCGCGTGCCGTCGACCAGCTCGCCGTCCGCCGTCTCGGTCTCGGGCGCGCGCGCCGCCTCGGCGAAGCGCTCGATGGCACGCTCGTAGGTCGCCCTGGGGTACACCCCAGTGACCGCGTGCACGCGCTTGGTCTGCTTCACGAAGACCACCAGCGGAATGCCACTGACGTTGTACTCCCGAGCGATATCAGGGTTCTGGTCGATGTTGACCTTGTAGACGGTCACGAGGTCTGCGCGCTCACGGGCGATCTCCTCCAGGATCGGCGAGAGCATCCGGCAGGGCCCGCACCAGTCGGCATAGAGGTCGAGCAGCACCAGCTTGTCGCCGGCCGTGATCAGCGCCTGTTGGAGCTGCGCCTTGCCCATGATCGGCTTGACGACGCTCTCCTTGCCCTCTCCCCCGCGGCCGGGCGGCTGTTCCCCCCCTGAGCAGGCGGAGGCGGCCAGCAGGGTCGCCCCTGCCAATGCCAGCCATCGCAGAGCATTGCCTCTCAGAAACGTCCTGGTCGTCATACGCTGCCTCCTTCGGCCCCTGTTCGAACCCTCCCAGCCGCGACCCCTCAGCCACGGCTTGGAGGAACCAACAGCCCCGTGTTCCCTGGGTTCCCGCTCGGAGGCCAGCCGCCCTAGCTCTTGATCCGGTAGCAGACCAGCTCCATCGGCTCCGGCTCCTTGTCCCCGATGCCCCCGCCACCGCCGCCCTGCATGCTCATGGCCGCGGGCACCAGGTCGGTGATGAGCAGCATGCGGTCTGCACCGATCCGCATGAGCACGTCGTTCTTGCTGTCACCGGGGCAGGCCACAGCGACCTGCTTGAGGTAGTTGCCCTGGGGATCGAAGACATCGTAGGTCGTCATGATGCCCGCGGGTGGCTCGTGGTTGCCCAGCGAGCTGACGACCCAGAGCGACCCATCGGGAGCGAGTTCGAGCGACTGGACCGCCTCCGGGCTCTCCCCGATCGCGATCTGGGGCTCGCCCGGGAGCTGAGCCAGCTGCGCGTCGACCGCCTTGCGCAGGAAGGACAGCTCCTCCTCCGTGCGCTTGCGGTTGGTGAACTCCCGCTCGATCACCCGCTTCAGCTTGCCGTCCGGCGCGTAGACGCTCACGGAGTACTGGTCGCGGTTCGTGGCGACGTAGACGTCGCCGCTGGCCGCGAGATCCCAGCGCCGGGGGAAGATGTTGTACTGGTCGCCCTCATTGATGTGCAGGTTGGCGAGATCCATGATCTGGGCACGTTCCCAGTAGCGCGTCTTCTCGACGCCGTCCTCGCCGTAGGCGGCCAGGAAGCTCTTGCGCGTCTGCTGGGACTGCGGGTTGCCCACGATCACGTCCACGCCAGCGAAGACGAGGTTGCCACCCCGCCACTCGCCGTCGAGGATCAACCCCAGCCCCTGGGGTCCCCCTTCCCCACGCTTCATCTCCAGGTTGCCCGCGGGCGTGTTGTCCAGCTTCAGCTTGACCACCTTGCCGGGGAAGGTCTGCACCAGGCCGAGGTTCCCGTCGGCCATGAAGAACATGTCGGTCGGGTTGCGCACTTCGCCGGGCCCCTCGCCCTCGCGGCTGAGGGTGCGCAGGAGCTTGCCCTCCGGCGAGAAGACAAAGACCTGCGAGAGCTGCAGATCGAGCACATAGAGATTGCCCTGCTCGTCGGGGAGCGCCTGGAGAATCACGCCGAAGACGGTCTGGTCCTCCCCGGCGCCGCCCACGCGCCAGAGCTCCTCGAGCTGCATCGTCTCGACGCCCTGCGGTGGCGAGGCCGGGTTCTTGACGTGGATCACGCCGTCGGCGGTCACCTCCTGGCCTGCCCGTGCGGCCGGGGAGAGGCACGGTGCGCTGCAGGCGACGGCCAGGGCGCACGCCGCGATGCGGTGCAGCCAGCGGGAACGACTCCGAAATGCCATCGAGTTCTTCATGATTCCCCCAATCCTCCTGGAGCCGGCACCCGAAGGGCAACGCTGCGCCGGGGGATGTCCGGACTCCGACTCCTGTGCACCACCTCCCAGCGCAGCTCGCCGGCCGGGAGGCGGATGGTATCCTACCCCTTCACCGCCCACCGTACGAGGCTGCCCAGTTTCGGGGCCGAGCCCTGCGTCAGGATCCCGACCCGGAAGATCCGCCCGCCCGCCCACACCGCAAGCAGCGTGCAGAGGATCACCCCGGCCAAACCCACCCAGGGCTGCCAGCCCGGCACGCCCCCCGGCGCGCTCTGGCGCAGGAGCATCAGCATCGGCGTGAAGGGCGGCACGAGCGACATCACGGTCGCAAAGGTGGTGTTCGGCTGCTGCAGAACAGGCATGGCGATGAACATCGGGATCATCACCGGCATCATGGCGGGCATGGTGATGGCCTGGGCCTCCTTCGGATCGTTGCAGGCCGCCCCCAGCGCTGCCAGCATCGATCCCAGCATGGCGATCGCCAGCAGCATGTAGGCGAAGAACCACGGCAGGATCGCGTAGGGCACGTACTCGGCCACGCCGAAGCGCCGCGCGGCCAAGATCCCCCCGATCACGTAGACCGACGAGGCCGTGAGGGTCACCCCCAACCCGGCGATGACCTTGCCCATCATGAACTGGAAAGGCTGGATCGACCCCAGCAGGACCTCCGCGATCCGTTGGGTCTTCTCCTCCATCACCGATTGAAGCTGCGGGATCGCGCCCATCATGATCATCATGAACATGATCATCATCAGGCCGAAGGGCACCAGGATGGCCTCGGCCTCCCCGGCCCGGCGGGCCTCCTGGACCCTGCCGGCGGCGTCGACGCTCACCAGGCCCAGGCTCTCGATCTGGGTCCACCGCATCATCCCCTCGACGGTGGCCGCGTCCATGCCCGCGTCCATCAACCGGGTGCGTCGCAAGTACTGGTTGATGGGCATCCCCATCCACTCGCGCACCTCATCCAGCGCGGCGTTCTTGGCATAGTAGGCGACGCGGGCGCGCTCGGGATCCGCACCGGGGCGCAGGACATCGGGGCCGATCTCGAGGAACCCGTGGAGACTGCCCGCGCGCACCTGCTCGGACAGCGCCAACCGCTGCGCATTCGGTTCACCGTCCGCGGGGGCGACGACCTCGAGCAGGTAGGCGGGCTTGATCTTCTTGCTCGTCTTGGGATCCTGCACAGCCGTCCGGTTGCGTTCCTCGGCGGCCGCGATCAACGTCGGGGCCACGGCCCCGGAGCGGTCGATCACCGCGACACGCTTGTCCTTTGTGTCGACGTGGTCCTTGAGCAGCAGCATGCCGATGGCACTGCCGCCCATCATCAGCGGGAAGACCAGGATGCCGATGAGGAAGCCCTTGGTCCGTACCGAGGCCAGGTAGTCGCGCCGGGCCAGCCGCAGCGTCTTACGCACGGTTCACCTCCTTGGCCTCGGGGCCGGCGATGCGGACGAAGATGTCGTGCAGCGAGGGTCGGGCGACCTCGAAGCTCTGCACGCGGGTGCGGGCCATGATCGTCTGGACGAGCTGCTGGGGATCGGTGCCCTGGGCCATGCGCAGCTCCTGGAGGTGCCCGAAGTCGTTGACGGCCTCCACCCCCGCCAGATCCCGCAGCGCACCGCGTCCGTTGTCGCAGCGGATGCGCAGCGTGTCGTTACCGTAGCGGTCCTGGATCTCGGCCAGCGTGCCGTCGAGCACCTTGCGTCCTTTGAAGATCATGAAGATGAAATCGCACATCTTCTCGGCCACGCCCATGTCGTGGGTGCTGAAGATCACGGTCGTCCCCGCGGCGCGCGTCTCCAGGACGGCCTCGCGCAGCGCATCGGCGTTGACCGGGTCGAGGCCGCTGAAAGGCTCATCCAGGATGAGCAGCTCGGGCCGCGCGCAGACGGCGGCGATGAACTGCACCTTCTGGCTCATGCCCTTGCTGAGCGCATCGACCCGCTTGTGGGCCCAGGCGGTGAGCTCGAGCCGCTCGAGCCAGCGGTCGACCTCATCGTCGACGCGCCGTCCGCTCTTGAGCTCGCCGTAGAACTTGAGCACCTCGCGCACCTTCATCTTGCGGTACAGTCCGCGCTCCTCGGGCAGGTAGCCGATGCGGTCCGAAACGACGCCGGACATCGGCTGCCCGAAGACCCGGATCGTCCCGCGGTCGGGATATAAGATGTTCATGATCATGCGCAGCGTGGTCGTCTTGCCCGAGCCGTTGGGCCCGATGAAGCCGTAGACGCTGCCGCCGGGCACGTCCAGCGACAGGTCATCGACCGCCACGTGGTGCCCGAAGGTCTTGGTGATCCTCTCGATCTGGACTGCGTGCATCGCGTGTTCCTCAGCCTTGCCGCGGCGGCGTCCCCGGATCGAGGGCTCGCCCGATCCAGCCCGCCTGCCGATCCCCGATCGTCCGGCCCCCGCCGGCGATCGTCGCCCGATCGAGGTGTATATAGCGCATGATACACTTCGCGGGTTGCACGCGCGATCACGTGCCGCATAAAACATTTCTTTATAATGACTTAGTGCCGTGACCCCCAGCAGCGGCTGCCTCCAGCCCCCTCCCTGGCAGCCTGGGCCGTGCGCATGCCTGCCTCGCCAGCGCGATGGCCGTCACCTGCGGGTTGCGGCGTCAGCGGGGAGGGCCTAGCCTCGCCCGGTGGAACCTTCCCTCGTGGGAGCCTCAGCCGACCTCAGGAGGTCAATGCCATGGACGGCGAGTTCAAGATCGGGAAGATCACCCACTACTTCAGCAAGGTCCAGGTGGCCGCCATCGAGCTGACCGACGGCGAGCTCGCCGTCGGTGACACCGTCCGCATCAAGGGCCACACCTCGGACTTCACGCAGCGCATCGACTCGATGCAGATCGATCGCGTGGATGTTCCCAGCGCCCACAAGGGGCAGTCGATCGGCGTGCGGGTCTCCCAGCATGCCCGTGTGGGCGACGAGGTCTTCAAGATCCTCGGCTGAGGTGAGCGGCCTCCCGCGGCCGTCGAGCCATCAGCGCTGCGATCCCCTGAATCTGGCCAGCTGCTCCTTGAGGTAGTTGTCCTCGGGCGCGATCTCGAGGGCGCGGCTCTCGGTCGCGATCGCCTGCTCCGTCTTCCCGAGGCGGAAGTAGACCTCCGCCAGCGTGTCGAGGATGTTGCTGTCGCGGGGTTGGAGGTCGACGGCCCGTTGCGCCGCGACGAGCGCCTCGTCCAGGTACAGGTCGTTGGTCGCCGCGAACCAAGCCAGCGAATTGAGCATGCCCGCATCGCGCACGTCCCGATCGAGGGCGCGGACCAACACCTGCCCCACCAGCTCGCGCTCGTGGCGGGCGCCGGCCGAGTCGCCCTGCGCCGCGCGCCACTCGGCAAAGCGCATGTGGGCCTGGACGAGCCCCTGCGCCTCGTAGATCTCGTAGAGCCGCCGCAGCTCCGCGATCGGGGTCGCGTGGTCCTCCACGCGGATGTCCACGTAGCGTTGGGCGTACTCGGGGTAGTCGGGGTGCGGGCGGCCGATGAGAACCGCGGCCGACTGCTGGCCCCGGCTGTCGCCTCCCGCGGCCTGCGCGGCTTCGAGCGCCTTGATCAATCGCAGGGCGAGTTCCTGTCCGGCGCTCGCCTCGAAGGCGCTGACCATTCCGGCAACCACATCGGCCCCCGTGAGAATGTTGCCCTGACAGGTGAAGCCCACGCCCGCAGAATCCCCGGCCCAGTGAAGGCACGCCGACCCCGTCCAGTTGGCCACGCCGCCGCGCGCGTCGACAACGCCCGCCTGACGGCTCTCGCGACCCTCGTCGTGGGCGAGCAGCGCGTTCAGCGTCTCCTGCGCCGTCAGCCCGGCTCCCAGCATGGCCAGGCCATTCGGGCCGAAGGACTCGTTCGATTGCGCCTGCGTCGCGATCGCTCCGATGCCCCCCTGCGCCCAGGCCACGCGGGGCCCGACCCCGAAGACCCGCGACTGCACCGCGACGCCCACCTCGCCGGTGGATGGATCGTGCGCGACGATGGAGAAGGTGCCGCACGTCTGGTCCGCGCGCGGTGCGGCGCACAGGAGCGCCCACGCCGCCAGCGCAAGACAAGCTCCCCACACGCGACCGTGCGCGCTTACCCGCGTACAGGCAAACCGGCATCCTGGCATGCTTGTGCCCCTCCCTGTAAGCTCGCCAAAGGCTGATCCGCCACGGAGGCGACTCTACCACACAGCCCAGACCGGTGGTGAGTTCGGCTCGCCGTGGTCAGCCGCATTGACCGCGCCTGCGCGCGTTGCCTATCCTCAAGGCACGCGGGCCGAGCCCGCCGTGACGACCGCTGAATCTCGAAACCCTGAAGACGGGAGGTCGGTCATGTGGCGCCCAGTGCTCAGCGGCTTCCTTCTGATCGTCCTCGCCATGCCTCCGGCAGTGTCCGGAACCTCGTCGGATCACGCGGAGCAACTCGCCCGGGATCCGGCTCTCACAGCGGCCGTCGCCGAGGTGGCCGTGGTCGCGCCGTCCGCGGCCTCGCCGCACGGCCTGGTTCGCCTCGAGCGCGAGTCAGGCAACCTGCTGGAGGAGACCGTGGGCGATTGGCAGTGGCACTACCAGAATGCCCCTGCCTGTCGCGGGAACATCTACCGCATCGACACGGAGGTCAACCTGTACGAACACCGCCTGCGCTTGTACACGCCGCAGCCGATTTCCTTGATCTTTGCCATCTACCGCGGCACGGCACTCACAGGCCAGTACATGCTCGTGGATCAGGTCCTCGTCAATGTCCCCGCGGGTGACCAGTTCTTCTCGTCCGGGCCGCGCAATATCGTGCTGGAAGCCGGATGGTACTACTTCCTCGGAGCCGCGTTCTCCGGCACGGTCATCTACGGGCGCCGCGACGACCCGCCGCCGCAGGTTGTCTCTTTCGGCCAGGTGGAGACCAGCGTCCCCGGGGGATTCACGGGCTACCCTCCCACGCTCATGGCCACCAACAGCTCCAGCGGCTACCCGCCCATGCACCAGATCATCGTGACCGGCACGCCCCCGGACCCGGTTGCACCCGGCGCCGCGACCAGCTTTTCGGTCACCGCCGCCCCCGGCGCTCTCCGTGCCCGGCTGGATTGGGTCAACCCGACCCTCACCGTGGGCGGCAATCCGCTGGCCGAGCTGGCGGGCGCCAGGCTCTACCGTGACGACACCCTGCTCGTGGATCTGACCGGCCTGCAGATCGGCCAGTCTTCCTCCTACACGGACGACGCTGTGCCGCAGGCCGGTTTCTACGCCTACGAGGTCGTGCCGTACAATAGCGCCGGCAACGGCGAGATGGTGCGGCTCTCCCAGTGGGTGGGACACGGCACCGGGGTCTACGATTGGGACGAAGTCACCTACGACTGGCTCGACATCGCGGTCGTCGGCACCGACACGGGCATCACCGGAGACGATGCGCTGGCCGGCCCCTTTCCCTTGGGTTTCAGTTTCCCGTTCTGGCCCGGCGAGGACTACGACGCCGTCAGCGTTTGCTCCAACGGGTTTCTCACCTTCACGCCCGGCGACCCCATCTTCCTGAATTCCCACCTGCCGCTGCCCGCCGAGCCCAACGGCATCGTCGCACCTCACTGGGACGACCTCGATCCGTCCGCCCATGGGCAGATCTACTATTACCACGACGTCGCCCGCGGGCGCTTCATCGTTCAGTGGACCGACGTCCCCTGCTGCGATCCACCCGCGGGTTACTACACGTTCCAGGCTGTCCTCTACCCGGACGGCACGATCGACTTCCTGTACAAGGAGCTGACCCCGGGCGTGCCGGGATCCACGACCGTGGGTGCCGAGAACGCCACCGGGATGGAGGCGCTCGAGGTCTGCTACAACGGTTTCGGCGGCTTCGTGCCCCGCGGCCAGACAAGCTTGCGGCTCTTCCATCCCGGGGCTGCTGGCGTCGCGGCGAGACCTGGCCGAAGCGGTGCGGGGGCGCTGCTGGGTCCCACCCTGGCCGCCCGTTCCACCGTGCTCGTCTTCCGGCTGTCGTCTGAAGAAGCAGGTCGCGTGCGGCTGGCGCTCTGCGATGCCGAGGGCCGCGCACTGCGCACGCTCTTCGATCGGGAGGTGCCGCGCGGGGAGCAGACGGTGCTCCTGGACCTGAGCCGCGAGAAGAGCGCGGGCGTCTACTACATCGTCGCCGATGGTGCGCTCCGTGCGGCGCACCGGCTCGTCGTCATGCACTGACAGACCGCCGCGCCGCCCCGGGGCTCGCCTGCCCCCGGCGCTGGAATCAGGGTAGGACGACGAGCGTTCGCGCGACCGGAGGTGTTCGGGTGCCGGCGACGCGCGCCAGCGCGCGGTAGACGCCCCCGCGCACCCGCTGCCCCTGCGCGTCCCGGAGGTCCCAGGACCAGAACGCCGTGCCGTCGCTGGCCGGGCGGAGTGCGGCCTGCCGCACGCGGCGCCCCTCCAGATCCACGACCGTCAGCTCCACGAGCG
>CAZDKK010000074.1:0-21958 GCA_964506245.1 uncultured bacterium | reverse complement strand
CGAAACGGTCTGACTAACCTCGGACGGGCATCACCTCCTCCCTTGCAGCGCTCGGTCTCCTCGACGTTGAGCCGTGTTGAGGGGGTACAGCCACAGACAGCAATGAACAGGCACGACGGGTCCCGCCCGGAGCGCGCAGGAGCGCACCGGCGTGCCTGTGGACTCCGAATCCGCAAGACGCCATAGCCCTTGATGCCAGAAGGAGCGTCACGCCTATTTGCCCAGCCAGAATCGGGGGGATTCCAGGCAGGTGTAAGCAAGCCCTTCAGCTCAGTGCAAAACCTGGGACAGCATAGCAACGACATTGACAACTGTCAACATTCTGAATGGCACGCGGGTTCATAGGGAGTCGCAGGAGATAAAGCACACGTGGCTTAGCACATGGGTTGTGGCACGAAGATTGGTGATTGAGTCAATGTAACCAATTGGTCTGTAATCGGATACGTGCGTACACTCTGTCCGGCCGGATCCCCCGCCCGCAGGTCCCCATTTGGTTGCGCGATACGCCAGGGGGCTTCACCAATCTTCGCACCACAACCTAGGAAACGGGAGCACCGGGGTTCCCGGCGGGCCCCTGCCCCTCCGCCGCCTCCCGGGCCGCCGACCAGACCCGCGCCCAGGTCACCCCCGCACGCTCGGCGGCCGCCCGGCAGGACTCGTACTCGGGTTTGGCTTGCCACTCGCCCCGCCAGGCCCATTTGACTTCAACCGAGCCGAACTCGGTTTCGACGTTCCCACCGCGACGGTCGAGCTCGCGCCGCCATTCGGTCCGGCGACGAACCCCCAGGGTCGTCGACTCACGCAAGAGGATCCCGGCCAGCTGCTGTTCGTCCCCCAGGCGGGCGATGACGGTCAGCAGCAAACCTGGTCTGCCCTTCTTCATCTGAGCTGGGGTCAGGTACACCTCCAGGGCCCCAGCCGCCCGCAACAGCTCCGCGCAGTGGGCGACCTGCTCTCCGGTGGCGTCGTCCAGGACTGTCTCCAAACAGGCGACTTCGCCCCAGCGGCCGGGGCAGCCCGCCTCCCCGGATCCCCACCCCCAGGTCGGCAGCCCTGCCGCCGGATGGTTCCCGGGGGCACCCGATGTCTGCGCCCGCCCCACGAAGAGGCGCGCCAGATTCGGCACGTCGGGCAGCGCGTGACTGCCGGCCCCGACCCCGACGGCCTCCAGCTCCATGGTCGGCGGTGGGTCCCAGGTGCCAAGCTCGGCCACCAATGCGGCCCCCGTCGGGGTCGTTCGCTCCCCCTCGCCTTCCGTCCAACGCACGGGGGCCCCGCGCAGCAAGTAGGTTGTGGCCGGTGCGGGCAGCGGGATTCGACCGTGGGCTGTCTCGATCGTCCCCCGGCCCATCGGCAGCGGCGACACGTGCAATCGCTCGATCTGGAGGTCCATCAGTCCCTGACACGCGGAGACGATGTCGACCATCGCATCCACGGCCCCCACCTCATGGAAGTGGATCTCCTCGACGGGCCGCCCGTGGGCGAGCGCCTCGGCCTCGGCCAAGCGGCGAAACACAGCCAGCGCGCGGGCCCGCACGCCTGCATCGAGGGGAGCCTTCTCGAGGCACGCGGTCACCTCAGGCAAGCCCCTGGCGTGCGGCGCGGCGTGCCCTCCGCCATGGTCAGGCCCCCGCGGCGCGACCGCGATACCGAGCCCGGTCAGCGCGTGGTGCCGGCGCCGCTCCACGCGAAGCTCGGCGATTTCGGGTGCCAGCCATGCCACCGCGGCACGCAGTGCCTGCTCGGACCAGCCCGCGTCCAGGAGCGCCCCAGCGAACATGTCGCCGCTGATGCCACCGACGCAGTCCAGATACCCGATGCGCACCTCGCCTCCCTGGCACCCTACGCGCCGCCGCGCGCGGCCCCCACCACGGCCTGGTTGATCAGGGCCGCCGCATAGGCGCCCCCAAAGCCGTTGTCGATGTTGACCACGGTCACGCCTGAAGCACAACTCGTCAGCATCCCCAGCAACGCGGCCAGACCGCCGAAGCTGGCTCCGTAACCGACACTCGTGGGCACCGCAATCACGGGGACGCTGACCAGGCCCGCCACGACGCTGGGCAGAGCACCTTCCATGCCGGCGATCGTGACGATGGCATTGGCCTGCCGCAGCACATCCAGGTGGGGCACGAGCCGATGCAGGCCGGCCACGCCGACATCGGTGACCGCGGTCACCCGCGCGCCAAGCGCGCGCGCCGTCTCGCACGCCTCTTCAGCCACTTGGAGATCGCTGGTCCCCGCGGACACGACGGCCACCAGCCCCTCGCCTTCCCCCGACGGCGCGCCGAGGACGAATGTGCGCGCGCGCGGGTTGACGCGCCCCGCGGGGAAGCGGGCGCGCAGGACCTCCAGCGTGGTCTCATCGGCCCGGGTCACGAGCAGGGGCGCACCCTTTTCGACGAGCGCCAACGCGATCCGCTGCGTTTCCTCCGGGCGCTTGCCGGCCGCATAGATCACCTCGGGAAAGCCCTGGCGCAGATGGCGATGGTGGTCCACCTGCGCAAAACCCAGGTCCTCGATCGGCCAGCGGCTGAGAGCCCCCAAGGCCTCTTGGACGCTCCGGCGGCCGGCGGCGACATCCTGCAGGATCTGTTCGAGCTTCTCCGGTCTCACGGGCCCTCCCTGCGCCAAGCCGATCCCCGGGTCGTGCTGCCAGAAGAGCGGGTGCGACATGCGAGTATACGCTGGCCGGAGGGAAGGATAAAGGGAGGCGCAGGAAGCCGCGTCTCAGCGCGGCTGGGCGGTGCGGCGCGCCACGGGCGCTGGGGCAGGCCGCTGCGCCGGGGCGGAGGCGGCGGCCTCGCAGGACAGCCGGCTCGAGTCGAGGGCTTCGGTCGCGGCTCGAATCCATGGATCGAGCTCCAGTTCGGCCTGCTCCGCACTCTGCGCGCCCCACCGCTCCGCCGCCCAGTCGACGACCCAGGTCCGCCGCAATGCAGGTGTGGCGGGAAGATCCGCGCAGTACCCCCAGTCGCGCAGCCGGGATCTCAGGCGCGCACACCAGCGATCGAAGCCCCGCGCGCCCTCGCAGCCGCGCAGCCAGGCCTCCAGTTCAGCCGCGCCACCGGGCTCTCCCGGCGCTGCCGCCGCGGACCAGAAACCCGGCCCGGCCGCGTCCTGAGCCGTCATGGTCGGCTCACCGAGGAACCGCTGCAGAAGACCCAGTTCCCTCAGCCGGCCCACGGAGGACTCGCCCTCCGCCGCCCCCAGGAGTCGATCCGGCTCCAGGCGGCGTCCCCGCGCGCGCAGCCCCCGCAGCCCGACCAGGGCGGTCGGGTCAGCTTCCTCGCGCCGCTCCGGCGCGATCGCCCCATACTCCGCGTCCTGCTGCATCTCGAACTCGGGATCCGCGGGGGTGATGTAGACCGAAGCGGTCACCTTGAGCGCCCCGCCGTTGGACAAGGGGATCAGCCTCTGGACGGTGCGCTTGCCGTAGGTCGGCTCTCCCAGGAGGACCACACCAGGTCGACCCTTGAGCGCGCCCGCGAAAACCTCGGCGGAGCTCGCTGTGAGCGAGTCCACGAGCAGGGCCAACGGCGGCAGATCGCAGGGCGGCGTTCGCTGGGAGGTCATGAGCCCGTTTTCCTCGGGCAGACGCCCCACGGTCCGAACGATCCCCGCGCCCACCGGCAGGAAGAGGTCGGCCGTGCGCGCCGCCTCGTCGATGAAGCCGCCCGGATTGTCGCGCAGGTCGATGATCACCCCCGCCAGGTCATGCTCATCCCACTCGGCCAGGATCGCTTCGACCCGTTCCGCCGTGCCCCGGGCAAAGCGGCGGATCTGGAGACAGCCGATTCGACCACCCTGCACCTCGCGCCTGGACAGGGCATCGCGCGTCACCGTCCCGCGCTGCACGGCGATGTCTCGCGCCTCTTCGTTCGGCGAAGCGCAGCGCAGGCGGGCGGTGGTTCCCCGCGAACCGCGCAACAGCGCCGTCGTTCTCTCGAGGTCCCGATCGTCCACCGCCACGCCGTCCACCGAGAGGAGCTGATCGCCGGGCATGACGCCAGCCCGTTCGGCGGGCGACCCGGACAGAACCGTGCGGATCCGCGTCCGGCCCTCGGTGATACCCAGGGTCACGCCGATGCCGACCGAGGCCCCCTGGCGCGAGCGGAGCGCCTGATACTCCTCCGGCGAGAGAACCTTCGTGTGGGGATCGAGCTGCTCGCGGACCCCCTGAAGGGCGGCGTCGACCAGCTCATCCATCGAGACCGGGGTGACGTACGTGCCCTGAATGCCCGCGAGGACCTCCTGCAGGAGCTGCATCGCCTCGGGGCTCGAGTCGCCCTGGGCGGAGGTGGCCGGCGCTGTCGATCCGGCCGGTTCCAGACTCATGCCGTCCAGTGGCACGACCATGACCGGGTCTTGGGCCAGGCCGGGTGGGCAGCTCGCCAGGAGCGTCAGAAGGACCAGGACCAGTCCGCGCTGGAGCTCGGGCGACAGGGTTTTGAGGCTCTGCAGGGACACACCAGAATTATACCATGTCGTCCCGCAGGCCCGGAGACATAACCTGTATATTTGAAAGGAGATAGATGGGTCCAGCCCAGCGACTGGGCCTGGCGGGCCGGCAGGGGGGATCGCCGCCTGCGCGGGGCCCCGCGGGGCCGCCAGCGCCTCTGGCTAGGCTCGAACCCCTGGAAGGCTGCCGCCCAAGAGCGGCCCGAGGTGGTGCAGGATCTCGGCGAAGACAGCATCCGGATCGCGATCGGCGGCGACCACCCGGTAGGCAGCTCCCCGGCGCCGGGCCACCTCGAGATAGGTCTGTCGCACGCGCTCATGAAACGCCCGGGCTTCGCGCTCCATGCGATCCTCCGCCCGCCCGCGGCGGCCCACGCGGGCCAACCCGGTTTCCACCGGCAGATCCAACAGGAAGGTCAGGTCAGCTACCAGACCCGCCGTGGCCTGGCTGTTGAGGGTCTCGACCACCTCGATGCCCAGCTCACGGCCGCCCCCCTGGTAGGCCACCGAGGAGTCACTGAACCGGTCGCAGAGCACGATGACACCGCGCTCCAGCGCCGGGCGCAGGACCTGGTGCACATGCATCCGCCGGGCCGCCTCCAGGAGATAGAGCTCCGTGAGGCCGTCGATCCCGGCGCCTGCCGTGCTGAGGAGCAATTCGCGCAGGGCATCGCCCAGCGGGGTGCCACCCGGCTCGCGCGTCACCAGATGAGGTCGGCCGGCCTGTGCGAGGAGGGCGGAGAGCTTCAGGATCTGCGTGCTCTTGCCGCTGCCCTCGATGCCCTCGAAGACGATGAAGCGCGCGCGCGTGGCGCGGTGATCCTCACTCCCGGGCGGCGACGATGGTGCAGCGGCGGTCACGGTCCCAGCGCTCCCCCGCCGCGCACGGCACGCCTCTCGCTCTCGCCGCTTTGCGCCACGAGCCGGACAGCCCGCGCAACGTGCGCGACCCTCTGGCCCACCGTCAGCCAGCTCATCAGGGCCAGCGCCGCCAGGAACCAGATCGAGAGCTTCCAGCCCGCGATCATCAACGCGAGCAGCACCACCATCCGCTCCGGGCGCTCGGCAAAGCCGACGGCGCACGAAATGCCCAGCCCTTCGGCCCGAGCCCGCGCGTAGCTCACCATGAAGCTTCCGGTCAGGGCCAGAACCCACAGCACCAGCCAGAGTCTTCCGGCGCCCGCCTCGGAGTGCAGCTGACCGATCAGGAGCCCGCCGAGCACAACCGCCTCCGAGATGCGATCGATGCTGGAATCGAGGAAGGCACCGAACGGGCTCGTCCGCCGCGGATCGAGGCGGGCGAGGTCACCGTCGAGCATGTCGCACAGGAGGCTCGCGATCATCCAGACCAAGGCGAGCGAGAGGCGATCCGCGACCAGACACACCGCCGCTCCGCCGGCGGCGAGAACTCCGGCCACCGTGACCTGGTTCGGACGGATCCCGAGGCCGTGCAACCCGCGGGCGATGGGTTGCAGCGGTCTGCGCACGGACTGCTTGAAGGTGCTCTGCATCGCCCTCACCGCGGCGGGCCCCGAGCAGGGAATCCGCGGTGGGTGCGAGCGCGGCCCGGGGGCTCCGCCATGGGAGCGCCGGGGCCCTGTCACGCTCCGGCAGAGCCGTCCCTTCCGTGGAAGCCCCGAGCGGGCAAGCCCCCGCGCACCTTAGGTGTTGGCCACCTTGTCCTTGAGCTGGCGGGAGACCTTGAAGACCGGCACCCGGCGCGCGGGGACGCTGACGGGCTGATCCGGGTTCTTGGGGTTCCGGGCCATGCGGGCCTTTCGAACGCGTACCTTGAACGTGCCGAAACCACGGATCTCGATGTGCTTTCCGGCAACCAAGGCGCGGCCGACCGCATTGAGGAACTCGTCCACGGTCTCGGCCACGTCTTTCTTGGTGAGACCTGTACGGTCCGCGATTTCGTCGACCAGATCCGCCTTCGTCATCCCACCCTCCTTCGAAGACATGAGCTCCATACACTCACTCCGGCCACCCGATCGACCCCCGGGTGCCCCGTCAGACAGCCGCCAGTCGCTGCAACCCGATTCGCCGCAAGCAATTGCTAGATAACACCGCCGCCCCGGCGAGTCAACACCAAAAGGGAGCGCTCCTTCCAGCGTTTTTCGCCCCTCCGCTAGCGATTGCGCAGCTCATCCAGCGCGCGCGCGATGTTGAAGAGATCGAATTCGACCATCCGGAAGACACAGCGCAACTCCTTCTGATGCCAGAAGGCGCAGAAGGTCTCCTCGGATCGCGTCGCCGGATCCAGCCACACGCGCCCCACCCGGCACTGCTGCCGGCTGATGGGGCAGTAGGGATACTCCATGCCAGGCACCACGGGCCCATCACCCTGCCTTGCTGCCACGGGCAACCTCCATGTTCTCCGAGCCCGAAGGCTACTCGAGCTCCACGACGAACTTCTCCGGCTGCACCGGCTCGATCGACACGGCTCCCGCCTCGAGAGACCGATCGAGCTCGACGCTGGCCATCAGCGTGTAGGTTCCGGGCGGGAGACCCATGGCGTCGATCGAGAGCCGCAGGTCATCGGCCCGCAGCGATTCGACCAGGGTCGCCGGCCCGGATACGACGACCGAGCCGGTCTGCGGCGCGAGCCGCCGCAGCGTCACGACCGCCGAACGGAGCACCTTGACCGGTAATTGCGGGAAGGTCCGCGAGACGACCTTGTCGATCACGATGCGCACGCTCACCTCCGACGGGGTCGCCTCGCAGCGGGCCGGCACCCGCAGTGCGACGCGCTGCTGGGTCGCACCCTCCAGACCCGCGATGTCGAGCGGCTCGGTCCGCAGAAAGTCGAAGGAACCGACGAG
Organism: uncultured bacterium; assembly: GCA_964506245.1. Classification (GTDB taxonomy): domain Bacteria; phylum Eisenbacteria; class RBG-16-71-46; order CAIMUX01; family WJJG01; genus CAZDKK01. Next base: position 14,675 of record CAZDKK010000074.1, on the reverse strand, counting down.
CTGACGAGGCCCGCGCACCGTGACCGATTCCGGCTGCGCGATGATGCGTCCGGCCGTGACGAACCCTGCCGCGGGGCGTCCGGTGATGTTGGGCACCACGGGCAGGCGTTTGACGAGCAGCCGGTCGAATTCGATATCCAGCTCCTTCGGCTCCACGACCTCCACCACCCGCACATCGACCTCGCTCGGCAACAACACGTCTCCGGAGACGAGCGGGCGCTGCAGTCGGCCCTCGCGCACATCGCCGACCTCGACCAGCAGCCGCGGGCCCTGCGGATCCGTGCGCAGCTTCGAGAGCGTGAGGCCGAGGCCGCGGAAGCGCACGCGGGCCATCTCGGGCAGATCGCCCAGACCGATCAGCGACTCGGGCACACCACGCAGCATGATGGGAACATCGAGGATCATCTCCCGCTCCTGGCTCAGAAACACGTGCAGATAGAGTGTGACAGCCAGGGTCAGGGCGATGAGCTTGAGCCCGAGATTGTGCAGGAGGTGTCTGCGCAGCCAATGCCACATGGCGGTGCGGTCCCCGGGGTTCCATCGCCAGCCCCCGCGGTTCACCGGGCAGCGGGGTCAGGTCGTAGAAGGACACGGCGGGGACAATCTATAAGCCCTTGTCCGAGCTGTCAATGGAGCGGCGATGGGATGCGCGGCAGGAGCGCCCGCGGCGAGACAGCTAGCCGGGGCACAGGACCCAGAGGCGCTGGAGTGCCACGCTGAAAGAGAACAGGCGCGCATCATCCTCGGAGAGCGCGTGCCACTCCTGATCGAAGGAGACGTAGGCCTCCCAGGCGAGGGACCAGGGCAGGCTGCCCCCGGCGACGAGGGATGCTTGCGCGTAGCTGCAGTCCGATTGGGCCAAGGAGAGTCGGAAGCCCTCGTACGCCAGGCGGCTCCCCACCCCCCGATTGCGGTAGACGCGCCAGCCGAATTCGGCCGAGCCGTCGATCCAGAGGGGCAGGTCTTCCCGGGCGCGGCGCAACGCGCCCTCGAGGCGCAGGCCGAGCGCCGCGGCGTCGCCATCGCAGCTCCGCGTGCGGATCAGCTCGCCCGTGGGTCCGGCGCCCCATTCCCACGCCCATGCCCCCGCTCCTTGCCGTGGCGCACCGAAGCCTCCCGCGGACCCGGGATACACCAGGGTCGCCAACCGTGCGGTGATTTGATCATCGGCGAGCACGAGGAAGTCCTCCCCGTCGGCCGCCGGCTCATCCTGGAGTGTGGCCAGGAGCTGCAGGTGAGCATCGAGCCTGTGGCCGCGACTCTCCCCCAGCCAGCGGGTGGACAGCTCCGACTCCCAGTGCGAACCGAGGGCCGAGCCCTCGTCATCGTACCCGCGCCGTTCGATGTCGAGGTCGGCGTCGAGCAGTCCGGCCGCGAGGAACCACGTTCGGTGGGCCTCTGCTGAGCCGGCGGTGTAGGAGCCGCCGAGCGCGTCGGTGTCTTTGCGCGCGACCCTGACAGCCAGCGTCGTTCCGTGCAGCCCGGGTTGCCACAGCTCGACGCGCATGTCATAGCGCTCGTGGTTCAGGTAGTTGAGCCGCAGGGTCGAGTCCGGTGAACTGCTGCCACTGGGCTCGATCACGAGGTCGGCATCGTCGCTGCGTGAAACGTCCAGCGTGCCGCTCAGACCCAGGCGCCATCGCCCCGTCCCGCCAGGTTGGCGCCAGCGCAGGGAAAGCAGGTTCTGGCCGGTCGTGATCTCGTCGCCGTTCTTCTCCCACAAGAAGAGGTCGCGCACGGAGAACGTCCGCCACGCCCCCCGGCGCAGCGCGCCGTGGACTTCCGCCGTCACGTCCACTTGCTCCTCGCCGGTTCTGGACTCGACGCGCAGGTTTGCGTTCACGCTCGAGGTCGACGCGGTGGAGGCGGTGAGGCCCAACAGGACGCGAGGGGCCGTCTGGCGCTCGGCGAAGCGGACGGCCACGAGATCGGTGGTGTCGGCGACCGTGCCCGGGGTCTCCTCGGTGGGCGGCGGCGCGGACGTCAGCGGGCTCAGCGACTCCGGCCCGAAGGACTCGTCCAGACCCTCCACCTCGCAGCCCGTGGAGATCACGACCCGCGGCCCCTCGTCCTTCTCCGTGGCCGTCAGCGGGAAGGCCAGGCTCTCCTGGAGGGCGACGCCCATCGAATCGAGGGCCCAGATCTCCAGGGAATCGGACCAGACGCCCAGGTAGAGATCGGACCAGGCCTCGAGGAGGTCATCGATCGAGCCTGAGGAGAGCGAATCGGAATCGGTGCGGGACTGGCCGGCCGGACTGGAAGGGCCGGCCGGGGCCGCGGAGGGCCATGCGGGCGGGCCGGCCATTGCCGCGATCATCGCGCAGCAGAAGCCGAGCACAGCTCCCCGGGCCGATCGGCCCTTGTTGCGGTCGGCCTCGATCAGGCGGTCTGCCCCCATGGCGCCCCCGGCATTCCGCTCCTTCAGAGTCCGGCCGATCGGGCCGCCTTCTTCAGCAGACCTTCGGCCGCCAGCAGATGCTGCAGCGCCTGGCGGTGCCGGTCACGCTCCAGCAATTCGCGCGCACGCCCGAGCGTCCGGCGCCCTTCGTCCAGCATGCTCTTCTCGGCCTCGCCCCCCGCCGCCTCGATCTCGGGACCCAGCTCCGCGTAGAGCGCCTCGAGCTCCGTGATCGCTTCGAGCAGCCGGGGCCGCCCGGGATCCTGCTGCAGATCGCCCATGAGCTGCAGCGCGCGCTGGCGCGCCGCCAGGCTCGCCTGGAGTGCCCCTCGCAGCTGCCCGGCGGCTTGCGCTTCGCGGGCCCGGGCCAGCAACCGGCGAGCTTCTTGCAGCAGCGGCACGTCGTCGGCCCGGCGACCACTCTCCGCCAGCGCGTTCTCCACCTCGCCCAGCAAGGCTGCCGTGCGTTCGATCGATGCCGCGGCACTCGCCCCAGCCGTCACCCGGTTCTGCGCCAGGCGCGCGGCCCGGTCGAGCAGGTTCGAGGCGATCGCCACCAGGCGCGCGGCCTGGACGAGGTCGCGGTCCGCATCGGCGAGCCGCGCGCGATTGAGGTGGTCGAGTGCTTGGTCGAAGACGGGTCGCGCCTGGGGGTCGTTCGCTTCGCGCACGAGCCGGCCGACCTCGTCAGCCCGCTCGGCGGTCTGATCGATCGACTGGCGCACGCTGTCCTCGGTCTGCAGCGCGACGCGCGCGAGATCCATCGCCCGCTGCGCCTCTTGACGAGCCCGGAGCGTGAGCTCGATGGCCCGCGCGAAATACCGCTCCGGCTTCGGCTGGTCGCGGCCCGCCAGGTACTGCTTCTTCGCACTGGCCTGGAATTGGAGGGCGCTCTGGAAGTGCTCGTGCGCCGCGGTGACACCCGAGTCGCGGATGAACTCGGACGCGCGCTCGAGTACCTCGGCAGTCTTGTCGAGCTCCTCGCGGACCTCCTCGGCGCCAGCCTGCGTTCCGGCCGCCGCCGGGCCAGATGCCCCGACCAGAAGGCTGGCCGCGGCCAGGCAAGCGAACAGGCGGGCCGCCGGCCACCGCCGCGGGGCCACACGCCCGCAAGGGAGTGCCCAGGGACGGGCTGGCTGAACCATTGCGGACACCTCCTGGCCCGATCGGTACACTACGGGGCGATCCCGTAGCGCCCCATGCGCGAGTAGAGGGTTCGGCGGGTGAGCCCCAACAGGGCGGCCGCCTGGCTCTTGTTCCCGTGGGCCTTGGCCAGGGCCTTCAAGATCAACTCCTTCTCCAGCTCCTCCAAGACGAGGCCGCCATCCGGGATCTCCATCCCGCTGCTCGACTTGGGCCCGGTCTGCTGCGGGGGAGGCTCGAGGGTGGCGCCCGTGAGGTCCCCACCCTCCGCCAGGATCATCGCGCGCTCGAGGAGGTTCTCCAGCTCGCGGACGTTGCCAGGCAGGGGGCGGGCCATCAGGGCCTTGACCGCCTCGGGCGTGACCCGGTCCGGCGACATCCCCTTGCGTTTCAAGAACCGTTCCACGAGGGGGGGGACGTCCTCGGGCCGCTCCCGGAGCGGCGGGATCGTGATGGGAAAGACGTTCAGCCTGTAGAACAGGTCGGCGCGAAACGTGCCGGCCGCGATCGCCTCCTCGAGCGCCCGGTTGGTCGCGGCCACGATGCGCACGTCCACCTGCATGGGTCGCGTGCCGCCGACGGTCAGGAAGGTCCTCTCCTCCAGGACCTGCAGCAGCTTGAGCTGGATCGCCGGACTCACGTCACCGATCTCGTCCAGGAAGAGCGTGCCGCCGTCGGCCGCGGCGAAGAGACCGTCCTTGCGTCGCACCGCTCCCGTGAAAGCTCCGCGCTCGTGTCCGAAGAGCTCGCTCTCGAGCAGCGATTCGGGCAGCGCCGCGCAGTTGACCTTGAGAAAGGGCCGCCCGCGCCGTGGGCTGGCCAGGTGGATCGCCCGGGCCAGGGCCGTCTTGCCGGTGCCGCTCTCCCCGCGCAGCAGCACGGTCGCCTCCGTGCTGGCCACGCGCCGCGCGAGGTAGAACACCTCCCGCATCGCGGCGCTGCGCGCCACGAGGTTCTCGAAACTGGCCTCCTGGGCAAAGGTCTCCTCGAGCGTCTCGACCCGGCGCGTCAGCTCCTCGCGCTGGCTCTCGAGTGCGGCGCGATCGGCTTCCAGCTCGCGGCTGCGGCGCGCCAGCTTCCAGCGCTCGTGCACGCGGCCGACCCGCAGCACCATCTCGAATTCCTTGTAGGGCTTCTCCACGTACTCCAACGCGCCGGCGCGCAGCGCCTCGCGCGCCGTTTCCCTCGTGGCGAACGCGGTGAGCAGAATCACCTCGGTCTGCGGCCAGCGGCTCTTCGTGATGCGCAGCAGTTCCAGGCCGTCGGGCGGCGGCATCCGCAGATCGGTGATGACGAGCGGGAAGGCCCGCGCCTCGAGCGCCGCGATCGCCTCGCTGCCCGACCCGGCCGCGACGACATCGTAGCCTTCCTCGCTGAACAGGTCTTCGAGGCTGCGCAAGATCTCGGGCTCGTCGTCCACCAGCAGCACCCGGAAGCCGGCTTCGGTCCGGTCGCCCTCGTCCGCGCTGCGGTCCCCTGGGTCCCGCGGCCGCTCGCTCGTGGTCATCCGTCGTGCTCCTCCGTGCGCCGCGCGGGCCGCCCGTCCGCCGCGCCCCCCAGCCGGACGCGCGGCAACCGCAGCGTGAAGACCGTGCCGTGCTTCTCCTCACTCGTGAAGCTCACGTCCCCTCCGTAGAGGTCGAGCATCGAGCGCACCACCGCCAGGCCGAGGCCCGACCCGCCGGGCTTGGTGGTGTAGAAGCTCTCGAATGCCCGCCGCCTCTGCTCCGTCGTCATGCCCACCCCCGTGTCGCCCAGGGTGACCCGGACCACCTCGGGATCGGCCTCGACGCCGATCGTGAGCCGGCCGCCGCTGGGCATGGCGTCGCGGGCGTTGAGCATCAGGTTGAGGAGCACCTGGTGGAGGGCGGCCGGCGCCACCGCCACCCGCACCGACTCGCGCTCGCGCCCGACGCGTTCCACGGCGATGCCCTTGCGCGCGAGGTCGCCTTCCAGCAGCGAGAGGGCCGCGTCGAGCGTGGCTCCCAGCTCGGCCGCCTCGCCTTGCCGGTCGCCGGGGCGCGCGAACGAGAGGTAGCGCGTGAGCACGCGGTCGAGGTGGTCGACCTCCCGCGGGATCGCGTCGAACCACTCGAGGATCTCCTGCGCCGGCCGCCCGCGCTCGATCCGGGCACGCACCCGCTCGGCCCGCGCGGAGATGATGGCCAGCGGATTGCGGATCTCGTGCGCGAGGATCGCGGCCAGCTCGCCGGCGGCGGCCAGCGCGGAGGTCTCGCGCAGCGTCCGCTCGGCGCGGGCCTGCGCCCGCAGCATCCGGGCGAAGAAGATCACCAAGGCCAAGGTGGCGAGCATCCCGAGCGCCCCGCTCACGAGCAACTGGCGGCGCAGGGCCCAGAAGCCGCGGAAGAAGTCGCTGCCGCCCTCGACGCCCACTCCGCCGAGGACCGCGCCGCTCTCGTCGAACACCGGTGCGAATGCGGTTTCCAGGTAGACTTGCCCGACGCGGTACAGCTCGCTCGTGGCAGCCACGCCCGCCAGGGCGGCTGTCGCCGCGCCGAAGTGCAGCTCGAGGGCCGGGTGCGCGTAGCCGGCCGGATAGCGGCGACCCGCGTCGAGCAGGTGTCGCCGGTCGCGGTCGAAGAGGATCAGGTCCCCGGCCCCGGTGTCGTTGCGCACCCGCGCGAGCAGCGCGACCAGCTGCGCGGCGGTCTCGCCCTCCGGGTGCTCCATCAGGTCGCGCATCGCATCGGGCGGGATGCCCGCCGCGGTGGCCGTGGCGATGGCGGTGAGACGTTCGCCCAGCTCGACGGCGACGGTTCCGCGCACCTGACGGTAGATGAGGAACAGGCTCGCATTGAGGACCGCGAGCAGCAGGATCAGGAAGAGCCCGAGGAGGAGCCACGCGGAGAACGGCCGCCCGCGGCGGCGAGGGTCCCTCCCTGTCCACGCGTGCCGATTCACTCACCCTCCGGGCGCCCTGCCGGGGCCGCGGCGGCGTGGCGCACTTGCCGGGTCGATGCTACAGTGCCCACTCCGGATGGCGACCAGCATAGGTTTCCTCCAGTCGGGAGGCAATGCGTGACCCAGGATACCCAGGAGCTCATCCCCGCGCTGCGGCCCATCGAGGCGCTGCGCGTCCGCCACAGCGGACGCGAGTACCTGCTGCTGCGCGATCCCCAAGGCGTGGCCCCCGATCCTCTGCTCGTGCCCCTCGCCTGGGCCGAGCTCCTGCAATTCTTCGACGGCCGCCACTCGCTGCGCGACGTGCAGCTCGCGGTCACGCGCGCGACGGGCCGGATCGCCGGCGCCGCCGAGGTGCGCACCCTGGTGGCGACGCTCGACCAGGGCCTGATGCTCGAGAGCGAGGCCTACCACCGGCGCCGCCGCGAGCTGGCCGAGGAATACCGCGCCCAGCCCGACCGGCCCGCGCGCTTCGCCGGCCAGGCCTATGCCGCCGATCCCGAGGCGCTGCGCCGCGAGCTTGCGGCCCTCTACACCGCCGGCGGCGCGCCCGGCCTTCCCGCCGCCGCGGCCGCCGAGATGCCCGTGGCCGTCGCCGCGCCGCACATCGACCCGCAGCGCGGCGCATCGAGCTATGCCCATGCCTACGCCTCGCTCTGGGGCATCTGCCCGCGGCGGGTCATCCTCTTGGGGGTCAACCACGCGGGCAGCGAGACGCCCTTCATCCTGACGACCAAGGACTACACGACACCCCTGGGTACACTCCCGACCGACGTCGAGTTCGTGCAGCGCCTGGCCGGGCGCATGGCCTGGGACCCGCTGTCGGAGCAAGAGCTGCACCGCTCGGAGCATTCCCTCGAGTTCCAGGTCGTCCTGCTCCAGCACGCGCTGGCGGCGGGCACCGGGCAGGCGCCCGCGGCCCCCCCGCGCATCGTGCCGATCCTCTGCAGCTTCCCCTGGCAGGTGTTCGCCGAGCGCGAGGGGCTGAGCGTGGCGCTCGCGCAGGTCGAGCGCTTCCTGGCCGCGCTGCGCGAGCTGGCCGCCGAGGATCCCGCCGGCTTGCTGATCCTCGCGGGCGTGGACCTCGCGCACGTCGGCCCGCGTTTCGGCGACCCGCGCGGACCGTCGGCGTCCGAGCGCGAGGAGCTGCGCCGCCGCGATCGGGCGACGCTCGGTCTGCTCGCGGGCGGGGATCGCGAGGGCTTCATCGCCGAGACGGCGCGGGAACGCGACGCGCGGCGCATCTGCGGGTTCGCCGCCCTCGTCAGCCTCATGGCGCTGGTGCCCGGCGCGCGCGGCGAGGTGCGCGACTACGGCCAGAGCGTCGAGGAGGGCAACGGCAGCGTGGTCTCCTTCGCCGCCGTCGTCTTCAGGCCGGCGCACACCGCCTAGAATCGCAACGGGCGCGGCGTCGGTCGCCGCGCCCGCGCTGCCCTGCGTGATCGCCCCGGACTAGGCCGGCCGGTCGAGGTGGAAGCCGACCGCCTGCAGGTGCTCGATCGATGCATCGAGATCGTGCTCGGCCACGTCCAACGTGATGTGCACCGGGTCGGAAAGCTCCTGATACGCCGTCTCAGCGACCAGGTCGTAGCCCACCACCCCCTGGCCGCAGGCCAGGTGCAGGTCGGAGCGGCCGTCGTTGTCGTGGAAGCGCATGTGGGCGATCCGGTCGCGGAACTGGACGACCCAGTCCTCCGGTGCGAACTGCGAGAAGCAGGCGGCCATGCCCAGATCGGCGCAGAAGCGGAACCAGGGAGAATCGACGGCGTCGAAGAGCTTCACGATCACCTGCTCGTCCGACTCCCAGGTGTTCTGCAAGGCGACGATGACTTCTTCCTCCTGCGCGCGGGAAACGAGATCCTCGAGCCCCTCGATGCACTTCTCGACCCACCAGGGCACGTCCTGGGGTCGAACGTGATTGCTGAAGCCGCTGCGGAAGATCGCGATGCGCGCCCCGAGGATCTTGCCGATCTCCAGACCCTCCTGGAGCGCGTCCATGCTGTGTTGCAGGATCATCCGATCGCGGCTGGCCAGCTTCAAATCGTAGTGCGGCAGCCCCGCGATGACCTTGATCTTGCTGCGCCGCAGCTCGATCGCCAGCCGCTCGAGCTCCCGGATCTGGACTTCGCCGTTGTAGGTGGTGTCCGCGAGATCCACCTCGACGTTGAGGCCGTGATCGAGCAGGAAGGGAATCCGCTCCCGCAGGTTGGCGAGCTGCACCGGATAGCACAGGGGGAAGACCAGGTCCCGCTTGACCCGCGGCGCCTCGGCGGCCTCCTCCCCGGAGGTCACGAGCGCGTCCGCCCCCGCGTCGGATGCAGAAGAGGCATCGCCGGGCCGCCCGGGTGTTTCCTCGCCGCCGGCCTCGGGGCCAGATTCGACCTCGCGCGGCGTCTCGGCTTCCGGGGGAAGCATCTGCTCGAAAGCCTGATCCCTATCCAAGGCTCCCTCTCCTTTCTCCGGCTGGCGCCCGCCCGCGCGGCGCCGGCCACCGCGGCCTAGGCCTCGCGCACCTTCTTGATCTCCTCCGTCAACAGGGGCACGACCTTGAACAGGTCTCCCACGATCCCGTAGTCAGCCATGCTGAAGATCGGAGCCTCGGGGTCCTTGTTGATCGCCAAGATGCACTTCGAGGTCCGCATCCCGGCCAGGTGCTGGATCGCTCCCGAGATGCCCACGGCCACGTACAGCTTCGGCGACACCGCCTTGCCGGTCTGGCCGACCTGGTGGGCGTGATCGATCCAGCCCGCATCCACCGCCGCGCGCGAGGCACCGACGGCTGCGCCCAGGGCCTTGGCCAGCGCTTCAATGAGCGCGAAGTTGGCCGGCTCCTTCAGGCCGCGGCCACCCGAGGCGATGATGTCCGCCTCTTGGACGTCGATGGCGCCCGCCTCGGTCTTGACCACCTCGACCACACGCGCGCGGCTATCGGCGGGCAACGCGACCGCCAGGGGCTGAACGGCTGCCGCTCCCTGCCCCGGGGGGGGCACCGGGTAGGCGCTCGGCCGCAGCGTGGCGATGACCGGTGTGCGGGTGGAACGGACCTTGGCGAAGACCTTGCCGCCGTACATCGACTTGGTCGCCTCGAAGGCGCCGTCCACGCGATCCAGGCTGATGCAGTCGCTCAGGAAGGCGAGCTGGCGGCGGGCGGCGACGCGCGGCGCCACATCCTTGCCCATCGCCGTGGCGACCAGCAGCACCAGCTCCGGGGAGACCGCATCGATCGCCGCCGTGAGGGCGGCCGCATAGCCGTCGCTCCAGTAGCGCTCACAGCGCGGATCCTCGACCGTGTGGACGACCTCGGCCCCATACCCCCCGAGGGCGGGGGCGATGGAGGCCACGGACGAACCCACCAACAGGACGTGAACCTCGCCCCCCAAGGCCGCAGCCCGGCCGACGGCCTCGAAGGTGCTCTTGCGGAAGCTGCCTTCTCTCTGCTCGGCGAAAACCAGAACTCGACCCGCCATCCTCGTCCGCCCTCCCCCCTAAAGCACCTTGGCTTCGGTCTTGAGCAAAGCCACCACCTTGGGCACGACCTCGGCGGGCTCGCCCTCGAAGATCTGACCGCCCGTTCGCGCGGGCGGCGGAGCCATCGCCGCGACCTGCACGCCCGCGACCGCCGGCCCGACCTCGGCCGCCGGAATCGTGGGCGAGACCTCATCGATGGGCTTGCGCTTGGAGGCCATGATGCCCTTGAGCGAGGCGTAGCGCGGTTCGTTGAGCCCCTTCTCGGCGGTCAGCACCGCCGGCAGGGTGACCGCGACCGTCTCCCTGCCGCCTTCGATCGCCCGGTGAGCCTTGAGCTGGCCGTCACCGGACCACTCGATCTTCTCGACCAGCGAGGCGTGCGGCCAGCCGAGGTACTCCGCCAAGGCGATTCCCACGCTGTTGCTCTCGACATCGATGGAGAGCTTGCCGCAGAGGACCAGATCGGCGGACAAGCCCTTGATCACGTCGGCCAGGATGCGGGCGTGGGCAAGACCGTCCCCGCCGTGGTAGGCGCTGTCCTTGACGATCAGGCCGCGGTCGGCACCCATGGCCAAGCACGAACGGATCGCTTCCTTAGCCTTCTCCGGCCCGATCGTCAGGATGATCACCTCGCCCGTCCCGCGGGATTCCTTGATGCGCAGGGCCTCCTCGACCGCGTACTCGTCGTAGGGATTGACGACCATCTCGACGTCGGTGGGATCGATCGATTTGCCGTCCGCCGCGACGACGATCCGCGCCTCCGAGCTAGGCACCTGCTTCATGCAGACCACGATCTTCACGACCTCTGGCTCCTCCCCTCGCGCCGGGCCCCCACCGGCCTAAAAGAAAAAAACAAACGAACTCACGCGGGGCCTCGCAAAGCCTCGAGCGAAGCTCGTCTACGCACGACAAATGCGAGATCCGTCGCCGGCCCCTCGAGTGCCCAGACACGGGGTCGCCTAGCTCTCCCGGGTAAGGCCACGGCTCCGGACATGACAAACAAAAGCGCACGTTATCAGAGCCGTCTGATGCCGGTCAATTCGAATCGAGTCCCGGCTAGGGCAGGCCCCTAGGATTCCGACTCGAGATCGGCCTGCAGCCGGGTCAGCGCCGGCAGGAGATCCGCGCCGGGCCGGCAGGCCCATCCCTCCGGGACGGCCGGGCGCTCGCGTGGTGCCGGGGCCGTGCACCGGATGTGCTCCAGGGTGAGCTGGCCGTCGAGCGCCATCGTCGGTAGGGCAAAGCGGATGCGTTGCCCCGCCCGGCCGCAGCCGCGCCTCTCCCGGGGCGGGTCATAATTCACTGCCACCATTTCGGTTGCATCCTCTGACTTCAGGCTCCATCGAGAGATGGCGCCGGCGGCGGCGTCCAGCCTCACCTCGAGCCACAGGTCGGGCACCCCCAGCTCCGCCACGCGGCCCGTCACGACCCACTCCGCCCCCTCGGAGCGGACCCTCGACCCCGACAGGGCGTCGAGCAGGGTGTACGGGCCGAGGGCCCAAGAGGCAATCCTGGCCATGGTCGGGCCGCTCGGCGTGGCCGAGCTACCCGATTCAGGCGCCGGGCCCGGGGAGAGCATCCCGCGCAGACCCGGCGCATGGGCCGTCTCGAAGGCGGTCTTGTCCCGGGGAAGCGTCAGCAGCCACCCATCGGCTCCAGCCCACAGGCTCAGCACCGGCGGCAGGACCCCGGGGCGCAGCACCAGGCCCAGCTCACCCGCCTCGCGCAGGGAGAAGGCACCCCCCAGGGCCGGCAGCTCCCTCCCCCCGGCGCGCAGGCGCACGGTGGCTCGCCCGCGGGCAGAGAGGGGCCCCCCGGCGACGGATGGGTCACGCAGGAGCGCCTCGACGCTGGCGAGATCGGGCAACCGGGGCGCGGCCCGACCGGTTCTGCACCCCGGGGTGGTCACGAGCGCCGCGAGCAACGCGGCCATCGCGGCCCAGCCGAGGACCCGCTGCGCGGGCAGGAGCACGCGCGCCTCTGCGGGGCCGCGGGCGGTGGGCTGGCTTCTGGCAGCAGCGCTCTTCATGCCGATCCCCGGGCTCATGCCCCGTCGGGCAGCTCCGCCGGGTTCGCGCCGACGTCCAGGATGGAGCAGGCGAGGATGGGTTCGAGCCCCAGCTCCCTCGCGCGGGCGACGAGCTCCGGGCTCTCCGACCCGGGGTTGAGGAACAGCTCGCGCGGGGCGAGCGCGGCGATCTGGTCGAGCAAGCGGACTCCGACGCGGGGCGGGACGTACATCGAGACTCGCTCCACCGGACCGGGCAGTGAGGCAAGATCGCGATAGGCCGGCAGTCCCTCGATCCGGGTCTCGGTCGGATGGACCGGATAGACCGTGTACCCCGCCCGCAGGTGCGCGCGCACCGACTTGTTCCCGAACTTGGAGCGGTCGTTGCTCGCGCCCACGATGGCTACGGCTGGCTGCATGGCTCTACCTCCCCGATCTCCCGGCACCCAGTGCGCAACGGCTGCCGAACGCGCCTACCCTACCAGGTCAGCCGGTCCGGCACCACGCGGAGCGCGGGGCAATTGGCCGATTGCCTGAAGCGCCGAGCAGCCGATACCCTGGGGCGCGCGCGGGATGGGCCGCAGGACCCGCGCGGAACAGCTTGCTGGGGCGGCAAGGGCCGCGATCCGAGGAGCCGAGGAGGGTCATGGTCGTGCTGGCGCCGGACTCGCCGCTGGAGGAGATCCCCTTCGCCGTCGTCGATGTCGAGACGACCGGGCTCGGGGCTGCCGACCGCATCATCGAGGTGGCCTGCGTCCGCCTGCGCGGATTTCAGGAGGTGACGCGCTTCCAAAGCCTGGTCAACCCCGGGATCCCGATCGCGGCGAGCGCTGTGGCCGTCAGCGGCATCACCGACGCCATGGTCGCTTGTGCGCCAATCTACGCGGAGATCGCACCGACCTTCGAGCAACTCCTCACGGACAGCGTCTTCGTCGCTCACAACGCGCCCTTCGATCTCGCCTTCCTGAGTCGCGAGCGCAAGCGCTGGCAGCTTCCCCCTTGGCAGGGCCCGGTGCTCGACACGCTGCGGCTGGCGCGCAACACGCTCGCGCTGGAGAGCTATGCGCTCAAGGACCTGAAGCAGGCGCTCGAGCTGGACCACGCGCCCTCCCACCGGGCGCTGGCGGATGTCCTGGCCACCGCCTCGCTGCTGGTCAAGCTCGTCGAGCACCGGCAGCCGCGGCTGCGCACGCTGGGAGAGCTGCTCCAGGCGCAGGAGCCGGTTCCCACGACCTGGGAGGTCTGCCTCCAGCTCGGCCTGCCGGCCGCACCGATCGAGACGCTCGCGGCGGCCGCGCTCAGCAACCGGATCGTCGAGGTGGAGTACCAGGGCCGCAACGGGGTGGGCACCTACTGGCTCCGGCCGCTCGCCCCCGAACGCAATGGGCCCCTCTTCTACCTGCGGGCGGTGCTGATCGAGAACGAGGAGGAGCGGACCTTCCGTCTCGATCGCATCGCGAGCGCGCGCATCGCGGGCGAGCCCCGTCCGAGCTCGGAGGCCGGCCGCCCCAACCGGGAAGGAGACCAAGGGTGACAGCGGTCTCGAGCGAACCGGCAGCCACGCCGGCCACGACGGAAGAACTGGCAACCTGGCTCGCGATCGACGCGCGAGCGTACGTGCACAATCTGAGAACCTTCAGGCGCATCGTGGGATCCGACGTGCTGCTCATGGCCGTGCTCAAGGCCAACGCGTATGGCCACGGGGCGCGGGTCCTGGCGCCCGTCGCGGTGGCGGAGGGGGTCGACTACGTCGGCCTGCACTCGCTCGACGAGTTCCAGGAGATCCGTGACCTGATCGAGGACGTGCCGGTGTGCCTCCTCGGACCCACCCTGCCGAGCCAGGCGCCCGCGGTCATCGCCGCCGGAGTGGAGCCGACCGTCTCCATGCGCGAAACGCTCGAGGCGCTGGGCGCGGCGGCGCGCGCGGCCCGGCGGACGGTGGCTGTCCATGTGAAGGTGGAGACCGGCACCCATCGCCAAGGCATCCTGCCCGAGGAGATCCCGGCCTGGTGCGCCTGGCTGCGCGATCACCCCGAGGTGCGTCTGCGTGGCTTGCACACCCACTACGCCAACATCGAGGACACGACGGATCACACCTATGCCCGCCGGCAGATCGCGCGCCTGGCCGAGGCCCGGCAGGCCTTCGTCGCGCTCGGTTGCGCGCCCGAGCTGACCCACTCGGCCTGCTCAGCGGCCACCATCGTCATGCCGCAGACGCACCGCGACCTGGTGCGCCTCGGCATCTCCAGCTACGGGCTGTGGCCTTCGCGCGAGACCCTGCTGTCGACGCTGCTAGCGCACGTGACCGACCCCGACTTGGCGCCGGTGCTGAGCTGGCGCGCGCGCATCGCCCAGATCAAGGAGACCGCGGCCGGGGAGTACATCGGCTATGGGTGCACCCTCCGCGCGACGCACGCGATGCGCCTGGCCGTGCTGCCTGTCGGCTACTCCGACGGGTACGACCGGCGCCTGTCGGCCCAGGCCTACGTGCTCGTGCGCGGGCGGCGCGCCCCGGTCGTGGGGCGGATCTGCATGAACATGTCGATGATCGACCTCACCGACATGCCCGAGGTGACGCTGGGCGAGGCGGTGACGCTCATCGGCCAGGATGGCAGCGAAGTGATCACCGTCGATGCCCTGGCCCGTCTGTGCGGCACGATCCACTACGAGTTCGCCTCCCGCATCGGGCGCCATCTGCCGCGTCTGCTCTGCGGCGGGGCGGGCGGCGCCGACGCG
>CAZDKK010000073.1:0-22741 GCA_964506245.1 uncultured bacterium | reverse complement strand
TGTGGGCTGGCGGGGCCGCGGCTCGCCGCCGCGGGCGCGCCGCTGCCCCCCACGACCGCAGCGCCGATCTCCTGCGAGAGCTTCGCCAGCAGCAGCTTCGAGCAGGCCTTGAAGGTCTCGAACACCCCTTCCCCGGTCGTTGCCACCGCCGAGAAGCTGGGAACACCGCTCGTGTTGAGGACCCGCTCGAGCTCCTCGACCGAGTAGACGTCGCGCAGGTCACGCTTGTTGTACTGGATGACGTAGGGAATCTCATCCAGCGACAACCCGTGCTCGTGCAGGTTGTCCTTCAGATTCTGGAAGCTCTCGATGTTCTCGTCCATCTTCCCGCGCTGAGAGTCAGCAACAAAGATGACCGCGTCGACGCCCTTGAGCACGAGCTTGCGGGTGGCGTTGTAGTAGACCTGCCCGGGGACGGTGTAGAGCAGGAAGCGCGTCTTGAACCCGGCCAGCTCACCAAGGTTGAGCGGCAGGAAGTCGAAGAAGAGGGTCCGTTCGGTCTTGGTCTTCATCGAGACCATCTTCCCGCGACTCGTCGAGGGAATGCTCCCGTAGATGTACTCCAGGTTCGTGGTCTTGCCGCAGAGGCCCGGACCGTAGAAGACGATCTTGGCATTGATCTCCTTGCCGGAGTAGCTGACCAGGACCATGGCGCCTCCTCGCAGACCGAATAGTGCGGTGCCCCGCCCGGGCTCCGCGTGCCGCCGCGACCAGGCCGGTGGACGGCCGCGCCGCGGCGGGCGCGGCCCCTCTGCAGGAAATCATCGGCCGGGCTGAGAGGGTCCTTGAACCGGCGAGGGCGGCTTCCCGGTGCTCGCGAGGCTCTCGAGCGCCCCGAGCAGCTCGCGCCGGAAGAGGGCCCGAGCCCGCTCGCCCGGGTGGGAACCGCTCCACAGCGAGTAGAGGTGGGCCAGCTCCTCGCCGTGCGCGCCAAAAACCCGCGCCACGTCGAGCGGCTCGCCCGCCTGACGGCGGAGATCCTCGAGCCAGTGCCGGATGAGCAGGCGGGCCTCGGCGGTCTGGGCACGCTCATCGCCGGTCGCTTCGACGCGGGCGGGCTCAGGAGGCGGGGGCTCAGCGGCCGCGGGCTCGGGAGGCAGGGGCTGTGCGGCAGCCGCCTCGGCAGGCGGCGGCGCGGCCGGGGAGAACGAGGCGCTCCCCGGCTCGGGCACGGGCGGCCGCAGCGCGCCGGCGGGTCTCTCCGCCTTCGGCGCCGGGAGATCCTCGCCAGCCGCTGGAGGGAAGGAACCGCCGAGCACCAGCTGCAGGGTGTCGCAGCGGGGACACCGCACCCGCGCACCGTAGCGTGGGATCCGGTCGGCCGCCACGCGGCTGGTCCCTCCACACTGCCGGCAGCGCAGTTCGACCTCGGCCATCGCTCCTCCCGTCCTAGCCCACGCCGAACAGCCGCATTCTGTCACCGAAGCGCTCGGTCAGTCTACGCCACATCGGCGTACCCGTCAGCTCGGGGAACGTGTGGTGCTCGACCAGTTCGAAGGCCTCTGTCCGCGCCGTCGCCAGCAGCTCGGGGTCAGCAATCGGATCGGCCAGCTTGAACGCGGGCAGTCCGCTCTGCTGCACACCGAAGAAGTCCCCCGGGCCCCGCTGGCGCAGATCCTCCTCGGCGATCCGAAAGCCGTCGCTCTCGCGCACCAGGATCTGCAACCGCCGCTGGGCCTCCTCGCCGACCCCACCGCGGTGAACCAAAAAGAGGTGAGCCGGCTGCCGGCCGCGGCCCACGCGGCCGCGCAGCTGGTGCAGCTGGCTCAAGCCGAAGCGTTCGGGGTGTTCGATCACCATCAGGCTCGCGCTGGGGACGTCGACGCCCACCTCGATCACCGTGGTCGCGACCAGGTAGCGGACCTCTCCCGCCGCGAAGGCGATCATCACGCGCTCCTTTTCCTCCGCGCGCAGCCGGCCGTGGAGCAGCGAGCCCGCGAATGGCGCCAGGGCGGACCCTTGCGCGAGGCGCTCGAAGAGCTCCGTAGCCGCCGCCAGGTCGCTCGCCTCGGAGGCCTCGATCATCGGGCAGACGAAGTAGGCCTGCGCGCCGTCGGCGAGCTGCCCGGCGATGTAGCGCAGCATCTCGTCGTACCGGGCTTCGGGCACGAGGTGGGTGCGCGGCGGCCGCCGGCCGGCGGGCTTCTCATCGAGCACGGACAGGTCGAGATCGCCGAAGAGGGTCAGCGCCAGCGTGCGCGGGATCGGTGTGGCCGACATGATGAGTGCGTGCGGCGTACGGCCCTTGCCCAGCAGCCGGGCACGTTGCATCACGCCGAAACGGTGCTGCTCGTCCACGATCACCAGGCCGAGCTGCGCGAAGCTGACGCTCTCCTGGATCAAGGCGTGGGTGCCCACCGCGATGGCGGCCTCGCCGGTGCCGATGGCGGCCCGGGCCGACTGCGCGCGCGCCGCCGGCAGTCCGCCGATCAGCGCGGCCACGCGCACGCCCAGCGGCGCGCACAGGCGCTCGAAGGTGCGGGCGTGTTGCAGGGCAAGGATCTCGGTGGGCGCCATGAAGGCGGTCTGCCCGCCCGCCTCGGCGGCGAGCAGCGCCCCGGCCAGGGCGACCAGCGTCTTGCCGCTGCCCACGTCGCCCTCGAGCAGCCGGTGCATCGGGCAATCGCGCGCCAGATCCGCGCGGATCTGGGCGATCACACGCTGCTGGGCCGCGGTGAGCGCGAAGGGCAAGGCGGCTAGCAGGCCATCGACCAGGCGACCCGCGCTCACCAGCGGCCGCGCGGTCGCCGGCCGCTGGTGCACCTTGCGGCTGGTCGCCAGGAGCAGCTGCAGATCGAACAGCTCCTGAAAGGCGATGCGACGCCGGGCCGCGTGCAGCGCACTGCCCGACGCGGGACGGTGGATCGCCTCGTGCGCGGTTCGCCACTCCGGCAGGCCGAGCCGCGCGAGGAGCTCGGGGGGCATGAACTCCTGCAGCTCCCCGAGCGACTCCTCCAGGGCCGCCGTGGTGAGCCGGCGCATGACGTGCTGAGCCAGACCGGCCGTGAGGGGATAGACGGGCACGATGCCCGGCGCGCCCGGCCCCGCCTCGGCTCCGGCCGGGGCCGCGCCCGGCAACTCCTCCGGCTCGAGCAGCTCGAACTCCGGGTTCTTGAACTGGAGCCGGCGGTAGAACTCGACCGGGCCCGAGACGATCAGCCGCCGGCCCGGCAGCAGCACGTGCTTGAGGCGGGGCTGGTTGAACCAGACACATTCGACGAAGCCGGTGTCGTCCGCCAGCAGCGCGTGCAGGGTGCGCATCGGCCCGCGGGTGCGGTGAAGAGCGGCCTGGCGGATGGTGCCGATCGAGGTCGCGCTCCGGCCGGGTTGGAGCGAGCCGATGGGGGTGATCTGTGTGCGATCGAGGTAGGCTCGCGGGTAGTGCTCGAGAAGGTCCCGAACGGTCAGGATGCCCAGGCGCGCCAGGCGCTCGGCCCGCCCGGGGCCCACGCCCTTCAGAAACCGCACCGGTGAACCGAGATCCATGTCGTGTCCCGTGCTCGGTCGCGCGACCCATCCAGCCCCTGACCGGCCGGCCGCGAGTGTAGGCGGCGGAGCCGGGCCACGACCAGGGGTAAAGCGCTCGGGGGAGAACGCGCGAGCTTGACAGCCCCCCGCGGGGCAGGTAGACTGACGGTTCGTTTTTCGGGCGCAGGGCCCGGCTCAACTCGGAGGCGAATCCATGTCACGGATCTGCAAGGTGTGCGGCAAGGGGCTGCAGCGGGGCAACCGGGTCAGCCACGCGCACAACGTGAGCAAGCGCGTCTGGTACCCCAACCTGCAGCGTGTGCGGGCTATCGTCGACGGCAAGCCGCAGCGCATCCGCGTCTGCACGAGCTGCCTGAAGAAGGGCGCGGTGGTCAAGAACACCCGCCCGCGCCGACCGGCCCCGACCGAGACGCCTTAGCCCGGCCCGCCCGCCAGCGACAGCCATTCGCGCGCGAGCAGCGCGCGCTCCTCGCTATCCAGCAGCGAATCCCAAGGCAGACCCGCTCCCACCCGCACAGGGCCGAGGAGCGCGTCGGTCGTGGGCTCGTGCCGGCGCAGCGCTTCTCTCACCCCCACGCGCTCGGCCGCCATGCGCGCCAGCAGCGGCCCCCAGGTCACATCGCCGCGCGTCAGCAGGGCCTGCAGCCGCGCCTCGCGAAAGCTCTTGATCCGCAGCCGCACCCCGCGCGGCGCGGACCGCCGCAGCAGCCCGGCGCGGGCGCGCAGGAGCCCGAGCGGCGCCATGGGCGCCCACTGGAAGGGCGTCCGCGGCTTGGGCACGAAGGCGTTCACCGTCGCGGCCAGCTCGCACCGGCCCGCCAGCCGCTCGCGCAGCCGCCCGAGCAAGGCACCGATGCCGGCGACATCGGTGTCTTCCTCGAAGGGCAAGCCGATGATGAAGTACGTCCGCAGCCGCTCGAGGCCCGCATCGGCCAGCATCGCAGCCGCGCGCAGAATCGCCTCGTCACCCATCGGCTTGCCCGCGAGGGCCCGCAGCCGCTCGGTGCCGGTCTCCGGCGCCAGCGTCGCCGTGCGCGTGCCCCCGGCGACGAGCCGCGCTGCCACCGCGGGGCGCATGAAACTGGCCGGCAGGCTCGAGAGCGAGAGACGCAGGTCGAGCTCGGCCAGCCCATTCGTCAGGCACTCCAGATCGCGATAGTCGCCCGCGGAGAGGGAGAGCAGGCCCACCGTCTCCCCCCGTTCGATTTCGGCGCGGCCGCGGGCCAGCAGCACCTCGGCGGGGCACTCGCGCAGCGGGGCGTAGATTCGGGCGGCAGCGCAAAACCTGCAGCGGCGATGACATCCGCGCGCAAGTTCGAGTAAGTAGCTCTGCCCGATCCCGGCCTCCGGCGCCACCCGCACCCCGCTCCCCTCGCGACCAAAGGCGTCCCAGACCACGCGGCGCACGTGCCGGTCCGGGGCGACCGGCGCGCTGCTCGCATGGGCCTCGCTGTCTCGAGGCTCCAGCCCGGCGGCACCCGCTGGACACTCGGCCAGTCGGTCCGCGTCCAACCCCGCCGGTCCAGCCGTCCAGATCCGGTGGAGCCTCCGGCCCGGGGCCAGGGCCCCCGGCAGGCCCTCGTCGAGGGCGGCCACGACCTCGGGACGCGGCGCCCGGCGCATTTGACCCAGCATCGCAACAAGCTGGAAAACAATCGCTTCCGCCTCCCCGATGAGAAACAGGTCGAAGAACGCCGCCAGGGGCTCCGGGTTGATCATCACCGCCGCGCCGCCGCCGATGACGAGGGGGTGTCCCGAGCGGCGCTGCGCGGCGAAGGCGGGCAGTCCTCCCGCTTGCAGGAGGAAGGGCACCGCCGGCGCGTCGCCCTCAAAGGAGACGCTCAGCAGAACCAGGTCGGAGGAGGCCAGCAATCGCGCCGGCCCCGGCCCGGCCTGGTCGGTTGCCAGCCGCGGCGCGCCGGTGTCCGGCAGGTAGAAGCGCTCGAGTCGCAGGCGTGGGATGCCTGCGAGCGCCCGCGTGAGGATCTGGAAGCCAAGGTTGCCCGCCGCAACGGTGCGGGTGTTCGGATACCCGAGGGCGACGGCGAACTCACCGGCGCCCGCGGGCAGGATCTCCTCGTACACGGCGTCAGTCGACCTGGCGTCTCCTCAAGAAGGACGGGACGTCCAGCCGATCGCGGCGCAAGACGCGCTGCCAGCGACTCGACATCGCTGGCGACCATTCCCGCCCGCGCAGGTTCTGCTTCCAGACCAGCGGCACCACGTTCTCGGGGATCTCGACCCCACTGGGCGCCGTGGCCGTGTTCAGGCCGGCCGCGCGCACCGCAGCCGGGGCCGGGGTGGTCGGGGCCGCCGGCATCTCCACCGGAGCGGGAGACGGAGCCGCCGTCACAGGCGCGGGCAGCGTCGCCGTTGCCGGATTGGCGGAGGGGGCCGCCACGGGCCGCGCCTCGCGCGGCGCCGCTGCGGCAGATGCCTCGGGCGTCTCCGGGCGGCGCATGGGGCGGGCTGACCCGACGATGCCCTCATCGAAGTGCGCGTGCGCGGTCTCAGCCTGGGGACCGGCGGGAACGGTGCCGCGCATCGATCCGATCGTCAGCGGCCGCGCGCCCCTCTCGCGGCTGCCTGCCCGCGAGGGCATCGGACGCCCCTTGACCAACACCGGAACCTCACCCACCGGGACAGCCTCTTCCGCCTCCCCGGCGGCCGCGTCCGCTTCGTCCTCCTCGGGCAGGTGGCGCAGCACCTCCGTCAGGGGCGTGCGCTCGTGGCCGGGCCGCGTCTTGCCGCGGAACTCCTCGGCCATGATGCGCTCGGCCTCCGCGATCGCGCTGCCCGCCGACGCCTGGTCGGCCCGCGGCACGCCGAAGCCGGTCGCGATCAGCGTGACGCGGATCTCATCGCGTATCTTGGGGTCGATCACGGCGCCGAAGATCACGTTGGCATCGTTCCCCGCCGCCTCCAGGATCGCGTTCGAGGCCTCTTCCACCTCGGCCAGCGTCATGTCCTCGCCCCCGAGGAAGTTCACGAGCACGGCCTTCGCGCCGGCAATTGAGACGTCTTCCAGCAGCGGGCTCGAGATCGCCATCAGGCTGGCCTCGCGCGCCCGATCCTCACCCTGGCCGAAACCCATACCCATCAGCGCGTTGCCCATGCCGCGCATCACGCTGCGCACGTCGGCGAAGTCGACGTTGATGAGTCCGGGCACGGTGATGATCTCGGAGATGCCCTTGGCCGCGTGGGCCAGCACGTCGTCCGCCACGCGCAACGCCTCGTTCAGGGGCGTGCGGCGATCGACCACCTGCAGCAGGCGCTGGTTGGGAATGACGATGAGCGTGTCGACCGCGCCGCGCAGCTGCTCCAGCCCTTCGTCGGCCTGGTGCATGCGCCGGCGCCCCTCGAAATTGAAGGGCCTCGTGACGATGCCCACCGTGAGCGCGCCCAGCTCGCGGGCGATCTCCGCCACGATGGGGCTCGCACCGGTGCCGGTGCCGCCGCCCATGCCGGCGGTGATGAAGATCATGTCGGCGCCTTCGAGATGCTGGCGGATGGCCTCGCGATCCTCCTCGGCGGCCTTGCGTCCGAGGCCGGGATCCCCTCCGGATCCCAGACCGCCGGTGATGGCCGAGCCGATCTGGATGCGATTGGCACAGGCGGAGACGTTCAGCGCCTGGATGTCGGTGTTGGCGACCAGGAACTCCACACCCCGGATCTCGCTCTGGAGCATCCGATTCACGGCGTTGCCCCCGGCGCCGCCCAGGCCGATGACTTTCAGATTCGCGGGTGAGTACATCGTCTCGTTGACTTCCACGAGCATCCCTGCTCCCTCCAAGAACGGCCCGCGGCCGCCCCTCGCGCCTCGCTCTAGCCCCCGAAGGGCAGATGAGCCTTGACCCACTCGCGCAGGCCGCCTTCCCGCACCCGGGAGGACGCGCTGCGCCCCTGCCATTGGCCCGCCCCGTAGCGGACCAGCCCCACGCTGGTCGCGAAGCGAGGATCCACCGCCAGATCCCCCATCGCCCCCACGCCCAGCGGTACACCGACGCGCACCGGCATCTCGAAGACCTGTTCTGCCATCTCGGCCACCCCGCGCAACGCGGCAGTGCCGCCTGTCACGACAATTCCGGCGGCCAGGATATCCGTTCCCGGCAAACGATCAACCTCAGATCGCGCCAAAGTGAGAATTTCTTCGACCCGCGGTTCGATGATGGCGGCCAGGACGTGCCGGCTGACCGAGCGGGCCGTGCGCCCGCCGACCCCGGGGATCTCGAGCGTTTCGTTGCGCCCGACCAGGGAGGCCATCGCGCAACCCTGCGTGGTCTTGATCTGCTCGGCGGCCTCCAGCGGCGTGCGCAGGCCGATGGCGATGTCGTTCGTGATCTGCGCGCCCCCCATGGTGATGACCGCCGTGTGATGGACACTGTTGTCGAAGTAGACCACGACGTCGGTCGTGCCCGCCCCGATGTCGAGCAGGATCACGCCCAGCCGGCGCTCGTCCTCCTCGAGCACCGCCCAAGCGCTGCCCATGGGCTCGGCCACCAGGCCGTCGACGCGGTACCCCGCGCGCGTGATGGCCTTGGCCACGTTGCGCACGGCGGTCGAGGAGGCCGTGACGATGTGAACCTCCGCCTCCAGGCGCACGCCGGACATCCCCACCGGGTCACGGATGCCCGTCTGATCGTCGACGATGAACTCCTGGGGGATGACGTGCAGGATGTCACGGTTCGACGGCAATGCCAGCGTGCGCGCAGCCTCCACCACGCGCTCGACATCCTCGGGACTGACCTCGCTCTCGCGCCCCGCGATGGCGATCACGCCGCGGCTGTTGGCCGACTGGATGTGATCGCCGGCCACACTGGCGTAGACCCCTCGCACGTCCACGCCCGCCATCTGCTCCGCGCCCTCGACCGCCGCCCGGATCCCCGCCACGGTCGCTTCCAGGTCGACGAGGTTGCCGCCCTTGAGGCCGTACGAGGGCCGCTCACCGATGCCGAGGATCGACACCTCCCCGTTGCCCGCCACGCCCGCGATGACCACCGCGATTTTGGTGGTTCCGATGTCGAGCCCGCTGACGATGCGTGTGGCACCCATGGTGTCCCCCGTCTCAGCCCGCAGCGGAGCCGGATGCGCCCTCGCCGGCGGCCGGCGATCGCTGCTCCACCGCGTGTGGCATCCGCACCAGGATCTGGCCGTGCAGGCGCAGGTCGACGACCGCGTCGAGATCGCCGCGCTGGCGCAGGTCCTCCATCACCCCCGCCCAGGCCTGCAGGCGCAGGGGCGAGACCGGCCCCTGGCCCCAGACGACGGTGGGGGCATCGTTCCAGTAGATCTCGTAGCTGCCGTCGCGCCGCAGGTGCACCTCCGAGATCCGCGCCCACAGACGGGGCTGTGTCCGCTCGAGGTCGGCCAGCAGGCTCAACACGTCGGCCGCGCCCGGCTCCGCCAGCGCCTGGCCGGGTTCCGGCCAGGCGCGCGGGTTGGCACCCTCCCAAGTGAGCAAGGGCAGGTCGGCCAGCGTCCGGCCCGCGGGCTCCATCACCACGCCATCGGTGGCCACCTCGAAGGCTCGGCCGTCGGCGGCGATGAGCATGGCCGCGGCGCGGCGCTCCTCGACCTGCACGTCCAGCCGGTGCAACCAGCCGTAGGAGAGGCGCGCCCAGCCCACCCGCGGCAGCGCCCGCACGCGGGCCAGGGCGCTCTCCCAGTCGAGTCGGGTGAAGGTGACCCCGGGAGCGAGGGCGAGTTGGGCCCGCACTTGTTCGGACGTCACCGCCCCCGGGCCGCTGATCTCGATCCGCACGTCACGGACGCGCAGCAGCGGGTCGAACGAGAACCCGCCCAGGAGGGCGAGCGCCATCCCCAGGAGCACGGCCCCCCCCAGGCCGACCGCCACGAAACGCTTGGCCTTGGCGCGCCGGCGCACCGGCGGCCGCACCCGGCGCTGGCTCAGACCCCGCTGCAGCATCTCGCGGTAGACCGCGGTCTGCTCGGGTGTCATCTCCTCCCAGCGCATCGCTCCCCTCGCCTCAGCCCCGGCCGCCCGGCACCGCCTGCGGGCGCCGGGCCAGCCGCCGCATCGCCTCGTCCCCCCAGCGCCACACCGAACCGGCGCCCAGCGTCAACAGCACGTCGCCCGACTGCAGCAGCTGCGTCGCCGCGGCGACGGCCGCCTCCTCATCCGGCGCGTAGATCACCCGGACCCGGCTGCCGGCCGTGATGCGATCACGTAGGAGCTCGCCGGTCACGCCCATGATGGGAGCCTCCCCGGCCGCGTAGATGTCGCTCAGGATCACCGCGTCGGCGTCGGCGAAGGCGCCGGCGAATTCCTCGTGCAGCGCCGCGGTCCGCGTGTAGCGGTGGGGCTGGAACATCACCACCAGCCTCCTGGTGCCGAAGACCTCACGCGCCGCCCGGAGCACGGCGCGGATCTCCGTGGGGTGGTGGCCGTAATCGTCGACGTGGACGACCCCCGCGGTCTGCGCGCGCGTCTCGAACCGCCGGCCGACGCCCTCGAAGCTGGCCAACGCGTCGCGGATCTCCTCGGGCGGCACCTCCAGGAAGAACGCCACCGCGATGCAGGCCAGGGCGTTGGCGATGTTGTGCTGACCGGGCAAGGGAATGCGGAACTCGCCGATCTCCTTGTCGTCCACCCAGACGGTGAAATGCGACGTGCGCCCGTCGGAGCGCGGGTTGGCCGCGCGCACGTTGGCGTCCGGGCTGAAGCCGTAGAGGATCACGGGCCGGTTGACCCGGGGTCGGATCGCGCGCACGCGGGCGTCGTCCGCGCACAGCACCGCCGAGCCGTAGAAGGGAACGCTGGAGATGAAGTGCAGAAAGGCGGCTTCGATCGCGTCGATGTTGCGGTAGTGATCGAGATGCTCGCGGTCGATGTTGGTGACGACCGCCACGGTCGGCAAGATCTCCAGGAAGGACCCGTCGCTCTCGTCGGCCTCTGCCACGAAGATCTGTCCGCCCCCCAGACGGGCATTCGACTGCAGCGAACGCACGCGTCCGCCGACGACCACGGTCGGGTCGAGCCCGGCGCACGAGAGCACGTGGCCAATCAGCGAGGTCGTCGTGGTCTTGCCGTGCGCCCCCGCCACCGCGACCCCGTACTTGAGCCGCATGATCTCGGCCAGCATCTGGCCGCGCTTCAGGATCGGGATGCCGTGGCGGCGCGCCTCGACCACCTCGGGGTTGTCGGGCCGGATGGCCGAGGAAACGACCAGCAGATCGGCCGCGCCCACGTGAGATGCCGCGTGGCCGGCGGCCACGCGGGCACCCAGGCGCATGAGGCGATCCACCGCGTCGGTCGTCGTCGACAGGTCGGAGCCGGTCACGTCGTAGCCCAGCGTGAGCAGGATCTCGGCCAGCCCGCACATGCCGGTGCCGCCGATGCCCACGAAATGGACCTGTCGGATCGACCCCTGGATCATGACGACCGCCTGCCCCTCCGGCCGCGCGAGCGCGGGCGATTTCCGCCGGGCGCGCCCGCGACTGGTGTCTTGGCCCCGTTCGTCGCGCCCGGCGAGCGGCCCCCCCCGCTCCCCGTGCTCTCGCCCGCCGCACCGCCCAAACGCATCAGGGCCTCGGCGATTTTCGCCGCGGCGTCGGGCCGAGCCATGATCAATGCATTGTTGGACATTTCGCGCAGTTTTCGAGGTGTGTCAATCAACTTCGCGATCTCGTCGGCCAGCAAACCGCCCTGCAGGTTGCGATCGAGGATCATCACGGCCGCGCCCGCCTCGACGAGATCGCGCGCGTTGGCCTCCTGGTGGTTGTGCGTCGCGTGCGGGAAGGGCACGAGGATCGACGCCTTGCCGCAGGCCGAAAGCTCCGCCAGCGTCATCGCGCCGGCGCGCGCCACCACCAGATCCGCCAACTGGTAGAGATCGCCCATTCGCTCGATGAAAGGCCGCGCGACGGCGCGGGCCTTCATCTCGCGCAGCTGCTGCTGGACCCAGCGAAAATCGTGCTGGCCCGTCTGGAGGATGAACTGCAGATCGGACCGTCCCTGGAGGCGCTGGATGGCGTCCACCGCCGCGCGGTTGATCGAGCGCGCGCCCTGGCTGCCCCCCAGCACGATCACCGTCAGCCGGTCGCGTTCCAGCCCGTACTCCTGGCGGGCCCGCGCGCGATCGCCCTCGAGAATCCCCTGGCGCAGGGGGCTGCCGCTCAGCTTCAGATGGCGGCGGCGGGGGAAGTGCTTGCGGGCCGAGGCGAGGTTCAGGTGCACCTCCTGGGCGATGCGCGAGAGTAGCCGGTTGGTGACGCCCGGGACGCTGTTCTGCTCATGCAGGACGAGCGGCTTGCCCAGCAGGCGGCCGGCCAGCGCCACCGGGCCCGCGACGTACCCGCCCGTGGCAAAGACGACATCGGGATCGAACGCCTGGAGGAAACGGTAGGCGCGCAGGAAGCCGCGCAGCACCGTCCAGAGCGCCGTGGGCAGTGCCAGGAGGCGCTTGCCCAGCAGGCCCCGGGCGGGCACGGCCTCGAAGCGGTAGCCCGCCGCGGGCACGGCCTTGGCCTCCACGCCGTTCGGTCCGCCGATGAACACGATCTCCGCGTCCTTGACCCGCTGGGTCAGCGCCTCGGCCACGGCAATGCCCGGAAAGACGTGGCCCCCGGTGCCTCCCCCCGTGATGGCGACCTTCAGCATCGGTCCCTCCCGAGGGCGGGCTCACGCCAGATCAACCGCGAGCTGTTCTGGAATGGCTGCGCGCTGTCGGCGCAGCGGCTGGAAACCGAGAGCACCAGGCCGAAGCCCATCAGCTGCGCGACCAGCGCGCTGCCGCCGAACGAGATCAGGGGGAACGGCACGCCGGTCGTCGGCGCCAGCCCCAGGCAGACCGCGCCGTGCGCCAGCACGCCCAGCAGCATCTGCAGCCCCACGCCGCAGCAGAGCAGCTCGCCAAAGGGCGACTGGCTGCGCATCGCGATCTGCAGCGTCCGCAGGATGGCGAATCCGGCCAGCAGGAAGAGCAGCACCATGCCGATGAAGCCGGATTCCTCGACCAGAATGCTCAGGATGAAGTCCGTGTGCGGATCGGGCAGGAAGAAGTACTTCTGCAACCCCTCGCCGATGCCGCGCCCGAAGAGGCCGCCCGACCCGACTGCCAGCAGCGACTGCGTCGCCTGGTAGGCCGGCCCCCCACCGTCCCCCAGGAAGCTGCTGAGCCGCCCGGCGTGGTAGCCACCGCCGCGGATCATCGCGACCACGCCGGCAACCACCCCGCCGGCAAGCGACAGCAGAACCAGGCGCCACAGGCTGGCCCCGGCGAGGAAGATCAAGAGCATCCCGGTCGCGGCGGTGAGCAGCCCCAGGCTCATGTGCGGCTCCGCTGCAATCAGCACCGCCGTCGCCCCTACCACCCCCGCCGGGAGCCACAGCCCCCGCCAGGTGCGCAGGCGTTGCCGATCGCGCGCCAGCAGCCCCGCCAGCGCGACGATCATCGCCAGGCGCGCGAACTCCGAGGGCTGGATGATGCGGCCGAAGATCTTCATCCACCGCCGGGCACCGCGCACCTCGACCCCGGGACCGGCGGGAACGACCAGGAGGAGCAGCAGGGCGGCGGCGATGATCCACAGGACGAGCCCCGTGCGGCCGCTCAGGAAGCGCGGGTCCTGGCGCGCCAGCGCCAGCAGCAGGCCCACCCCCACCAGGAAGCGCACGAACTGGCTCTGCACATAGTAGAGATCGTTGCCCTTCTCGTTCACCATCGCCAGCGCGCTCGAGCTGGAGTAGACCATCAGGAGACCCCAGACGGCCAGGATGAGCACGGCCGCCAGCAGCCAGCGGTCCACGCCCCGGCGTCCTCCCGTCAGCCAACCGGCCGCCCAGTCCACCGCTCGATGCTTCATCGCGCCTCCCCCGAACCGGCGCGCGCGCTGGCCTCCACGTGCTGGCGGGCCAGGGCGCGAAAGACATCGCCGCGCTCCTCGTAGTTGCGGAACATGTCGAAGCTCGCGCAGCCCGGGCTCAGCAGCACGACCGCCGAGCGGCCAGCCGCGGCCAGCGCGCGATCGAGCGCCACCTTCAGATCGGGCGCCTTCTCGCTCGCCACCGCCGGCCAGGCGGAGCGGATGCGCTCGGCCGCCTCCCCGATCGCCACCAGGCGGCGCACGCGGGCCGCGGCGAGCTCGGCCAGCTCCTCGAACGGGCCACCCTTGTCGCGCCCCCCGGCGATCAGGATGATCGGCTCCTGGTAGCTCTGCAGCGCCACCCGCAGGGAATCCACGTTGGTGGATTTCGAGTCGTTGATGATGCGCACGCCGCCGATGCGCCCGACCTCCTCGAGCCGATGGGGCAGACCGCCGAAGTCGCGCAGGCCGTGCACGAGCCGCGTGGGCTCGGCGACCAGGGCCGTCGCCAGCCCCGCCGCCGCCATGCCGTTCACCAGGTTGTGCGGGCCCGGCAGCGAGAGCTCGGCCACGCGGATCCAGCGCTGCTCGCCGGCTGGGCCGCGCCGCCGAATCCAGCCGTCCTCGACGCAGAGCACGTCCGGGGCGTCGGCGCCCTCCGGTTCGCACCGCAAGATGCGGGCGTGCGCGCTGGCGCCGGCCGGGATGGCCAGCCCCGGCCCGAGCACCAGCAAGTCCCCCGCCTCCTGGCGCGCGGCGATGCCCCACTTGGCTGCGCTGTAGGCCGCGAGGCTGCCGTGGCGGTCGAGGTGATCGGGCGTGATGTTGAGGATGGTCGCGGCGCGCGGGTGGAACTCGGGGCTGTCCTCGAGCTGGAAGCTCGAGACCTCGACCACGAAGATCGTCCCCTCCGGCTCTTCCAACACGGCGTCGGAGAGCGACCGGCCGATGTTGCCCGCCGCCACCGCGGGCAGACCGGCCCGGCGCAGGATGTGGGCCGCCCAGGCGGTCGTGGTCGTCTTGCCGTTCGTCCCGGTGATGGCGAGGATGGGCGTCGCGATCCCGCGGGCCGCCAGCTCCAGCTCGGAGCGCACCGGCACCCCCCGGCGCCGGGCCGTGGCGAGAATGGGGGCATCGGCCGGGACGCCGGGGCTGCGGATGAGGAGGTCACACCCCACGAGGGCTTCCTCGGGATGCGGGCCCTCGATCAACTCCGCCCCGGCCGCGGCCAGCGGCACCCAGGCCGCCCGTTGCGCGTCGGTGGGGCGCAGCTCGAGCGCTCGCACGCGCACGCCGCGGCGCAGGAGCAGGCGCGTGGCCCCCAGACCGGAACGGCCCAGACCGAGCACGCAGACCCGCGCGCTCCCGCGGTCGATCGCTTCCCAGAACCCGCCCGCCGCCACGGCCTCCCCCCTATTGCAGCTTGAGCGTCGAGAGGGTGACCAACGCCAGCAGGATCGAGACGATCCAGAAGCGGATGACCACCTTCGACTCCGGCCAGTTGCCCAACTCGAAATGGTGATGGAGCGGCGCCATGCGGAAGACCCGCCGGCCCGTCGCCTTGAAGACCACGACCTGGATGATCACCGACAGCGCCTCGGCGACGAAGAGCCCCCCGACGATGACGAGCAGCAGCTCGCGCTTGATCAGCACGGCCACGACCCCCAGCGCTCCGCCGAGCGCCAGGCTGCCCGTGTCTCCCATGAAGACTTCCGCCGGGTGCGCGTTGAACCAGAGGAACCCCAGCCCCGCGCCGACGAAGGCCGAGCAGAAGACCGTCAGCTCGCCCGCCCCCTGCAGGAACGGGATGTTCAGGTAGTCACTGAAGGCGGCGTGGCCCGACACATAGGCCAGCGCGCCGAAAGCCGAGGCGGCCGGGATGACCATGCCGACCGCCAGGCCGTCGAGCCCGTCCGAGAGATTGACGGCGTTGCTCGCGCCCATCACCACCAGCGCGACAAAGGGCGCATACAGGGCGCCGAGGGAGATCAAGGTGTCCTTCAGGAACGGCACCGTGGTTCGGGTGCTCACGTCCCCGTAGGGAAGAGCCCAGCGGACGGCGAGCCCCACCAGCAGGCCGGCGCCGAACTGGACCAGCAGTTTGTAGCGACCCAGCAGGCCCTTGGGCTGCCGGCGCACGACGTGGAGGTAATCGTCGAGGAAGCCCAGCGCGCCGAGCACCACCGTGACCACCAGCGCGAGCTGGATCTGCAGGCTGGTCAGATCGGCCCACAGCAGCGTCGGGACGACGATCGCCGCCAGGATGAGCAGGCCGCCCATCGTCGGCGTGCCTTCCTTGCTCAGATGGGTCTGGGGCCCATCGCGGCGCACCTGCTGGCCCACGCGCCAAGCGCGCAGCCGGCGGATCAGCCACGGGCCGAGCAGGAAGGACAGAGCCAGGGCGGTCACGGCCGCGTAGGCGGACCGAAAGGTGATGTAGCGGAAGACATTGAATCCGCTGAAGTAGTCGCTGAGCGGATACAGCAGGTGATAGAGCACGTCCTACAAGCCTCCCTCGCCGTAGGTCGCATCGATCACCCCCAGCTCGCGGGCGACCTGCTCCAGACCGGCCGCGCGCGCACCCTTGAGGTAGACCGCATCACCCGGGCGCAGGTACTTGCGCAGGAACAGCACGACCTCCCTGGGTTCGCTGCACCAGAGCACTTGCTTTTCCCCGGCCTTTTGCGCCTCGGGCGCGGCGATGCGCGCCTCCTCGCCGAGGAAGACGCCCGCGTCGCAGAAGCCCGCCGTCCTGCCCACGCGCTGGTGCTGCTCCTCGGTCTCGTCGCCCAGCTCGCGCATCCCGCCGAAGACGAAGACCTTGCGCCCGCGCACCGGCACCTGCGCGAAGAACCCCAGATTGGCCACGGCTGATTCGGGCGAGGCGTTGTACATGTCGAGCAGCCAGGTGATGCCGCGGTGTTCACGCGGATCCATGCGGCCGGGCATCGGCTTGACCTGCGCCAGCCCCCCGACCTCGGCGCACGCCGTGCCCAGAGCGCGCGTCGCCGCCAGGGCGGCCAGGACCGAGCGCACCGCGCCCTCGCCCAGCAGATGGATCCGCAGCGGCCGCTCCTCGCCGGCGACCTCGAGCTGCGAGCCCTGGAGCGAGCACTCGGCCGCGACGGCGCGCAGATCGGCCCGCTCGGTGCGCCCGAAGAGCAGGATCCGGCCCGACCAGCGCGCGCGGGCTTGCTCCTCCAGTTCGGGGTCATCATCGGGCAGCACCAGCGCGCCGTCGGGCGCGAGTCCCTCCAGGATTTCAAGCTTCGCCGCCAAGATGCCCGGCCGGCCTCCGAAGGGCCCGGCGTGGGCATGGCCGGCGCAGGTGATGACCGCGACGTCCGGTCGCGCGATGGCCGTCAGGCGCGCGATTTCACCGGGGTGGTTGGCGCCCATTTCGACCACCGCCAGGCGGGTGCGCGAACGGACGCTCAGCAGGGTCAGGGGCAGGCCGATCTCGTTGTTGTGGTTGCCCCGCGTGCCCACGACGTCCCCGCGCTCCCGCAGCAGGGCCAAGATCATCTCCTTGGTCGTCGTCTTGCCGCTCGAGCCCGTGATCGCCACGACCTTGGGCGCGACCGCGCGTCGCAGCGCCGCGGCCCACGCCTGCATCGCCTGGAGCGGGTCGTCGACCAGCAGGTGAATGCCCTGGGCGCGCGCCGCCTTGCGGCGGCTCCACCAGGCGCGGCGCACCAGCACCGCGGCCGCACCGGCCTCGAAGGCCTCGGCGACGTACTCGTGGCCGTCGCGGCGCGTGCCGGGCAGGGCGATGAAGACCTCTCCCCCGCGGACAGCGCGGCTGTCGATGGTCGCCCCCGACGCTACCAGCGGCGAGATCAGACGCCAGTCGTCGAGGGCGATGCCCGCCACGACCGCCTGGGTCATCTGGGCCACGGCGTGCAGCGACCACGGATGGCGCGCAACGTCGGCCGCCGGCCGGTGGCCGGTCGGGTCTTCGGCCGGTCCCTGCGCCGGGGCATCCTCGTGTCGTTCGTTCACCTCGCGCTCCCCCCGTGCACTCCTGCCTCGAGCAACTCGCGCAACACGCGCCGGTCGTCGAACGGCTCGACGCGATCGCGGAAGATCTGCTGGCCCTCGGAGCCCTTGCCGGCCGCCACGACGACGTCGCCCGCGCGGGCCAGATCGAGCGCGCGCGCCAGCGCCGTCCGCCGGTCCGGGATCGCTTCCCACGGCGCCGGTCCGGCCGCGAGGCCGGCCGCCACCTGCCGCGCGATCTCGCTCGGCTCCTCCGAGCGCGGGTTGTCGGTGGTCAAGACGACCTGGTCAGCCAGACACGCGGCCACGCGCCCCATCGGCCCGCGCTTGCTCGGATCGCGATCGCCCCCGCAGCCGAAGACCAGGATCAAGCGCCCGCCGCCGACCTCGCGCGCCGCCCGCAGCACGCGTTCGAGCGCATCGGCCGTGTGGGCGTAGTCGACGATGACAGCGAAGGGCTGGCCCGTCGCGATCGACTCGAAGCGGCCCGGGATGGCCGTGGCGGTCGCCAGCGACCGCAGGATCTCCGCGGGCGCGAGGCCGGCCGAGCGGGCGCTGACCGCCGCCGCCCGGAGGGTGTCGGCGTGGAAGCGGCCCAGCAGCGCCACGCGCACCAGCGCGCGCTCCGCGCCGAAGGCGATCTCGAGTCGCTGGCCGCCCGGCTCGCTGTGACGCCCGATCAACCGGACCTGCGCAGCGGGGGCGTGGCCGAAGGTGATGCACGCGCCCGCTGCCCGCGCGGCGAGCTCGCGGCCGAGCTCGTGGTCGATGTGGATCACGGTGCGCACGGCCCGCCGCTCGAGCGGCCCCCCGCGGCCATCGGGCTCGAACAGCCGCGCCTTGGCGGCCAGGTAGGCTTCGCGCGTGCCGTGGAAGTCGAGGTGGTCGGCGCTGACGTGCAGGAGCGCCACGGTGTGAAACTGCGTGCCGAAGACGCGATCCTGAGCGAGCGCGTGGGACGACACCTCGGTCACCACGTCTTCGATGCCCTGGTCGCGCAGCTGGGCCAGCGTGGCCTGGAAGTCGGTCGCCTCGGGCGTGGTCGGCCGCCAGACGCGATAGGCCTCGCCGTGCGACCGGCGCTCCGGCGACTCGCCCGCCCAGGCCATGAGCTCCTCGCCATCGCCTTTCAAACCGAGCGTCCCGGCGGCCACCGCCCGGCGCCCGCAGGCGGCGAGCACGTGGCGCACCAGCCAGGCGGTGCTGGTCTTGCCGTCCGTGCCCGTCAGGCCGAAAACGCGCAGCTGCGCCGCGGGCTCTCCGTGAAAGAGGGCCGCGCACAGCCCCATGACCCGGCGCACCGAACGCGCCCGCAGCACGGTCGGCGCGCGCATCTCCGGCGCGGCCTCGCCCTCGACGACCACCGCCACAGCGCCGCGCGCGAGGGCATCGCCCGCGAATCGGCTGCCGTCGGTGCGCACCCCCGGCACGGCGAAGAACAGGTCGCCGGGTTCGACCGCGCGGCTGTCGTGACGCAGACCGCGCACGGCCAGCCCGGGCGGGGCGACCGGCCGCCCCGTCCAGTACGACTCCGGAATGCCCCGGAGCAGCTCACCGAGCGTCATAGGCAAGCGCATCCTCCTGGAGCGCCTCCGCGCGCGCGCGCGACGTGTCGGGCGAGGCCCACGCCACCACCAGGGCATTGTGCTCCACGGCCGAACCTGCCCCGGGCTGCTGCTCGATCACCCAGCCGGAACCTTCGACACCCGCCCGCAACCCGGCTTCGTTGAGCAGGCACACGGCTCGCCGCAGCGACAGCCCGCGCACTTCAGGGACCAGGACGGTATCATGGGTCGGATCGCCCCCCAAGGTCAGATGCACGACCGTCCCCGCGGGCACCGCCTGATAGGGCGGCGGCACGACTTGGACGACCTGCCCACCCAGCTCCCCCAGAACCGGAACCAGGCCGGCGCGATGCAGGACGCTGCGGGCCGCCCCCGGGCCCAGGCCCCGCACGTCGGGCACCTGGACGAGCAGCGAGTCGCCGTCGTCCTCGAGGGCGTCGGCCCACTTCTCCTCCTGCAGCAGCCAGACGAGATCCCTGAGGATGTCGGCGAATACCGGCACGGCCACGTCCCCGGCCACCTGATCACCGCGGCACCGCAGCGACACCAGGCAGGTGACGCACGGGTCATCGTAGGGCGCGAAGCCGCCGAAGCTCAGCATGTGCTCCTTGGCGGCGTATCCGCCGGTCGCCGGGTCGATCACCTGAGCGGTGCCCGTCTTGCCCGCCGGAGGGAACCACTCGATCTCCGCTCCTTTTCCGGTGCCGTCCGTCACGACCTCGCGCATCAGCTCGCGCAGCGTATGCGCGGTCTCGGGGCTCATCGCGCGGCGCACCGCCCTAGGCCGGTGCCGGGCCACGACGCGCCCGTTCTCGTCCAGCTCGGCCTTCACCAGGAGGGGATGCATGAGCACCCCATCGTTGGCAATCGCCGCGTAGGCCATGGCCAGCTGCAGTCCGCTGCAGGCCACCTCCTGGCCGTATGCGGCGGTCACCAGGGAGCGCTCGGACCAGTGCCGGTCGAACGGGTGCGGAAGCGAGCCGCACGTCTCGCCGCCCAGCTCGATGCCGGTGGCTTGGCCGAAGCCCAGGGCTTGCGCCATCCGGTAGAAGCCTTCCCAGCCGACGCGCTCGGCGACGCGCCCGGTGCCGATGTTGGAGGAGTGCGAGAAGACCTCTCTCGCGCTCAGGTTGCCGTAGGCGTGGTGATCGTGGATCTTCGCGCTGCCCAGGACGCGCAGGCCGTTGTAGCAGAAGATCGTGTCGGCCGGCGAGAGGACCCCCGCCTCGAGGGCAGCGGCGAAGGCCACGACCTTGAAGGTGCTGCCCGGTTCGAACTGGTCGGTGACGCACGCGGTCTTGAGCAGCTCGAGGGGCGGGGGCTCGAACGCCAGCGGCTCGAAGCTGGGCTCCTCGTGCAGGGCCAGGATCTCCCCGGTACGGGGATCGACCACGATGGCGAATCCGCTCTCGGCCCGGTTGGCGAGCATCGCCGCGTGCAAGCGATGGCGCACGATCTGCTGCATGCGGGCATCCAGCGTCAGAAGCAGGCCGCCCCCGGATCTCGGCGCCACCAGCTCACGCGGCGGCGGGGCATTCTCCACCAGTCCGGCGCCCGTGACGAACTCGAGCAGCTGCCCCGGCTTGCCGGCCAGGAGCTCGTCCTTGGAGTGCTCCAGACCCGACAGCCCCTTGCCGTCGACACCCACCAGGCCCACGGCGTCGGGGGCGATGGCCCCGGCCGGATAGAAGCGCTTCATCTCCGGCACAGCGCAGATCTCGGGGTAGCTGGACTGGAGCTCGGCCAGCCGCGCTTCGTCCACCCAACCGCGATGGACGAAGATGAACCCGGGCCGATCGTGGCGGCGGATCTCGTCCGCCTCCGCGCGCGAGCAGAGCCCGGCCCGCTCCAGCGCGCGAGCGAGGGTCGAGCGGTCGCTCTCCGCTTTCAGCCTGAGCGCGACCGAAGGGTTCTCAAGCGAGCATGCCAGGGTGCGTCCGGTTCGATCGAGCACGATCCCGCGCTGGGCCGGGATCGTGCGGATCTGGGTCTGCTGACGTTCCACCTGCTCGCGCAACTCGGTGTGCTGGACGAGTGCCACCTGCGCGCCGCGGCCCAGCAAGAGCAGCCAGCCCAGCGCCGCCGCGCACACCAGGACGATCAGGCGCACCCGCTGGTCGCGTCTCATCGCGTCGGCTCCTCTTCCGGCTCCCAGGTCCCGAGGGGATCCTCTTCGTCATCCGCGCCGCCGGTCGCGGACCGCTCTGCCGCGGCCTGAGCAGCCTCGGGTCCGAGGAATTCCACCAGCCCCGCCATCAGGCGGCCAGCCACGCCGTTCGGCAGCTCCTGGGCCTGGGCGTCGCGGGGGCCGGTCGCCACCGCCAGGACCTGCTCCGTCTCCACCGGCCGCAGGCCGCGGCCGCGCGCCATGGGCTCGAGCCGGGAGAAGGTGGTCGTCGAGGAGAGGCGGAAGCGCAGCTCCTGCAGCCGGCTGCTGAGCACTTCGATGCGCGCCTGGTCAGCCGTCATGCGCTTCTCCAGCTGCTGGGCGCGCAGGTCCTGGCGCACGCTCACGAAGAGAACCAGGAAGATGACGGGGACGACCCACAGGAGCCCGATCATCCGGCCGCGCACGGCTGCGTGGCGGGTCTGAACGGGGCGTCTCAGGAAGCGCTCGTCACCGGATCGCGGCGGTAGGCCCTCAACCGGGCACTGCGCGCGCGCCGGTTCCGCCGGGCTTCGGCGGAGGTAGGGCGCAGAGGACGGCGCGTGAGGCTCACCATACAGAACGGCGTGGCCGTAACCGGATCGCGCAGCGCGGCGCGACGCAGGGACTTCACCCGCCGATCTTCTTGAGACTGATAGGAAAGCACGCACAGCACACCCCCGGTCTCCAGCAGGCCCGGTAGCGTCCGCAGGGCCTCGTCCAGATCCTCGAGCTCGCGGTTGACCTCCATGCGCACCGCCGAAAAGACACTCGCGAGCAGCTTGGGCGTTGCCCACCGTCCAGCGGCCGAGCGCATGCATCGCACCAGGTCGCCGGTCGTCGCCAGCGCGCGGTCGCGCCGCCAGGCGACCACGGCCGCGGCCAGCCGGCGCGGGTCGGCCCGCGTGGTCCCTTCGGCGAAGAGGCGCGCCAGCTCCGCCTGCGACAGGCGCGCCAAGAGCTCAGCGGCCGGCTCGCCCACGGTCGGGTCGAAGCGCATGTCCAGCGGCCCATCGGCCTGGAAGGAAAAGCCGCGCTCGGGATCATCGAGTGCGGTCGAGCGCAGCCCCAGATCCAGCAGGACCCCGCTCACCCGGCCGCGGACGTCGGCTGGCAGCAGTACCGCCAGGTCGCGGAAGTTGCCGTGAATGAACTGGACGCGATCGGCCCGGGAACCCAACTTCAGGGCCGCGGCCCGCAGGGCTTGCGGATCGCGGTCCACACCCAAGAGGCGGCCCGCCGAGTCGAGTCGATCGAGGATCAGGCTGGCGTGCCCCGCCTCCCCCAGTGTCCCATCCACGTAGACGCCGGCCGGGTTGGTGACCAGCAGGTCGACCACCTCG
Source organism: uncultured bacterium (assembly GCA_964506245.1). Taxonomy (GTDB): domain Bacteria; phylum Eisenbacteria; class RBG-16-71-46; order CAIMUX01; family WJJG01; genus CAZDKK01. The sequence goes on along the minus strand of CAZDKK010000073.1, from coordinate 377 downwards.
GCGGCCATGACCGGTTCGTGCCACACGGATGCATGCCCCGGCCGGAAGCTGGCGGGAAGCGGGGGGCTCCCGAGAAGGACAGCCAGCAGGGAGCTCAGAGGCCGGCGATCCTAAACCCCCCGCGCTATCCCGCCAATAAACCCACAACACCCACGGGGCCGACAGACGGCCACCGATCAGTTCACATGCGGCTCCAGCAGCCGCGCGAACGGCTGGAGCGCCACCGAGCGCGGGTCCGGCCTCGGCAACCCGGGGACGCCTGCCCGGCAGGCCTCCGAGGCCAGCGAATGGACCCAGGCATCGACGGGCGCCGACCCGGGGACGCCGCGCAGCGGGCGCGGGTCGCGGCCGAGGCGCTGCGGCGCGCGGGTGTCGAG
>CAZDKK010000072.1:0-22782 GCA_964506245.1 uncultured bacterium | reverse complement strand
CGATCATCTTCGAGACGCGCTTGGTCTCGGAGCGGGTGTAGTTGGTCTCGAAGTCCACGAAGTCAGAGCGCACGAGGAAGACGCTGTCAGTCTCCTGCTCGATGCGCGTGTCCACCGAGCAGTTGCCCCAGAGCTGCGCTGCCATGCGGGTCAAGCCCACCCCGGGGCCCTCGACGTAGGTCTTCGGACAGTCGCAATTGCGGCGATTCTGGCAGCCGGGCCTGTGCTCCTTGAAGGGGATCGAGTAGAAGAAGTCCTCGCCTGCGTGGGCCGCGCTCGCGAGGAGCTGCGTCTCGAACTTCTTCATGTCGCGCGGACGCTGGAGCGCGACCATGAGCTGGTTCTTGGTCCGGATCTGCAGGATCTGCGATCCGGCGCTGATGAGGTCGCCCGCCGTCCGGCCGGGGCTTTCTGCACCAGCCATCGGAGTGGCGACAACATCCAGGACTTCCCCAGTGGCGGGGTCGATGTGCTCTCTCATGTCAGTTGCCTCCATTGCTGTCGGCCGCAGCGGACCGATCGGGGTTGACGTAGGGGCATGAAGCCCAGAAACCGCAGAAGCGCGGGCTGCAGCACCACGCGCCAAGCGGCGCCGGTGCAAAGGATCCCGCCTTCACTCCGGCCAGCATCGCGTTCACCCGGTGCAGGAAGACCGCCACGTCCTTCTCGTCGCGCGTGCTGGTGAGCACCTGCGTTGACGGGACCTTCGTGTCGATCACGACGTCCATCGCGACCCCGGCGGGTCGCTCTCCGGTCAGGTGCCGGTACCCGAGCGCGTAGAAGGTCATCTGGTCAGAGCGGTGGATCTCACCCTCGGGCTTGCGTCGGTTGGCGGTCTTGAGGTCGCGGACCACCTTATCCGCGTCGGCCACGTCGAGGCGCCCGAGCAAATCGTGCGACGCCATGGGAAGCTGGATCCGGACCCACGGCTGCACGAGCTGCGGCTGCACGCGCGGGGCAATGTCGCGGCGGAAGGCCCGAGTCATCCCGATTGCCGAGTCCTTCGCCTGGCCCAGGATTCGATCGGCGGCAACGGCCTCGTCCGGAGAGAAGAAGACCCCTCCCGCGCACGCCTCGTCGAAACCAGATGCAGCCGCCTCGAGCAGCACGCCCTCGGGCAGGTCTTCGTGCGTGTCAATCTTCTGCTCGTAGTCCCGGTTGGCTGCCGCATCCACGGCCGAGCCCTTCACAAGGGCGATCCCGGGCGGGATTTTCTCGCCAAGCACATAGCGGCGGCGATACTGCTCGCCGCACCGCAGGTACATGTCGAGCTGGCTCGGGCTGATGTGCGGCCGGTCGCTCTTCGGGAATCCGTCCCACTTGCCCTTGCTCATCGCGCGACCTCCATCCTGCGGGAGATCGACTCGATCTCCGCTGCCTGGAGCAGCGCCGCCTGGTGAGCGCGCAGCGCCGTCCGGATCTCGGTGGAGATGCGCTTCTGCCTCCACGGCTCGAGCTTCGTGCCGCGGATGATCCCCGTCATGCGGCTCAAGGCTCGGTCGGATTCGAGAATCGACGCGGCTGTGGCCCGGGCCGAACGGTGGATGCGCCGGCGATCGGCGCGCGTGTGCAGCTCGACCGCCAGCACGTCGCCCGGCTCGATCTGGATGGGTAGAGAAGCGGTTGGGGAGCTTCGGGATCTGGACTTGCCGCCGTCGGCGGCGGGGGAGGGGCGCGTAATGATGCCCATGCGGTTGTCCTCCGGCTGGCCTACACCGCGGCCAGCGCGTAGGATCAGTGAGACGTGGGAAGCGCGAGGTGCGGTGTCACCCCGCGCCCCCCGTTCCGCGCCCGGCCGCGACCCTGACGGGTCGAGCCGGCAGCGGGTTCCTCGGGGGATCCGGCGTTGCAGCGCTGGGTCCCCTCTTCGCATCTGGAAATCATCGCGGAGCAGGCGAACAGGAACGTCAGGATGGCCGGGGCGGCCACCTGCAGGGTCCCACGTTGGCGCCCGTGCGGGGGTGGGGGAGGCGGGAATGCACTTCTTTGGTGCACCGGTGCACTAACGGAGTGCATCAGTGCACAATTCCAGTGCATCAGCCAACCTTGCCTTCCCGTCGGGCACTTCATGCTATTGGCAATTTCCATCAGTTGTTACGGGTTTTGACCCAGCGCGGCACGTTCCTTGCATATGTATACAGCCGTTCGCTAGCCGCACCTGAGGCTTCTCCCCGCTCAAGGAGGTATCCTATCGTCCCACTCGCTTCCCGTTGGTCACCGGCCGCCGACCATCTGCCCCAAGCGCCTCCATGTCGCCAGACACGACAGCCTTCAGGGCTGCGATCACGGCGGGCCGGATTACGTCAGAAAGCGGGATTTCGTAGTCCAGGAGCACCTTCCTGGCTGCAATCTTCAGGTCTCTTGGGACCCTAACCAGAATCGCCGGTTCTCGCGTGTCCATGGCGCCAACATGCGCGCTAGCTAGCGAGCGCGCAAGCGGAAAATTCAGCTTTCGCGCTATGTGGTTTGCTATGCTACGCTTTAGATAGTCGCCAGACATGGGAGCCGCGAGCGGGGAGATGCCGTGGCGAAAGCAGTCGATTCTCGAAAGGGCGGGCTGATCGAAGCGACGGAGGTGTTCTTGACAGGGCAGACAGCACGCAAAGCGAAACCCTCGGGGGGGGATGCTTGGTGGCTCGATATCCCGGTGCCGCCGCCAGAAGTGCGTATCCCGACGCGGCAGATCTCTGCGCGGCTGACGTCCGCCGATATCGAGACACTCAATGCCCTCGTGACGGCCTCGGGCCAGAATCTCACGACGTACCTGCGCTGGCTTGTGAGGGTCGCCGCGGCTGGGCACATCGTCCCTCGCCGCCCTGAAAGTGAAGAGGCGGGCACCTAGCGCTACTCCTGCGTAGCGGCCACGCTTTCGCCAGCACGGTAGGAGTGCGGAGAGACTCAGAAGGAGACTGCGCATGTCCCCTGAATTGCTGGTGTCACCATCGATCGCCAAGGGCCTGCCGGCCATGGTCCGCAGCTCCCTGGCAAACTTGCCGCCTCAGCGGCAGGAAGAGTTCATCGAGGAGTACAGGAGGCAGGCCAAATCCATCGCCGGCGCCTATGTCCTCTGGTTCTTCCTGGGGTGGCACTACCCCTACCTCCGCCGCTGGGGCCTCTGGGTTCTCTACGTGCTCACAGTCGGCGGCTTCCTCCTCTGGGCCTTCATCGACCTCTTCCGGATCCCGATGCTCGTAAAGGACTACAACAAGAACGTCGCCGTGGACGTCATGCGGAATCTCAAAGCCATCTCGGGGTGAGATGAGGACGGCCGAGCTGGAGCGGAAGGGCGAGATGCGCGAATACGTGATCCTGGTCGTGGTGGAGCAATCCCTTCTCTACTCGGAGGCATGACATGAGCGTGGCTACTCGCCGGAATGTGCTCTACTACGGGGACAACCTCGACGTTCTCAGGCGCCACATTGCCGATGAGTCGGTCGACCTGGTGTACCTGGATCCGCCGTTCAACAGCAACGCCAACTACAACGTCCTGTTCGCTGAGCAGAATGGTTCGCGAGCTGCTGCCCAGATCCAGGCCTTTGAAGACACCTGGCGATGGGACCATGCAGCCGCCTCGACCTATGAGGCGACCGTAGAAGCTGGCGGACCGATTTCTCGGGCGATGCAGGCGTTCCGAGCATTCCTGGGCGAGAACGACATGATGGCCTATCTGGCTATGATGGCCCCCCGCCTGATGGAGTTGCGTCGGGTGCTTAGATCAACTGGGAGTATCTACCTCCACTGCGATCCGGCCGCAAGTCACTATCTGAAGATGGTCATGGATGCTGTGTTCGGACCACGGCAGTTTGTCAACGAGATCGTCTGGAAGCGAAGCAGCGCGCATTCAGATCAGAAGCAAGGCGCCAAGCACTTCGGCCGCCTGAGCGACACCATCCTCTTCTACTCCAAGACCGACCAACGCACGTGGAATCAGCTCTATGTGCCGTATGATAGGAACTACATCGAGCGCGACTATCGGCGGGTGGACGAGAGTGGACGCCGCTATCGCATCGACAACATGCAGGGTCCCGGGGGCGCAGCAAAGGGTAACCCATTCTACGAGGTCATGGGAGTCAAGAGGCACTGGCGCTTCTCGAAGGAGAGAATGGAACAGCTCATTCGGGAAGCGCGAGTCATCCAGACGAGACCGGGGGCAGTCCCGCAGTACAAACGATACTTGGATGAAATGCCGGGCGTCCCCGTGCAGAACATATGGACAGATGTACCTGTCGTCAACAACAGGTCCAGGGAGAAACTGGGATACCCAACTCAGAAGCCGGAGGCGCTCCTGGAAAGGATAATCGAGGCGAGCAGCGACACGGGGGACACGATCCTCGACCCGTTCTGCGGCTGTGGCACGACCATCGCGGTGGCACAGCGCCTTGGCCGACGTTGGGTCGGTATCGACATCACGCACTTGGCAATCACGCTCATGAAGCACCGGCTGCGCGACGCTTTCGGTGACCAAGTGAGCTACGAAGTCGTCGGTGAACCGACTGCTCTTCAAGATGCCGCCACGCTGGCCGTCGAAGATCCCTACCAGTTCCAGTGGTGGGCCCTGGGCCTCGTCGGTGCGCGGCCCGTTGAGCAGAAGAAGGGAAGCGACAAGGGAATCGACGGACGGCTGTACTTCCACGACGAAGGGGAAGGCGGCAAGACAAAGCAGATCATCCTCTCCGTCAAGGCTGGGCACACCAACGCCGCGCACGTTCGCGACCTCCGCGGCGTGGTCGAGAGGGAGAAGGCGGAGATTGGTGTCCTCCTCACGATGCAGGAGCCCACTCAGCCAATGCGCAAGGAAGCGGCGACGGCCGGGTTCTACGACTCGCCGTGGGGCAGGCACCCGCGGCTTCAGATTCTCACCATCCAGGAGTTGTTGGAAGGCAAGAGAATCGACTGCCCCCCGCGACAGGCCAGCGTGACGTTCAAGAAGGGGCCCAAGGCGGTCGCGCGGCGTCCAGAAGCCGGTGATCTATTCGGTAGCGGGGTCGCCGCGGAGAGTGGGAAGACACGGAGGCGGAAGAAGCGGTAGTAGCGGCCGAGCTGGTGCCCACGTGTGAGTATCGCTGCCTGAGCCGCCGGAGGTGAAGTGATGGATCGCAAATGGGAAGAGCTGACGGACGAGTTCGACGCAGAAGCAGGGGATGGCACACGTGTTCATATCCTGGTCTACACGAAGAAGATCGATGCCCGTGGCATGGGGGGCAAACCCGATATCCTCGAAGGCTTGAAGAGAGCAGTCACGACGGATGGGCAAGAATGCAATCACATCGACGACGATACATTCGAGATCGTGGAATCTGGCGTGCGGGTGCAGCGCATTCGGTGAGGAGGTTCTCAGAGACGAGGACGACGGGTGACTCATCGCAGTCTGCAGCCCGTGGCGCTTCGTGTCGCCGCCAATGACCAGCCCTAGTCGGCCGGCAGTCGAGAGTGGGAGAACCACACCGTGAGTGACCTCGGTTCTCGAATGATCGCCATTGCTGCCCTCTTGGTGCTGGCGGCGATCGGGTTTGCTCGAGTCGGGCGCCGTCTAGCGGTTCTCACGGTGGAGGAATCGTTCGCGCACGAGTACTTCCAGAGGTTCCAGGACTTCATGCGCAGCGCAGGCAAGGATCTCGACGCCTACACGTGGCTGACTCGTCACTCGGCGCGTATGCAGGACGTCCTTGGCCCATGGGGGTTTCTGTCCAGCTACCACAGGCCGTTCACCAACATCATGTACGAGAACGTGCCTGTCACCGCCACCCTTCTTCCGGATCTATATCGCGAGCTCAATCAGTCCAGCTTTGGCCCCCATGCGCCTACGGTGGCCGTTCTGGAACAGGCACTTCAAGAGTGCCTCGTGAGGCATTCCGGTGTCCGGGAAGGCCAAATCAAGGCCGCAATGGGCGATCTCAAGAATCCGTTCGTGTGGTTTCGCGAGGGTGTGGGGTTTGTCCTGGCCTTGCCGTTCAGCCTGCTGGGATGGCTCGGAGTGGTCTCGATTCCATCGGTTCAGCGCGTCGGGGGCAGCCCTGTGGCGCGCGGGGTGAAGGGGATCCTGTCCCTGCTCGCCCTGGCTGCCTCGGTCATCACGATCTGCACGGGATGGGGTCCGTTCGTGGCCCAGCTTCGGTCCCTTGTGCCCTGAGCCGGCTTCGCGGGATTCTCACCTCCTTTCAGATTGTGCGCGACTACTTGGCTGCGTTCTTCCACCCTGCCAACGTGGGCAATACGTTCTTGACCGCCCGCTCCCCGAAGTGGAACCCCAGGACGAGCACGTTGATCGCGAAGAAGAGCTCGCGATCCGGCGGGGCCCACCCCCCAGAGAGGACTTTCCAGTCCCAAATGAGCACCGCCATCCCGAACGCAGGCCGAATCGCGCCCCGCAGGAAGATCATCACCGGTCCGAGGATGGGGATCCCCTTCAGATCGCTGGCTGTTCCCTCGAGCTTCGCAATCCTGGCGGTGAGCTGCTGCTCGGCGTCGCCCATCGCCCGCAGGAGCGCGAGCTCGTGCTCGTGCGCGGCGGCCGTCACTGCGGCGTCCACCTTGGCTCTGTCCTCGGGCGAGAGGGGGAGCACAGAGTGGATCGCATCGGTGATCAGGCTGGGGAGCTTTCCGGTCACCATGCTGGCCAGATTGGAGAGGAGTTTCACGTCACACCTCCTGCCGCACGCCGCGCAGGAGCGCGGCATCCTCGAGCGCCCGGCGCCCGACCTGCCAGGCCCACCTGCTATCGAGCGCCTCGGCCGCCGCTGTGGAGAAGTCCCCGCTGGCAATGGCGGCCAGCATCGCCCGGAACCTGGCGAGCCCCGCGCGGCCGAGGTTGAAGGCCATATCGATCAGAGCGAGCTGCGCCCCCTCGGGCAAGGCATCGAAACTCGGGCATACCGCTCGGGCGGAAACGACGCTGTCAGCGATGTCGCGGACGAGAAGGGCGTCGATCTGAGCGTCGGTGAGTTTCTGAGACCCCGCGCGGACCGCGCCGTAGCTCGCCCGGACGCTTGCCAGGACCCCGCGGGCGCCGGGGCGGTCCAGGTTGAAGCCGACACCGACCGTCGGGTGGCCCTCGGTGTCAAGGTAGACACCATGCCGGCGCCCCTCGTGCTTCTCGATTAGACGCGCGGCGGTCCTGAGGACGCGCGGATCCATCACGTCACAGCTCCTTGATCAGGTCGTCGATCTTCTTCTCGACGCGCTGTAGCCAGCCGATGATCTCGGCGCGCTGCTCCTTCTGCTCCTCGAAGCGCTCGTCGATGCGCGTCAGGTCGCCGCGGCGCACCAAGCCGACGAGCGTCCCCAAGATACCGATCACCGCCACGACGGCGGTGATCGCGGCCCATGGCACATAGATCCCGCTGTTCGCCAGGCCATTCGCCGATGCGACGGATGCGATTCCCAGAATCCACAGACAAGCGGCCTGCGTGATCCGGATAAGCCTGGAGATCCTCATGGCAACGTCCCTCCGTGCCCTCACTCTGATTGGAACGGATCCTCCCACCCGCTCGGCGGGATCGGGCCATATACGGTTCCGCCCAGCCCGAAAACGTCCTCGACTGCGTCGATCGTGATCTCGCCCTTTACGAGATCGCCTGGGCCGATGGAAGTCACGCGGCAGACCATCCCCGAGATCCCCAGCTCCGGCCAGTCCAGCCGGAACGGCGACCCCTGCCGCAGACTCCAGGCACAGCGGTTCACGGTGAAGCTGATGCGCGCCAAGGGGTAGGTCTTCGCCTTCATGTCCCGCGCCGCGAGCTTCTGCGCCAGCGCTGAGTTGGCGACGCCCGCGTAGGCAACTTCCTCGACAACCTCTTCCCCGCGCGCCTGGATGGCTGCGAGGTTCGGCGCCACAACGGGAAGCGTCTTGAAGCCGGCATCATAGTCCGTGTATGTCACCCTGATCGTAGTAGGCAGCGTCTGCAATTCCGGACGGTTGAACCGGAAGTCTCGGAGCTCGTTCGGGCCGAACACGGGGAGTTCTTCGACGGCATAGTCACCCCGGATCAGGCGCAGCTCGAGCAGACCCGTCTCGGGGTGCAGGACGAGGATGCCGTCGATGTGTCGCAGGATCTCCTCGATAATCTCACGGACCTCGTCCCCGGTCCACGTCATGCTCAGCCCGAACTCCTCATCAGCCAAAGTTGCCGCTGCCGCGAGGAAGGAGCTCGTCGCAATGTACGGACTCTCGGGGATGTCGAGGCCCCAGATCTCGTCGGTGATGATCTCGTAGAGCATGTTGGCTGGGTTGGCGCCGGTACCAAGCCAATGCGCCCCGCCTGTCAGCTCGAGCGGGTTGCACTCATCGATGCGACGGACTACGACGGCCATTGACTTGAGCTGCGGTGATGTGCCGACGTAAGCAGAGCGCTCGCTGATACACTCAGCGGGTTGTGCACTGTAGTCGGAGCAAGGGCAGCTGACACTCTCCAGCAGCACGCGGAGGCACGGGTCTTCAGTCGAGTGCGGATATGGATTCCCGCGCATCACCAAGTACGCCAGATGCGGATAGCCCGGCAGGTCGCTGCCGACCTTGGCCTCCAGGTGCGCGTCGGGAGGCTGGTCGGCGGTTCCTTTATACGCTCGAATCTCGGTGTAGATCCCGCCCTCCTCGAAGGGGCCGCCGAAGAGCTGAGGCTGGCGGTAGAAGAGCCTGTCGTAGTGTGTGCCGTCTATCCGGCCATGAATGGACGCATGAAGCTCATCCCATTCCACCGCGAGGACGCGATCAATCGGACCCAGGCACAGACCGTACTGCAGAGTCACGTAGTACTGGTGACCAACCGTGGTGCCTTCGTACTGGACATCCCTCGTGGCCGCCGCGCCGTACCAGAGGAGATTCGCGGCGTCTAGGCGGACGCAACCCCAGACCACGGGAATCGGCTGTGTCTCACTCGTCGTCGGCATTGCGTCTTCGGAGAAGGCGCCGGGTTTGGATTCGGTAGTCTTCTTCTGCCGGCCGTGAGAGAGCCACCAGGAAGCAACGGCAGTGCCGACGTACCACAGGGCCGAGACTATGAACCCCATCTCAGAACGCCCTCCGGGTATGAGGGTTGCGGTAGGGCACGCGGGCGAAGCCGAGATGCTTGTCCAAATTGCTGAACGTCCCCGCACACACGGCCTCGGTGCCGTCGCATCCTGCATAGATGTTGACTTGCTGCCCAGGCGTCAGTCCTGCGAAGGGACTCATGAGCGTGACGTCCTGTCCCGACTTCTCCATGATGAAGCGTCGTTGCGAGGCCCACAGGATGAAGCCCGCGCGATAGATGTTGTCCGACAGATATCCGAATCCGACTCCCGAGATGACGTTCCCCGCGATCGATTGCACCGTCACGGTAGCCTCATGGATGCCGAGTGCGACGCCGCAACCCCCGGAGTAGAGCGGCCAGTTACACTGGCGTTGGTAGCTGAAACGCCGGATCAGGCGTCCGAACTCATGCGTGATGGGCATGCAGCTGAGCTTGGCCTTGCCATCTTCCCACCCGACATTGACCACCGAACCGCGGAAGGGCGTCTTCGCATCCGACAGGTCCGTGCGGTGCGCCTGGATGAGGGTCAGGCTCAGGCGGCTTTCCGGGGAGTAGAAGACAAAATCACCCAGGCATGGCAGGTCCGGCGGGGCCGTGATCGTGAGCCCGCCGGACCGATCTTCCGATCCGTGCACCTGGCGCTCAGATGCGATCGCCGCCGGCGTGAACGAGCCTGGCCAGCCCGGGAGCGTGATCGTGTCTTCGGCCGAGGTATAGCGCCAGGTGCTCGAGCCAAGCTGGAAGACGTAGCATTCAATGGGCTGTCCCTGGTAGGTGCTGATCTCCTGTGTGGCGTAACCCATGACTCACTCCGCAGCGTTGAGAAGTTCGCGCAAGACGAGCTGGGCCTCCATGGCGGCCGGACGCCAGAACTCAAATTCGACGCCGTCGCGCTCGAGCCGGCAGAAACGCAGGAACGAAATGAGGCTCCCAACCGGCCAGGCGACCGGGGCGACCGGGTCGATTGTGAGCTGCTCGACGGAGCCCTGAACCACGGCTTGCGTCACATCGTGGTAGGACCAAGTCCCGGTAGGTGGACGGACCGCGAGCATGCGCCGTCCCGTTCCTGTCGCGAATAGCCGCTCGGTGTAGCCACAGAGCTGGACGGTGAACTGAGACGCGCCCTGGGACACTGCGGCAGCCAGCGAGAGATCCTGCTGCCAGGACGGGACGAAAAAGGGAGTCCCCCGACCACGTCGGCGGTCGAGGAAGGCGATGAATGGCAACACATCGGTTTCCAGGAGCATGGTCTGGAGAAACCCTTGCCGCAGGAGAGTCGGCGCCTCCGAGGGGGAGTCGATCCAGATCGGGCCGGTGCCTGGGTCGAGAACGTCGATGAGCCGGTCCGCCTGATCCTCTTCGGACCCTCTCCGGTTCGGCATCGCGTCCAGGACCTCGAGGTTGTGGTACTCCGGGGGATCAGCCGTCGCCCCTAGGTCCAGCGCGCCCAGGGAGGGGATGTCGAACGTAAGGGTCGCGCCGGCGATGGCCAACGCATGCCAGGACTGCGGCTGCTGGGGACGAAGGTACCCGGTGGCAACGGGGTAAACGGTGGTCCCGGCTGGCCAGAAGGATTGCAGAGGCTCCTGTAGGTTGATGGCGGTGGGCGGATCGCCCGTGATACTAGCGATCCCCCGGATCTCGGCCTGCCCGGCGCGCACCAGTGCGACGTTGGAGCCGAACCAGAGGAGCCCCGGCCCAGGACTCAGGTAGAGCACTGTTGAGCCTGCAGCGCGGTTCTGCGAGAGCCAGCGAGGGAACGGCCACAGGGGGACGCCGTGAGCCTCGGCCTGGCCGGCGTAGATCAGCCCTGCGAGGTACTGGGCTTCGGTATCGTGGAGCGGCCCGGTGGACCAGGTCATCTCACCGCTCGGTCGCTCCCGGAGCTGGCGCCGCTGCTCCACGCCGGTACGCGCGGCAAGCACGTCAGTGAGATAGGCGATGCGCATGCGCACCGGATCGGAGGTGCCCGGCGGGAAAGCTGCGAGGATCATCCCGAGAGCACCCTCTGCAGCGTGCGCCGATTGCGGCCGACGAGCTCGACGAGGATCCTCTGGCCCCGGGGGCTTTCGAGCGCCTTGAGGATGAGACCGTCGTCGAGTCCAACCGTCAGCCGGCCGTCCAGCGCCTGCCCGCCTCCACCGCCGGCGCCGGAGCCGACCATCCCGCCCGCGGCGAAGCGCGGCGCCCCGGGTGCGGACCAGACGGGCCTGAGCGCTGCCATGCTCCAGCGGTTGAAGTCGCGCAGGAACTCCAGGGCTCCCGGCTGCTGCACGGCGGCCGCGCGCACGACGAACTCGCCATTCGAGAGGCGCACCGGGCGACCGCCCGCGGTCAGAGCGACGAGGCTATCGCTCGTGCCCGTGCCGGGCCCGAGGAGGTAGCCCCCCGAGGAGAAGCGGGCGATGCGACCGTTGCGCACGATACCGCCGGAGGCGCCTGTCGCCAACCCGCCAATGACTTCGGTTCCCGCTGCCCCCCCGCCGCCGCCGAATCCTCCGAATAGCCGGCTCAGGCCCTGAACGATCTGCATCGCCATCATCTCGGCCGCGATGCGGCGGAGGCTCTGGATCACGCTCAATGCCATCTGCTGCACGGCCTGCCCGAAACTCTCAGCTCCGGTGATCCCATCGGCGAAGAAGTCTGTAAGCGCATCGATGCCCGACTGCTCCAGCGCGTCACGGAAGTAGGTCCACGACGAGGCCGCGCCCTGGACCGCCATGCCGAGCTCCTCGACCGACAGGGCGAACTCGCGGGCCTGCTGGATCTTCTCCGGGTCGCCAGTTGCCATGGCCGACGCCATGAGGGCCAGCGCCGCCTGCTGAAGCACAGGAACCCGAGCCTGCTCCAGCGCAAGGAGCTGGCGCTCGCCCTCGAGCTGAGTGACCAGCCCCGCGTCGATCTGGGCCTCGATTCGCCGCCGGGCGAGGCCGAGGTCAGTCATGGCGGCATCGGCCTGCCCTTGCGCCTCCTCAAACTCGGCGCCGGCGCTGAGCGACTGGCGCAACCGATCGAGCTGCGTGGCGCGTTCAGCGTCTGCCATGCCGAGCTGGCGGTAGAGCAGATCTGCCTGCCTGATCTCTTCCTCGATGGCGGCCAGCGCCGCCTCGTGCCGGCGACCTTGGGCCTCCAGGAGCTTGCTCTCGATCTCCAGGGCTTTCGCGCCCAAGTCGCGCAGGGCGGCGGTCTCCTCGGCGGTCAGGGCTGCAATCTGCGCCTCCTGCTCAAGGCGGATCTTGTTCACCTGGACATCGATGCTCTTCGCCTCGGCCTGCGCCTTGATCTGATCCTCCTCAGTCGACAGGATCGCCTTACGCGCCAGGAGCGCAGCGACTTCGGCGTTGGCTTCCTCGGCGATGATCCGGCGGCGCTCGTTGAAATACGCCTGCAGGCTAGAGGCACCCTCCTCATAACTGCGCTTCTCAGCGTCGAGCCGCGCCTTGAGCTGGGCTTTGAGGTAGGCGAGCTCGGCGTCCCGGATGGACTTCGTTGCCTGCGTCTGGCGGCGGGCGAGCTCGGCGGGATCGGATGCGCCACCCGGCGCCGCCCCCGCGTGAGTTGACGCGGGCTCGGGGCGGTCGAAGACCATCTCGAACCGCCCTTTGAGCCGGTCCAAGAGCCCTTGCGTCCTGGCTGTCTCGGCAGATGCCCTTTCGCGTAGCACAGCGCCGGCGCCCGAGAAATCGCCCTTCAGCACCCGACCGCCAGCCTGCACAAGGGCATCGATCCAGCCAATCGTCTGCTGGATTGCCGTCGCGACGACATCGACGGCGGAGGAGACAACGGCCACGATGAGCTTCGCCACCCAGCCCACGACCTGGCCCATAGCCTTCCAGGCTTCTCTTGTCTCGCTGACATCACCCGTCATAATCTGCAGGGCTTGCGAGATGCTGGGGGCGATCCCGGTCGCGAACTGAGCGCCCAGGGCCTGAGATTGAAGCTCGAGGAGCTTGAAGTCGTCGTTCATCTGCTGGGCGGATGCGACCATCTCCTCGTCGAATAGCACGCCTAGCTCGCGCGCGCGCTCGATCAGGTCGCCCAGACCTTCCTGGGCGAGGTCGTTCATCAGGGGGATGAGCTGCGCCCCGGAGCGCCCGAAGATCTCGACCGCGGCGGCGGTCTTGCGGGCGCCATCGCCGAGCGTCGCCATGCGCTGCGAGACGAGCTCAAAGGACTGGACCGCGTCCTTGCCTTTGAAGTCGCGTACGGACAGCCCGAGCTGCCGGAAGACGGTCTGCGCCTTGGGCGACCCCTCGGCGAGCTCGGCGAGCTTGCGGTTGAGGAAGATCAAGCCGGTCGTGAGCTGCTCGGTGCCGACGTCGGCCGTCGCCGCTGCCAGGTTCAGGGCGGAGAGGTTCTGGACGCTCGCGCCGACCTTCTGACCGAGCTTGCCGACCTGGTCGGCCGCCTCGGAACTCTTGCGAATGAAGTTGACGAACGCACCGACGCCGACGGCGACGCCGAGGCCGGCCAGGAGCCTCGTCGTGCCACCGAGGACGGAGTTGAGATTGAGGAATGACCGGTGGCCGGTCTTGCCGGTTTTCTCGCCTTCGGCCTGAACCTTCTTGAGGGCGGCGACGACCTCGGCCACGCCTTCGGCCGACAGGCGAACGCGGACGTCAGGCGTCGGCATCGCTCACCTCCCGGAGGATGGCGGGGACGCCCGGCGGTCGCCGGTTGCCCTCCTTGAGGTAGGGCGCCGTGATCGCCCAGACGATCAGGCGGAAGCGGTAGTCATCAAGTGCGTAGCGTCGCATGCGGCTCCTGTAGGCGTGGAGCGCCTCCCGGAGCGGCCACCTCAGGATGCGCTGCGCCTTGTCATGGTCATCATCCGAGAGCTCTCTTACGAGGCCAGCCCAGCGGCCGTAACGCCGGTCGGGGTCCTCGGGTCGGCCTTCGGCTCCGTCGTCGGCTGGCCGCTTGAAGACTTCGGGGAAGTCCAGATGGAGGCCAGCCCACATCCGAAAAAACCTATCAATAGCGAGAGGATCAGGGCATGCACGCGGGCCTTGTCCTGTTTGCCCCGAAGCTGTCCGATGAAGGCCGCGGTCCGGCGCGCCTCCTCGGGCGTCCAGCCCTCGACGCCGACCTCCTCGGGGACGAGCAGACAGCCGAGGAGCTCAAGTGCCTGGCCGCTCTGGATGGTCTCCGCGAGGATCCGAGCCGCGAAGTCCTCGGCGCTCTCGTCCTCCCGCTTCTGGAAACTCAAACCCGCGCGGCCAGCAAGCTGGTGGAAGTAGAGGTCGTGCTCCACGGTGCTCTCGGTAACCGAGAGGAATGCTTGGCCTCCCAGGATGTGCCTTTCCTGTCCCGCCTGCTGCTGTCCCATCATGCCAACCTGATGAGCCGGAAGTGCGGCTCGTTCGGGTGATTGGTGGAGTCGGCCTCGACGTCCCCTGTGAGTGTGAAGCTCGCGTACTCATCCGAGATGAAACCGATCGCGCCATCGGCCCGGATCGAGACACGCCAGATCTCGCATTCATACTGCGGACCCCGCGCCGGGTCGCCGATGAAGCGCACCGCACCCTTGACTGACGCCTGGTTCATCCCCCGGACCGTCGCCAGGGAAATCGTGCCGTATGTGTAGGTGGCCTCGATATCGGTGCCGTTGGCGATGCCGCCGCCTTCGACGATATAGATGCGACCCGTCACATTGTCGACCTTGAAGTCCGTGTTGAGCGTGTAAGTCGGCGTTCCCCCGATGCCAGTCACGACGGCAGAGACGATGCTGCGCTTGGTGAGCTTGTAGTACCGGCCCTGAAGCACGTCGGCGATGGCCTCGCTCGGCTGCACCGCGCCGGTCTGGGACAGGGTTGAGTTGTCCCCGAAGAGCGCCATGGCGAGGTTCTCCTTGGAGAACTCATCGCCGACGATGCGCAGGGCCAGGGACGTCCGGATAACGTCCGAGGCAACGAGGGCTGCCGCCCGTTCCCCGCACGAGTACTTCTTGACCTCTTCGGGCGAGGGCGTGATCTCGAAGGTTGGGCAATTGCCGAGGAACAACTCGCCAGTCTTGGCCCCCGATGAGTTGAACCGGTCGAAGTACACCTTGCCCCGGCCCAAGAGGATGTTGTTGCCGTTCACGCTCTCAGGCATCTGCCCCTCCTTGGATCAGGCAAGGAGCCTGTCTTGCCTTAGTTCAGCTTGATGAGCCGGAAGTGCGGTTCGGTCGGGTGGTTCACCGAGTCGGCCTCGACGTCCCCTGTGAGTGTGAAGCTCGCGTACTCATCCGAGATGAAACCGATCGCGCCATCGGCCCGGATCGAGACACGCCAGATCTCGCATTCATACTGCGGGCCCCGCGCCGGGTCCCCGATGAAGCGCACCGCCCCTTTGACCGAGGCCTGGTTCATTCCGCGAACGATGGGCAGTGAAATCGTGGCGTAGGTGTAGTCCACCTCGATACTGGCATTGTCCGCGATGCTGCCCGCCTCAACGATGTAGATCCGGCCCGAGACCGCGTCGACTTTGTAGTCGGTGTCGGCGACGTAGGTGGGCGAACCGCTTGGCCCCGTGACCGTGACCGCGCTCACCTGCCGGTGAGTGAGCGCGTAGTAGCGGCCCTTCAGCACACCCGAGATCGCCTCGTTGGTGACTGAGGCTGTCGTCTGGGCGAGGGTCGAGTTGTCCCCGAAGAGCGCCATGGCGAGGTTCTCCTTGGAGAACTCATCGCCGACGATGCGCAGGGCCAGGGACGTCCGGATAACGTCCGAGGCAACGAGGGCTGCCGCCCGTTCCCCGCACGAGTACTTCTTGACCTCTTCGGGCGAGGGCGTGATCTCGAAGGTTGGGCAATTGCCGAGGAACAACTCGCCAGTCTTGGCCCCCGATGAGTTGAACCGGTCGAAGTACACCTTGCCCCGGCCCAAGAGGATGTTGTTGCCGTTTACCGCCTCGGGCATCTTCTATCCCTCCTTACGTCAGCAGCTCCGCGTCGTCTGCGCGAGACTGGTACTGTATCCGGAATGCCATCGTCGCCCGACAAAACGAGGTCTCGCCCTGCTCGTAGTCGAACTTCGTGCCGACCTCATCGGCGGGGTTGTTAGCCAGGTCGCCGAAGGTCCCGGCTGCACCGAGCGCCTTGGTCACCCACGCCATGATGGGATCGGCTGTCTTGTCGGGATCCTGCCCGGCGCCGGCCTTGGTGATGATCTCGACGTTGAGGGTCAGCGCCCGCCGGACCACGGGCCCCCGGACCGGGCGCCCCGCACGCGGGTCGCGCATCGGATCAACCGTTTCGACCGCCTGGTAGATCGTGAGTACCGGGAGCTGGTCCGCGCTGGGCGAATCGATGCGCGTGCGGACCGGGGCAGGGATGCCCGCGGGGGCGCCCGTCCCGATGGCCGTAACGGCGGCCGCGACGATCTGCTCACGAATCGTGCTCACGGCTTCCTCAGTGCGATCCGAACCATGGCCCCGTCGCCGTGGGGGAGGACCTTCAGGACCACGTAGGCGGCGCCGTCCACCGTGATCGCCGCGCCGGACGCAAGGCCAGGCAAGGCGCCCGTCTGGACGTGCACGACCTCGTCGGCCGCAACGACTGCCGGCATCTCGCCGGCGAAGAACTCCGCAGCCTCACGGTCGCGAAGTCCCGTCACCGTCGCGGCGCCCAACGCCACGGCGACACCGGCGCCGGCCGCAGCCAGGTCCGCCAGCATCGCCGCGACGTCGTTCTCCCCCAGGACGCTCACGGCCTAGGCCGCCTTCTTGATCCCGACGAACTCGACCGAGAAGTCAAAGGTCGGGGTGTTCGTTCCGGCGATGGTCCCGATCACGCGCAGGTAACGCTTTAGGTCCGAGATGTTCACCTTGAGCGTCTGGACCCCCGCGGTGCCCGAGACGTCGGTCACCTGGGCGAAGGCATACCCCGTATCGACGAAATCGCCGGCGGTTGTCGTGTCGGAGTGCTGCAGCTTCACGTCCAGGGTTGGGGTGGTCCCCGCGGTGGCCGCGCTGGCGTTCAGGACGATCAGGGCCTCGGCCTCATAGCTCAGAGCGTCGAAGGCAGTGCCCGTCAGTGTCGACGTGCGGCGCGCAGCCGCGGCAAGCGCAGAGACGACAGCCTGCGCCAGAGCGTTGAGCAGGTGGGTCATTCGGATCTACCTCCTGCCGGTGTGGGACCGGCCTCTGGGCGCCGGCGGCAGCTCGCCGGCCGGCGCGTTGACGACGGGGTCCCGGTTCTCGGGCGCCGGGTCCCCGGTCTCGATCAGTGGATCGCTGGTCTCGATCTCGTTCGGGATCACGCGGGCATAGCCGCGGCGAACCTTCGCCAGGGCCGCCTCGAGCGAGAGGTCCCGCGGGGCCACCATGACCGTGCCCGGGTAGACGTCGTTGCCTTCGCCTCCTAGGCAATGCCCTGTGGTGATCTCGATCGTGAGCATCTCGCTCTCCATGGGATCCATCCTCCAGTGCGCCGGATCTCCGCAGGCCCGACGCACGCTGACTCCCGGCGGCCGCCGCCTAGCTGCCGATGAGCGCGCCGGTTCCCTTGACGAACGACTCGCCGCGCAGAACGGCGACGTCGGCCATCGAGTAGCTGGTGACGAGGATCTGGCCGTAGCCGGCGCGCGTGACGACGTCGACCACGATCTCGAGGTCGTTGCCCCACATGCCGACCGCCAGGTCGTTCCAATTGCCGAAGATCAGGCCGTGCTCGTTGGAGCCGGCGCCGAGCGTCTTGGAGATCTGGTTCGTCGCCCGGGCCGCGTAGCCCAGGATGCGGCCGTCCCGGAAGTCACCCTCCCAGAGCATGGCCGCCTGGCCGCTCACCACCTGGGTCCGCTTCAGGACGCCGGCCATCAGGGGCGTGGTCATCCAGGAGAGCGTCCCGAGGTCCGCGTTCTTGTCGGCCATGAGCGCGGGCATCGTGGTCACGTCTGTCAGATCGGGAACCCCGCCCACGGAATGCGAGAGCACGCCTTCGGCCGAGTAGATGCCGATCGGCTGCTTGTCCGCCCCCTTGCCGTGCAGGGCCGCGAGATCGATCACCAGGCCGTGGCCGATCCCCAGGTCGTTGCGGACGTCCGCCTCGACGTCGATCGAAGCCGTGACAAGGAGCTGCCGCGGGAACTGCACCTGGCCGATCAGTGTCTTGGGCGACATCGAGACATAGCCGAAGGCCGGCTCCGACGCCGTCACGGCCGAAGACGGGTTCTCGGCCATCCAGTAGACCGACGGCGTCCCGGTCTTCTTGTTGAAGAAGACCATCCCCTGCAGGCCGGGGTAAAGGCGCGCGCCAGCAACGAGCACCAAGGCCCGGTTGCGCAACAGGTCGATCATGTCGGGCATGACCTGCTGACCGACGAGCGTTGCGCCGCCCGTGGGCTGCATCGTGCCCATCGTGCGCCGCTCGAGCTCCTCCTGGGTGCGCAGCCGCCAGGGAATGAGGATCCCGCCGTGATCCGTACCGGTGCGCTGCTTGGCGAGCTCCTGGTGGACCTCGGCCTCGAGTCCGTCGTAGCGGCCCCGCTGGCCGTCCCTGACCTCGGCCTGCAGGCGGATCGCGCGGGCGACGGAGTAGCGCCGGCGATCCTTCGCCGGCATCGCGTCGAGCGTCTCGGCCGCGGGCTGGGCGGGACCCTGCGTCCGGATCCCCTTCAGGATCTCCCGCCCGACCTGGTCGGGGGTGAGACCCTGGCGGATCCACCCGGCCGCCCGCTCGCCCATGCCATGGGCCTGGGCCATCTCCATGATCTCAGCCGCCTCGGCACCCCGATCGCGGACCTCGACCGCTGCCGACGGCGCCGCCCCCGGGGTCGCCGGGGCGGGCGTAGTTCTTGCTTGTTCTTCCATCGCGCGTTCTCCTTCCGTGACGGGTTCCTTGACGGATTCCTCGACGGTGAACTCGACCAGGTCGGATTCCTCGGTCCGCCCGCGCCCTTCAGGTTGCCAGCGGCCGAAGCCGACCTTGGGATCTGCTGGAATCGGTTCGGTGGAGACCTCGTAGGGCCTCCAGCCGCAGCGGTAGGTGGGGATCCCGGTCTTCGCGTCTTTCGAGACCAGCTCCATCGACAGGATCTCGTAGCCGACCGAGACGCCCTTGGTGTGGCCCTCGCGCAGCAGCGTTTCCTGCTCCTGCCCCAGTGGAATCGAGGAGAAACTCGCCACGCCGCGCAAGCGTTTACGCCTCTCGTCCAGCGTGACGTCGTTCACCGACCCGAAGTGCAGGACCCGTTGGTGTGACTTGATGAGCGGCAGACCATTCTTCGCCCGGGACAGATCGACCTCGCCCGGCTCGTGAGAGAGCACCTCGTAGTACTCGCCGATGTCCCAGCCCCAGCGGAGCACCGGCAGCTCGCTAGAGAAGGAAAGCGGGTACTGCCGGGCCTCGCCTTCGCCGGGCTCGACGCCCTCGGCCCGTTGCTCGAGCTCGAGGTCGAAGTTGCGGTAGAGGGTCCGGGGAACCTTGACCCTGACCGTGACTGCCGGGTTCGCCGTGCTCATGGACGCCAGCGTGGTGCGCCGGCCCAGGAGCAGCAATTCCAGTGTTACTGGAATACATCCCCGGGGCGAAGTGGCCCAACATCGGGGCCATGGAACTCACCAGCCTGCCAGACGCCTTTCCAGCCGGGACCACGGTGGTCTATCGGCGGCAGCTCACGGACTACCCTGCGGACGGCGGTTGGACGCTGAAGCTGCATCTCGCCGGCGCAAGTGTCCGCTCCATAACGGCGGCCGCGGACGGGTCGGACTTCGTCGTGACGATTGCCGCTTCGGTTACTGCCGGTGAGTTCACCCCTGGGCTCTACAAGTGGGCCGAACGTGTCTCGAACGTCGCCGGCGAGGTCTACGAGGTCGGCGCCGGCGTGGTCACCATCCTGCGCAACCTGGCCGAGGCGACCGAGGGGAGCGAGCAGGAATGGATCGAGCGGGCGATCGCCGCGCTCCGGGCACACATCGAAGGCCGGCTCCCGGCGGGGATGGAAAGCTACCAGATCGCCGGGCGCGCGGTTTCGAGGATCCCTGCCCGCGAGGCCGTTGCTCTTCTGTCGAGTCTTGAGTCGCGCCTCGCGCGGCTCAAGAGCCCGGGATTCATGACGCGGCCGGTTCTCGTGTCCTTCACGCCGCCGGGGTTTGACACATGAAGCGCCGCCCCTTTCATCAGCGCCTTGGCCGGGCCTTTCGGCTCGCCTTGGCAGAGCTCACCGGACGACGCAGTACCTTCGAAGGCGCCGGCGTCAATCGTCTACTCCTCGACTGGATTGCGCAGGCCCGCTCCGCCGATGAGGAGATCCGGGGCGAGCTGCGGCTCTTGCGCGCCCGGGCGAGAGCACTCGCCCGCAACAACAGCTACGTCAAGCGCTACCTCCGGCTGCTTCAGAACAACGTCATCGGCCCCATGGGCATCATGCTCCAGGCGCAGGTCCGCGCTGGGGAGACCACCGACACGGCGACCAACGCGGCCATAGAGGCCGCCTGGAACGACTGGGCCAACTCCCCAGTCACCCTCGACGGCCGGCTGACCCTACGCCGGCTGGAGAAGCTGCTCCTCAAGACGATCGCCGGCGACGGGGAGACCTTCGTCCGCCTCTGGAGGGGGCCCGATGTCAACCGGCACGGGCTAGCGTGTCAGCCGATTGATGCCGACCTGATCGATGAGACGTTCAACCGCCAGCGCCGCCCGGGGCAGAACGAAATCCGCATGGGTATCGAGATCGACGCCGTCGGGCGCCCGGTCGGCTATTGGGTGTGGAACACCGCCAGCACCTCCGGCGTGGATCTGATGCGCGAGCGCTACTTCGTCCCTGCTGCCGAGATGCTGCATCTCTATGACCCCGACCGGGTGAACCAGACACGCGGTGTGACCTGGGTCCATGCGGTCATGGTCCCGGCTCACATGCTGAACGCCTACGAGGAGAGCGAGGCCGTGGCCGCCCGGATCGCGGCCTCCAAGATGGGATTCTTCGAGAAACAGCCCGATTCGGGCGCGGGCGATCTGACGACTGAGAAAACGCCTGCCACGATGGAGGCCAACCCGGGCACGTTCGAGATCGTGCCGGATGGATACGGACTCAAGGACTGGGACCCCCAGCACCCAACGCAGCAGTTCCCGGCCTTCGTGAAGCAGATGGTCCGCAAGATCGCCTCGGGCTTCAGCGTGTTCTACAACGTCCTGGCCAACGACGCCGAGGGCGTGACGTACTCGACGATGCGCAGCTTCGCCCTGGTAGAGCGCGACGACTGGCGCGCAATCCAACAGGACTTCATCGACATGTGGCGCCGGCCACTCTATGCGGCCTGGCTCGACGCCGCGCTGCTGGCCGGAACCCTGAGGCTCGCCTCTCGCACCGCTGCCCCCTGGATGATGGCCGTCCGACACCGCCCGCGCGGCTGGCAGTGGATCGATCCCGAGAAGGAAGCCAAGGCGGCGGTGCTTTCGATCGAGAACGGCCTCGGCACGCGCACGGGCTTCCTCGCCGAGAAGGGCGAGGACCTGGAGGACGTCTTTGCCGAGCTCGCGCGGGAGCAGGCCCTGGCCACGCAGTATGGCCTCAGCGTATCGGGTGGCAACTCTGTTGCCGCGGACGACAACACCAAACCGAAACCAGATCCGGACGAAGAGCCGGAAGAGGAGTAAGGCATGGGAATCCGTAATCCCCTTGTCGGTCCCGACTGGCCAGCGACGAAGCTGCGGGCGGTGACGCCCCACGACGAGAACCCGCTGCCGGACGGCGCCTGCCGCGCGCTCTACGTGGGCACGGCCGGTGACGTCGTCCTGATTGCCGCCGAGGACGAGAACGCGGTCACCCTGCCGAGCGTCCCGGTTGGCATCCTGCCCGTCTCGACCAAGAGCGTGCTGGCGACGGGCACGACGGCGAGCGACATCGTCGCGCTCTATTGACGCATCCGCCTGCACGGGGGGCTGCACGACATGAAGCTCGGTCTCTCGCTCTCACTCACTCGCGCCAGGCAAGGCGCCGCCGGAGCGCGGCGCCCCCGTGTGATGCTCACGCAGGGCTATTCGATCGGCATCATGGGATGCCCTCATACCGAAGTCGTAGGCAGCGATCCGGAGAACATTCGCACGTGTCTCGATTGGCTGCAGTCGCACGACGATCTGGTAGCGCTCATCGGCCTTGGCGACCTCAACGAGAGTCCGAACCACATCTGTAGCTGGAAGGCATGGCTGGATGATCCCGAAGGCGGGAACTTGGCGCCGGGCATCGTGAAGCTGCCGGTGATCGGGAATCACGAGACCGAAGTAGAATGGGGCGGTCCCTACGGCGTCACAGATGCGGATCCGCATGCCGCGATCAAGTCACGCTATCCGGCGCTGTTTCAGGGGCGCGAATGGTACAAGTGGGATCACCGCTCCCTGCGCTTCATCGCTCTGAACAACCTCACCGACTACCTGAGCGGCACGGGCGAGAGTATGTATTACAACTGCAATGCGCCAGGGGCTCACTACGAGCTCAATCCGGACCACTCGGGGATCACGATCCCGGGCTCAGCACAGCGTGTGTTTCTCACCTCGGCCATGGCCTCGGCCCATCCGTGGAAGATCGCCGCCTGCCATCGCTCACTCTGGGCGCCCTATGATTCCGACCCTCGCAGGCTGCACCGTACGATGCGCGATGCGATTCGAGGGGCCGTCGATGCCGGGCTGTCGGTCATAGCGCAGGCCGATATCCACGTAACGTCATTCTCGGGACCCTGGTATCCAACGCCACCGGACAATGAGGAGTACCGCTCGCCCGGGCAGTGCGGGGTCTACTCGTTGGTAAGACCTCGCCGCGCCCCGTCTAGCCACCTTCGCTCGCTTCGTGCATCGTAG
>CAZDKK010000071.1:0-23013 GCA_964506245.1 uncultured bacterium | reverse complement strand
CAGGAAGGTGCTCCAGAGCAGCGCACTGCCGGAGGCATCGAGCTTGGTGACGAAAACGTCGTCGTTGCCGCCATTGAACGACTCATCGTACGCGCCCGGTGTGGTGGGGAAGCCGGAAGACCAGGTATACCCCGTCACCACCGGATTGTCCGAGGAGTCGAGTGCGAGGGCGTAGGCCTCGTCGTAGCTGTTTCCCCCCAGGAATGTACTCCAGAGGAGGGCCTCGGGGTCATCCCTCCCATGCGTGGAGCTATCCGCCCCGGGCTGCCTCCCGCTTTCCCCCAGAAGAAACGCCCCCACTCCGCTCGCCGCAGCGGGCCGGAGGTCCGTGAAGGAGCCCACAGGCGTCTCCACCCGCAAGGAGCCGTCCTCCCGTGCCGTGACCCGATCGGCTCCCTCGTAACGCAAGCGCATCCTCTGCGGATCCGCACCGGGCGACAGGATCACCTCATAGGTGATTCTCCCTCCCTCGCTCCGGAAGATGAGATCAATCCCCGGCCAGAGATCGTGATAGACAAGCTCCCCGTAGGCTGGAACATCGGTCTGCCACCGGTCCGGATCATTCCCCAGGAAGTAGTTGTACCTGGTGACAAGCTCACCGCGGGGTTCAATGGTGGCAGACCGATTCGCCCCCTCAAAGCGGAGCCACACGGCGCAGCCGCGCCGCATCTCCGATCCCTCCGCCGTCTGATCCAGGAAGGCATCGAGCCCGTGATGCGCGGGATCCAGGCCTTCCCCGCGCACCGGCTCCTTCAGGTCGATGACAATCGCCTCAGCCGTGCAGTAGATCGTCGTGCCCGAGCCCGGCCGGTAGTAGCGGACCGCCCCATCCACCTGCCCGCGGTTCTCGATGAAACCTGCCGAGAAGGCGTGGGCCCCAGACGCCCCGCCGAGCACGCACCCGGCGAGCAGCATCATCCCCCAGATACTAAGACAGCGGCGCATAGCAGACCTCCACAGTTGTCGTACGGGGGATTGCCGTGCGGACCCCACGAACCCGAGCCCGCAGCAAGCGCGTGGTTGCGCCTTCGTGGCTCAGTCCCCCGCTCACCGGTCGACAGCCTTGACACACACACCTAGTCCCGCCCCAGAGCGCGGGCGAAGTTGCCTATCCTTATTGAACCAGCATCACCTTGCGGATCTCGTGGCCCTCTCCGGCCTGCAGACGATAGAAGTAGATCCCTGAGGCCACCGCCGCGGCGTCGAAGACCACGCGATGACCGCCCGCGGCATACCATCCGTCGGCCAGCGTTGCCACCCGCTGCCCCGCCACATTGAAAACGTCGAGCCGCGCCTGCCCCGGCTCCGCCAGATGGAACGTGATCCAACAGGCGCCCGCCGTGGGCCCGGCCCCCACCGGCTCCAGCCCAAAGCGCAACTGCGCCTGGGACTCCCCACGCGGATTGACCGACCCGCTCTCGCAGCAATGCGGCGGATTCGGAGAATTCTGCGCCGGATCGTACGTGTAGGTGCCGTGGGTCACATTCGTCACATCGAAGCACCACTCGCCCACGGGATTCCGCAGCTTGGGCGTCTCGACCGTTGTCGTCCCATCCGCACCGGTCAGGCCACTCCCCGTGCCCGCATTCGGCCCAGTCCAGGTGAGCGCCACCGTGGCCCCCGCCACCGGCTGATCCGACCCGTCACGGATCGTCACCGTGCACCGCCCGCTGACGTTCAGCCCGGCGATCTTGCGTGTCACCTCCATCCCCGCGACGTGCATCGTCTGCACGCCGGACGGGGTCACCGTGATGTAGCCGGTCTTCTGCTCATCGTCCGAGCCGTAGGCGTTGGTCGCCGTCAGCGTGACGGTGTAGACCCCCGAGGTCGTGTACGTATAGCTCGGGTTCTGCGCGGTCGAGGTCCCGGTCTCGTCGCCGAAGGTCCAGTTCCAGGCGGTCGGATCGCCGGTCGAGAGGTCCGTGAACTGGACCGTCAGGGGCGCATACCCGCTGGTCGGTTCGCCCACAAAATCGGCCACCGGCGGCGCCGGCGTGTTGGAGAACTCGATCACCAGGTAGTCGATGTAGACGGCATCCAGCGACTGATGACCCTGCGTGTGATCGGTGTCCACGACCCGGATGTAAACCGTGCCGCTAATGCCGCCGGGCAATGCCGCCGAGTAGGTCTGCTCGGTGGGGCTGTTGACGGTCAGCAAGTGTGTGAAGTCCTCGCCATTGGTTGAGTACTCGAAGGCGAAGTTATCGCCGTCGGTGTTGTCCGGGCGATAGGCTTCCGCGCGGAAGGTGATCGCTGGCCCCGACACGACATCGAAGTCCCAGCGGTGCTCGAGCACGCTGTACCACTTGCGCGGATGCGTCTCTGAAGACACTTCGGTAATCACTTCATAGGCGTCGTCACTGGCATGGGTTGCCGTGTAGTCGCCGGAGACGGTGCCTGCTACCGGGATGTCCGATAAGGCCAGTGCATTCGGTTCCGGTTCGGCGACATGGATGTACTCCCGCTTCGTCTCGGAGTCGCTGCCGGAATCGTTACTGACCGTGAGGGTCACATCGTAGTCCCCGGACGCAGTGTACTCGTACTGCGGATTCCGCGCGGTGGAGGTGCCCCCATCGCCAAAGGCCCAGGACCATGAGGTCGGCTGACCGGTCGAGTGATCGGTGAACTGGACGATGAGCGGCACATAGCCACTCGTCGGCACGCCCACAAAGTTCGCCAGCGGCGGACCCGGCGCCGCACCGGTACCCAGCAGCACCGCGACGTTGTCCGACGAGCTGTTCGCCACCGCCAGGTCGGCGATTTGATCCCCATTGAGATCTCCAACCGCTACGGACGTGGGATCGTTGCCCACCCCGTAGAAGCTCGCCGCGCCAAACGTGCCATCGCCTTCACCCAGCAGCACCGCGACGTTGTACTCCTCGCGCTTCGTCACCGCCAGGTCGGGAACCTGATCCCCATTGAGGTTCCCAATCGCCACGGACCAAGGCATGCCGGAGTATTGACAGTCGCCCGCGTCGTAGAAGCTCGCCGCGCCAAACGTGCCGTCCCCCGCACCCAGTAGGACCGCGACGTTGTCCGACCCCTGGTTCGCGACCGCCAAGTCGGGAACTTCATCACCATTGAGATCCCCCATCGCCATGGACCGGGGATAATCGCCCGCGCCGTAGAAGCTCGCCGTGCCAAACGTGCCGTCCCCCGCACCCAGTAGGACCGCGACGTCGTGCGACGTGGAGTTCGCGACCGCCAGGTCGGGAACCTCGTCCCCATCGAAATCCCCAATCGCCACGGAACAAGGGTAACCACCCACCCCGTAGAGGCTCGCCGCGCCAAACGTGCCATCCCCCTGACCCAGCAGCACAGCCACCCTCCCGTACAACATGTCAGCGACGGCAAGATCGGGAACTTGATCTCCATCGATATTCCCAATCGCCACGAACGAGGGTCCAGGACCCGCCGCGTAGAAGCTCGCCGTGCCGAATGTGCCGTCCCCCGCACCCAGCAGCACGGCGACGTTGTCCGACCAGTGGTCAGCGACCGCCAGGTCGGGGACCTCATCCCCGTTGACATCTCCGATCGCCACGGACATGGGTCCATTCCCCGCCCCGTAGAAGCTCGCCGTGCCAAACGTGCCGTCCCCCTGACTCAGCAGCACCGCGACGTTGTCCGAGTCGTAGTTGGCGACCGCCAGGTCGGGAACTTCATCACCATTGAGATCCCCAATCGCTACGGATCTAGGCGCATTGCCCGCGCCGTAGAAGCCCGCTGTGCCAAACGTGCCATCTCCCTTTCCCAGCAGGACATGAATCTTGTCCGAGTCGAGGTTGGCGACCGCCAGGTCGGGAACTTCATCACCATTGAGATCTCCAATCACCACAGACTGGGGTGAAATACCCAGGCCGTACAAGCTCGCTGTGCCAAACGTGCCATCCCCCTCTCCCAGCAGCACCGCCACGTTGTCCGAGTCGTAGTTAGCGACCGCCAAGTCGGGAACTTCATCACCATTTAGATCCCCAACCGCTACGGAAGAGGGGCCACCCCCCGCGCCGTAGAAGCTCGCCGTGCCAAACGTGCCATCGCCCTGGCCCAGCAGTACCGCGACGTTGTACGATTCGTAGTTAGCGACCGCCAAGTCGGGAACCTCATCACCATTTAGATCCCCAATCGCTACGGAAGTCGGGAAATCGCCCGCCCCGTAGAAGCTCGCCGTGCCAAACGTGCCGTCCCCCTCACCTAGTAGGACCGCGACGTTGTCGGACCCCTGGTTCGCGACCGCCAGATCGGGAACCTGGTCCCCATCGAGATCCCCGATCGTTACGGAAAGAGGCTCATCACCCGCGCCGTAGAAGCTCGCCGTGCCAAACGTTCCATCCCCCTCACCGAGCAGCACCGCGACGTTGTCCGAGTAGGCGCTGGCGACGGCCAAGTCGGGGACCTGATCCCCATTGAGGTCCCCAATCGCTACGGACCAAGGGAAATCACCCACGCCGTAGAAGCTCGCCGTGCCAAACGTCCCATCCCCCTCACCGAGCAGCACCGCGACGTCGTCCGAGTTGCAGTTGGTGACAGCCAAGTCAGGGACCTGATCCCCATTGAGGTCTCCAATCGCTACGGAAGTCGGGAAATCGCCCGCCCCGTAGAAGCTCGGCGCGCCAAACGTGCCATCCCCCTCACCCAGCACCACCGCAACGGTGTACGTCGTGTAGTTCGGCATCGCAAGGTCGGGAACCTGATCCCCATTGAGATCTCCGATCGCTACGAAAGCGGGGGATTCGCCGACGGGAAAATCCAACCGCGCCGGCCAGAAGAGGATCTCCGCCAGGGCAGGTTGCACGAGGCTCGAGACGACCAGCAGGAGCGGCACGCCCGCCAACAGACGAGAAGTTGAGGAACTGAATACCCGGCCAAGTTGCCTGAACATGGTACACCTCCTTCGGTCCTCTACCGTGGGATCCTCCCGGCCACTGAACCATCGAGCACCACAGGACTCGAACCATGATCCCCGACGTAGGCGATATCCCCCCACGGCTGTGCCCGGGGAGACGCCCTCATCTGGCAGCACAGCGACCCTAGACCGGTTGATTGAGTAGATTGAGATCGCCAGGCCGGGAACCCCAAAGGCGAGGGTAGGGAACTGACCATCAGACCGGGTTGACAGGACATAGCGCGCCCCCGCCATGATCTACCGGAGGCGCGCTCTGCGCTGCTTTTCGATCCCGATGGCGGCTAGCCCGCCATCCAGGTCCGTATACCCAGCACGGATCGGTGGAGGATCCTCCCGAACGCGCCCCACATACTATTCTGATGAACGAGGAAAAGCTAACACCCTGAGTGCGTGGCACCTGGCTTCATCTCTCCCCTCGGGATTCCCCCTAGGACTCGGGATTCCTCCAAGGACCGCCGACCGTCGTGTCGGCCTCAGGTGGGCAGAGCGATCACGGTTCCTACTGCGCCGTCTACTGCTGAGCGGAGGGGCTGCCGCTCGTTCTCTCGCCCTGGGGGGCGCCGCGGAAGGTTACACGTGTAACCACCGATTCCGTGCGTGCCCGGGCTGCCACGACGGTTGACGGCGGACGCCCCAGGATCGCAACCAGGCGACTGCAGTGACCTTCCGCAATGGCGAAGGAGTGAGCTTTGTCGCAGCGACAACCACAGCACAGGCAGCTTCAGCGACGCCGATCCGTAGCGCGCGCTGTGCGAGCCAACTCGCGGCGCAGGGAATCGGCAATCGAGTTCTCGCCGACCGCCTGCAGGGCAGCGAGGAGCGTTTGCTGGGCCTCAATCCCCCAGGGCTCGGGTACTATGCGCAAATCGACGCCGCGCAGCAGCGAGATGGCTGATCGATACTGCCCCGTTTGTGCCAGTGCATTGGCCAGGTAAATCCTGCGGGGGATTTCCCATCGCTCAGCCACGTGGGCCTGACTCAGCAGGGCTGCCGCGCGCTCGTACTGACCCGACTCGTAAGCAGCCAGACCGGTGTAGAGATCCTCCTGCGACAGATCCCCCCCGGGGAGCCCGAAGCGGACCTGGCCTGACGTCCCGACGGACATCGGCGACATACGGGGGAGTCGAATGTCAGCGCCCTGTTGGTTCGTACCGGGGAGGATCAGCATTATCAGGATCACTGCGGCCGCGGCAGCAAGGCCTGCCCAGCCGAGTTGGCGGCCGCGGTCCGCTGCGACCCACCTCTGCCACCATCTCCTTGACTGTCCTGGGTCGTGGCCCTCGCGACGCGGTCCGGCTGCGGCCACGTCCTCCTCTAGGCCAGGGGTCACCAACACGACACCCGCAGGGTTCAGACGCACGCCGTGCCTGGACCGAAGGCGCTCGCGTCCTATGACACAGTCTCGCAGGAGCTGCTCACACGCACTGCAGGAAGAGACGTGTTCCAGAATGCTCTCCACCCGCCTCGCGGGGAGCAACCCGTACACGAGACTCAGACACAGGTCTACGTCCAAGTGCTCGCGGGAACGACTCACTCTGCCGTCGTATTCGATCTCATCCCTCATCGC
Organism: uncultured bacterium; assembly: GCA_964506245.1. GTDB lineage: Bacteria > Eisenbacteria > RBG-16-71-46 > CAIMUX01 > WJJG01 > CAZDKK01. The sequence continues at coordinate 16,543 of CAZDKK010000071.1, read as the reverse complement.
TGGACTCCGAGGGCCGCGCGGCCAAGGTCGGCCGGAGGGTCTTCCAAAGCTCCACGAACGTGCCCGTGGGCAGCTCACGTGCTTCCTGCCCCTGCTTGCGTAGGCACTTGGCGATCGCTGCCCGCGACCGCTGCTGGATGACGTCCACGTAGCTGGTCTTCAGCGCAATGTTGGGATGGGCTGCCACTTCTCCGCTCGACATGTCACACAAGACACGAAAGAACCAGATCAATTGTGCCCGGGGCTTCAGGAGCTTGAAGCAGCCCAGCAACGCCCGAACGAACTCCTTGCCTTCCACGGCTGCGTCCGGACTAGCCGTCGCCTGGCCCATCGCCACAGCAATCGTCGTCTCGTTGTTCGGTGTGCTCCCCGCCTCGATCGGGACCTGATCGAAGGGACGCTCCGTGCGAAACCAATCGACCAATCCGTTGCGAGCAACGTGGGACAGGAATCCCGCGATCTCGGTCGAGCCTCGCTCTGAGAGCTCCCGTGATTCCGATTCGATGCGACAAAGCAGATCTAACGCTTTATTCGCTGCGATATCCTCGATTTCCTCCTGCGGCACGCGACCCATACGTCGGGAATGAACCAGCAGATACATGGAAATCGCTGAATTCAGCAGCAACCACGCCTCCCCCCGGGCCTCCTGTCTGTCGTCTCCCTCAGCCGTCTGGATCTGACGGGCGAGGACAGCGAGTCTGGCCGCCCAGAGGTACTTCTCGGGCGGGGCATCGCCGCCGGCCCCCCGGGTGCCCTGGCTGGTGCCTTGATCTAGTTCACGCATCGCTCCCAACCACAGACTCCACGACAGATTGCCAAGTGAACACTGAGCCTAAGAACGGATCCAGCCCATGCGTTCATCCGTCGCATGAGGTCCAGGAAGCCGCCCCAGGCTATGTGCTGGGACCATCACGGTTCTCCCATCAAGATGAAGCCGGACCAGTAGGCTGGATGCGCGAAAGGCCGTCCGTCATCAGGCCCCGACAAGCGCGAGAGCCATCGCTTAGCCTCGCGCAGCGCCTCGGCCTTTGCCATCGGAGGGTGCCCTACCGTGGTCCCCGTCTCCCGATATCCACAGAGATTCTCGTAGAAGCGACTCATGAGCAAGGAGGTGGCCTCGTCGTCGACCGCCCACAGACTAACGAGCAGGCTGCGGGCGCCCACCTGGAGGAGGGCGCCCGCCAGGCTCATGTAACCCTTGCGCGGGAGCTGTCGGTCCACCCCGGTCCGGCATGCGCTCAACGCGACCAGATCCGCGTCGAGGTCCCACTCGCGCAGGATTTCCTTCACCGTTAGGAATCCGTCATAGACGCGATCGCCCGCCACCACGGCGGCCACCGGGTCAGGTAAATCAACCTGACTCAGCACAAGCGCGGAGGTTCCAGGTTGCTGGTCGTCGACGATGGTGTGGGCGGCGAAGTGCAGGGTGTTGAATGCAGCCAGATCGCCGCTTCTCGCCAGTCGCATGAGGGTCTGCTCCGAGGCCTCTTCACGCAGCAGAACCGTCGACCCTGGGATCACGGCCGCCAGCTTCTCGATCTCCCGTCCGGCCCAAGCCAGCGGGGTCACCTGGGTCATTCCGATCCAGGCCGGACTCGCACTTTCTGCTGCCGCCCTCTCGCTCGGCAGGGCGGGATCGCCGACGAGCAGGGCTCTGCGACGCAGCACCGGCTTCCGGTCTGACGCCTGCTCCGAAAGCCAGGCGTAGGATGTGGCCGAAGGTGCGTAAGAGACGCAGTAGGTGTCGCCCACGTAATCGCCACGGGGCCCGACCAGCGCCTCGAGAGGTAGACCGAGCATGGATCCCGCGGGCAGGATGACCAAGTGTGTTACGCCCTGGAGATGGGGTTGCGCGGGAGCCAGCCATAGGTCATACAGCTCTGCAGCGATCACGGACAGCTCCGTGAACTCCCCCACGCGTACTGGCCAGGAGGCGGCACCAGCCAGGGCTTCCCGGAAGATCCAGGCGCTATTGTCTACTGCTCGCCACCGTCGCTCGAGTCGGGCGGCATCGAGTTGGGCCCACCGAACCGGTCCGGTGCGACGGACCACGTAGCTCCAGCCCGCCCAGTTCCCCGGAGATGTCTCCTCTTCAATCCAACCCAGAATAGCTGTCGTGTCGTCGAGTCCCGCCTGGACGCGCTCGAGTTTGAAGGCCCCCCCGGTGATCGGATGCTTGGCCTGGAGCTCCTTGATCAGGTTGGCCCGCGCGATCTCAGCCGCCAGCAGGGAGTCGCGGGTCTCATGGTGCACTGCCCGGCCGTCACCCGCGCTGAAAGCCTGGGGGAGTCTCTCCAGCACTTCCAAGCGCTCTTCAAGTCGGGCGATACTCCTGCGCAGCGAGTCCTCCCGCGCGAATTCCTCCGGTTCCAGCCTCCGTTGCCCGGATGCCACGAGCAAGTCCGACAGCGTCCGGGCCAGGGACACCTCGGTAGCTTCCCACGCCTCCTCCCATCTTCCGAGCTTCAGTCGTGCGATCGCCAGTGCCCGGCAAGTCGAGGCCAGCCTGATACTCGCCGCTGCATCGGTCCCAGCACGGGTGCGGCTGAGTTCCAGGCACGCAACGGCCTCCGCTAAGTTGCGCTCTGCCTCGAACCACTCACCGCGTGCCAGCAGACACCTTCCGAGCACCTCCAAGGCCCTGGCCGATGCCCAGTTCCCCCGTCCACGCGTCTCCGCATGGATCTGCAGTGCTCGTCGACAGCAGCGTTCGGCATCGGAGTTCCGGTCTTGCTGCCAATAGTGCTCAGCTAGGCGCTCAAGGAAGCGCGCCAAGTGCGGGTGGTCTGGGCCCACACAGCCCTCGGCCGTTTCCACCGCAGCCTCGAATAGCTTCGTTGCCTCCTCGGGCTTGTCCCGCTGGACCAGGATCCCCGCGAGCACCCCGCAGCTCTTGGCGACCTCGAGGTGCTCCTCGCCCACGAGCTTCGTCCACATATCGAGGGCGTCGCGCGCAAGTTGCTCGGCATCGGACAGCCTCCCCATTTGCTCTGAGACTGCCGCCAGCAGACCGAGGTTGGCTGCGATGGATATGTGCCCCTCGGGCCAGCGGGTCCGGCGGATCTCGAGTAGTTCGCGGAGGATCGGTGCCGCGCGCCTGTCATCGCCTTGGAGGATATGGAGGAATGCCAGGTTGTGCTCGGACTCCTCGATACGCCCATCCCAAATCGGATGGCGGGCACGAATCCGGAGGGACTCTCCGAGCAGAATCTCGGCTTCCTCGTAGCGCCCCTGTTCGATCATGATGAGCGATAAACAGACGAACGCATCCGTGGTCCAGTAGTCATCCTCGCCCATGGATTCCATGCACACGGCGAGAGCTTCCCTGGCCTGAGACTCCGCTGCATCATAGTGTCCCTGCGCAAGCAGGCAGTAGGCGAGGTCGATTTGCAGTCGCCCGACTATGGGCGCGCAGCCTCCGAGCAGAGATCCCGCAATCTTGAGTGCCTGGCGGTAGGCATTCTCCCCCGCAGCGTGATCCCCCAGGCCTTCCCGGAAGTCACCCAGCAGCCGCAGTCGGTGAACCATCTCCAGACTCTGTTCACCCAAGTGGCGCCGCACGATTTCGATCTGCTGACTCGCCACCTCCTCCATCCGCGGGCGATTCCCGAGGTCCGCCTGCCGCTCGAGCTCGGAAGCCAAGCGTTCCACTTCGGCCAGCTCGTGCTGCGCATCGGGGGAAAGCCGCGCACCGGCCCTGATTGCGCTGCTCACGCGCTCCTTCTTCCATCTCACTTCCGCTGGGATACTTGGGGCTGCACTAACGATCGCGTCCAGAGAATCACTGAGCGGCAGGGCCTCCGATAGCCTACCTTCGGCGTAGAGCACTTCCATCCGGCTTCTTAGATCATAGGAGAGCTGGAGCGCCTCGTCTGCCGTTGGCGCCGTTTGGGCGTCTGCAGGCTGGCCCGAAAGGACCAGGAGGGCCAGCAAGTGAGGCTTGGCTGGGAAGTGCATACACATGCTTACACCGAATCTATCCTGGCACGTATTCACTGGGCATGCAGATGAGGGTAGTCGCTTGCCCCGGGTTCGGTCTTGCCCGTGTGCTCTAGGTGGCGACTTGTAAAACTCCAGTCCGGCCATTATCTCACAGGCGCACGCTGTCCTCAAGACCGCGGCCCGCGCGGATCCGCATCCCCGATCCTGAACCACGATTCGATCTCCGTGGCACGGGATCCTGTGCCGGGATAGACTGCGCCGATGGATCCGGCGGGTCGATCCGCCCGGAGGATCGGACCATGAACCTGCTGAAGCACAAGCAAGATGGACCCTGCCCCGTGGGGCGCGCCACCGCCTGCATCCTCCTGTGGGGACTCCTTTCGGTGGCGGCCGGATCCGCGGGGACGAATGCGCCGAACGAGCGTCTCGCAGCGGCCATGGCGGCGGCCCTCTCCCAGGGGCGGACTTATCGCGCCGAACTGGATTCGCTCCAGGTACGCCTCGAGAGACAGCAGGACGCGGAATCGGCCTCGCACGCACGGGAGCTGGATCGCATTCTCGGGTTGGCGCAGCGCTGCGACACCACCGCAGTAGGCAGCGCCGAGGCAGGTGCGCTCTACAACGAGATCGTAGACAGCCTGCGAGAGATTCGGCCGCGACTGCGTCAAGCGCTGGACGAGCTGGGAGCCGCATCCACGCTCCCCGCGTGGCCGGTCGTGCTCGGCGACGAAGTGCGTGGCGCGGCGCCCTTCGCGGACCAGGTCCGCGCGCTCGACTCTCTGAGGGCTGTGGCGGAGTCTCACGCGGCCGAGCTCCGCCAATTCGAGCGGGCTGTTCGTTGGCTGGCGGTCGAGACGCGCGGCGAGCGCGGTCAGCGTCTGAACGCGCTGCGCATCGCCCAGCTCTCCCGGCTCAGTTCCGCTCAGCGACGCGAGATTCTCGGATTCAGTCGGACCGGCATCGCCCAATTCCGGCGGGAGCTCACGCAGCTCGGGCTGTCCGCCCAGCTGTACCTCGCCCGCCGGGGACACGAACTGCAGCAGCTACCCTCATCCCTGCGACGTTTTCTCCGCAGCGGTTCGACCTATCGCGTCGGCTTGAAACTGCTCGTGCTCCTCGCAGTCTCCATCTGGGTGGGGCAGAACTGGAGGAGGATCCTCCTGTGGTTTCGCCGGGAGATCTTCCGCCGCGTGCGCGGAATGCGCGAGAAGGTGCTGGTGGAGGGGCTGCTCGGCATCCTGCAGGTGGTCGCCCCTTGGGGGCTCTTCCTGATCGGGATCCACCTCGTGCGCAGAACCCTGGGCCCACAGGCCGGCCTGCCCGAAGTAGATGTGGTCCTGCAACTGGCCTGGATCTACGGTCTCTACCGGCTGGCGATCGACGCCGCGTACGCGCTGCTCTTGCGGGCGGCGGGGCGCTACCGACTGCCGACAAGCGACACGCTGGAGCGTAAGATCTTCATCACCGTCCGTACTGCGGCCCGCCTGGCGGTGGCCATCGCGTTGCTGTTGCAGCTCTCCTCGCTCCTGCTCGGAGAGGGCTATCTCTACCACTTGGTGATCCTGCTGGCCTGGGTACTGTGCATCGCCTTCAGCTTGCGGCTCGTGACGGCGTGGCGGGCCGAGATCTCCGAGGCCTACTTGCGCGTCTCACCTTCCGGGCGCCTCGCGGCTGCCGTGCGCCGGACCCGCACGCGCCGGTTCGGCCTCTTCGTCGCGCTCATCGCGTTTGGTCTGATCGCCGGGCGAGCGCTGGCGGTCATGGCGCGCGACTTCGCGCTGGAGTTCGACCAAACCCGCAAGGCGCTCGCCTTCCTTTTCCGTCGCAGGATGGAGAAGCACGCGGAGAAGCGCGGCTATGCGGACGGGCGTCTGGAAGACCTGCCAGCCGCGCTCGTGGGGGCCTTCTCCGAGCAGCCGTTGCGCGCAGCGGATCCGGCCGTCGAGCACTTCCCCGGCCTCGAGCAGCTCGGGCGAGACATCGAGACCTGGCGCGCGGGGCGAGGAGGGGGCGCGTTTCTGCTCACCGGGGAACCGGGGATCGGCAAGACGAGTTGGCTGGCCCGGATGCCGGCCGCCGACTTGCCGGTGGTGTCCGTCTTGCTGACCGATCGTCCGTCGTCTACGGCGGAGTTGGAGCGCCTGCTGGCTGCCGAGCTCCTGCCCGGTGAACCCCAGCCGTCACACCCCGGCCCGCTGGCGGAGCGGCTGGCCTCCGGGCCACCGCGCATCGTGATCGTCGACCGGCTGCAGAACCTCTTCCTGGCGGCGATCGGCGGCTATGAATGCCTGGAGGAGTTCATCTCAATCGTGGAGGCCACCTCGCGGCGCGTCTTCTGGGTTTGCGCCTGCAACACGTTCGCCTGGATCCATCTGAAGGCGGTCCGACCGGATCTGGCCGTCTTCCGGCGGTGGCAGAACCTTCCCGCCTGGAGCGAGGAGAGGATTCGGTCCCTCATCGCACAGCGTCTCTCCTCCAGCGGATTCGACGCGAACTACGAGGACCTGGTCCTGGATCGGATGGAGGGTGTGTCCGCCGAGGCGACGCTTCTGAGGACGGAGGAGGGGTACACCCGTCTGCTGTGGGACTACTCCGACGGCAATCCCCGAGTCGCGCTCCACTGCTGGCTGCGATCGGTGGTGCCCGACGGCCCCGAACGCGTGCGTGTCCGCCTCTTCCGCGCGCCCACCCCCGAGGAGCTCGAGAGTGGCGGAGAATCGGGCCTGTTCATCCTGGCTGCCATCGTCAACCATGAGAACCTGACACTCGCGGAGGCTGCCCGCACGACCAGCTACGAGCCGTCGCTCTGCCGGATTCAGCTCGATCGGTTCCTCGAGTGCGGCGCCCTCGTGGTCGAGGCGGGACGGTACCGGGTCACTACTCGCTGGCAGAGGCCGGTGATCAGGTTGATGCGGCGGCGCAATCTCCTCCAGGACTAGGGGGGGCCATGGGCAACGAGAACGAGATCCTCTCCATCGTCCGCGTCGGCGGGATCCCGTATGCCCTGCTCATCTTGACGGTCACCATCGTGATCGCCCGGCTCACAACCCGCAGTCTGGACCGGATGAGCCGCCGCTTCACGGACAGACGCCTGCTCATCCAACAGGTGGGTTCCTTCGTTCGCTTCGGCGTCTACATCGCAGGCGGGGTGGCTGCCGCCGCGAGCGCGCTGGTGCTCACACGCGAGGTGTTGCTGGCGATCGGTGGCACCTTGGCGGTGTCGCTGGGCATCGCCCTGAAGGACCTCTTCGCCTCCTTCGTGGCCGGCATCCTCATTCTGGTGGACAAGCCTTTCCAGGTAGGAGATCGCGTCACGTTCGGGGGTTACTACGGGGAGATCCGGGAAATCGGCTTGCGCTCGGTGAGGTTGATGACCCTGGACGATGCGCTGGTGACCGTCCCGAACAGCAGGTTCCTCACCGAGGTCGTCTCTTCGGGCAACGCCGGCTCCGTGCAGATGATGGTGCAGTTCGACTTCCACATCGCCGCCGATCAAGATGTGACGCTGGCCAAGCGCATCGTGAGCGAGGCGCTGACGACGAGCCGCTACGTGCATCTGGGCTTTCCTTGGGCGGTTCTGACGAGTCAAGTGGCGCGGGAGGGCTACATCGCGACGCGGCTGCGGGCCAAGGCCTACGTTCTCGACGTGCGCTTCGAGAAGGCATTCGAGAGCGATGTCACCGAGCGTGTCCTGGCCGCCTTTCGTGCGGCCGAGATCAACCCCCCCGCCGTGCTGCATCGCGAAGTGCCCAGCGTCGCAGCCGGAGCGGCGAGGACTCCCCCCCTCTGAATGGCTCGGGGCCCGCGCGTCTGGTCGTGACGCGCGGGCGAGGATGCGAAGGCCACGGGAGATTCTGGGGTGGCGGACCGGCCACCCCGCAGGGAGGTTTGAGCATGAACCTGGAAATGCTGAAGAGGACCCCACCTTGGGAGTGGCCGGAAGGCGCAGACAAGGTGCTCCTCGGGGTTCTCCGCGACAATCGCGCCGGGGCGACGGCCCGTCTCCTCGCGGCAGAGCTGGCCGGCGAGCTCGTCGTGATGAACGATGAGCTCGCCGGCGCGCTGCTCACGATCCTGGGCAATGGCGGAGAGGCCGCGGACCTCAGGGGCACCGCGGCCATCGCGCTTGGGCCAGCGCTCGAGCACGCGGATACGGCCGGATTCGAGGAAGTCGAGGACATCGTCATCTCGGAGAAGATGTTCCGGGAGATCCGGCAAGCACTGCGCGAGCTGTACAAGAACACCGATGAGCCGGAGCACTTGCGACGCGTGGCGCTCGAGGCGTCGGTGCGCGCCCCGGAAGACTGGCACACGGAAGCTATACAGAAGGCCTACGCGAGCGGTCGCGAAGGCTGGCGCCGCACGGCCGTCTTTTGTATGGGGTACGTGCGTGGGTTCGATGAGCAGATCCTCGACGCACTGGACAGCTCGGACCCAGAGATCCAGTACCAGGCTGTCACTGCAGCCGGCAACTGGGGGCTGGCGGCGGCCGGGCCGCACATCGGCGGGCTGATCGAGGACGCCGTGGCGGGGAGGGACGTCGACAAACCGCTGCTCCTGGCCGCGATCGAAGCTGTCGCCAGCGTCCGCCCGGACGACGCCGCGGCCATCCTGGACCCGCTCACGGACGCTGAGGATGAGGAGATCGCGGAGGCGGCGGTCGATGCGCTGGCGGTGGCTGGTGCGTGGGGGGATGAGGGGGACGTCGACGAAGAGGAGGATGAGGAGGACGAGCGGCTGCGGTGAGGATGGAGGATAGCCAGATCGAGCCCAGAGCTACTCCAGGAGCGTCCCCGATACCGCGCCGACGAGATTCGGGAGTTCCACAAACCTCACCGGCAAGTCATCGAAGCTCCGCTCATGGGTGCCGTTGACGTCTTGGTTCACGGTGACCTTCTCGCCGCCGGGATGGCGCCGACGGAAGGCCGCCAGATTACCGCGGGCGGAGTCCTCCGATGACCATTTGCACTCGATCGCGGTGGGAGGCATTCCACGGCGCACGAGCGCGAGGTCGATCTCGTCGCCGTGCTTGCCGCGCCAGTAGTGGATCCGGCGGAATTGCAGGTGTGCGTGGAGCTCTTTGAGTACGAAGTGTTCCCACAGGATCCCCAGATCTTCGGGTCGCAGCTCTGTCCATCCGCGATGGGCGCACAACGTGTTCGATCTCTGGGGCTTCCCCACGCCAGCCGGAACGTATTGCCCGTCGGTGAGCGACGGTTCCTACGTGATGCTCGCCCCTCTTTCCGCGGGAGAGCACACCATTCATTTCCACGGGGAGATTCCGGCCGTCAGCTACGCGCCAGACATCACCTACCATCTCACCGTGGGAGGTTGATTCCGCGCGTCTTCTGACACGGTTCGGCGGGCGCCGCAGTCCGAGGGCGGATGAAGGCCTGATCCCCCGCGAAGATGTGGCGCATGGGGATCCTCCGTGCGCCGGTCAAACCGGCGGAGTGTTATAGATGCAAGTTCTAGACCTTGAAGGGCTAGCGACCCACAACGGCCCCGAGTCATGCGTGGTCGCGGGTGACCGCGGGCGCGAAGCGTTGACAGGGGGACGTGCAGGCCGGGTATTGAGCCGCGAAAGCCATGCCCCGCGCAAGCGGGCCCTTCGGGGTGCCGACGCCGTGGAGGACGGTGGAAGGCCACACTGGGAGCACCGATATCGCGAGGTGCCCCTGGACCCCGCGCGGTCGAAGACCCCGCGCATGCACGGACGCACTCCGTACGGGAACCGGGAGATCCCGCGCCCGTCTGGGAGCCGGGGTGTGGCCCCAGGCCGCATCGGGAACCCCAAGGGGAGACGCCGATGATGAACGGACACGGGAAGTCGGACAGCCCCATAGTACCGAGGAAGTCGTCGAACAAGACTGGGGAACCGGTCGCGGAGACGGTCGAGGGAAGGGGGCTGGCCAAGGGGAACCCGAGCGAGCAAAACGCGTCCCGGACACCGGGCCGGACCGACGCGCACAGTGCGCTCGAACGGGTACGTCAGGCAGCCGAGAGAGATAAGGGACAGCGGTTCACCGCGCTCCTGCACCACGTCTACGCCAGCGAACGCCTGCAGGCAGCCTATCGGGCGCTGAACCCGAAGGCGGCCCCAGGCATCGATGGCCAGACTTGGCGAGCCTACGGCGAGAACCTGGAGGCCAACCTCCAGGACCTCTCCGGACGGCTGAAGCGAGGGGCATACCGAGCCAAGCCGGTTCGCAGAGCGTACATCCCGAAGACGGACGGGCGGCAACGGCCGCTCGGCGTTCCCGCGCTGGAGGACAAGATCGTCCAACGCGCCGTCGTCGAGGTCCTGAACGCCATCTACGAACCCGACTTCCTCGGCTTCTCCTATGGGTTCCGGCCTGGGCGCAGTCCGCATCAAGCGCTCGACGCCCTGGCGGCCGGGATCCAGATTCGGAGGGTGAGCTGGGTGCTCGATGCCGACATCCGCAGCTTCTTCGACACCCTGGAGCACGGATGGCTGATCAAGTTCCTCGAGCACCGCATCGCGGACCGGCGCGTCATCCGCTTGATCCAGAAATGGCTCAACGCGGGCGTGCTGGAGCAGGGACAATGCATTGTGAGTCAGGTAGGCACCGTCCAGGGTGGGAGCGTGAGCCCCCTGCTGGCCAACGTCTACCTGCACTACGTCCTGGATCTGTGGGCCCAACGCTGGCGCCGCCGCGCGGCACGCGGGGATCTGATCCTCGTGCGCTTCGCCGACGACTTCATGGTGGGCTTCCAGCACCGGGACGACGCCGAGCGGTTCCTGACCGAACTGCGCGAACGCTTCGCCAAGTTCGGCCTGGAACTGCACCCCGACAAGACGCGCCTGATCGAGTTCGGTCGCTTTGCGGCTCAGAACCGCAATCGGCGCGGCGGGGGCAAACCCGAGACCTTCAACTTCCTGGGCTTTACGCACATCTGTGCCAAGACCAGGAAGGGCAAGTTCGCGGTCCGGCGCAAGACGATGCGCAAGCGGATGCAGGCGAAGCTGAAGGCGATCAAGATCGAGCTTCAACGCCGCCGGCATGATCCCATCCCTGAGCAGGGCACCTACGTGCGATCGGTCGTGAGGGGCCATGCCCGGTACTACGGTGTGCCGCTCAACGGGCCCTCGATCGGCGCGTTCCGCCAAGCTGTCGGCCGCCTGTGGTATCGCAGCCTGCGACGCCGCAGCCAGAAGACTCGCTTGACCTGGACGCGCATGAAACGCCTGATCGCTCGCTGGGTACCCTCCGCGACGATCTGTCATCCCTATCCCCTCGAACGCCTCGGCGTTGTCACCCCAGGCAGGAGCCGGATGCGGTAGTCCCGCATGTCCGGATCTGTGGAGGGGGCTATGGGCGACCATGGTTCCTACTCCGACTGGTCCCCGCCGGCCCCCGCCTTTCTCCACCGGGCGACCGCCGCGCCGCTTGGGTGTATACTCTAGGCGCGAGTTGGAGCTTTGACCCCGAAGGGAGGGCAAGGCCATGCGACGGTCGTTGGTTCTCTTGCTGTTTGTGCTGCTCTTCTTCCATCCGGCGCTCATCCCTGCGGAGGCAACCTACCGGATCCCGTGGTGGGTTGTGGCTGACGGGGGGGCGCGGCAGACGGGCGCGTCCCACATCCTGTACGCAACAGCAGGCCAGGCGGCGATCGGACGGGTCGTAGGCCCGGCGCATATCCACGGCATCGGCTTCTGGTACCACCCCGAGCCGAGTGCCTCCGCGTTGACCGAAGACGACGTGATCCCCGCGCGCCTCGCCTTGGGGACGAGCCGCCCCAGCCCCTGCGGACCATTGACGCTGCTGCGGTTCGCGGTGCCGCAGCGCGCGGTGGTGGCGATCGGGCTCTGCGACGTGACGGGCCGGCAGGTGCTGACGCTGCTGGAAGACGAGGTTGATCCTGGCAACCACACGCTTGTGCTCGACGGGGACAGACTGGCGGCGGGCGTGTACTTCTGCCGCATGACGGCCGGCGAGTTCGCGGAAACACGCCGGTTGGTGCTCGTGAAGTGAGAGGGGGGTGCCAGCATGAGATGGGGGACGCTCGTGTGTACAGGTGCCTTTCTGGTGGCCGCGGTGCAGCCAGGTGAGGCGACGGTGCCGCACACTCTCAGCTATCAGGGAGTGCTGCAGGATGGCGCCGGCAATCCTGTTCCAGACGGAAACTACAGTCTGACCATCCGGCTCTACAGCGCGTCGGCCGGTGGCACGGCGTTGTGGACCGAGAGTCAGACAGTGGCGGTCCAGCACGGCGTCTTCAGCACCGTGCTGGGCAACACGACGGCACTCACGCTGCCGTTCGATACTAGGTACTGGCTGGGCATCTCGGTCGGAGCGGAGCCGGAGCTGACGCCGCGGGTCGAGCTGACGGCCGCGCCGTATGCCCTACGCGCAGCGATGGCCGACGTGGGGGAGCTGACTCTCCCTTATCATGCGACCACCGCAAGCAGCGCGACCCAGTTCTGGATCACCAACAACGGCACGGGCACGGCGGGGTGGTTCGAGAACACGGGCAGCACGAACACGCCGGCTCTCTACTGCCAGAGCGGATCGACCGGTGGGGTGATCCGCGCGAATCACACCTCGGGCAACAACGCGCAGATCGCGACTTCGAACTCAGGGGTGACCGGCAATTCCGGGAGCGGCAGCGGCGTGGTCGGCTTCGCGACGGGCGACGCGAAGGGCGTCTACGGCACTCAGTACACCGCCGGCAACTACGGATATCTGGGGGGGCCACTACATGCGGTTTTCGGCCATGCGGCCGGGTCCAACTACGCCGGCTACTTCGAGGGCGACGTCCAGATGACCGGGTTCAAGCTGCCGACGGGAGCGAGCGCGGGGAGGGTCCTCACGTCCGACGCGTCGGGCGCGGGCACCTGGCAGGCGCCCGCAGCCGTGCCCGACGCGGACTGGACGATCTCGGGCAATGACATGTACTCCACTGTCTCGGGCAACGTCGGGATCGGGCTAACGAACCCGAATCGCAAGCTCTACGTGGCTCAGGGGGTCACGGGGCTCGCCTATCAGCTCAAGCTCGACAACACGGACGCCACGATCGGCACGAGCGCCGCGGGGATTCTCTTCTCGGCCGGCGGATCAGGGATCGAGCGGGGCAAGGGGGCCCTCGTGTACCGCTGCGAGGATACCTGGAACCGAGGAAGCTTCCACTTTCTGCAAAACAGCGGTGTGAACGCAAACAATCCGACGATGTCGGATGCGGTCATGACGATCACGAACGGCGGCAATGTAGGGGTAGGGGTCACATCGCCGACGGCCCGTCTGGACGTGGCGGGAAAGCTCAAGGCAGTTGTCGGTCAAGGAGAGGCCATCAAGGCAGAAGGCGTCACCCAGGGGGTTGTTGGGACGGTCTGGGGACGCACCACGATCGGGCATCTGGCGACCCAGGTCGACGGAGTCTACGGATATTCCGCTGAGGTGAGCGGGACGGGCGTCTGGGGTGAGTCCGGTCCAGGCGCATCCATAGGTGTGCACGGCTCGGGATCCGTCGTGGGCGTTCGAGCGCTCGCGGATGTTACAGGGGATGGAGTCTACGCCAGAGGCCATCACGGTCTGGTTGCAGAGACACATGGAGGTCCGGACGATCTCGCGGGGCTCTTTCACGGCGACGTGCACGTATACGGCGTGATCTCACAGCGGTACTCGTACACGTTGCTGGACCATCCTCTCGATCCTGAGAACAAGACGCTGCAGAATGCTGCAGTGGAAGCCCCGGAGCGGCTCTTGCTCTATCGCGGCTCCGTGTCGCTGGACGAGTACGGAGAAGCCGTGGTGGCTCTTCCCCTCTACTTCAAGGCTCTGGTCGAGGAGAATGAGGCAACCGTCAATCTGACCCCCGTTGGCAGACCACGCGCGGATCAGAGGTACGAGTTCAGCTACGAATGGGAAACCACTCTGGACCGGTTTCGCATCTACGGTGAACCGGGCCGGAAGGTCGCCTGGCTCGTCCTCGCGGAGCGCGACGACCCATCGGCGCGGGCGAACCCCATGCAGGTCGAAGCGGAGAAGGGCGGGGGTACTGACTTTCCGAAGGGACAGCTGCTCGATCCCGTTGCCTATGGGCGACCGCCGGTGGAGCGGCCCATACCGGGAGGGGACCCCGGGCAGCGATTACGCCGCTAGGCCTGGGCCGTCGTCCCCAGGGCCGGCCTACTTGAACTGCGTGGCGGCGATGGTCGAGGACCCGATTGTCGACTGCCTGCTGATCTCGTGCGCGCGCTCACCCTAGCGGTCAACGTCCTGCCGCCCAGCCCCGAGCCCACGGAGAACCTCTACGCCGAGGGCTCCCTGGGCATGGGCTTCGCGCGCATCTTCCGTGCGACGCGCAAGTCGAGCGTCTTCTGCGTCGACGCGGGGGAAATCTACGACCCACAGCGCAGGATACCCCGCCGCCGCTTGGGACGGACCCTGCGCGCCTAGCGGAAGATGTTCTTCATCCGGCCCCAGCTCACCGCCTCGACCGGTGTGCCCCCGCAGCCGATCGGCCAGGCGCCGATGAGATCGCATTCCGGATTGGGGGGTGAGAAGGGCGCGCAGGGCGACGCCGCATCGAGCGTGAAATCGTGCTGCTCCGGATCGCAGAAGAGGGGGTTCTCGGAGATGTTGCCCTGGATGCCGTACTGCCCCGCGAAGCTTCCGATCCAGTCGCCGCCGCCGTTGCCGAAGTGGTCACAGCAGGTGAAGGTCAGGTTGCAGTACGGATAGAAACCGGGGTAGTTGAAAGCGACCACGCTTCGGGCCATGGTGCACGGGGGACCTTCGATCACCACGGCCCCACTCCCACCGGTGTTCCCGTAGAAGGTGCAGCTTTCCACGTGACAGGTGGAAGACTTCCCCACCGAGAGGGCCGAGGCCCAGCTTTGGCAGCTGTTGCCGGCAAAGGTGCAACCCTCGATCGTTCCGTCGCCCATGGCGAATAGGCAGAGGGCGCCGGCCTCCGTGGCGCTGTTCTCGTAGAAGCGGCAATTGTGCGCGGTAACCACCGTGCCGATGTGGAAGTCCGCGGCACCGCCGTGGAGGGCGTCATTCCCCTCGAAGTCGCAGTCGAACATCTGGATCGAAGCAGCGTGGGCGTGCACGGCGCCGCCCAGCTGATCGGCGGTGTTTCCGTAGAAATCGCAGCCATCCATCGTCAGCGTCGCCTCCTCACAGCATACCCCGCCGCCCTCGAAGGCGGAGTTGTGGGAAAAGACGCATTCCTGGAGCTGCAGATGGCCCCCGTCGATGCACAAAGCCGCGGCCCCCCGGGTGTAGGTGAGGGCGCAGTGGGTGACGACCGGTGCGCTGCCATTCTCGCAGCGGATCCCACCGCCGCGCACCTCGTCGCTCATCCATCCATAGGTGATGGTCACCCCGCTGAGCACGGCGAGAGACGACTCCCCCGAGTGAAAGAGAAACCCCCGGTGGGGATCGGTCACGCTGCCTTCGCAGTCGATGATGCAATCCTCCGGATCGCCCCCCTGCGAGCGGATGGTGATGGCCTTGCCGCGGAAGTCGACATCGCGGTTACCGGGTCCCGTGAACGTGCCGGCGCCCAATTCGAGCACGTCTCCGTGATCGATGGCATCGACACCGGCCTGGATGGTGGGGAAGTCCCCGGTGCCGTCGGGCAGCACGGTGTCTGATGTAGCAGACATTATGGGCCATGAACAGAAGATCGATGCCTAGCATCTCATCGGAGAGCAGGGGCATCACCTCTTCGCATTCCTGTAAGTCGCAATCGACAAGGGCGATGATTGCATCCACTTGGCCCCTGAGCGCTTCGACCGCATGATGCCCGGCATCCAAGGTCGGCAGGATGCGGAGGCTATCACCCGAATCCACCCGAAATGCGGTGGGCAGTGCCGAGGGGACTATGAAGCCAAGCACAGCGACGCGTATCCCGTTGCGTTCGAGGATCAGGTACGGCGAGGCAAGCGGCACCCAGCGCCCATCCCGGTTCACCTCGGAATTCGTGGCCACAACGGGCAACGGGCTTTCGGCGAGGAGTTCCTGGACCATGTGCCATCGCGTGAGTTCGGTGCGTCCGAGTGCAACCGCGTCGTAATGCAGTCTGGCCATCTCCTTCCAGGCCACTGCGCTGATGATGTCCCGAGTCGGATCAAGGCCCGGGACGAAGAAGTTGCCCCCGTCAAGAAGCAAGACCTGCGTACCCAATGCTCGAAGGCTGTCAATGTACGCGGCGCGTCGGGCAATGCCCCCCCACTTGTCTTCATAGCCGCAAGGCGGATAGCAGGGCAGCAGCTGGCCGCGGAGTTGGTTCTGCAGGATGAGATACGCATCCGCTCCGGCAGGCAGCCGCTGGGCAGCACGAGTAGGGAACGAGGAACAAGCCAACACCAGTCCTAGTGCCGGGATCGTGGGATGCCGAAAGAGGCGCCAGAGCCACAACATGCTGAGTCGTCCCATCTCTCCAGGTGTTACAACATCATCCTTGCCATCATACCCCTTAGCCAAGAATCGGTTTCGAGTGGAGCCCAGTCTGATGCGAAGATGCGGGAACCGGACGGCCTTTCGATCACCTCAAGGCTACAATTGGCGGGAGAACGATAAGGATTGTATCTGGGCTGCTCAAGGCAGAGCGCGGGGTTTCGGCTTGG
>CAZDKK010000070.1:0-23456 GCA_964506245.1 uncultured bacterium | reverse complement strand
ATTGCCGCGTCATCGCCACGCGCAGGCGCTCCTCCGGGCTGATCAGATGGTCGTGGTCGTCCTTGCCCAGGTCGATCTGGACCCAGTTGATCGTCCCGGTGAAGACGCTGGTCTTCCGGTCGTAGTCAGGCGTCACGGGAGTGCCGCTCTCGCGGCCGACGTCGGTCGTCTCGTCGCACGAGAACATCATCGGCGCCGTTGCCTCTAGGCGCCCTTCTCCCACCTTCCGTCCGTCGTAATAGAGCGTGACGCCGCCTCCCTTGGCCAAGCCGCCACCGTCGTAGGCGAACTCCATTCTCACCTGGTGCGTCCCCGTCGGAATCCTCTCGCCAGCCTCCACGACGGAGATCTTGAGCCCCAGAAGGTTGTATGCGAACTTCGCCTTTCCCGCCTTGGTGTAGAGGCTCAGGCCGCCGAAGGCGCCCCCTTGGGCGAGAATCACGCCCTCGGCTCCGGTCGCAGGCACGTCGACCTCGGCCGTGATCGAGAAGGACTTGTTCTTCATCGTCACCACGCAGTTCTCGGTCAGCCGGCCCATGCCGCCGAAGAGGACCTGCGAGTTGCCCTTGATCAGGGTGGGGCGGCCGGCGAGATCCGGATTGAACCGCTCCGGCCGGCGGTCATCGAGCGGCAGGACGTTGTACTTTGCGGCCTCGATGAGCCAGAGCCGCTGCAGCTCGTGGAGCTTCTCCGGCATCTCCTTCGAGAGATCACGCGCCTGCGTCCAGTCCTTGCTTCCGTCGTAGAGCTCCCAGATGTCGTCGTCAAAAGCGGGCATCTCCGCCACCACGAAGGGGATCGAATGACGCGTCACGGCGCTCCAGCCCTTGTGATACATGCCTCGGTTGCAGAACATCTCGAAATACTGCGTTTCGTGCCGCTCGGGGGCCTTGGCGTCCTCGAAACTATACGCCATGCTCATCCCCTCCAGCGACTTCTGCCGGATACCGTTAACCATGGTGGGCTCGGGGATGCCGGCGGCCTCCAGGATCGTAGGCGCCACGTCGATGACGTGGCAGAACTGGCTCCGAACTTCCCCCTTCGCCTTGATCCCGTTCGGCCAGTGGACGATGGTGCCGTTCCGCGTCCCACCCCAGTGCGAAGCGACCTGCTTGGTCCATTGATAAGGCGTGTCCATCGCATGCGCCCAACCGACAGCGTAGTGGTTGTAGGCTTCGGGGCCGCCGAACTTGTCGATCCGCTGCCGCAGGAACTCGGGGGTCTCCAGCTCCAAGCCGTTCAGGTGGATGTTCTCGTTGAACGTGCCCGGCGGGCCGCCCTCGGCGGAGGCGCCGTTGTCGCCGATGATGACGTAGATCAGCGTGTCATCCAGGATCTCCAGCTCCTTCAGAGCAGCGATCAGCCGGCCGACGTGATGGTCGGTATGCTCCAGGAATCCCGCATACACCTCCATCTCTCGGGCCAGCACGGGCCTCATCTTCGGGTCGATCTCCTCCCAGGCCTGGATCTCCGGATGACGCTTGGTCAGCTCGCAGTCGGGCGGGATGACACCCACCTTCTTCTGCCGGGCGAACGTCTCTTCCCTCAGCTTGTCCCAACCCTGGTCGAACTTGCCCTTGTACTTGTCCGACCATTCCTTGGGCACGTGGTGGGGCGCATGCGTCGCGCCCGGGGCAAAGTACATGAAGAACGGCTTGTCGGGCATCAGGGCCTTCTGCTGGCGCGCCCAGGCGATCGCCCTGTCCGTCATGTCCTCGGTGAAGTGGTATCCCTCCTCGGCCGTCTTCGGCGGGTCCATCGGAACCGTTCCTTCGTAGAGGGCCGGGTCGTACTGATTCGTCTCGCCGCCCAGGAAGCCGTAGAAGTACTCGAACCCTCCGCCGCCAGTCGGCCAGGCGTCGAACGGCCCCATCGGGCTCGTCTGCCAGACCGGGACCTCGTGACACTTGCCGAACTGCGCCGTCGCATAGCCGTTCAGTCTCAGCGTCTCGGCCAGCGGGGCGCAGTCCTTGGGGCGCATCGAGGTGTAGCCGGGTGCCGACGTGGCCAGCTCGGTGATGCAGCCCATGCCGGCCGAGTGGTGGTTGCGGCCGGTGAGCAGCGCCTGGCGCGTCGGCGAACAGAGGGCGGTCGTATGGAATCGGTTGTAGCGCAGCCCGTTCTTCGCGAGCTTCTCGAACGTGGGCGTCTGGCACGGACCGCCGAAGGCGCTCGAGGAACCGAAACCGGCGTCGTCGATGAGGACGATTAGGACATTGGGCGCCCTCGCCGGCGGCCGGATGTCCCGGATCGGCGGAAAATTCGTCTCCGGGTCCTTCGCGTCGAAGGTCGTGAGCCCGACGTGCTGCCTGTCCGGAATGGGCAGGACTTCCCGTTGGACCTCATCCCCCTGCTTCATGCCGTCCTCCTTCTCCTGGTCATCCCCAACATCGCCCGGTCGGATTATCGCTCATCATCAGCCCCGGCCCCTGCGGGCTCTGCGAACGGCGCTCCTGGCGCCCAAGGGGCCGGTTGCCGGTCTAGAATCCTTTCGCCACGCTGAGCCCGAAAGACTGCCCCTGGAACCGGTCCGTCGCGTCATACTCGTTGAGGTACCGGAAGCTCACGCTGAGGTGCCACGGCACGTGGATCGTGCCCACCTGCAGGCCGATCGCATGGACTCCGTCGTGCACACTCGGGTTGGTTGCGCGATCCCCGCTGTCGTCCGACACCTGCCAGCTGTCGTAGCCGGCGGGACCGAACTCCAGGATGAGCGTCCGGTCCTGCTTCAACGGCATGTACTGACTCACGCCCCAGTTCAGGGCGAGATTCTGGCCGGGAGTCAGATCGAAGTCCTTTTTCTCGCCATGGACCTCCCACGTCAGCGCCCCGGCGACCGCCATTCGTCGATCCGGCCATGGGTACCATGAGCACGCGCCCTGCAACTGGTGGGTCCAGAAGCCCAAACCGATGTTGTCCGTGGCCTCCACGGTCATCTTACCGACGACCGGCAGCGTGATCTCCTCGGTATCGTACTTCCCGATCGGCGCGTACAGACCATAGCCCAGCGCCACCTCCCAATGGGGCCGCGTCCACCCCAGCCAGACCGGCTGCAGGAAAACGTCGCCCAGGGCAAACTGCGACGCCTCCACGTCCCGGCCGCTCCCGGTCTGCGTCGTGAGCGATGCGCCGAGGCTCGTGTTGGCGAATGGCATCAAGGCATAGGCTCCGTACCTCGCCCCCAGAACCTTCCACTTGGAGGACCACATCACCCCTGGCGTCACCACCGTCAGATCGAGATCTATGTCGAGGTCCAGCGTGGCGCTCTGCGGAGGCATTCCAATCGTGATCTGGCGGATCTCGTCGCCGTTCTGATCGTTGATTGTTGTGCTGGTGTAGAGGTAGTTGTAGATGACGCCGTAGATTCCAGGCGGCGGCACGAAGAAGTCACGGATGTTCGGAGGACCTGGGGAGTAGTGCCCGACCTCCGCAGCCTGCGCTCCGAAGACACCACCCAGAAAAAGCACCGTCAGCGCGATCCTCTTCACGAATCTCATCGTTCGTCCCTCCTGCGAGATTCCATGCGGTGCGACTTGCCGCCGGGGCGGCTGAGTGCCTCACCCTCACCGATGCGTCGTGCGCACCTCCAAGCATCCATCCAAGGCCGACGTCAACCCCTGCTCCACCGTTGCCATGCCAGAGTGCTCCTAGGACCGCCGGTGGCCGTCCAAGATCCCCATGACATCGGATGCCGGCCGGTCCCGGCGAAGCAGATCGGCCATGATTCGCATCGAGCCGTCTGCGTGCCGGAAAAACGCCTTGTATCCGGCGCAGAGATAGTTGAGCCCCGGCTCGCCGTCAGGTGTCTCGACAAAGCGATTCTTGGGGCACTCTCCGTTGCAGATGTTCAGGAACTCACACTGGCGGCAATACCGCGGGAGGGTGTCCCGCTTGTCGAGGCCGAACTGCCGCTGCTTCTCGGAGGCAACGAGCGCGAGCAGGGGAGTTTCGAGAATGTTCCCGAGGTAACAGCGTGGCTCGACAAAGTGATCGCAGCAGTAGAGGTCTCCATTGTGTTCGAGGGCAACGCCAAGACCGCAGGTCGGTCCGAAGATACAGACCGACCCGGCCATCCCGAGCCAGCCGGCAAGGGCCCCGTCGAAGTTGAGGACGAAAGTCTCACCGACGTCCCGGCTCACCCATTCGTCGAAGATCTCGATGAGGAAGCTGCCGAACTGCTCGGGGCGCACCGAGCGGCCGGTGACTTCGTTGCCTTCCTGATATCCGGTGTCGTTGTCTCGTTCGACAATGGGGATGAACTGGAGATAGTGTGCGCCCAGCTCATCGCGGAAGAACCGGTAGACCTCGAGGGGATGGTCGGAGTTGCGCGAGTTCACCGTGCACAGGATGTTGAAGCGCACCTTGTGTTCCTGAAGGAGCCGTGCCCCGCGGAGGACGCGATCGAATGTTCCCTGTCCCCCTTTGTCCCTGCGGTAGACGTCGTGGAGTTCCTTGGGGCCGTCGAGGCTCAGACCCACGAGGAAGTCTCGCTCCCGGAAGAATCGACACCACTCCTCATCGAGCAGGACGCCGTTCGTTTGGAAGGTGTTCTCGATACGGGTCCCAGGCTTGCGGTACCTGTCTTGAAGCACGACCGTTCGCCGGAAGAACTCGAGCCCCATGAGCGTGGGCTCTCCGCCCTGCCACGCCACCGTCACTTCGGGCACGTGGTGCGCTTCGAGGAGCTGACGGATGTAGGACTCGTGGATCTCGTCGCCCATCCGAAAGCTGCTGCCCGGGTACAGCTCCTTTTTCTTGAGGAAGAAGCAGTAGTCGCAGCAGAGGTTGCATGCCGATCCGGTGGGCTTGGCCATCACGTGGAACGCCCGCGGAGCACAGACTTGCGGCATGTCACCTCCACACGCCTGATCAATGTCCGAAGGTGTACTGGATAGTATCCCAGGACTCGCCCACCTGCCATACCAATCCACGCGCCGACGTACCTGCCTGGCCCGGTACCGTTCCGACTTGAGGCAGCACAGTGGCCCACAGATAACCCCGCTGACTCGGACCGCGTCGCTCCGGGATGAGCCATCTCGAGTATCGTATACACCCCGAAATGGTAGATTATTGTTCGCGCGAGGTTACTGACCGGCAGGGAGGCTGAGGGTGTGGATGCGTTGGTTCAGGCCTGAATCGGCCCGCTCGGCCGTCGACGCAGGGAGGATCATGGCGCAGGCGGATCGGGATCCAGGAATCGGTGACTCATCCCTCGGGCGCAGGCAGGTGCTGTTCGCGTCCGCACCGACGTTCTCGTGGGCCAGGGGCGCAGCGCGGTGCGGGAGCAGAAGCGCGACGTCCCCGGCCGCGTGAGGGGCGGCTGAAGCCCCCGCTCAACGCTATGTGAAATGCGGCGTAGCACTCGTCGAAAGAGCCGAAGTGAACGTACGTCTGCTTCCGGAGGTACGGGGGGAGTTTCCATTGCTGACGATGTGTGGGCTCGTGGAGATGACACCCGGGCGGCTCGACTTTGGCCGGAATGCCCGTCACAGGATGTCGCAGAAACCGTTTGGAGGCAACTGCGGCCCCAAGTAGTATCGCGAAGGTGCTGGTATGCCTGTCGGATGGCGAAGGAGGAGGAGGAGACAATGCTGAAGAAGTGCTGGTTTGCCGTGTGCGTGCTGGGCGCGCTCTGCGCGACTGGCCTTACCGAGGCGAGTGCCCAAGAAACGCGGCACAAGATCACTGCGCAGGAAGTCGCGGAAGCGTTGGCCGATCCCTCGGCGACGATCACCTATGCGAACCTGAACTTCCGCTCCTATCACGACGTTGGCTATTCTCCCTTCACACAGAAGGACTTGGATGAGACGAACCGTGAGCTCCGGTTGAACGGTGCCGGGTTCCTGCACGGGCCGGGTGAGTCCACGGTGCTGTATCGAGCATTCCTGCCGATGTATTCGACCGACTTCCCGTTCGACGACACCGGGGTGGGGGACGCGTTGGTCTCCGCCTATGTTGTGCCGCAGAAGGGCAAACTGATCCTGGGCTACGGCGGTGCCATGATGGTTCCAACGGCCTCCGAGGACTACTTCGGCACTGGAAAGTGGTCGGCGGGGCCAACGCTCGTGGCGGCCATGAAGGTGCCGGGCAAGTACACGGTCGGCGGGTTGCTGACGCACATGTGGTCGTTCGCGGGCGATGATGACCGGGAAGACGTCAGCATGACCACCATTCAGCCGGCCATTTCGGTCTTCGTCAACCGCCGCGGCACCGCGCTCATCGTGGGCTCGGAGACCACCTACAACTGGGAAGCCGACGAGGATGAATGGCAGATACCGGTGTCGCTGGGCGTGAACCAGATTCTTCCTCCATTCGGCAGGTTCTTCCTGGGAGTCGGCATCGCCGGCAGCTATTACATCGAGAAGTCCAAGTATGCGCAGGAATGGGACCTGCGCGGGACGATCTCGATCGTCCTCCCGTGATTCGCGGGTGTCTCCGAGAGGCCTTTTCCCGGCGCCGAGATCGTCATCCTCGGGCACCGACGATCCGTCGCCGGCGCGGGGAGCCGGGGGCTACTTCACCCATGGACCTAGGCTTCCAGCGCGGCCCGGCTCCGCGCCGCGCCGTCGTGGGTCCGGTCGCCGCCATCCTTCTCACCGTTTTCTTCACCGCCTCGGTCGCCTGGCCGTCCACTGGCTCAGAGCCTGCCGCAGGCAGTGCCCCGCCACCGCAGACGGACGCCATGGACGTTCTGCGGAAAGTGCTCCACAAGGAGCCCACCGCCCAGGACAGCGTGGAAGCGGTGAGCTATGGCAAGCGAGCGCTTCTTGTGACGCCGTTCCTGAACTACGACCCGGTGACGAGCGTGATCTTCGGCGTCGGCCTCCTGACGTCGATCTTTCGCGGCGATCCGCAAAGCACGTTCCCCTCGACCGTGCAAGCCGGTGCCAGCATTTCGCTGGAGGAGCAGATCTCTGTCGGCACGAAGTTCGACGCATACACCAACGGCAATCGCTGGTTCTTCCAGGCGAATGCCGCGTGGGCCAAGTATCCGCAGTCCGTGTACAGCCTGGGTACTGACTCGCCTGATTCCTCCAAGCTGGGAGTGGACCTGTACATCCCCAAGATCCTGCTGTCGGCCTATCACCAGGTTCTCCCAGACCTCTTCGCCGGGATCGGGCTCCACTATGTGACGCGCACGGATATCCGGCCGATGGGGAAGGCCGGGCCGAGATGGGACCAATCGGCGTTTGTCCAGTACAGCCGGGACAGCGGGCTCGACCTGAAGACGCAGACCTCCGCCGGTCTGAGCGGCAACGTGCTCATCGACCGGCGCGACAACCCGGTCAACGCGTCACGGGGGTGGTTCGCCAACGCCAGCTATCGGTCGTTCTTCAAGGACCTCTTGGGCGGCAGTTCGAACTGGCAGGAAGTCTACCTGGACCTTCGCACCTACGGGAGCCTGGATTTGAATGGCCGACACAGATTGGCGCTCTGGCTCTACGGCGACGTCGTGGCCGGGGGGGTCGCTCCATTCTTCGATCTCCCCGCGACGGGTTCTGTTCCACGCGGACGCGCGGGGCGCGGATACGACGGGAACCGATTCCGGGGCGACCGGATGGCGTACGCTGAGTTGGAATACCGCGTGACGCTCACGCGAAACGGGCTCCTGGGCGCCGTGGCGTTCGTCAACACGGAGTCGTTCGGGACCCCGGAGGCGGGCGGCGAGGACCTCCTTGACAACTACGCCACGGGTTTCGGAATGGGTCTGCGGATCCTCGTCGACAAGCGTGCCAAGTCGAATCTATGCCTCGATGTCGGCTTCGGCGAAGACGGATCGCGGGGTATCTGGGCGGGGTTCCAGGAGACGTTCTAGCCTCTCCGCATCGAGAACCCGATCGCCGACCAAGTGCCGCTCGCCGGCCGCGCTATTTCTTCCCGAAGATCCCGCAACGGGCCATGTCCCTCACGAACGTGGCAGCGAAGTCGGAGGCCGCCTCAAACGCGGAGATGGGATCCACGGCCTGCGACTGCCCGCTCCAGATCAGCCGCTCGTTCTTCATGGAATAGACGTTCGTTTCCACCGTAACCACCGCATACTGACGGGTGTAGCCCGGCGTGGTGACCACGCTGTAGGAGGTGTAGTAGTAGGGGAAGAAACGGTGATAGGTCCGGTCGGGCTCGTAGTAGGCGGTCGCCGGCACGACCTCGGTCTCCTTCGAAAGCCCGACGATGCGCGTGATCGTCACGAGTTCAATGCCATTTTCCCGGCAGTACTGCCGCCCCCCGGTCGTGTCGAAGGGTGCGCCCGCCGGTATGATGCTCGAACCGAGGACAGCCGTGATGCCGCGCTTCTCCAGCTGACTGGCCATGGCCCCCTCGAAGGACCTGATGTTGGCCACGTTCTCGCCCAGCCCGATGACCAGCACCTTGTGCACGGGCGCGCTGTCATACTCGGGATCGGTCCACGAGCCGAGCATGCGCGTCGTACCCATGCACGACACCGCCAGCGCGCACAGCGCGATTCCGCAGGCTACCTTCGCACTACGATTCATGGTTCTCCTTTCTTCGGGCCGAGGCCCGCCTGTCCATCCCGGGTTGCGAGGTCGCCCGAGGGTGACCCACCGCACTCGACGTCCCATGGTCGAGGCGTACCCAGCACGCACTCCTATCGCCGGGCGCCTCCGCCCGGACGGGGCGCCGCCCTGCTCGAGCGGGCCGCCCCGCTGCGTCGGTAACTCTCCGCCCGCTGCTCGCCCCGGCCGCGGGCCTGATGGTCGCGGTCCAGCTGCGACGCATCGAGGCCGGACCGCGGCGCCGTCCGACTCGGGTCGGCCACGCCCGATGCGGACTGCCATGTGCCCCCCCGGCTCTGCTGCCAGCCGGTCTGGTCGCGCCGGTAGACACTACCGTCGCGGCCAACGTAGACGTCATTGAGCCGGTCCGACGCCACTTTGGCCGGCGGGCGCTCCAGTGACCGCGAGGTGCTCGCGACGCGGTCCCGGGTCGCGGGGCTCTGATACAGGTTGTTGCTGACTCGAACGCCCCCCGGTGCCGGTTGGGTGGGAGGCCGGTAGCGGCTGCCCGCGTACACCCGATTGTTTATGTTTATGTTGATGTCCCCGTTGTGGATGTAGTTGGGGCGATAGCCGCCCGGGCCGTACCACCCTCCGGGTCGGCCCCAGTAGCCGGGATACGGCCGATAGTACGGCCCGCCGTAGTAGCCCCAGCTCATGCTGAAGTGGTAGAAGCCGCTGCTCGCGCCTAAGCCGAAGACCCAGCCGTTCCAGGAGCTGTAGTGGACGCAGAAGCCCCAGGTGTAGGGGCGCGGGTAATAGTAGACGGGGCCGATCCACGGATAGTAGAAGTATCCAGTTCCGTAGACAACCGTGGGGCCGTACAGGTAACAGCCCAGGTAGGCCGGCGTGTAGCCCACGTAGACGACCTCGGGCGTTGAGTCGTAGATGTACACGTACTTGGTGTTGTAGCAGGGATTGCTCGGTGGGATCTGCTCGACCTGGGCAGGGCGCTCCAGGCTCACCTGCCAGGGACCCGTAGGCCCGGACGACACGTACCAGACGCCCTCGACGCAAGCGTAGTACTTGCCATCGGTCTTCAACACCTGCGTGCCGGTGTTCACCGCATACTCGATGTCGGTGCCGGTCACCTTCTCGAATCTCGGCTCGCCGTCGTACTCGACCGCGAGCATGGCCTCGCCCCGCTTGATCGCGGCGGTCTGCGGGATCTGCGCGTCGATCACCGCCTCGTGCGCCTGCGGCGTGCCAGGAACGCTGGCAAGCACTCCGCCCTTGCTCGAGTCCTCCGGGATCTCGCGGAAGCTCGCCGGCAGCTGCTCGGCGGGGAGGTACTGCCACGGGCCTTCGAGCTTCACGCTCGCATACCAGCGCCCTGAGAGAAGCAGGAGAAACTGCTGCGATGCGATGTCCTTGAAGAGGTCCTGCTCGGTGTTCTTGATGTAGAGGAGTTCGCTTCCCACCAGCGGCGTATACTCCGGCGCTCCATCGGTCTGCACCAGCTCGGTCGGCTCAATGGCGACGATCACGCGAGGTGGCTTGGCGTACGTCTCGATGCCTGCCGCCTGGATCGCGGAATCCGGCGGCGCCAGCGCCAGCACCGACTTCGGAGGCGTCGCCCCGGGACTCCAGGGCCCCTTCGGGCTGGACGCGTCGTACCAGTTGACACCGTCACCGAGGTAATACCTCTGGTGATCCGGGTCGAGCACCACCACCAAGGGGGTGTTGATGACCCGCTGGAGGTTGCTGTCCGGGATCGGGCGGACCACCGGCTCGCCGTCGTAGAGGAGCAGCACCGCCGGATCGCTCGAGTAGACGATCGCGGGCGGATCGTTCTTGAGTTGCCCCGCTGCCGCTTGCTCCTGCTCGACGGCTGCCATCGCGGCCAGCAATCGATCGAGGGAGAGCGTCGGCGGGTCCTTCTCGACCACGTTCTCGACGAACCGCGCGAACTCCTCCTGCTGCGCGGCGGTGATATCCGGGAAGCGCACGTCCCGGATCTCGAGCTGATCCAGATCCGCGGTGCGCGCATCACGGTCGGTCCGCAGCTTGGCCGAGAACCAGAAGGCTCCAAATACGGGGTCGCTCTTGCCGTTCGGCAGGATCGAGCAGGCGGCGCGGCCCGTCAGCACATCGGCCTGGAAGCTGTCGAGCTGGGGCTGGTAAACAATGAGTGTGCCCTTGGGTCCGTCAATCTGGCGTGGCCAGCCCGGATCGTCGGCGCTCGACACCGGATCGTCGGCGCTGCCAAGCGCGAGGGCAGGGATGAGGACAAAGATGGATGCCACGGATCGCAGCACTCGGTGGTAGTTCATGGCCAGAACTCCTTCCTCGGTCTGCGCGGTGGATGCGCCGACCCGGACGCTAGCGCGCGGCCGGCGGGCCGTCAAGCCACCGCGAGCCCCGGCCGCAAGGTCCTCCGATCCTGACGACGCTGGGGCATTCCTCCGACGAGGTGCCTACGATCGTCCCCCGTTCGCAGGGGCCCGATTCTTGTACGACATGCACCGCTCACCACCCAGAGCCGGACCTCACCGGGCGCCTCGCGGCATCTTGACGACCCGCCGGGAGGGCGGTAACCTCCGCCGATGGTCGCCTGGTCGGGAACGCCATGTCGCAGCATCTGATGACAGCGCCAGGGGTCGATCAAGACGAGGCCGATCTATCGAGTCGCGGTCTTCGGTGTCTCAACCAAGGGAGGTTTCCGAGATGGCCAGATTGCGTCTCTTCTCAGCGATCGTGCTCTTCTGCACGATCGTGAGCGGCGCCTGGGGGAAGTCGCCGCTGTTCGGTCCCAGCGATCGGACCGGAACCTGGGAGCTCAGTATCCAGACGCGGTACACCGGTTCGCGCGACTATGATGGAAAGCACGGATCCCACCTGTCCTTCGAGGACGATCTCGGCTATGGCTTCAACATCGGCTACAACATCAACGAGCGATTCAACGTCGGCGCTTCCGCGTCATGGCGGACCGTCGGGTACAGCGCGCATGTCGTCGGCGCGGACGATCCAGACAAGACTGTCGACTACAGCGACTGGATGGATACCGCAAACCTCGCGGTCAACGCGGTGTGCAACATTCTCCCCAAACGGTTCACGCCTTTCTTACAAGGCGCGATCGGTTGGGCAATGGTGGACACGAACATCCCGTCGGACATCGAGGGGGCGTGTTGGTGGGATCCGTGGTTGGGAGAGACCTGCGTGACCTACGCCACCACCTATAGCGACGACGCCGTGTCCTACGCGGTGGGAGCCGGCCTGAGCGGCCAGGTGACCGATCTGTGGAGCATCCGAGCCGGATACGAGAAGCTCTGGGTGGACGCCGGCGCGTCCGACGATTTCGACATCGTGCGGCTCGATGTGGGGTTCAGGCTCCGCTAGCGAGCGGGACGGCCGAAAGGAGGGGAACGGTGCCAACCAGGACGCTCGCCTGCCTGATCTGCTTGGCGCTGATCCCGAACGCGTTCGCCGCCGACCCGCTGCCTTCGTGGAACGAGGGCGCGGCAAAGCAGGCAGTCCTTCAGTTCGTTGAAAGGACGACCACAGCCGGTTCGCCCGAGTTCGTGTCCCCGGGCGAGCGCATTGCGGTGTTCGACAACGACGGCACCCTCTGGGCCGAGCAGCCAGTCTATTTCCAGTTCCTGTTTGTGCTGAACCGTGTCAAGGCGCTTGCGCCGCAGCATCCAGAATGGGGAACGCAGGAGCCGTTCGCCTCGGTTCTCAGGGGCGACCCGGAGGCGGCGTTCGCGGGCGGTGAGCGGGCCGTCGCGCAGCTGGCCATGGCGACCCACGCGGGCACGACGACCGAGGAGTACGCGAGGGCTGTCGGCGACTGGATCGCCACTGCCAAGCACCCGAGAACGGGGCGCCTGCTGACCGAGATGGTCTATCTGCCTATGCTGGAACTCCTCGAATGCCTGAGGGCGCACGGGTTCAAGACGTACATCGTGACCGGTGGGGGCATCGAGTTCCTCCGGCCCTGGTCAGAACGCGTGTACGGTGTGCCCGCCGAGCAGGTCATCGGCAGCAGCATCCGGACGAAATTCGAACTGCGCGATGGTAAACCGGTGCTCATCCGCCTGCCCGAGCTCGACTTCATGGACGACGGCCCCGGCAAGCCCGTGGGCATCCAGATGCACATCGGGCGCCGCCCCGTGGCGGCTTTTGGCAACGCCGACGGCGACCTCCAGATGCTTGAATGGACCGCCGCCGGCCCGGGTCCGAGCCTTTGCCTCTACGTCCACCACACCGACGCCGACCGGGAGTGGGCCTACGACCGCGCCTCCAGGATCGGACGCCTCGACAAGGGCCTCGACGAAGCGCAGGCGAGAGGCTGGACGGTGGCGGACATGAAGGCCGACTGGAAGCGCGTGTTCGCTTACGAGTAGCGCGGGTCTCGCGCTGCGTGACGCGTCAGAATGTCACACCGAGGCCGAGGATGAGGCCGGCCAGGGCAAAGTCCAGCTCGTCCTGGTTCTGGTCACTGTCGACCTGCCACCCGACCCGGCGATAGCCCAGGCGTGCGGTGAACGTCGTGTTGATCCTGTACTGGAGCTGCGGCTGCAGCTCGTAGACCAGCTGCGAGTCGCCCCCACCTCCGATGGCCGCAAACGCGTTGAGCCGCAGCCCCTTGATCTTCGAGGGCAGGATCGGAACGCTGCCCCGCAGGGCCAACAGCGGATCCAGGAGATCGCTATCCTTGCTGTACGATCCGCCGCCCTCGCCGTACACCTCGAGATCGTTCTCGGTGTGGAGAGAGCGCAGCCCGATCAGCAGGTCAAAGGTCTGGCCCTCCTTCCAGCCGTTGAACTGGTAGCCCGCTCCAAGCTCGGTGAGGACCATGTCCGTTTCCAGACTGCCACCCTGGGGCCGGTCTTCCACATCCAGGGCATCGGTGCTCATGCCGAAGTAATCGAACTGCCCCCGCAAGACCCAACGATTGTACTGCACGGTGCCCGTCAGCCCGCCGGCGAACTCGACGAAGTCGAAGAGGTCGCTGGCCGATTTCTCGAATTCCGTTTTCTGCCCGTCCACCGTCACGGTGCCCTCGACACCGGCGATCCAAGCCATGGGCGTGAGCTCTGCCTGCCAGCCCCGGGGCTCTTCCGCCGTCGCCACCGCCGATGCCATCACCCACGTCGCCACGACCAGTCCAGCCGATCTCAGCTCCATCGCAACCATCCCCTCCCTCCTGCCGGATTACAACTTCATGGCCGCCATCGCCCGAACTGCGGATTCGAGCGTGGGGAAGAGCCGCTGGGGCCCGATCTGCTGCGTGAGCCCGGTTCGATCCAGCATCCAGCGGACCTGACCCTTCGCTGCCGCCACGGCGAGAATGACACCTCTATCGGCCAGTTCGCTGCAGACCTCACCGAGGCCTGCAGCGCCCGTCGTGTCGATGCCTGGGATGGTCCCGGCGTCGAGAATGAGGCAGCGCGGCACGATCTGTGCCTCCCGCACGACACTCCGGACGCGGGACTTGAAGTAATCCGTGTTGAAGAACACCAGGGAAGCATCGAAGCGGTAGATCACCAGACCCGGAACGGTCTCGGCGTCGGGGCGGTTGCGCAAGTCGTGGTAAGCCCCGGTGTCCGGTGCGCGTCCCAGCACGGCCTCGTTCGGGCGGGAGGCTCGGGCCACAAGCTGTCCCAGCGCCAAGGCGACGGCGACCAGGACGCCCGGCAACACGCCGACGGTGATGACGCCGAGCAGGGTGATGAGCGAGAGGCGGAATTCCTGCGGACTGATCGCCCGCAGCCGCGCGAGACTCTTGAAGTCGAAGAGGCCGAACGCCGAGCTGACCAGCACCGCGGCCAGCACTGCGACGGGCAGCGAGGCGAGCGGCCTCGTCAGAAGAAGCAGCGTCAGGACCAGCAAGCCGGCCGCGATCAGGCCGGTCACCTGGCTCTTCCCGCCGACGGAATCATTGACCGCCGTACGCGAATCGGCGCCGCTGACGGCGAATCCCTGCAGCAGCCCCGCTCCGATGTCCGCCACGCCGAGCGCGATGAACTCCCGGTTCGAGTCGATCTCGTAGCGGTTCTTCACTGCGAAGCTGCGCGCCGTCACCATGGCGCTGTTGAAGCTGATCAGCGCGAGCCCTACAGCGCCCAGCGCCAGCGGGCCGAGATCGCCTATGCCGACGTTCGGGATCATCAACCTTGGCAGCCCTGCGGGAATCGCCCCCAGCAACGCGACCCCGCGTTCGCCGAGGCGCAGGAGACTCGAGGCTGCAATCCCGAGCGCGACGATGAGCAACGGGGCGGGAAGCTTCGGCCCCAGGCGCTTGAGCAGGCGCAACAGGACCAGGGCTCCCAGACCGATCGCGAGGGTCAGCCCGTGGGTTTCACCCAGCTTGGAGAAGAACTCCGCGAGCAGCCGAAAGAAGCCGGTGGGCTTGAGCGAGAAGCCGAAGAGCCGACCGAGCTGACCGCTGATGATGCAGATCGCGATGCCGTTCAGGTACCCCGTCAGGATGGGGCGGGCCAGGAAGTTCGTCATGAAGCCGAGCCGCAGCACGCCCGCCGCGATGCAGACCAGGCCGGTCACCATCGCCAGCGTCATCGTCAGCGAGACGTACCGCGTGGGGTCGGATCCGGCGAGCGGGACGACGACGGCGGCGACAATGGCGCAGGTTGCCGCGTCGGGAGCCATGATCAGCTGCCGCGATGTGCCAAAGAGCGCGTAGGCGACCAGGGGCAGGATGCTGGCGTAGAGCCCATGGACGGGTGGGACACCCGCGAGCTGTGAGTAAGCGATTGCGATGGGAATGGCGACGGCTGCGACCGACACTCCGGCCACGAGGTCGTGGCGAAACCAGGCGCGGTCATACTGGCTGAGTGCCGCCAGTCCCGGTAGGAATCCTGCAATTCCTCCCGCACCGGACGCGCTCATTCTCGCCTCCGCCAGAGCATCAGGCATACGGTGGCAGAGCCCGCGCCGGATGCCGACCGACTCCTTCGCTCCAATCGATCCGCGGGGGCTTCTGGCCCTTTTCGCTGAGGCAGCCCGACGTCCCGACGGTCGGCAACCGCGGGGAGACTAGCATCGTCGGCCCCGAGGGGCAACATTCCAGACGCCCCAGTTCCCCGCGACGCTTACAGCTTCGTCACCAGGGCGGTGAAGGCAAATCCCCCCGCCACGACCAGTGTGACGGCGACCCAGACCGCGATCCCGTAACGGCTGCGAAGGCCCATGGACCGGTACTGACGCACACGCAGAATGTGCTGTACGGTGGCCGCGAAGAGCGCCGCGGTGCCGAGGACCACGAGGAAGTAGGCAATGGTATCGATGCTCACGGTGCGGGTCGCGCGAAAAACCCCCTTGAACTCGACACTCTGCAGGGTCTGTCCGATCTTCCCGATGGTGAAGCCGAAGCTGATCATGGAGAGCGCCGTCCGGATCCAGCCCATGAGCGTCCGCTCCGAGGCGAGGTAGTTCCTTGTGAGCGCGAGGTCCGTCCGCTCCTCTGCGAGGTGGCTGCTCAGGTCGGTCGCGCCGGCGCCGGGGTCGGCCTTCTTGCCCCGATGCGCGCCTGACGCTGTGGGTGTCCTGTCAGCGGTTTCTCCGCTCATGGCTTGCCTCCTTGCCCTCGCCCTTGCCCCAACCGCGCTTCTGACGATTCGATACTCATCGGCCTGAGGGTATTTCTCAAGCGGAGACTGGCAGGCGGCGATGTGTTGCCCGCGGCGCAGGATCTCAGCCTGCATGGCGAGCCGGAACCGGATGAAGGCGTGGACGACCACGGCTGCGGCGCTTAGGATGACAGGGATCAACAAAGACCGCTTCCGGCTGCACGCTCTGAGTGCCAGAACGACGGGTGCGGAGAGGACCATGGCCCCAAGCTCGGTGCCCGACATCTTCCACCCCCTGCTCCGGCGCTGGTTCGCCGAGCGCCTCGGCGAGCCGACCGAGGTGCAGCGCCTCGCGTGGGCGCGCATCGCCGCAGGCGAGCATGTCCTGGTCACAGCGCCGACCGGTAGCGGCAAGACACTCGCGGCCTTCCTGTGGGCGATCGATCGGCTGGCCGCGGGCGCCTGGGACGGCAACACGGTGCGCGTGCTCTACGTTTCCCCCCTGCGCGCGCTCAACAACGACATCCAGCGCAACCTGACCACCCCGCTCGCCGAGCTCGCGCGGCTCTTCGCTGAGACCGGCGAGCCCTTTGCACCGATACGCACCGCCACGCGCAGCGCCGACACCCCGCCGGCCGAGCGCCGCCGTGCCCTGCGCCATCCACCGGAGATCCTGATCACCACGCCCGAGAGCCTGAACATCCTCCTCACCTCGGCGAGCGGCCAGCGGATGCTCTCGGGCGTGCGCACGGTCATCCTGGATGAGGTGCACGCCGTGGCGGGCGCGAAGCGCGGCACGCACCTGATCACCGCGGTCGAGCGGCTGGCGCGCGTGGCCGGCGAGTTCCAGCGCGTCGCCCTGTCCGCGACCGTGCGGCCGCTCGAGCGCGTGGCGGCGTGGGTGGGTGGTCTCGAGCCCGTCGCCGGCACCCCCGGCGACCCGGGTAGAGGCGCATCCTACCGGCCCCGCCGCGTGGCGATCGTCGATGCGGCCGGGCACAAGTCGTACGACCTGCGCGTGTGCCATCGCAAGGTGAGCGAGCTGCCGCACCCCGCGGTGCACGACGGCCACCCGATCTGGAACACGCTGGCACAGGAGATCGCCCGCGAGCTCTCGGACGCGCGCTCGACCCTCATCTTCGCCAACAGCCGCCGGCTGGTCGAACGCTTGGCGCGCCTCATCAACGCCCACCTGGGCGAGCAGCGCGTCTACGCGCACCATGGCTCGCTCTCGCGCGAGATCCGCGAGGTGGTCGAGGAGCGGATGAAGGCCGGCGAGCTCGCCGCGATCGTGGCCACGAGCTCGCTCGAGCTGGGCATCGACGTCGGGGCGATCGATCGCGTGCTGCTGGTGGGGACGCCGCCCTCGATCGCCGCGACCGTGCAGCGCCTGGGGCGCGCCGGCCATCGGGTGGGGGAGACGAGCCGCGGTCGCCTCTACGCGACCCACGCGCTCGACACGCTGACCGGCGCCGTGGTCGCGCGCGGCGTGCTGGAGGGCGCGATCGAGCCCATCACCCCCCCGAGCGCCCCGCTGGATGTGCTCGCGCAGGTGATCCTGTCCATGACGGCCGTTGAGGCGTGGCGGTTGGATGATCTCTTCGACGCGATCCGCACGGCTGAGCCCTATCGGCACCTGCCGCGCCGCCTCTTCGACCTCGTGATCGAGATGCTGGCCGGGCGGTACGCCGACGCGCGGGTGGCCGAGCTGCGCCCGCGAATCAGCGTCGACCGCGCGGCGGGCACTGCGCGAGCCCGGCCGGGTGCGCCGCTCCTCCTCTACGGCGCCGGGGGCACGATCCCCGATCGCGGCTACTTCCGCCTGCGCCTGGCTGACACCCGCGCGGTCGTGGGCGAGCTGGACGAGGAGTTCGTCTGGGAACGCCGCATCGGCGACAGCTTCACGATGGGCGCGCAGACCTGGCGCATCGAGCGCGTCACGCAGGATGACGTGCTCGTGCGCCCGGGCCCGCCCGGTGCGGTGATGACGCCCTTCTGGCGCTACGAGCGGCCCGGCATCGGTTTCTGGCTGGCCGAGCGTCGCCTGCGCCTGCTCGAGGAGATCCACGCGCGCCTGC
Source organism: uncultured bacterium (assembly GCA_964506245.1). GTDB lineage: Bacteria > Eisenbacteria > RBG-16-71-46 > CAIMUX01 > WJJG01 > CAZDKK01. Next base: position 5,330 of record CAZDKK010000070.1, on the reverse strand, counting down.
CCGAGCCGTCGCTTCCCGAGGAACTGGCCCGCGCGTACCCGCTCGAGGAAGAGGCGGCGCGCGAGATCGTGCGGGTGTTGCGCGAGCAGAGGGCGGCGACGGGTTGCGATCTTCCCCATCGCCACCACGTCGTGGTGGAGCACGTTCGCCAACTCCAGACAACGGGGGAGCGGCGCCTCACGGTGGTGCACACGCTGTGGGGCAGCCGCCTCAATCGCCCGTGGGCCCTGGCCCTCGGTGCCGCTCTGGAGGCGCGCCTGCGCCGGCGGATCGATGTGGCGGTGGAGGAGGACTGCATCGCCTTCGAGGCCCCCGAACACCTGCCGGCCGCGGAGCTGTTGCGGCTGGTCGCCGCCGGCCAGATCGAGACCCTCCTGCGCCACACGCTGGCCGAGACGGGCTTCTTCGGCGCACGCTTCCGCGAGAACGCCGGGCGAGCCCTCCTGCTCGAACGCGGCGGCTTCGGGCGCCGCACGCCGCTCTGGCTCAGCCGCCGGCGCGCCAAGCAGCTCATGGATGCGGTTGCCAGCCAGGAAGAGTTCCCGATCACGCTCGAGACCTGGCGCACGTGCCTCCAGGACGAGTTCGATCTCGAGGCGCTGCGTAGCGCGTTGGAGGAGATCGCTGCGGGGACCATTGCGGTCAGCGAGGTGACAACCGCTGCGCCCTCGCCCTTCGCGGCCGAGATCATCTACCAGCGCACGAATGTCCTCATGTACGACGACGATGTGCCCACGGGCCGGGCGGCAGCCGCGCGTCCCGACCTGATCGAGGAGATCGTCCACGCCGGCGAGCTGAGACCGCGGGTGCCCGTCGAGCTGATCGCGACCCTGCGCGCCAAGCTCCACCGCACCCACCCGGGCTACGCGCCGCGCGACGCCGGGGAACTGGTCGAGTGGGTCAAGGAGCGCGTGTTCCTGCTGGCTGAGGAGTGGCACGAGCTGCTGGCGGCGATGACCCGGGATCACGGGGTCGACGGGGGGTCGCTCCTGGAGGAGGTCGCGCGCCGCGTGGTGGCGCTGGCCGCAGCAGTGCCCGTTGGGGCCGCGCGCGTCGAGCCAGGTCCCGCGCTCATCGCGCATGTCGAGCGGGTGAGTTTCCTGCGCCGTGCGCTGCCGTGGGGCCTGGACGCTCGGCTGCTCTCGGCCGCCCTGGATGGGACCCCGGCAACACACGAGGCTCAGGCGGCGGTCCAGACCCTGACCGGGAGCGCGACGGCCGGCGGCGACGCGACCGAATCGCTCGTGACGCTGCTGAACGAGTGGCTGCGGTTCGAGGGGCCGTGGGAGGCGGGCGCGCTCGGGCCGGCTTTGGGCCTGTCCGCCGCGGAGATCGAGTTGATCCTGCAGGATCTGGCCGATCGCGGCGAGGTGGTGCTCGACCACATCGCCGAGGGCGCCGCCGGCATCCAAGCCTGCGATTCGAGCAACCTCGCCCGCCTGCTGCGCGCGCTGCGCGCGGGACGGAGGCCGACGTTCTCGGCACGCCCGGTCGCGGAGCTGGCCCTGTTCCTGGCCACCCAGCAGGATCTCGGCGCTCGGGCGGGTTCCGAGGACCTCCCGGGCGCGATGGAGCGACTCTTCGGCTACCCGGCGGATGCCGCCCTCTGGGAGGAGGAGATCCTTCCGGCGCGCTTCGTCAACTACCGCCCGGCCTGGCTGGACGGCCTGTTGGCCGAGAGCGACCTGGTGTGGATGGGCAGCGGCCCGCGCCGGGTGATTTTCGCATTGCTGAGCGAGGTCGGGCTCTTTCCCAGCGCCGAGGATCCGCTCGCTGCCGCCGAGCTGGACCGGCTGCTCGATCGGTGTCTGCCCAGCGGGCCGGGGCGTTTCCCGCTCGAGGAACTCCTCGCGCAGGCGGGCCACGCGGACTCGGCCGAGCTCGCGCACGCGCTATGGGATCTCGCCTGGGCGGGACGCGTGACGAACACCGCGATGGCGGCACTGCGCCAGGGCATCGCGAGTGGGTTCCGGGCCGAGACACCGCCCCGGCCATCCCAGCGTTCCGGCCCTCGCGGGCCGGGGAGTGCGGCACGCTTCGACCGCTGGCGGGTGACCCGGCCCTTCGGCGGCGCGTGGATACGCCTGCCGCGACCGGACCCGCCCGACGACGCGCTCGAGCTGGAGGAGGTCAACAAGGAACGCGCCCGCGTGCTCCTGGATCGCTATGGCCTGCTCTTCCGCGAGCTGCTCCAGCGTGAACTGCCCGCGCTGCAGTGGCCGGCGCTCCTGCGCACCCTGCGCATCATGGAGCTCGGGGGCGAGGTGATCGGCGGGCACTTCTTCGCGGGCATCCCCGGCCTCCAGTTCATCGCACCCAGCGCGCTGGCGCGGCTGCAGGCCAGTCTGCCGGTCGAGCGCATCTTCTGGATGAACGCGGCCGATCCGGCCTCGCCGTGCGGACTCGATCTGGCTGGGCTGGACTACCCGCGGCGCACGAGCTCGACCCATCTGGTCTTCGACGGCCCGACCCTCGTGATCGTATCACAGCGCCGTGGGCGAGAGCTCGAGGTGCGCGTCGGACCGGATCACCCGCGGCTTGGTGAGTACATGGGATTCCTCGAACACCTTCTGACGCGTGCCGTCCGGCCGCGGCGGGGCGTGGTGATCGAGTCCATCAACGACCGACCGGCAGCCGAGGGCGGCTACCGGGAGGTGCTTGCCCGGCGGTTCGACGTGGCGCGCGATCACCGGACGCTGCGGATCGGGCGGCGATACGCAGCCGGGTAGATCGTGGAACGGGGATTGTGGAATTCGCTCCACAACCCAAGTCACCGGCTCGCCGGCGGTTCTCGCCACAATCCCCGCGCCTGCAGCAGCGCCACGAGGAGAGCCTCGGCCTGCACCGGATCGAGCGCGCGTCCGACGCGTTCGCGCCCCGCGTACACATCGACCTTGCCGGCCGCCGAGCCGACGTAGCCCACATCGGCATCGGCCATCTCGCCGGGGCCGTTCACGGCGCAGCCCATCACCGCGATCTTGACCCCCGCGAGGTGACCGAACTTGGCCTTCAGACTCCGCACTGCGCCTTCGAGGTCGTAGGCCAGACGGCCGCAGCCCGGGCACGAGATGAAGTCGGCGCGCAGCAGTCGCCGTCGTGTCAACTGCAGCAGATCGTAGGCGGGCTGCGGATCAGGCCCGTCGACGATCAGCGCATCGATGCCGCCGTCCAGGAGCAGGGGACCGAACGCGATCGCGGCGTGGACCGGATCTGCTGGCATCCATCCCACCAGCACTGGGCGCAAGGAGGCGTCGGCGCCCGGCCCGGCGACGACCCGTTCGGCCAGGGTGCGTCCCACGGCGGCCAGGTCAGGTCCGCTCCACGTCAGTGCCGGCGCCGGCAGCCCGGCCGCGCGCGTCGCCTCCACCAGCGCGGAGGCCAGCGCGACCGAGGCCGTCGCGGCCAGGTGCCAGCGGAGCGCCAAATCCGGGCGCGCCCGCGCGAGCGCTTCCAGACCGCGAGCGATCCGGGGCGGTGGGATGGCCGCATCGACCAGCAGGTGGAGGCCATCAACCGTTGTGGCGATCTCGGCCGGCAGCCGCGCAAGCTCGCCGGCGGGCCACGACAACCAGACAGCCGGCGGTGCCTCGCGGGCGGCCAGGCGCGCACGCAGTTCGAGGACTGCGTCTGCCCAGACATCCGCGCGGCGCGGGGCCTCGGGGTCCATCAGCAGGATCGACTCGGCCGGGGACTCGGGAGCCGCAAGTCCCAGGGTCCGCTCGAGGCCCTCCCAGGCTGCGGTGCGTTCGCCGTTCTTGTGGGGGCGCAAGCGCAGGACCAGCTCGACACAGGGCGGGCGCGTTGCCCCCACGGTGAGCTTGCCCCAACGGGAGAGCACCGACGCCCGCGCGGTCGCGGGCGCGAGCTGCGTCGAGCTGGCCGCGCTCTCGGCCTCCACCGCGCGCAGGATCCTCCGGCAGGCCTCGATCTCGGGGACGGGGTCGCCGGTCAGGCTCACGCGGATCGTGTCGCCGATGCCCTCCAGCAGCAGAGCGCCGATCCCGAGCGCGCTGCGCAGCACGCCCTCTTGACCCGCACCGGCCTCGGTGACGCCCAGGTGGATGGGGTAGTCCATCCCTTCCGCGCGCAGGGTCTCGACGAGCAGGCGATTGGCCGCCACCATGATCGCCGGGTTCGAGGCCTTGAGCGCGACCACGAGTTGCTCGAACCCCGCGTCGCGGCAGAAGCGCAAATACTCGATCGCTGAGGCCACCATGCCCCGCGGCCCGTGGCCATAGGCCGCGGCCACGTGCGGGGCCAGCGAGCCGTGGTTCACGCCGATGCGCAGCGCTATGCCGCGCTCGCGCGCGAGATCGATGAGGGGCGCCAATCGCTGGCGCGCTTCCTCGGGCGTGGGGGCGAAGTTGCCGGGATTGATGCGCACCTTCTCGACGTGCCGTGCGGCCTCGTAAGCCGCACGCGGGTTGAAGTGCACATCGGCGCAGAGCGGCACATCGAGGGCTCGCGCGCGCATCGCCTCGCGCAGGGGCGCGAGCGCCCGAGCGGCCTCGATCGAGGGCACCGCCAGCCGGACGATCTGGCACCCCGCCGCTTGCAGCGCGCCGATCTGCGCGAGGCTGCCCTCCAGGTCCTCGGGCGTCGTCGTCGTCATCGACTGGATCACGATCGGTCCGCCGCCGCCGACCATAACCCCGCCGACCCGCACCGGTCGTGTGCGCCTGCGCTGGATCAACCCCTTTCGTCCTCCCGGATCAGGGTCGCGCCCCCTCGCCCTGCTGCGCGGCCTTGGACCGCGATCGCCCGCATGATAGCGTCGATCGCGTTGTACCGCTATGGGAGGCGCCAGGTCCCATGATCCAGATCGACGGACGCATGGGCGAGGGCGGTGGCCAGGTGCTGCGCACCGCGCTGGCGCTCTCTGCCTGCCTCGCCCGTCCCTTCCGGATCACGCACATCCGCGCCGGGCGCAGGCAGCCGGGGCTCAAGGCGCAACACCTGACGGCGGTGGCCACCGTGGCGCGCATCTGCGGAGGCACCGTCGAGGGCGCTGAGCTGGGCTCTTCCTCCTTGTGCTTCAAGCCGGGCCCGCTCCGGGCGGGGGAGTACGAGGTTGCGGTGGGGACGGCGGGCGCGACCACCCTGGTCGCGCAGGCGGCGCTGTTGCCGCTGCTGCAAGCGCCGGGGCCAGCGCGACTGCGTATCGATGGCGGCACGCACGTGGCCTGGGCGCCGCCGCTCGAGCACACCGCGCAGGTGCTGCTGCCCCTGCTCGAAGCGCTGGGGTACCCCGCCCGCGTGCGCCTCGAGCGCCTTGGCTTCTTCCCGCGGGGCGGCGGCCGAATCGAGCTCGCGACGCCGGGCGGCCGCGG
>CAZDKK010000069.1:16393-23618 GCA_964506245.1 uncultured bacterium | reverse complement strand
GGGGCGGCCGGCCGGACGCCCTCGGCGCCGAGCCCGGCGGGCGCGTGCTGCTGGCAGCGCGCGGGCTGGCGGCGGCCTACGGGACGCGGGAGGTGTTCCGCGAGGTCTCGCTCGAGCTGCCCGCCGGGCGCTTGGTCGCGCTGATCGGGCCCAACGGCTGCGGCAAGACGACGCTGCTCCACGCCCTCTGCGGCCTGCTGCAACCGGTAGCGGGGGCGGTCGAGCTGGCGGGCCAACCGATGGGCTCCCTCTCCCGGCGCGCCATCGCCCGCCAGATCGCCCTGGTTGCGCAGTTCTCCGCGGTGGACGTCGAGATCACGGTGGAAGAGACCGTGACGCTCGGCCGCTATCCGCACCTCGGACCGTGGGCGCCGCTGTTGGCCGGCGATCGCCGCGCGATCGAGGGGGTGCTCGCGAGCATGGAGCTTCTCCCCCTGCGCAACCGCGCCCTGCAGACCCTGAGCGGCGGAGAGCGTCAGCGCGTGCTGCTGGCGCGAGCGCTGGCGCAGGAGACGCCGGTGCTGCTGCTCGACGAGCCCGTCGCGAGCCTCGACCTGCGCTACCAGCAGGAGACCTACGAGCGCCTCGCGACCCTGGCGCGCGACCGCGGGATGGGCGTGCTCGTGGCCGATCACCACCTGAACCTCGTCGCGGCCACCTGCGACGAGGTGCTCGTGCTCCACGCGGGCCGGCTGCGGCTGGCCGGTTCGCCGCGGGAGATCATCACGCGGGCGATGATCCATGAGGTCTTCGGGGCGAACATGCGGGTCCAGCACGATGAATCGGGACGGCCGCAGTGCCTGTGGGAGTTCTAGGGGGCATGGCCCGCGGCGATCGAGCCTCGCGTCCTGCCCAAGGCACGCGCATGGGTCTACATCAAAGAACACCCCCACACGGTCGATTCTGTATGTATTTACCTTTCAATAGATTACAGAGTTGCCCCTGGACAACAACCTCCCTGGCCCGGTCCATCCGGCCGCTTCGCCACCTCCGCGCCTGGGCATGGGCGGCGGCGGTCGCCGCGTCGGCGGCCGTGACGCCGTCGCTCGCCACGCCCGCCGCTGCCGGCGCCCGCGCGCCGCAGGCCTCCGCCGCTGCCGCGCCCGAGCGCACCTTCACGGACGCGCTGGGCCACCTCGTCCGCTGGCGCGTCCCCCCCAGCCGCATCGTCTCCCTGTCGCCGAACCTCACGGAGATCCTCTTCGCCATCGGCTGCGGCCCTGGCGAGGTGGCGGGCGTCACGAGCTACTGCAACTTCCCGCCGCAGGTCGCCGCTTTGCCCCGGGTCGGGGGCGTCGCCGATCCCAGCCTCGAGGCGGTCCACGCGCTTGCGCCGGATCTGGTCCTGGCGACGCGGGGCAATCCCGTCGAGTTCATGGAATCGCTCGCGCGGCTGGACATTCCCGTCTACGCGGTCGAGGCGCGCGGAGGGCTTGGGCGGATCCTGGCGCTCATCGTCGAGATCGGCGAGGTCACGGGGCGCCGGGAGAGGGCCGCTCTGTTGGCCGACAGCCTCCGCCTGCGGCTGGAGCGCGTGCGCGCGCAAGCCGGCGGCCTGCCGCCCGAGAGCCGCCCGCGTGTCTACATGGGCGAGCTGGAGGGCTCGCGCTGGGCGGCCGGTCCGGGGTCGTACATCCAGGACATGATCGAGGCGGCCGGGGGTGAGAATGTCGCCTCATCTGCGCCGGCGGACTGGTGCCCGCTCTCGCTCGAGGCCATCGTCGCGCGGCGGCCGCAGGTCTGGCTGGGAGCGTACGGCCCGACATCGGGCGGCGACGAGCCCGTGGTGCGCGCCCGCGCGCTCGAGATCTTCCGCACGCACGAGGGCTGGCGGGACACCCCCCTCGCCCGCGATCCGCGCATGCTCCTCATCGACGAGGACCGGCTGCAGCGTCCCGGCCCGCGGGTCTTCGAGGTTCTGGAGGAGCTGGCGCGCTTCCTTCACCCCGAGCTCTGGCCCCCCGAAGAAGGAGGCGCGGCGCGATGAGCTGGAGCCCCGACAGCGAGACCGGACCCTTCCGCGGGTCGGGCGTCTGGATGGCTCTCCTCGCCTGCGGGCTGCTCGCATCGGTCTTCGTCTCCCTCGGGCTCGGCACCGCGCAGGTGGGGCCCGGCGACGCCGCCCGGGCCCTGCTCGCGGCCCTGCGCGGTCAAGCCGACAGCCCCGAGGCGGGCATCGTCCTGCGAATCCGCCTGCCGCGGGCCGTGCTGGCGGTGCTGGTGGGGATGCTCCTGTCGGTGGCGGGCGTCATCATGCAGGGCTTCTTCCGCAACGCCATGGCTGACCCCTACCTCGTGGGCGTCAGCTCGGGAGCGGCCCTGGGCGCCGTGCTCGCCATGCTGCTCGGGTGGAGCGCCAGCCTGTGGAAGTTCTCGACCGTGCCCCTGGCGGCGTTCGTCTTCGCGCTGGGCGCGGTGGCGCTCGTCTACCTGCTCAACCGCCGCCGCGGGCGGCTGCACACGGAGGGGCTGCTGCTCACGGGCATCGCGCTGGCCGCGGCGATCTCCGCGGTCGTCTCGCTGATGCTCGTCGTCAGCCGCAATGCGATCCACCAGATCCTCTTCTGGCTGCTGGGCAGCCTGGCCTCGGCGCGCTGGGATCACGTGGAGATCGTCTTGCCCTACATGGTCCTGGGCCTGGCGGCGGCCTGGTACCTCGCGCGCGACCTCGACCTCCTGCTCTGGGGCGACACCACGGGCGCGGCCCTCGGAGTGAATGTCGAGCGCAGCCGCACGATCCTGCTGGCGGCCGCGTCCCTGATGACCGCGGCGGCGGTCGCCGTGTGCGGCATCGTGGGATTCGTGGGGCTGCTCGTTCCCCACATCGCGCGCTTCCTGGTGGGGCCGGTGCACCGGCGCTTGCTGCCGGCCGCGGCGCTGGCGGGTGGGGTGCTCCTGCTCTGGGCCGACGTCCTGGCGCGCACGCTGTGGGCGCCGGTCGAGCTGCCGCTCGGCGCGATCACCGCCGTTGTCGGGGCGCCCTTCCTGGTCTACCTTGTGGTCCGCCGCCAGTCGGGCGGCGCATCTCTCCAGCCATGAGCCTCGTGGGGGCCCGCTGTTGGCAGCGCTGAAGATCGCATTCGTGGGAACGCACGGGGTGGGCAAGACCACGCTCTGCTACGAGCTGGCGGCGCATCTCAAGAAGCGCGAGCTGCGCGTCGACATGGTCCGCGAGGTCGCGCGCCGCTGCCCGCTGCCGATCAACCGCGACACGACCCGCGACGCGCAGGCCTGGATCCTCCACGAGCAGATCGCCGACGAGATCCACCTCGCCAACCGCGAGGACGTGGTGATCTGCGACCGCAGCGTGCTCGACAACTACGCCTACCTCGTCCACCGGCTGGGCCCCGACCCCGTGCTCGACCCCTTGGTCCAGGCCTGGATGCGCACGTATACCCACCTCTTCAAGGTGCCGATCGTCAGCCCGCCGGCCTTCGACGGCACCCGCGACACGAGCCGCGTCTTCCAGGAGGCGATCGACGTCCAGGTGGAGGAGCTCCTCACGCGGTTCCAGATCGCGGTCCACCGGCTCGATCCTGGCGAGCGGGCCCAGTGGATCCACGCCGTGGCCGCCGCGATCGGGGCGCTGCCCGAGCCGCCGCAGATGGGGCTGTTCGAGGAGTCGCAGGAGTAGGGAGCGTAAACCCCCGGCGCCCGCACGGGCACCGGGGGTCATCGCATGCCTCGCAGGTTTCTTCGTGCCAGTCCGAGACTATGGCCAGATGAAGACCTGCTGCAGGACGAAGTTCGTGTACTCGAGGTCGTCGACCCAGTCGGTCGTCCCTGGCACGAAGTCCTGCACCTTCGTGGTGACGAGCTGGACTTCGACCATCGTGCGCAAGTTCTTTGTCCAGTAGTAGATCAAGCCGGGGATGATCGTCGTCGTCTCGTTGTTCTCGCCGACCTCGATGTCGGAGCCCTCGACCTTGTCCGAGCCCGTGTTCGGGTCGAACATGCTGAAGCCGAGGTAGATGCCCAGGTCGGGGGTGACCATCAGGCGAGCCTTGGCATACATGTACTGGAACTTGTACCAGGTCGCCTCGTCCCAGGCATAATCCTCGCCGGCAACCGCTTCCTCGGGATCCTCGGTCCAGTTGTCGCCCATGTCGAACTCGGCCTGGGCCATGAAGTTCATCGTCCCGAAGTCCTTGGAGAAGTTGATGTCGGCGCCGAAGGCCATGCCGCTGTTGGAGAGGTACTCAGAGTCTTTGCTGTCGGTGTAGGTGAGGCCCATGTCCTTCTTGCCATCTTCTGGAAGCGTCGTCATCATCACGTTCGCGCCGATCTCCAGCCCCGCGACCGAGGGGGGCGTAATGACCACGCGCGCGCCGTAATCGAGCGCCGGGTCCTGATTCCCTACGTAGGCCTTGGCGCCCTGGCCGTCGTACACGCCGGCGGTCAGCTTGAAGACTTCGTGGTAGACGTTGGCGCTGAGCCCGTAGCCGTAGGCCGCGTAGCCCAGGTTGGTCATCAGGCCCTGACCGATGTGCCGGTCGGCCGTGATCTGGTTGGCGGTCGAGTAGAGCTGCTCGAGGCTGAAGGGCTTCTTGTCCCGCCCGAACTTGAGCGAGAACATGTCGCTGAACTTCGGCTCGACGTAAGCGTACTGCAGGGCGTGGGTGACGTTTTCCTTCAGGTCCGTCTCCACCCGCCAGGCCACCTTCTTGACGATCTTGCCGCCCTCGACCTCACCGGTCCAGACGACGCGGTTGTAAGCCATGCCGAAGCCGAGGTTGTTCTTCACATCGTCGCTGCCGCTATCGATCATCCGCAGGTTGGGCGCCATGTAGCCGTAGATCTTCATGTTCTCGCACCCGGCGCACTGGGCCCAGGCAGTGCCGGATACTACGAACACCAAACCCAGAGCCACCAAGAGAAACCTTCTCATCGCTACCTCTCCTCAGGTTCAGGTCCTGCGATCCCCCGGTGCCACTCCCTTGGCTCACGCGAGCCCCTGCCGGGTGACCACCCGATCCGCTACTGGAAGGGGCCGTTGAGAGGCACCTTCCCTGACACCCCGCATCTAGCAAAAGCTATCGAGTGGTCCTCGCATCCCGGCGGCCGGGGCATTCGCCACGGTCCCGCCCGCCCGGCCAGGTCCGGTCCGGCGCTCGGGGCGCCGTTCCGGCTTCGAGGCCGCTGGGTCAGCTCGGCCCACCTCGTTTCCCACCCTGCCAGTCAAGGTCGCCGGATTCTTAGACCTGCCCCAAATCCCGTCAAGAGGAATCAGGCTGGTTGTGGTGCGAAGATTGGTGAAGCCTCGGGCGCATCGCGCAGCCCGCCTGGGAGGTGGGCGCAGGAAGTCCCGCCCGGGCGGGAAATCAAAGTCATATTATTGCGGGGGAATTGGTTACGCGGAGATTCTCACCAATCCTAGTGCCACGGTCTTCGTGCCCCACCAACGGAAGAGGCGGCCCCACTGGGGTCGCCTCCATGGATCGGCTGGATTCGTTCTCCGCGCGGCGCCACCGGGTGCCGCCCGCGCTCACCTGGCGGTGCGCACGCAGCGGAAGCCCAGGCCGTCGTACGCCCGTGCGGGCACCTGGCCGAACCGCTTCGAGCAGCGCAGCTCCTCGAGCCCGCTGCCCCAGGAACCGCCGCGGACGACGCGCGAGGAGCGCACCTTGGCCTGGACCGGATTGACCAGATTCGTCCGGTCGTAGCTGGCCTTCCAGTCGGTGCACCACTCCCAGACGTTCCCGATCAGGTCCCGGAGGCCCAGAGCATTGGCCCCATCCGGATACTGCCCCGTGGGCGTGACGCCCCCGACAACCCCGCCGAAATTGCCCTCGATGCCCGGGCGCGGGGCGGCATTGCCGCTCGGGAACAGGCGGTGGTCGTTGTACTGGGCCACGTATTCCCACTCTGCCTCGGTCGGCAGGCGCCAGCCCTCCGAGGAGTAGGGATCCCGGCGGGGGATGCACTCCCACGTGCCCTGCATGTCGTAGGCGGGGGCCAGGCCCTCGAGCAGGCTCCGCACGTTGCAGAACAGCGCGGCGCCGTACCAGGTCACGTAGGTGGCCGGCAGATCCTCGTATGCGGGAATCGGTGTGAACCCGGTCGCCTGGGCGTACTGGATGCCGTGGGTTGAGACGCCCCGCCGGGCCGCGACCCGCAGGACCGTCTCACCCGTCGCCACCATGGTGACGAGGGTGTCGCGGCTCACCGCGATGAGGTTTTCCGCGATCGCCCAGTTCATGGCCTCGCACATCTGCGCGTTGGTGACCTCGAAGCGGTCGATGTAGAACGGCCGGGTGAGAACCACGAGGCGTGACGGGCGTTCGAGTGTGTCAGGCGCAGCGCTGTTGCCCATGATGAAGGTGTCCGGCTCGACGCGCACGAAATCGAGGCCTGCAATGCGGTAGGGCGCCACGACGGGCCCGGGCCACGTGCCCGGGCTGGGGATGCGCCCGGTCTGGCCGGCCGCGTTGGTCAAGGTGAAGTAGTACTCATAGCTCCCGGAGGCCAGCTTGATGTCGAACTCGTAGAGCGGGTCGCCCGTCGTCCCCGTTTCGACCAGCCGCATGGTGTGGGAAGTCCCGTTGATGACCACCGAGGGGAAAATGCCAGGCGTCAACGCCGTCCCGGGTTCGAGCTTCTCCCGGAGCTGGTAGATGAAGGCCGTTTGATCCGTGCCCGCCTCATTGACAATCCGGCCGCCCCAGAGCGTGGGGGCGCCCACGACCGTCGGCAGCGTCACGTTGACTATGGGTGACAGGTCTGACCAGTTGGAGGATCCATCACGGGTCCGCAGCGCGAAGTAGTAGGTCAGGTTGTCGGTCAGGTTCTCGATGGTCACGCTCTCCCGCGTGCGGGCGAAGCCCGGCGCGTCCAGTCCGGTCACGACGGTGGCCTCGGACCAGTTCTCGGGGCTCAGCGGGGAGGTCGAGTACCGCAGGTCATAGGCGCTCGCGCGGCCGCTCCACCCGTTGCTGCCCGGAGCGCTCCAGGAGAGCTTGATGCGATCGGGCGCGACGCGGTCGATCTGCAGCGAGGTCGTGGCTGGCGGCACGGTGTCGGCCGGGTGCGTGAGCCCGGAGTCATCCTCCGAGCAGCCCTGAAACAGAAGGGTCGGGAAGAGCAGGCTCAGCCCCGTGGCGACGAGCAATCCCCTGGGTCCGAGACGGACACGCATGGTCGGGTATCCTCCCCTGAGGAAATGGCACACCTGCCCCGCGAAGGCAGGTCAATCGAGCCATGAAACCCCATCCGGGCACCGGGCGTC
>CAZDKK010000069.1:0-16293 GCA_964506245.1 uncultured bacterium | reverse complement strand
AAGCTCCCAGGTGCCCGCGGGGCGCCCAAACGCTGGCGCTGGAGGGGGGTAGCCTATCCGGGCACCGGGCGTCAAGCTCCCAGGTGCCCGCGGGGCGCCCAAACGCTGGCGCTGGAGGGGGGTAGCCTCCACTTGCCCCCGCGCCGCGCCAGGGCCGTTCCAGCGCCGCGATCGCCGCTATCAAGGAACGAAGGACGGGGCTAGTATAGGTTTTCCCGGCAATTGTGCCCCCTCGGGGCGAAGTCCTGGGCGGGGCAGGAGGCCTGGGACCGCGAGAGGCCGCCCCCGGCGGCCGGCGCGGGGGACGGATGGCAGAGGGAGGAGTCCCGGTCGTGGCGATTCGCTTCACCAACACGATGACGGGGCGGTTGGAGGAGTTCCAGCCGCTCGACCCGACCCGGGTGCGCATGTACCACTGCGGCCCCACCGTCTATTCCTACGCCCACATCGGCAACTACCGGGCCTTCCTCATGGCCGACCTGCTCCGCCGGCTGTTCGAATTCCACGGTCTCGCGGTGACCCAGGTGATGAACATCACCGACGTGGGCCACATGACCGTCGACACCGACGACGCGGGCGAGGACAAGATGGAGGCTGCCGCCCGCAAGGAGGGCAAGGATCCCTTCGAGGTGGCGCGCTATTACGAGCGCGCCTTCTTCGAGGACCTCGACGCCCTGAGCATCCGCCGGGCCCATCACTACCCGCGCGCCAGCGAGCACATCGGCGAGATGATCGAGCTGATCCAGGGGCTGCTCGACCGGGGCTATGCCTACCGGTCGGGGGACACGATCCTGTACGACATCTCGAGATTCCCCGGCTACGGCAAGCTCTCCCACAAGCGACTCGAGGAGCTGGAGACCGGGGCCGGCGGCCGCCTGAGCGAGGACATGCTGGCGGGCAAGCGCAATCCGGGCGACTTCCGCCTGTGGAAGGTCGACCCGACCCATCTGCTCCAGTGGGATTCGCCCTGGGGGCGCGGCTATCCCGGCTGGCATCTGGAATGCTCGGTGATGGCCCGCAAGTACCTCGGCGACACGCTCGACATCCACACGGGCGGCGAGGACAACATCTTCCCGCACCACGAGAGCGAGATCGCTCAGATCGAGCCCGTCACGGGGAAGCCCTTCGTCCGCACCTGGATCCACAACCGGCACCTGATGGCCGAGGGGCAGAAGATGTCGAAGTCGCTCGGCAACTTCTACACCGTGCGCGGCCTGATCGCGGAGGGCTTCCAGCCCGCGGCGATTCGCTACCTGCTCTTGTCGGGTCACTACGCGGCGCCGCTCAACTTCACCAAGGAAGGGCTCAAAGGGGCGTGGGAAAGCGTGACGCGCATCCGGAGCTTCGTCCGGCGGATGGACGAGCTGGCCGGCGAGGATGGGCCCGCCGCCGGCGGCGCGGACAGCCCGGCGGCCGCGTTTGTACAAGACTTCGCCGACGCGGTGGACGATGACCTCAACATGTCGAAGGCCCTCGGGCACCTCTTCGACTTCATGCGTGAGATCAACAAGACCGAGCCGCGCGGCGCGGGCGGGCGCGCTGCCGCCGACGCGGTGCGGCGGATCGATGGGATCCTCGGGGTCCTGGAGGGCTCGCCCGCGGGGGGCGCGGACGATGCCCGCATCGACGGCCTCGTCCAGGAGCGGCTGGCGGCGCGCAAGGCGCGCGACTTCGCGCGGGCGGATGCGATTCGGGACCAGCTCGCGCGCGAGGGGATCATCATCGAGGACACCAAGGGCGGGAGCCGCTGGTACCGCAAGTAGGCGCGAGGTTCGCCGCGCCGTTTCGGCCCCGTGTAACCTCCCCTATCGGTGCGGCGCGTAGGCGACGTGGAGATCGAAGTCCTGGCCCTCGGCCTCGAAGGTGGCCGTCCAGCACTCGGCGTTCCGCGGGAAGCCCACCTCGTGACCTTTGCCGGTGATCACGTTAGGTAGAGCCGCCTTGAACTTGTACGGGGTCCCCAGCAGCGCGTTCTTCGCCGTACCGGCGATCATGTTGATCAGCTCGCCGACGCCATCGTGAATGTCCGAGGCCTCGAGCTGACTCGCCTCGAGTCCGAGGATCCTGGCGACCACGGTCGTGGCCAGGGGCATGACGAAGCTGATGCCGACGAATCCCTCGCCCTGCTCGGCGGTCACGCCCATGACGGCCGAGACATCGCCGGTGAACTTGTCGGCCTGGACGACGCGGATGCCCTTGATCACCGGCGTGATGGCGGCCATGGTGTGCAGGGTGACGATCGTCCCTTCTACAAAGGGCTTGAGGTACTCGCGCTTGAGCTTCTCGGCTACCGGGGTTTCGAGTGCCATGGGATTCCCTTTCTCGATCAGAAGGCCCCGCCCAATACGTCGGAACGCTCCGACTCCTCCTTCAAGTCCTCGAGCATCTGCGGCGCCTGATCGGCCGACAGTCCGAGGTCATGCCACGCGCCGGAACTGAAGTCCTGGTAAAAGCCCTCGAGCGTGTCGCCGATCGACTGGTTCACACACATGAAGTCCGCCAGATGGACCATCTGCGCGACCGTGCGGTGGGCGGGAGCCGCCCGGTCGGGATCGTGGTGCCACGAGATCGCATCGACCACGCGCACGGGCAGCCGCCAGGTCTCGAGCAGGATCCCGCCGATCTCGCCGTGTTGGATGCCGAGCAGCTTGACCTCGGCCGCGGCCAGCGGGGCGCCGCTCGCCTCGGCCTGGGTCCGCACCTTGGCGAACTGCTCGGGGAAGAACTGGTCCATGACCAGCATGCCCACATCGTGGAGCAGCCCGGCGGTGAAGGCGTCATCCGCCGCATCGGCTGCCCGCAGTGCCAGGTCGCGGCTGTGTTGGAAGAAGATCCGGGTCGCCATCCCCACGGTCAGGCTGTGACGCCAGAACTCGACGTGATCGATGCCTTTGCCGAACCCCTCGAAGGCGCGGATCAGCGCCGAGGACATGCAGATCCGCTTCACCTCGTTGAAGCCCAGGCGGCCCACCGCCTGCGGCACGGAGGAGATGCGCGTGCTGGTCCGACCGCGGTACACGATCGAGTTCGCCACCCGGAGCACCGAGGCGGTCAGGGCCGGGTCCTGGCTGACGATGGCCCCGATGCGGGCCGCGGCCGACTTCTCGTCCCGCAGGGCCTCCTCGACCTTGAACAAGACCTGCGGCATGGTCGGCAGGTAAGCGATCTTTCGCAACCGGCTCTCGAGATTCTCGCGAACACTGGTCATGCCTCGACTCCTTCGCGCTTGCCCTAGGCTGCCCGCCCAAGGCAGTCGAGCATGCGCGTGATCAGGTCCTGGCGCGTGGCCACCTGGCTCACGCACTCCGTTGCCCCGGCCTGAAAGGCCTCGATCGCAGCCGCGGTGTCGTTCTCTCCGAACAGAACCATGATCGGTATCTTGCCGAAGCGGCGGTCGGCCAGGATGCGCCGGATGATGCTGCCATCCTCTGCGCCGGGCAGGTCCCAGCTCAACACGATCAGGGCGATGTCGGGGAAGTGCGCGGTCAGCGCTTCCCAAACCTCCGAGGCATGGGTCGCCTCGACCGGGCGATGGCCCAGGACCTCGATCACCTCGCGCAAGGTCTCGCGCGTCGTCGCCGATCGGTCGGCTGCCAGGATTTCCATCACTGCCTCCGGTAACAGGTGCATCCCTGCAAGGGCGTTTCGCGCAGCTTCTCGCCGGGAGGGGGCGTCTCGCGCGCGCCGAGGAAGAGCACGCCCGCCGGTGACATCGCAGCTTGCACACTGGCGAGGATCTCCCGCTGGTGGCGATCCGTGTAATACTCCAGCACGTGGCGCAGGAGCACGATGTCGAACGGACCGCTGGCCAGGCCATCGGCGGGGTCGGGTAGGTTGTGCTGGCGGAACCGCACGCTGCGCCGCACGCCGTCGCGAATCGAGAAGACGCGCCCAGATGGTTCGAAGAAGCGCCGCTGGGCATCCGGGGGCAGCCCCTCCTCGCGCAGCGCCCGCGCCTCATACCGGCCGGCGACGGCGAGGAAGATGGCGGCGGGTGCGAGATCCGTGGCCACGATTTCGAAGTGGGCCGGGAGGCGGTCGCCCAGCCCGTGCGCGGCCAGATGCGTCAGGATGGCCATGACGAGCGAATAGGGCTCCTGGCCCGTGGAGCAACCAGCCGACCAGATGCGGATCCGATCACTGCGCCCGCAGTCCAGGTCCTCTTCCAGCTCCGGCACGAGGCGCTGGGCGATCGTGTTCAGGCACTCGGGCTCGCGGAACCAGGCGGTCTCGCGCGAGATCATCGCGTGGGCGAGCTGGTCCCGCAGCTCGCCCACGCGGTCGAAGAACGCTTCGAAGGAGTCGCTGCCCGTGCTGGCCATCAGCCGCGCCAGGCCCGCCTGCACCGCCGGGTGCTGGGCATCGCCGATCCGCAGACCGCAGCGATCGGCGAGCAGGCCACTCAGTCGCGAGAGCTGCTCTTGGTTCAAGGGTGTCCCGGTGATCATGCCGCTCCTCTCATCATGCTCGACAGGATCAGTGCCGCCGAGGCGATCTCCTCCAGCGGCAGAACTTTCTCAGCGGCCCCCAGGCGGATCGCCTCCCGGGGCATGCCGAACACAACCGACGACGTCTGGTCCTGCGCGATCGTCCGCGCCCCGGCGTGGCGCATCTCGAGCAGGCCGGCCGCGCCGTCGGCGCCCATGCCCGTGAGCAACACGCCGATGCCATCGCGGCCCGCGGCCCGGGCGACCGAGCGAAACGTGGCGTCCACCGCCGGGCGCTGGTGATGCTCCCGAGGTCCTTTGGTCAGCTCGACGTGGTAAGCCCCCGCGGATCGGACCAGGACCATGTGATGATCGCCGGGTGCCACCAGAACCCGCCCAGCGGTGAGGGGGTCACCCTGCTCGGCCTCCTTCACCTGCATGGCGCACTGCCGATTGAGGCCCTCGGCGAACGTGCGCGTGAAGTACGCGGGCATGTGCTGGATGACGAGGGTGCCCGGCGCGTTGGCCGGGAAGCGGCGTAGGATGAGGTCGATGGCCCGCGTCCCGCCCGTGGAGGCCCCGATGGCAATGACGCGCGTGGGGGGAAAGCTCCGCGGGCTGGCGCGCCCCACCGGCCGGGAAGGCGCCGAGCGCAGGGTCTGTGCATGGGCGGCCGCCGCGGCCCTGATCTGGCGGGGCAGGGAGGCGAAGGGCTCCGCCGTCCGATCCAGCGTGGCCGGTTTGAGGAAGACATCCACCGCGCCGAGACCCAGTGCGTCGAGCGCTTGACTGCCGGCCCCCACGGGCTTGCGGCTCAGCACGATGACCGGCAGGGGATCGAGCAGCATGATCCCGCGCAGGAAGGCCAGCCGCTCGACAGTCTGCGCGTCCACATCCAGCACCAGGACGTCCGGCCTCGCCCGCGCCAGCAGGCTGCGGGCGGTGTACAAGTCCGGCACGACGCCGAGGATCTCGACCCCGGGATCCGCGGCGAGGTGCGCCTGCAGCGCGACGCGCATGACCGCGGAGCTCTCGACCACCAGGATGCGAACCCTCGTGGAGACTCCGTCGAGCGCGCGGTGTTCCCCGGTTCCGTCGTGCAGCCGGGAGACGCAGGCTTGGCTGTCGCTGTCGAGATTGCCCATCACGCCGCCTCGGCCGCCGGCCGGGTCAGCCACGCCCGCAGGAGCAGGGGCTGGCCGCCGACCAGGAACCACGCCTCTGCCGCGGGCGCGCCCGCGGGCCGTGCCGTGAACCGCTCGGGCACGTCGGGCGTGCCGAGGTCGAAGACGGGGTCCTGGCCGGCGAGCTCGTTGAGCAGATCGCCGCACAGGATGCTCACCGTCTCGCGCAGGGCTTCGACGCCCAGCTCGTCCGCCTCCGCGCAGCGATCTTCCATGCCGAGCATGGTCGCGGCGAGCAGGTGCGTCACCTCGCGCGGTGCCCACAGCTCGCAGCAACCGCTGAACGGGCCGTCGAAGCTGAGCCTCACTCCGCACGCGCCCCAGGCGACCGCATCGAGGTGCCGGGCCTGGGATGGCACCGCCGCGACGTAGGCGGCATCCTCGAGCACACGCGCACCCACCCGCGCCAGCAGCTCGCGTTCGATGATCATTCCTACCCCTGTCGCCCGGCGGACCGTGCCGCGGGACCCTCCAGGTATCGGGCCCCCGTGTTCCCCTTCTCTCATCGGCAAGGGGAATGGGTTTCTTACCCGATATCTGCAACTTGCGAGGGCAGTTGGCGCGACGCGCGCGTCGCCCGCGACGGACGGCCGCGCGGCGCCCGCGATGTCGCCGCCGGCGGGCGCGGGCCACCGGGGGGCGTCTGTCCGCGACCAGCCGGAGACAGCCCTACAGAACCATGGCGCCGGGGGCGATAACAGGAGGTGGACAAAGTTACCGCCGGCAGCGCCCCGCAGGCGGACACCATGGGGTTTGTCCGGTCCTGGAGGAACCTGAGCGATGTCGCTGAAGCTCATGTCGGTCGACGACAGCCGCACGATCCGCCGCATCGTGGCCACCTATGCCAAGGAGCTGGCCCCGGACGTGGAGGTCCTGGAAGCGGCCAACGGGCAGGAATGCATCGACAAGTGCAGGGAAGTGCTGCCCGATGTCATCATCCTCGATGTGAACATGCCCGTCATGACCGGCGAGGAATGCCTGCAGGCTCTGCGCGCGAACGAACGGACCAAGGGCATCGCGATCATCATGCTGACCACCGAGTCGGAGAAGACCCTGGTCGTCCGCCTCCTGCAGCTAGGCGTCCAGCAGTTCATCATCAAGCCCTTCGAGAAGCAGGAATTCCTGACCAAAGTCGGCGGCGTGCTCGCCAAGATGTCGAAGAACAAGGTCTGCGAGACGGTCAAGACCCCGGATGGCGAGTACGCCATCATCGTCGAGGACAAACCGCAGATCGCCGCCATGATCGCGGAGGCGGCCAAGGGCCGGTACGAGACCGTGGTCACCGCGGACACCGGCGAGGCGCTGACGCACCTCAAGAAGCGGGCCCCGCAGATCGTCCTGGCCAACCTGGCGATGGAGAAGGCCGATGCGTTCGAGCTGTTCGTGCAGATGCGCAAGGTGCCGGACCGCCAGGGCGTGCGCTACGTCGGCATGTGTCTGAAGACGGCGACGGATCTGATCCACCGCGCGCGCGGCACCGGCTACATCGAGGTGCTGCCGAAGCCCTTCGCGCCCGATGACATCAAGGGCGTGCTCACCTCGTCGTCGAAGGGCACGGTGCAGGTCGAGACCAAGAAGGACGTCTGCATCATCCGCACCGTCGGCGGCACCTTCCAGACCGTCCTCTCCGCCATCATGAAGGCCATCGACCAGGCCGCGGAGGAAGGCTTCCTCAAGGTCATGATCGATCTGACGAACCTGCCCGAGTCCGAGCTGAGCGACGTGTCGCTGTGGGGCACGCTGGCCGAGAAGATCCAGTCGCTCGGGATGAAGGCCTCCTACATGTCCCCGTCCACCGAGGTGGTCCACAGGCTGAAGGGGCTCGTGGATACGGCCAGCCTGGTGGTCTGCACCGATCAGAACGAGGCGATCCAGGCGCTGGCCGCCTGACCCCGCCCGGATTTCGCTCTTCCCACCCTCCGCGCGGCCCGTCCCGGGATGGCCGCGGGGGGCGGATCCATGTTGACACGCTCCCGGCTTCCGCCCGAGAATCCCCCGGTGCTGCAATCCGGGAATGCTCTGCATCCTGCTTAGTGCCGCCCGGATGGCGCTGGGAGGATGGGTGGATGAGGACATGGGGCCGCTGCCGCGCCAAGTGGCGGCGGCCCCGTGCGGTCCCCACGGCGCACCGCGCGGGCATCCGCTGAGCCCCACGGAGGCAGACCCCTGATGAGCGCCACAACCCTCACCGAACTGCACCTGGACCCCGAACGCCGCTGTCCCGTGGCCCATACGCCGATCCGCGTCCGGTATGCGGAGATCGACCGCATGGGCTTCGCCTTCAACGCGCACTACCTGACCTGGTTCGAGATCGGCCGCAGCGAGCTCATGCGTGCCCTGGGCATTCCTTACCGCAGCATCGAAGACCGGGGCTACTACCTGCCGCTGGTCGACACGGCCTTCACGCTGCGCCGCCCGGTGCGCTACGACGACCTGATGACGATC
Organism: uncultured bacterium; assembly: GCA_964506245.1. Taxonomy (GTDB): domain Bacteria; phylum Eisenbacteria; class RBG-16-71-46; order CAIMUX01; family WJJG01; genus CAZDKK01. The sequence goes on along the minus strand of CAZDKK010000069.1, from coordinate 8,237 downwards.
GAGACCTGGATCGCGGACCTCCGCTCCCGCACCGTCACCTTTGCCTATCGGCTCCTCCTCGAGGGGCAGGTCCTGGCCGAGGGGACGACGCGCCACGCCTGCCTGTGCGCAACCACCGGTCGCGCGACCAGTTTGCCCGACTGGTTGGCCGAAACGTTGCGGCGCTGCTGCGCGCCCGCGGCGCCGGAGGCCTAGAGGGGCCAGCGCCGCTCGCGGCGAGCCACGCGGGCCGGGACCGGCGAGGCGGAAGTGACGGTTTTTCTCTCCACAATTGAGATTTCCCCATATCTTCGCGGGCTCTGTGAATCCCCCAGCGGAAGCCCGGCTAAGCCACGGTATTAGCCCCGTCCAGCGCGGGACGAAAAATGTGGAAAACTCGTTGGAAAACGTGCACTTCCGCACCGGGAAAGACACCCAGGCACTTGACAACCAGGCCACATTCTGGCAATGATATTGGGCCGGCGGGGACCAGCCGTGAGCGGTTCAGCGGATCCCACCTACACCCGGAGGGTCCCGGCCGGAGGGCAAAGGGCATCTCGTATTCGCAACTACCGGAATTGTAGCAGTTTATATTCTTGCAGCCCGGTGGAGCAGCGCGACGGCGGGAGGGAGCCCCGCGAGCCGGCGCCCTGAGCAGTGCCGGAATCCGCGGTCTGTCGCCGCACCGGGGGATCCGCAGGTGTCGCGAGAGCACTTGTGGAAAACGCGACCGCGTTTTCCACAGAGGGAACGGCGCGTGTGGATAGAGCGCCGGACGAAGGGATTCGGGGCAGGGACACATGGCGAATCCGGCTGTTACGAGCGCGAAGCGCGTGGCAAGGGATGACGGCACACCCGCGGTCATCGACGACGCGGGGACGAGTACCCGGGCAGCGGCGCGTGCGGCGGCAGAGCCGCTAGCGCGCGTCAGGGAGTTCGTGCACGCCCAGATCGACCGGGCGCTGGAGAACGGCGAGATCGAGGTGCTCATCGGCGCTCTCCTGGCGGCCACGCGGCGGCGTGCGTCCTCCGAGAGCGAGCCGATCAAGGCCTACGTTTTCCAGCAGATCCTGCAGCGGGTCGAGGATCCAACCTATCGCCGCATCCTCTGGCCATGGACCAGGCTCAGCGCGGCGCGGCCCGAGACCCAGGCCCGCGAGATGGCTTGCGCCCTGCTGGACTCGTTCTGGCGCGACCACCGCAAAGAGGTCGAGCGGCTGACGCTCAATCTCGCGCGGGACGAGGACGAAGGCGTGCGGCAGTACGCAGCGGCGACGATGTCCCGCATCATTCGCGCCAATTTCCGCATGCGCTTCCGGCACATGCTCCTCTGGAGCCGCAATCACGACGCATCGGTGCGCCGGCAGGTGATCATCGCCACCGTGGGTGTCGCCGATCCCGCCTTCCCCGAGCGGGCCAAGCCGCTGCTGGACATGCTGGAGCCCCACCTGAACGATCGCGACCCCTACGTCCGCCGCAACCTCGGGCCCTTCGCGCTCGGGCAGGGCCTCCTGCGGGCCTATCCTGAGGCGACCTTGGTCCGGTTTCGGCAGTGGATGCGCTCGGATGATGAGATCGTGCTCTGGAACATCGGCATCGCGCTGGCCGCAGCCCGGGACCTCGAGCAGTGGGAAGCGGCCATGGAGGTCCTGCGGGAGCTCGCGGCCGATCCGAGGCGGTTCGTCTGGGGCGCCGCCTCAGCCGCGCTGGCGAATCTCGCCCTGCGACGCCCGGACCAGATCAAGCCCGTCCTCAGGCGATGGATGAGGGATCCGAAGCTGCGCGTCGCGGTCTCCTCGGCGCAGCGCGGGATCCCCGCCTGACGTACGCAAATCGCGGGCCACGCTGCGGCGTGACCCTGGCTCAGCCGCCCGGCCGGGGCAACCCGGTCGGGCGGTCGCGTTGCCGCGCCTGCCTTGACTTCCCGCGACCGCGAGCCCAAACTCTAGGACTGAAGGCCCCGCCGCGCGCGGCACAAACCTCATGGCCTGCAGCGGGGAGAGGTTCCTGGGCCGAATTCAGGGAGAAAAGATGGCTGCCACACCAGCCGACGTGAGCTATCTGCGTTTCATCTTGCACAGGGATACAGACGAAGTCCTTCTTGCACGCAAACGCATTGGACCGCGCTGCGCCACCATTCCTGAAGTCCGTGAGCTGCGCACGCTGCTGCGTTTGATGGTCGAGCATGGCATCCAGAAGATCCGCCTGACGGGCGAGGATCCGGGCGAGCGGACGGATCTTCCGGAGCTGGTCAGCCTGGTCGCGGGCGTCGATGGCATCCGCGAGGTGGCCATGTCGACGACCGGCGTGGGTCTGACCGACCGCGTCGGCGAGCTCGCGCAGCGGGGCTTGCAGGCGATCAACTTCCACATCGACACCCTGAAGCCGGAGCGCTTTCAGCAGATCACCGGACAGGATGCCTTCGCGGAGGTATGGTCGGCAGTCGAGCAGTCGCTGGCGGCGGGCCTCACGGTGAAGCTGAACACGGTGCTGCAGCGCGGGGTGAACGACGACGAGATCGACGACCTCATCGGCCTGACGCGCGAGCGGCCGATCCAGGTGCGCTTCGTCGAGTGGAACACGTGCGTCGAGCGGGTAGCCGAGCCGCAGAACTTCGTCTCCGTACACGAGGTGATGTCAGCCATCAAGCCGCCGCTCATTCCCCAGAAGCCGCGCGGCTTCGACGGGCCTGCGCTGGTCTACGACCTGCCCACCCACGCGGGGAGCGTGGGGTTCATCCCCAACATCACCGAGCACTTCTGCGGGGCCTGCAACCGCATCGGCCTGACCGACCACGGCGAGATCACGAGCTGTCTGTTCGGCCGGGGCCTGAGCCTCATCCGGCACCTGCGGTCCCCGAACGGCGCCAGCTCGGTCAGCGATTTCATCGAGCGCGTGCTGCGGCGCAAGGTGCTCCTCTCGGCCAGGCTCGAGGGCTATGCCACCGCGCCGTCTCCGGTGGCATCCCCGTCCATGGAGGTTGCGGGACTGGCGGAGTAGCCGGCGGGGGATTCGGGTGAAGGTCCTCCAGATCGTGGGCAGGAAGAAGGCCGGCAAGACGACCTTCTTGACCCGGCTGGTTCCGCTCCTGCGCCAGCAAGGCCTGCGGGTGGCCACCGTCAAGCACACGCGCAACGCCTATCCGCTCGATCGCCCCGGCACCGACTCGGAGCGCCATCGCGCGGCCGGAGCCGAGGCGACGCTCGTCCTCACCGCGTCCGCCGGGGCGCTGCACTTCGGGCCGCCGCGGGATCCGGCCGACGCAGAGCAGCTCATCGCGCGGCTCCTGGGCGGATTCGACCTCGTGCTCATCGAGGGATGGCGGGAGCGGCGGGGGCCGCGGATCGAGATCGTCACGATCGGGGAGGATGGGGCCGCGGACCTCCTCGAGCATCCCGATCCGGGCGATCTACTGGCGCTGGTGCTGGGGCCGCACGCGGCCGGCCAGGGCGAGGCCCCGCGCGCGGGGGCGTGGCCGGCGGTGCCGGTGTTCGCCTGGGACGATGTCGGCGCGGTGCGGGATTTCGTGGTGCGGTGGGTGACACGGCCCGAGAAGATGTGAGGACGACATGGCCGATCCGGAACCGAGCGCGTTCGTCGACAAGTCGAAGCCGCCGAAGGAGCGTGAACTCGCCGATGTACTGGGAGCACGCGCGCCGCTGTGGACGGAGCTGAAGGCTCAGACGGCCGCCACGTTCCCCCCGCTGGATGAGGAGTGGACCTTCTCGGGCGCCAAGCGCGGCTGGTCGCTGCGGCTGAAGCAGAAGAAGCGGGCGGTGTTGTACATGACGCCGCTGCCGGGCCGCTTCCGCGCGGCGTTCGCGCTGGGCGAGAAGGCCGTCGCCGCCGCCCGCGCCGCGAGGCTGCCGGCCTCGATCCGGAAGGTGATCGACGAGGCGCCCAGGTACGTCGAAGGCCGGGCGGTGGTCATCGAGGTCAAGAAGGCCAGCGACGTGGCCCACGTCCTCAAGGTCGCCGAGATCAAGATGAGCATCTCCTGAAGCAGATGCCCGTGCGATCCGAGCTCCCTTCCCCATGTCCATGGTGCAAGCACAGGAGCGACTATGAAGCCATCCCTGCCCCAGGAAGCCTACGACTCGCTGGCAGATGCCTACGCCGCGATCACGGACGAGAAACCTCACAACGCCTACTACGAACGCCCGGCGACGCGGTCTCTGATCGGTGACGTGACCGGCGAGACCATCCTGGACGCGGGGTGCGGCCCGGGCGCATACACAGAGTGGCTCCTGAATCGGGGAGCAAAGGTCGTCGCCCTTGATGCGAACGAGAAGATGCTGGCGCATGCCCGCAAGCGAAACGGCGACCGGGCCACCTACCACTGCGCCAACCTGGAGGAGCCGCTCTCCTTTCTGGCCGACCAGTCCTTTGACGGAATCCTGTGCGCCCTGGCGATCTCCTACGTCCGGGATCACGTCCCCCTGTTCCGGGAGCTGCGCAGAGTCCTTCGCACCGGCGGGGCGCAATTCCCACCTTCCACCCGCACTTCGGGTCAAAGAGCGGCCCCGGGGCCACTCCGCAAGCAATTCATTCGCAATCGATTACAAATTGGCCACATGCCAGGAAGCTGCCTTGCTATGCCGCTTGGCCCGGGGATGCGGTCGCATCCCCCGGCGCTCCTCCTGATCAGCTCCGCGGCCTCGCTCACGTCCCCACGAGCATCCCGCCGTCGAGCACCAGCGTCTGCCCGGTGAGGTAGGTGTTTTCCTCCGAGACGAGGAACGAGACGAGGCGCCCCAGCTCGAGCGGCTCGCCCAGGCGCGCGAGCGGAATGCGCGCGGCGTACTCCCGCTGAACATCGGCCAGCGGGATGCCGCGCTGCTCGGCGATCGCGGTCTGCACCTCGCGCAGGCGCTCGGTATCGAAGAGCCCGGGCGCCACCGCGTTGACGAGGATGCCGTCGCCGGCAAGCTCCCCGGCCAGATGGCGCACCAGCCCCATGACCGCCGGACGCAACGCGTTCGAGACGAGCAGGCGCCGCACCGGCTTGAGCCCCGAGATCGAGGTCGTGACCACGATCCGCCCGCTGCCGCTCGCGCGCAGCGCGGGCAGGGCCGCGCGGATGGAGCGGACGGCGCTCATCAGGATCAGCTCGAAGGCTGCGTGCCACGCATCGTCGTCGGTGTCGGCGAAGTCGCCGGGGGGCGGGCCGCCCGCGTTGCACACGAGGATGTCGAGCCGCCCGAAGCGCTCCTGGGCGGTGCGGACCAGGCGCGGGGCGGTGTCGGCGTCGGTGACGTCGCCTGGCACGGCGACCGGCGGGTGCCACGCGGGAACCCCGGGCAGAGGTCCGCTCGCGCGCAGCGCCGCCGTGATGGCATCGGCCGCGGCGATGAGCTTCTCGGGCGAGCGACTGCACAGGATCACCCGCGCCCCGCGGGCGACCAGCTCGCGGGCGATGCCGGCGCCCAGGCCGGCGCTCGCGCCGGTGACGATCGCGGCCCGGCCGGTGAGTCCGCGGGTTTCCACGATGCGCCCTCCCCCTGCGCCCGCGAGCGCGGGCGGGGCCGGGCGATGCCCCCGGCCCGGTCCCGCCGGTTAGCCTTTCACCACGAAGTTCATCAACCGATTGGGCACGTGGATCACCTTGATGACCTGCTTGCCCTCGAGGTACTTCGCGATGCGGCTGTCGGCCATCGCGGCCTGCTGTACCTCGGCGGCGGCGGCATCGCGGGCGAGCGTCACCGTGCCGCGCAGCTTGCCTAGCACCTGGACAGCGATCTCGACCTGGTCCTCGATCGTGAGGACCGGATCGAACGCCGGCCAGCGCGCGGCGCAGACGCTCCCCGCGCGGCTCAGCATCTCCCACAGCTCCTCGGCCTCGTGCGGCGCGAAGGGCGCCAGCAGAATCGGGAAGCTCGTCAGAGCGAAGTCGTCCAGGGCCGGGGCCGCGCGCATCTCGGTGAGCAGCTCCATCAGCGCCGCGATCGCGGTGTTGTAGCTCAGCCCCTCGATGTCTTCCCCGACCTTCTTGATCGTCTGGTGCAGCTTGACGGCCGTCGGCTTCGCCAGCTCGCCGCGCACGGGTACGCCCTCCGCGCCGACACCCGCCAGGTCGGTGCGATCCGTGCGCTCGGTCCGCCCGGCCGCGGCCGGTCCACCGCTCAGGACGTCGGCGTACAAGCGGTGCGCGCGCTCGAGGAAGCGCCGGATGCCGATGATCCCCGAGTCACGGAAGTCACCCCCTTCCGTGTACGGCCCGAGGAACATCAGGTACATCCGCAGCGTATCGGCGCCGTACTGCTCGACGTAGTCGTCCGGGTTGACGACGTTGCCGTGCGTCTTCGACATCTTCGCGCCCTCCTTGATCAGCAGACCGTGGGCGCGGAATCGCTTGAACGGCTCCTCGAAATCGATCAGCCCCATGTCCTTGAAGGCCATGCACAGGAAGCGCGTGTACATCAGGTGCAGGACGGCGTGCTCGTTGCCGCCCACGTAGACGTTGACCGGGAGCCACTTGCGCGTCCGGGCCGGATCCCAGGCCTGGCTCTGGTCGTGCGAGGACGGGTAGCGCAGGAAGTACCAGGCCGAGTCGAGGAAGTTGTCGCTCACGTCCGAGTCGCGGTGGGCCGGGCCCCCGCACGTCGGGCAGGTCGTCTGGTAGAACGGCTTGTGGCGCTCGAGCGGCTTGCCGCCGGGCGTGTCGGGGCGAAAGTCCTCGATCTCGGGCAGCATGACCGGGAGCTGATCGTCGGGCACCGGGACCGCGCCGCACTTCGCGCAGTAGACGATCGGGATGGGCGGGCCCCAGTAGCGCTGGCGCGAGATGCACCAGTCACGCAGGCGGTACTGGACGGCGGCCTTCCCCTGGCCGCGGGACGCGAGGTCGGCGGTGATGCGGCGGATGCACTCGTCCGACGGCATCCCGTTGTACGGCCCCGAGTTGATCATCGTGCCCTCGGCGATGAACACCTCGCCTTCGGGCAGCTCCCCGTTCTCCGGCAGGATGACGGGAATGATGGGCAGGTTGAACTTCTGCGCGAACTCGAAATCGCGCGTGTCGTGCGCCGGCACGGCCATGATCGCGCCGGTGCCGTACTCGATCAGGACGTAGTCGGCGACCCAGATCGGGACGCGCTCGCCGTTGACCGGGTTGATCGCGTGCGCGCCCAGGAAGACGCCCGTCTTCTCACGCTCGGCGCTGGCGCGGTCGACCGACTTCATGCGGGCCGCGGCCTGGCAGTACGCATCCACGGCCGCGCGCTGTTCGCGGCTCGCCAGCTCGGGCACCAGCGGGTGCTCGGGCGACATGACCATGTAGGTCGCGCCGAAGAGCGTATCGGGCCGCGTCGTGTAGACGCGCAGCGAATCCGTCCGGCCGTCGAGGCGGAAGTCGACCTCGGCGCCGGTGCTGCGGCCGATCCAGTTGCGCTGCGCGGTCTTCGTCGTCTCCGACCAGTCGATCCAGTCGAGGTTGTCGAGTAGCTTCTGGGCGTACTTGGTGATCCGGAAGAACCACTGCTCGAGCTTCTTCTGCTCGACCTGCGTGCCGGGATGGCGCTCGCATTCCCCGGCGATGACCTGCTCATTGGCGATCACGGTGTGGCACTTCGGGCACCAGTTGACCGGCGCCAGCGCCTTGTACGCCAGGCCGTGCTTGTAGAGCTGCAGGAAGATCCACTGCGTCCAGCGGTAATAGTGCGGATCGGTGGTGAGGACCTCGTGCGACCAGTCGACCATCAGCCCCATCATGCGGAGCTGCCGGCGGAAGTTGTCGACGTTGTGGGGGATCAGCTTGTTCGGGTGCGTGTTGACCCGCAGGGCGAAGTTCTCGGAGTGGATCCCGAAGGCGTCGAAGCCGATCGGCTCGAACACATCGTGACCCTTCAGCCGCTGGTAGCGGCCCTGGATGTCGGCGCCCGTGAAGGCGTAGACGTTGCCCACGTGCAACCCCTCGGCCGACGGGTAGGGGAACATCATCAGGGTGTAGAACGGGTCTCGCGCCCCCACGAGGTCGGGCTCGTTGGTCTTGTCGTCCGCCCAGCGCCGCTGCCACTTGGACTCGATGCGCTGGGGGTCGTAGGGTTCGAAGGCCATGTCGGACATCCTTTCGCCACGTATGCTGGGAGTAGACTCCCCCGCTCGGCGCCGCGCGGAACGGCGCTCGGGCTGATGAGTCTACCCAAATCGCTCTCGCGTCTCAAGATAGCTGGCGGGCCCCGCGCTCGGGGTGCGTAACCGCCGCGCGCGGCGGACCCGGCGGGTCGCGCGGGTGCGGCGCCCGCCCTGCGCCCCGGCCC
>CAZDKK010000068.1:0-24074 GCA_964506245.1 uncultured bacterium | reverse complement strand
CGGGCAGCGCGCACGGTGCGGCCGGCGGCCACGAGCAGCACCCACCCGAGCTGCCGGATCTGATCCACGTCATCTACAAGGCCCTCGGCGGCCCTGAGCACGCGCCGGCCTGGATGCAACTGCTCAACCGATTCCGCGAGATCGCCTACGCCCTCCTGGTGGCGGGCCTCATCATCCTGGTCGTTCGCCTCGGGACACGCCGCATGGAGATGATCCCCGGTCGCGCCCAGAACCTGGTCGAGACGTTCATCGAGGGCTTCTACAACTTCATCGCGGGCATTCTGGGACGCGAGGAAGCGCGGCGCTACGTGCCGTTCCTCGGCAGTCTGTTTCTCTACATCTGGGGGATGAACCTCTTCGGTCTCTTCCCGCTGATGCGCTCGCCCACGGCGGCCCTCTCGACCACCGCCGCGCTCGGCGGCAGCGTCTTTCTCTTCGTGCAGGGGACGGCGGTCCATCGCCTGGGGCTGTTCAAGTACATGCACCATCTGGCGGGCGAGCCGGTGGATCCGGTCGGCTGGGCGCTGGTGCCGCTCATGTTCCCGCTGCACGTGATCGGCGAGCTGGCCAAACCCGTCAGTCTCTCGCTGCGACTCTTCGGCAACATCTTCGGCGAGGACATCCTCATCGGGGTCTTCGCCGGGTTGGGGATCAGCCTGCTGGCGTTCGTCAAGTCGCCGGTGGGCGTGCCGCTGCATCTCCCGTTCATCCTGCTGGCCCTGCTGATGAGCACGATCCAGGCGCTCGTCTTCACGTTGCTCAGCACCATCTACATCATGCAGGTGCTGCCGCACGGACACGCAGAGGGCGGGCACGAGGGGGAGGGCGCGCACTAGGGTTTGGACGCTGGCCCGGGTGGTCCCGCGCGGACCGCGGAGCCGGATGGGCCGGCGGGCATGGAAAGCACACCGCGACGGCGGGACAGAAGGAGGATCGAACATGGATGCTGCGACTGCCTTGGGATTCGCGCTACCCGTGGGACTGGGCATGGCGGCGGTCGGGTCGGGGCTCGGCCTGGGTCGCGCCATCTCGTCCGCGATGGAGGCCATGGGGCGTCAGCCCGAGGCTGCCGGAAAGATCCAGACGGCGATGATCATCGGTGCCGCGTTCATCGAGGCGCTGACGATCTACGCCTTCGTGAGCGTCTTCGTCCTCTCCGGGAAGATCTAGGCCCGCCCGTCCCGGGTGCCGCCGGCCGAGGATCGGTCTTGGGGCGGCCCGGAGGGCGGGCGGTGCGCTGGGCAGCCGCCCGGATCGCGGCCGCGGGCTATCGCGGCCCGGGCGATCGAGGGCTGCGGGTGCCAAGCGGGAGGGAGGAGAGACACCGTGGAGCTCATCGATCTACAACTGCTGCTGACCCACGTGGTCGGCTTCCTGCTCGTGCTCTGGCTCCTGCGGCGATTCGCCTGGGGGCCGGTGCTCAACTTCCTCGAGCAGCGGCGCCAGAAAATCGTGGGTGAGTTCGACAAGATCGAGCAGGAGCATCAGGCGGTCGGGCGGCTGAAGGCCGAGTACGAGGACCACCTGCGCAACATCGAGGCCGAGGGCCGGCAGAAGATCCAGGAGGCGGTCAAGGAAGGCAACGCCGCGGCGGCCAAGATCAAGGAACGCGCGCAGGAAGAGCGCCACCAGCGCCTCGAACGCGTCAACGAAGAGGTGCGCATGCTCGAGGACTCGGCGCGCGAGACCTTGCGCAAGCGCACGGTCGAGCTGGCGCTGCGCGCGGCGGAGAAAGCGGTCCAGGAGAAGCTGGATGATCCGAAGCACGAGGAGTTGATCAGCCGCTTCATCCAGGACCTGGAAGCGCGAGGCGCGGAGAACCGATGATCCGGCAGCCGGTGGCCAGACGGTATGCCCATGCCTTGTTCGATGCGGCCGAGGCGCGTGGGCTGCTCGACACGGTCGAGAGCGACCTGGCGGCCCTCGCGCGCCTGCTGCGCGCGGAGCCGCGCCTGAGCGGCCTGTTGGTCACGCCGCAGCTCACGACCGGCGAGAAGCACCGGCTCCTCGAGGCGATCCTGGGCGGGCGGGTCCACGGGCTCGTGCTCGAGCTGCTCGGGCTGCTGCTCGAGAAGAAGCGGATGAAGGCCCTCGGCGACATCATCGAGGGCTACGGAATGCTGCTCGAGGAGCAGCGGGGCATCGTGCACGCCGAGGTGACGACCGTCCGGCCGCTGTCGGCCGCGCAGCAGCAGCGACTCAAGGCGGCGCTCGAACGGCGCACCGGCAAGACGGTGGTGCTGGAGCCGAGGATCGCCCCGCGCGTCCTGGGCGGCGTGGTGGTGCGCATCGGGGACCAGGTCATCGACCGGAGCATCCGGCGCACCTTCGAGGAGATGCGGGCCAGCTTGCTGGAGGTGCCCGTGCGCGGGTAGCTCCCCGGGAGTCCGCGAGAAGCGGGGGCGAGGGAACCCATGGGATTCAAGCCGGAAGAGGTCAGTTCGATCCTGCGCAAGGAGCTGGAGAAGTACGAGGCCAAGCTCGACCTGGCCTCGGTGGGCCAGGTCCTGCAGGTCGGCGACGGAATCGCACGCGTCTGGGGGCTGCAGGACGCCATGGCCAGTGAGCTGCTCGAGTTCCCCCACGACGTGATCGGGATGGTGCTCAACCTCGAGGAGGACAACGTCGGCGTCGTCCTCTTCGGGCCGTCCGAGCTGATCAAGGAGGGCGACACGGTGCGCCGCACCGGCAAGCTCGCCCAGGTGCCGGTTGGCGCGGCCGTGATCGGCCGCGTGGTTGACCCGCTGGGCCGGCCGCTGGACGGGAAGGGCGAGATCGCCTACCAGGAGTTCCGCCCCCTCGAGACGCGGGCCCCCAACGTCATCGAGCGCCAGCCCGTGAACCAACCGGTCCAGACGGGCCTCAAGGCGATCGACTCGATGATCCCGATCGGACGCGGCCAACGCGAGCTGATCATCGGCGACCGGCAGACCGGCAAGACCGCCATCGCGATCGACACCATCATCAACCAGAAGGAGTCGGGCGTCTTCTGCATCTACGTCGCCATCGGCCAGAAGGAGTCGACCGTGGCCCAGGTGGTCAAGACGCTCGACGAACACGGCGCGATGGAATACACGACGGTGGTGGTCGCCGGCGCCTCCTCCCCGGCGCCGCTCCAGTACATCGCCCCCTACTCCGGCTGCGCCATGGGCGAGTACTTCCGCGACCGCGGCGATCACGTGGTCGTCATCTACGACGACCTCTCCAAGCAAGCGGTGGCCTACCGGCAGCTCTCGCTCCTGCTGCGCCGTCCCCCGGGACGCGAGGCCTACCCCGGCGACATCTTCTACCTGCACTCGCGCCTCCTGGAGCGCGCCGCCAAGCTGAGCGACAAGATGGGCGGCGGCAGCCTGACCGCCCTGCCGATCATCGAGACCCAGGCCGGGGACGTGGCGGCCTACATCCCGACCAACGTCATCTCGATCACCGACGGCCAGATTTTCCTCGAGAGCGACCTCTTCTACGCGGGCGTTCGACCGGGGATCAACGTCGGCATCTCGGTCTCGCGCGTCGGCGGCAAGGCCCAGACCAAGGCGATGAAGAAGGTGGCCGGCAAGCTGCGCCTCGATCTGGCGCAGTACCGCGAGCTCCAGGCCTTCGCGCAGTTCGGCTCCGATCTGGACGCGGCCACGCAGGCGCAGCTCACGCGCGGGGAGAAGATGACCGAGCTGCTCAAACAGGCCCAGTACGTCCCGATGAGCCTGTGCGATCAGGTCATGGTGATCTACGCAGGCGTCAACGGGTACCTGGACGACGTGCCGACCGACCAGATCCACAGATTCGAGCGGGAATTCCTCGCCACCATGCACAAGGAATGGCCCGAGGTTCCCAACGCGATCACCCAGGACAAGGAGATCTCGGAGAAGACCGAGAACAACCTGAAGGCGGACATCCAGAAGTTCAAGGCACAGTTCCTGGTGAACGAGCCGGCGCGGGCGGGGGCCTGACCCGATGGCCACGGTGAAGCAGATTCGCCGCCGGATCCGCTCGGTGCAGAGCACCCAGCAGATCACCAAGGCTATGGAGATGGTCGCGGCGGCCAAGCTGCGCAAGGCCCAGGCCCAGGCCGAGGCGGCCGGCCCGTATGCGAGCTCGATGGAGCGGGTGCTGGCGAACCTGTCCGCGGCGGCCCGCTCGCTGGCCTATCCGCTCTTCGAGCAGCGAGAGTTGCGTCGTGTGCTCGTCGCCGTGGTCGCCTCGGACAAGGGGCTGTGCGGCGCCTTCAACACCAACGTCTTCCGCCGGGCAGAGGAGCACCTGGGGGAGTTGGGCCGCGAGAACGTCCTGCTGGTCCCGGTGGGCAAGCGAACCTGCACCTACTTCGGCCGGCGCGGCTGGGACATAAGCCGGGCGAATCCCAGGCTGGGCGACCGCGTGGACCTGGGGGTGGTCCGCAGCCTCGGCCGCGAGGTGGTCGACCTCTTCACGCACCGGGTGGTCGACCGGGTGGACTTCGTCTCCACGCGCTTTGTCACCACCGCGACCCGCCGCGTGGAGGTGACCTCGCTGATCCCGATCAAGCCCGTGGGCGAGGAGAGCGGCGGCTCCGCCTACATCTTCGAACCCGACGCCGATACGATCTTCCGGACCCTGCTGCCGCGCTACGTGGACACCCGGATCCTCTCGATCCTGGCCAACACCCTGGCGGCGGAGTTTGCGGCTCGCATGCTGGCGATGGGCAACGCTACCCAGAATGCTGAGGAGATGATTGAGTCGATGACGCTGACCTCGAACAAGTTGCGTCAGGCCGCCATCACCAGGGAGCTGAGTGAGATCGTGGGCGGCACCGCGGCGCTGGAGTAGAGGGAAGGGGAGGCACGATGGCAGAGGCGGCCAAGACCGGACGCGTGCTCAGGGTGATCGGCCCGACCGTCGACGTGGAGTACGACGCGGGGCATTTGCCCGAGATCTACAACGCCATCCACATCGAGGATCCCCGCCTGCCGCAGCGGCTGGTGGTGGAGGCGGCGCTGCACTTGGGCGACAACGTCGTGCGGTGCGTGGCGATGTCCTCGACCGACGGCCTGGTGCGGGGCATGCCGGCGCTCGATACGGGTCATCCCATCACCGTGCCGGTCGGGGAGCAGTGCCTGGGTCGCGTGATCAACCTGCTGGGCGATCCGATCGATCAGCGCGGCCCGATGGCCAAGCCCGACCAGCGCCTCCCGATCCACCGCGAACCGCCCAAGATGGTCGACCAGGACACCAATGTCCAGATCTTCGAGACCGGCATCAAGGTGGTCGATCTGCTGGCGCCCTACCCCAAGGGCGGCAAGGTCGGCCTCTTCGGCGGCGCCGGCGTCGGCAAGACCGTCGTCATCATGGAGCTGATCCGCAACATCGCCACGGAGCACGGCGGCTACTCGGTCTTCTCCGGCGTGGGCGAGCGCACGCGCGAGGGCAACGACCTGTGGCTCGACATGAACGAGTCGGGCGTCATCGCGAAGACGGCGCTCATCTATGGGCAGATGAACGAGCCGCCCGGGGCGCGCCTGCGCGTTGGCCTGACGGGTATCACGGTGGCCGAGTACTTCCGCGACGAGATGGGGCAGGACGTGCTCTACTTCGTCGACAACATCTTCCGCTTCACGCAGGCCGGCTCGGAGGTCTCGGCGCTGCTGGGGCGCATGCCCTCGGCGGTGGGCTACCAGCCGACCCTCTCGACCGAGATGGCGGAGCTGCAGGAGCGGATCACCTCGACCAAGAAGGGCTCGATCACCTCGGTGCAGGCGATCTACGTTCCGGCCGACGACCTCACGGACCCGGCCCCGGCGACCGCCTTCGCGCACCTCGACGCGACCACGGTGCTCTCGCGCCCGCTCACCGAGCTGGGTATCTACCCGGCGGTCGATCCACTCGACTCGACCTCGCGCATGCTCGACCCGCACGTGGTGGGCGAGGAGCACTACAACGTGGCCCGCGAGGTGCAGTCGATCCTGCAGCGCTACAAGGATCTGCAGGACATCATCGCGATCCTGGGCATGGAAGAGCTGTCGGATGAGGACAAGGTGATCGTCTCGCGGGCGCGCAAGATCCAGCGCTTCCTCTCGCAGCCCTTCTTCGTGGCCGAGGCCTTCACCGGCCGCGAGGGGCGGTACGTGAAGCTCGAGGACACCGTGCGCAGCTTCAAGGAGATCTGCGAGGGCAAGCACGACGCGCTGCCGGAACAGGCCTTCTACATGGTGGGTAATATCGAGGAGGCGATCGCGCAGGCCGAGCGGCTGAAGGCGCAGGCGGGCGCGGGGGCGCGCTAGCGGCGCGCAGTGTGGTAGGGTGGAGCCAGAGAGGCGGACGATGGCGGCAACCTTTACCGTCGAGCTGCTGACGCCGGAGAAGACCGTCCTGTCGGCCGAGGTCGCCTCGCTGGTGGCACCCGGCAGCGAGGGGTTCTTGGGCGTGCTCGCCAACCACGCGCCGCTCATCACCGCCCTGCGGCCCGGCCCCCTGACGCTGCGTCATCCGGACGGGCGGCTGGAGGTCCTCTGCGTGAGCGGAGGCTTCCTCGAGGTGTCCCACAATCGGGCGGTGGTCCTGGCCGATGCGGTGGAACGGCCCGAGGAGATCGATGTCGCGCGGGCGGAGGCCGCGGCCGGCCGGGCGCGCCAGCGGCTGCACGAACGCGCCGCGGACCTGGATGCACTGCGAGCCGAGATGGCGCTGGCGCGCGCACTCAACCGCGTGCACGTCGCGCGCCGCTGGGCGGGGATGTAGAGCGTGAGCGACCTGGCCTTTCTGGTGAGGCTCCTGCGCTGGCGCAAGTTCATCCTCATCAACACCGGGATCGTTGCGGTCCTGGCCGTCGCGGTGAGCTTGCTCCTGCCCAACTGGTACGCGGCGCGGGGCAGCGTCCTGCCACCGCAGGAGGAGCCGCTCACCCTGGCGGGGATCACGCGGGGCCTGAGCTCGGCCATCGGCAGCACGGCCCAGCAGGCGGCGGCCACCCTCACCGGGCGCACCAACCTGCCGCTCTTCGCCACGCCCTCGGACTACCTGGCCGGCATCGTGCGCAGCCGCCGGCTGCGCGAGCAGCTCGTCCGCGAGCACGATCTGACCACGCTGTACAAGTGCGCCAACATGGACCAGACCCTGAAGGTGCTAGCGGATCGCTTGAGCACGCAGATCGGGCGCGAGGGCATTCTCCACGTCGAAGTCCTGGACCGGGATCCCGCGCGCGCCGCGGCGATGGTGCGCTCGACCCTGCGCATCCTGGACGAGATCCAGCGCGAGACCCGCCGCGGTCGGGCCGCGGATGTCGCCCGCTTTGTCTCCGCGCGGCTCGACACCACCCGCGCCGCGCTGGCGGCGGCGGAGGATTCGCTGCGCCGCTTCGAGGAGCAGCACGGCCTGCTCGCGCCGGAAGAGCAGGCGGCGGCCCTGGTGCGGACGGTGGCGACGATGGAGGCCGAGCGGCTGGCGGCGGTGGTCGAGCGCGACGCCCTGCGCTCCCAGCTCGGGGCAACGCACCCGGACGTGCTGCGCCTGGACGCGCTGGTGCGATCCTACGGCGACGCCCGCACGGGGCTCGAGGGCGCCGGCGCGCGGCCGGGCGACTCCGGGCCGAAGGCGCTCATCGAGCTGCAGCGTCTCCCGGGGCTGAGCATCACGTACCTGCGCCAGCTCCGCGAGGTCGAGATCCAGACCGTGCTCTTCGAGCTGCTGACGCAGATGCACGAGCAGTACCGCATCCAGGAGGTGCGGGACACGCCGACGATCGAGGTCCTCGACCCGCCGGTCGTGCCGCAAGAGAAGGACCGACCCCACCGCGCCATCCTCTGCATCGTCGCGACCCTGCTGGCGTTCCTGGTGAGCACGGCGATCGCCGCGGCGCTCGAGCGCGTGGCGGTGATCGCCGAGGCCGACCCGGAGCGCTACGCGCTGCTGGCGCGATTCCTGCGGGGGATCGGGCTGGGCTTCGTGCTCGCGCGCCCCGCCGGCGCGCGGCGGTGACATGGTGCCCGCGGCGGCCAGCGGGACATCCGCGCACGCGCTTCCGGCGCGCGCCTTCTGGATCCCCATCCTGCTGGCCGATCTGGTGCTCCTGGCCCTGCTCCCCTTCGTCGGCTGGCTGGCCCTGGTCCTGGCCTTGGGCGCCCTGGCGGCCGCCGCTGTCGCGCGCGTGGAGCGCCTGCTCGCCTTTCTGATCGTCGGCCCGTCGCTGCTCGGGCTCATTCCCTTCCAGGCAGAAGGGGCGGGGATCATCTTCTATGCGCTACGCGTGCTCGTGGCGACCGGCCTGCTCGTGATCTGGCGCCGCGCGGGCGTTGGCTGGCCGGCCGCGCTCGGTCCCGTGCTGCGCGACCGTCGCACGCTCGCGCTCCTCGCCTTCGTCGCGTGGGTGTGGGTGGGGCTGTTGTGGACCCGGGCGCCCGAGTACGGCCACAGCAAGGCGATGGGATTCACGCTGGTGGCGCCTTTCGTCTTCCTGGGCGCGGCCCTCCTATGGCCCGATCGCGACGGCGAACGCGTGCTCGACCGGCTGATCGGCGCCGGGCTGTGGGTCGGGCTCCTGGTGGCCGCCGTGGGCGTGGCAGCGGCGCTCGGCCTGGACCTGGGCTCACTACTGGGCGAGGCCACCGATGACGTCATGCCCGCCAGCCCGCGCCTGGGATGGCTCGGCACGAGCCCCATCTGGCTGGCGCGGGCCCTCAGCCTGTGGCTGATTCTGGCGCTGTGGGCCGTCGCGCGGCGGCGGCTGCCCGCCGCGCTCGCGGTGGCGATCGGCGTCATCGCCGTGACGCTGATGGGGCTCACCGGATCGCGCGGACCGCTGATCGCGCTCCTCGTCTGTCCGCTCGGGCTGCTGCTCCTGCCGCGCGGGCCCGCCCGCGGCCACGCCGTGCGCGGCCGGCTCGTACCCTTGTTGGCGGCGGTCGCGGCCGGGTTGCTGCTGGTGCTGGTCGCGGCCTCCCCGGAGCAGCGCGGAAGGCTGGGGGCCGCCGTGCTGCGCGTGCCCCAGTCCTCCGTGCTCGCGAGCGCGGGAGCGGAAGGGGGCGGCGCGGCCGAGCTGAGCAGCCTCATCGGCTCGGACACATCGACCGGCCTGCGCCGGTCGCTGATCGAAAGGGCGCGCGAGACGCTCGTCGCCGCCCTGCCGTGGGGGCTCGGCACCGGGGGCTTTGCCGTCGCCTTCACCGGCGAGGACTTCCGCCTCTACCCGCACAACGTGATCGCCGAGGTCCTGGTCGAGAACGGCCTGCCGGGGGCGCTGCTGGTGCTGCTGTTCCTCGTGTGGGTGTGGCGCGGCGCGCGGCGTCTGGCGCGGCGCGGCAGCGCGAGCGCGCGCTGGGCGTGGGTGCTCTTCTGCCTGGCGCTCCTCAACGCGCAGGTGTCGGGCGACCTGCCGTTCAACGAGGGGATCTGGTTCTGGGGCGGGTTGCTGCTGGCGCTCGAGATTGCGGAGAGGCGGTGCCGGCTGTCTGGCCACGCATGCTGCGACTCGTGAGCTCACGGGTGCCCGCGATTCTAGCGGCCGCGCTGAGCGCTCTTCTGTGCCCGGCCACGGCGGCAGCTCAACAGCCCGGAGGGGCGCCGCCCGATGAGCAGGCGTCGCGCCGCACGTTCAACGCCCTCCCCGTCGTCTTCTACACACCTGAAACAGAACTTGGAGGAGGCGCGGGGCTGCTGGTCACCGCGCGAGGCAGCGACGCGTTGTCGGAGGACCGACCCAACACCTGTGGGATCTTCGCTGTCTACACCCAGAAGGGGCAGACCAGCATCCAGCTCTCGCCGGAGCTCTATCTTGCCCACGGGCTCTGGAAGGTCTCGCTCGACGCGGGCTACAGCAAGTTCCCCAGCACGCTGCACGGCATCGGACCCGATGCGCCCGAGGAGGACCCCGAGGAGTACACGCCCGAGGCCTTCACGGTGAGCGCGCTGGCGCAACGGCGGGTGGCCGCGCACGCGTTCGCGGGATTCACCCTGGCCGCGGGCCGGACCGCAATCGTGCGCCGCGAGCGCGGCGGAGACGGAATCGTGGACCCGCGCGTGCAGGCGGGACGCGAAAACGGCGCCCTCGTGGGCGCCGGCCCCGTGCTCACGCACGACTCGCGCAACAACATCTACTCTCCTCGGAGCGGCTCGCTGCACCAGGCAGGCTCCGTCTACTACAGCCCCGCGCTCGGAAGCGACTTCACGGTCGATGCCCACTCGGTCGACCTGCGCCGCTATGTCGGACTGGCTGGAGAGCACGTCCTCGCGGCCCAAGCCGTGTGGCGCAAGGTGGGCGGCCGCGTCCCGCTCCGCGCCTATCCGAGCCTCGGGCAGCA
This sequence comes from uncultured bacterium, assembly GCA_964506245.1. GTDB lineage: Bacteria > Eisenbacteria > RBG-16-71-46 > CAIMUX01 > WJJG01 > CAZDKK01. Next base: position 13,809 of record CAZDKK010000068.1, on the reverse strand, counting down.
CGTGCGCGGCATCGTGGAGGGGCGCTTCCAGGATCGGCTCCTCGCGGCCGCCCAGGTCGAGTACCGCTTCCCCGTGGCCTGGCGTTTTCGCGGGGCGGCCTTTCTCGCCGGCGGCACGGTGGCCGGGACCTGGGGCGCGTTCGCGCTCGCCGACGTGCGGGCCGCCGGAGGCCTGGGCGTGCGGTACGCGCTCAACGCGCGGGAACGGCTCTATCTGCGGGTGGATGCCGGCGTCTCAGCCGAGGGAATGGAGGTCTACTTCCAGTTCGGCGAAGCGTTCTGATGCCCCGGCCGGCGGGCGCAGCCCCCGGGGCTTCCCGGTGGGCGGGTCACAGCGTCGGCGCCGGGCCGCCGAAGAGCATCCCGACCCAGGCGACGATGAAGTTCACTCGGCCGAGGAGCAGCGAGACACGGCCCATCACGGTGAACCCGAAGGTGGCGCCGAAGCCGATCATCAGCACCCAGATCCCGACCCTGGTCAGCCAGCCGAAGGCCCCCGAGTGGCGGGTGCTGAAGAAGAAGTAGGCGATCCTGCACAGCACGCCCCCGCCCAGTCCGAGGCCGATGTAGATCGCCCGCTTGGCGGCCAGGTTCGGGACGTTGATGAGCCAGTCGGACACCTGCGCCGCGCCCGGAACGGTGAGCGATCCGATCGTGAAGGGCGGCCAGAGAATCTCGCCCAGGGGCACGCGGCCCACTATGATCACTCGGCTTCAGCCGCGGCTGCTTGATGGATCGTCGCAGGACTCCGACCTGGTGCCGCAGGGCGAGGTCCTCCGGGATGAGGGCCTGGCGTGACTTCGGGACCGCTGCCGCGGTGCTCAGGAATGGTGCCATCATCCATCTATATGAGGTTGTGGGATCGAGCCTTTAGCGTCAAGTGGGCCTGTGCGGACGGGGTTTGTAGCAGGGTCAGATGGGAAACCCATGGGTGACAGAAGAGGTTGCGGTCTTCGGGACCGAGAGAGGTGACTCACTCGGACTCGGAGCGCGACTCCACGCCCCCGGATCTGCTCGCCGGGGCTTGTCACACGCGCGCGCTCCCCGCGCTGCCGACCCTTGTGTGACGGCGGGCATTCGGGGTGGATTCCCATTCCGGGGAGGGCTGACACGACTCTGGCCGGCCGGCAGAAGTGGCAGCGGAGGGTCGAGCACCTTGAGCCCGCGGCGGATCAGGAGCCTGCGGCAGTTGCTGAGCTTGACCCGGCCCTGCCGTCGCTCAATCTGTGAAGGCGTTCTTGCGGTCGGTCGGCACCGATGCGACGATCTCGGCGTACGGGTGGCCGCTGCCCGATCAGGCACGCGCCTGGTTGACCGCAACGGGGGAGGTACAACATGAAGAGGCTCAACAAGCTCCGTCAGCCGCCGTTCAGCACCTCTCTGGTGGGCGTAGTCAAGGGCGCTCTCGACTACTACGGCAGCGATGTGACTGCCGCCGCAGCCTTCGGCGGCTCAGGACACGCGTTCCTTGTGAACATCCACGAGCAGCTATGCCCGAGCGGACCCTACTGCTGGAGGTATGACGAGTTCTACCCGCTGGTGCGCAACTTGGGGCTGGAGATGATTGAGCTCGGGTTCATTGGGCGGGACAGCACTCCGGAGGAACGCGCGGCGGTGGAACGGAAGGTGCGCGAACACCTGGACCACAGACAGCCGTGCGCGGTGGGCAACATGGACAACCAGCTCATCTACGGTTACGACGACGACCGGCTGCTCGCGATTCAGCCCTGGGCCACGTGCTGCGACACGACACCGCCTACCCTGACATTGGGCACGTGGGCGGAATTCGGTGAAGAGCTCCACGCCACGTTCTGGGCGTTGCGCAGGGCGCCCGCTGCAGACGAGTCCAAGGTCATCCGTGACAGCCTGCGACACGCGGTTAACCTCTTCCAGAATCCTGGAAGGTACAACCTTGAGCGCTATGCCATCGGTCCTGCGGCCTATGACAACTGGGCAAGAGCCATCGAAGGCGGGCATGGAGCCAGCCACGGCAGCTGGTGGAACGCCACGGTCTGGGCTGAGTGCCGGGCGATGGCCGGAGCGTGGTTTGGGGAAATCGCTGGCAGACATGGCAGCATCTCCGCGGACGCCCATGGTCTGAGTGCAGCATACAAGGAGATCGCTGCCCGACTTGGAGTGCTCAGCAACAAGGGGCTGGACGCGAGCAAGAAGGTCCGCATCGTGCGTGAGGTGAAAGCCCTGGAACAGGAGGCGATCGGCAGCGTCGGCGAGTTCCTCTCGACGTTCGACCGATAGCCGCGCCATGGGGCTCAAGGCTAGAAACAACCTGGTCCGGCAGGAGCTGCTCGAACCGGGCTTCGAAGGAGGATACACCGACGGGACTGACGTCGTCGCGTACAAGTCGGACGACTGCCAGACATATTTGCCTGACCCTGACGGTAACGTATGCGTGAGGCACTCGGCGTGGGGATTCGCCCACGGGCATCGACGGGGTGATCCGAAGCACTGGAGCACTGCCAAGCCACGTCGCACAGATCAGAGGGGAATACGATGGGAACAGCCATGAAAGACCTCCTCGAGCGCCTCGCCAAGAGCCTCGTGGATCGGCCCGAAGAGGTTCGGGTTCGGGAGGTGGAGAGCCAGACCGCATCCATTCTTGAGCTCAGGGTCGGTGACGGGGAGATCGGCAAGATCATCGGCAAGCACGGGCGTACGATCCAAGCAATACGCACCGTCCTCAGCGGAGTCGCCGCGAAGGAGGGGAAGCGGATAGTGCTGGAGATGCTGGAGTAAGCCGACATGCCGAGGGCGACCTCGAAAGGCGGGAGGAGGGCAGCCTCTTCCACTGCAGGAGCGCGCCCCGCAGCCGGACGGACCGGAGGAGACGCACGTTTCCGAGGATGCGGGTGCATCGTACGATGGTAAGGCGTCCGGCGAGGACGCGGACCGGGAACAGCTTGCCCTAGAGGAGGAGATCAATGCCCAGCCCGCTCAATCGACTGCCCGTCGAACTCGAATCCGTCAGAGGATCCTGGCTCATCCTTGAAGTAAGTCGATTCCCAGGGCCTTGCGGATTCGTCTGGGTTCTTCCCGCCGGGGACGCGATTGCCCAAGTTCCCATTCTGAGACCGTGCTCTGGCTCACCCCGATCTGCGCCGCGGCCTCCTTCTGGGTGAGTCCGAGAGCAAGGCGCCGGGCCCGCATGCGTTCCCCGAACGGGGCGTCCTCCGGCGGCTCGGGAATGCGGAGGATCGTGACGAGCCGGGCGTGGAGCCGTGGGTGAGGGTGGTATCCCAGCCGCTCCCACTTTTGGACGGTCGAACGGTCGACTCCGATCCCCTCGGCGAGCTTGTCAACCGACAGCCCAAGCCCCTGCCGGCGCTGCCGGATCTGTTCCGGGAAGCCTCTTGACTGCGGCCGGGGGTCGTGGCCGAGGAACCGGAGCACTCCGGGCAACGCCCTGAGGCTCGGGACTGCCTTCCCCATTTTCCCAGCTCCAGACCGTCTTGGGGTCGACGCCGACCTGCCGTGCAGCGGCCCTCTGCGTGAGTACTTGGTCCAGCCGGCGCTTTCGCACATGGTCCCCAAGCGACTGGAGTTCCGTAGGATACTCTCTCGCAAGGGGTTTTGGGCTTCGGAGCCTCAACTCACAAAATGGCAACGCAGGGGTGCGGGTCGGGCACGGCCGTGAGCAGGAATGCAGCAGGCACTCGCAAGCGCAAGACGGTCCGTATTCTCATCTGCAGCAAGGGTCCTAGGCACTCTCGGAGAGACGAAGGCGACCGCAGTCAGGACTGAATCGGTCCGGTTTCTCCGAGTGATTGCGCTTGTATCAGTGCACAATCTGGAAGTGAGGCTCCAAAGGAAACGAAGACACACTCCCGGCGACGATTGGGCGGCAGGTTGTGAGTCCGACGGGACCAAGGATGGCTCACGGCGGCGGCTGGGCCGAGAGCGAGGCGTCGGCCGCGGCTGGTGTCACCGCACGATCCTGCTGGGCCCTCTGCTGCATGCGCGGCGCATCGCTTCCTCCTCCTCGCAGCTTCTGGATCAGCTTCGCCCCAGCCTCCGGGCTGCCGACCGGGGCTAGCATCCCCCTGCGGACCACGTACCAGCCGTCGCGGCGATGAACGACGCGCGGCTTGCCCCCGGAATCGACCTCGATCCCGGTGTCGGAGCGCAGCTTCATCCGCCGCAACCGGGGGTGTAGAGCCTCGGTTGCTCGGGGCGAGGCCCGAACTCCTGCATGGGAGCTGAACTGTGTAACGTGTACGATTCGAAATGAGTGCGCATGCTCGGCGTTGCAGGACCTTCATCACAGCGGAGGGATGCAATCCGCTGTCACCCCGCTTGAGCCCACAACGCATGCACAGGTGTCCTGGGCGGTCCGGACAACCAGGGTGCCTGCCGCCCCAAACCGGGGGTCAGAGGTTCCGCGCCCACGGCGCGCCTGCGTCCGCTCGTCGTGCGATCGAACCGCAGCTTCCCGACGGGGAGCGCTGGAGTTACGGAGTGGCCGAGGTCGCGCGGGCCTCGCGACGACGGCACAGCAACGCGCCGCTCGCCAGGTAAGAACGACTGCGCCACTTCGCGCCCTCCGAGAGAAGTTGCACAAGAGCTCATTTGCGTTCGTTAGGTGGCATCATATCGCGGTCGGCCCTCACTCCCAGCACCCTCTGCCCCACCCAGCGCTGAAGACCACCTGGTCAGCAAGCTCCATTACACCGTTGTTGTTGAAGTCAAAGCAGCAATCCTCCCCCGAACAGCTGCGGCGCTCGGCCCCGAACGCCATGAAGTCCGCCAGCGTGACTTGCCCATCTCCTTGACTCCCGTCAAAGTCCGGACTCCGCACATCCCCATAGCTCCTGATGTCTACACCCTCCACTCGGATGACGAATGCTCCTGCCTCCCCCAGTACACACCCACCTACCGGCAGCGTGAGTCGGGCATCGCCATTGGCATCGGCATAGTAGACGAACTGGGCTGCCGGGCACACATAATGGGCGTTGGGGTAGCCCAGGATCACTTCCACACGAGCGTAGGGAATCGGGCTGTGCCCATGGTCGGCGAGATGGACGTTGATTGCGAAGTACTCTCCGGGATCGTCGCGGTGTGGGCATAGCGTCACGCTGTCGATGGTGTCGCAGGGCTCCACTGAACAGTCCTCGGGATCGGGGATCGCTGCTCGAGCCAGTGTGCCACACAGGCACAGCAGGCCGCAGATCACAAGGCAAGCAGTACTTCTCATTGTGGACATCTCCTTCGGGAGGTTGATCACCTCCGGCCTCAGGCGGGCGCGCGCCCGGCTGCGCTATCGAACGTGAAGGACCTTCGCGGTAGCATGCTCACCACTCTCGGATTCAAGATAGGCGTAGTACACGCCGCTTGGTGCCGAGAGACCGGCGGAGTCCTTTCCCAGCCAGGTGAGGAAGGAGTCGCCCTTGCGCAGGGTCCCGTCGAGCAGCGTCGCGATGACCCGACCGAGCGGATCCATGACCTTCAGCGTCGCCTGACTTGTCCGCGGACTGGATGCCCTGAGTCGCACGACTCCGTTGGGACCGCGCAACCACTCAAGCGCGAGGGGCCTATCCGAGCCCTTGAGCCAAGGCGTGCCTGATCCAGAGAACACTTGCCCGGGCGCCGATCCGCCCGCGTGCATCATCACGTACGCGCCCACAGTGTAAGCCGAATTGAAGTACTCCTCCATCACGGGAAGCTGTTGCGCATGAGCCTCCTCGAGCGCATAGACGGCAATGCGATCCAAGGGAAACGCTTGCCGCTCCTCAGGATACGTACTATAGGTCAACCACCCGTCAAGGTACAGCATGGCGGCCTCCGCGTGCTGCCGGTAGTATCCGCCACTGGCGTGGCCAAGGGTCGCCGCAATGACTGTCTCGTCAGGGTCATTGAACAGCCAAGCCTCGGCGAACGGCACCGCATTTGGGTCCGTGGAGGCGCAATCAACCGTGTGACAACAAGGCTGAATCGCGATGAGGCGCTGCATGGGCGTTGGATAGGCCGGATCCGGCGGCGGAAGAAACGCACCTGGCCAGTGAGCCGCCGACGCGCGGAAGCCGAATCCCCAAAGGACCCTGACGCCGGATTGAAGGAGATTGCGCAGTGCCACATGCTTCGCGTTCAAGTTGGGAGGGCCTTGCCAGGGGTTGTAGTCGCTTTCGAGCAGGAAGTCGTGAGGTGGGTATCCGTATGCCGTCATGCTGTAGGCAGTCTCGAGCGCCACTGTGGTTGCCTCTGGCCTGATCTCCGTGTCATTCGAATAGTCACCGACCATCAAGATTGAACGGCAAAAGGGATCCACGTATGCCCCGCTGGGGTCATTCCATTGATCAGCAGCGGTGCAGGCGCGGTCGCACTCCACCAGGGAGTTTGCAGGGACCCGATGCACCATGCCAAAGGGCGGGCCCTCGAGGAAGTCAAAGTCCCACACCTCGCGGTCAACTACGCAACAGTTTTCAGGGCCAGTTATGGCACAGCAGCGGCCGTGCTCATCCGGGCCGCGCAGGTGATCTACAATCGAGGGGTACGAATCACCCAGGATGACCAGCAAGGGGCGGTGATCCGTCTCGTTCGTGGGATAGCGGCTTGTTCCAGTTGCAGCGTTGTAGGCCACATTTGCAAGGAAGACCTCTAGGCAGCAGGCGCGGGCGTCATCCAAGTCCGAGGAACCCACGAAGCTCCGAACCTTCAGTTCCGGGTAGTTCCCCATGTGCGCCAGAAAACGGGTCCGAAACCCAAGAGCCTCCCCCATGGTCGACGTGTACACAACGACATCGGCACAGTCCTCGTCGATGTCAAGCCATGAGCCCCAACCGGACGCAAAGCTGCCTGCCGCATACCGGGCACAGGCAATCCCTGCCGCTGCGGCACTAAGCGGAACGACCTTCGTCCACGAATCACCTGCGGCTGCCCAGACCATGCCTGGTAGTACCTCCAACGGGGGGACAGCAGTTGGCAGAGGGATGCTGGGCGCCGGACCCTCGGCACGAAGCTCCTCAGTCTCCGGGAATAGCGCGCCGGTCGAGGGGCCAGCACCCCACACGCCGACCTCAGTGACCCTGTAGGCCTCACAAGACGGGAGACCATCGACGCGATACGCCTTGGCGCCCTTCGACATGTGGTGAGATGGAATGCGCCGAAGGACTCGCCACTATGTCGTGGCCGCATCTCGAACCTCGGCCGTCCCCTCGACAATGAAGCCAACGCTGTAGGTCGCGTGAGAGGTCTCAAACCACACCCCACCACCGAAGGCGGCAGCGCATGTATACGACGTGGCAGTGTTATAGCAGTCCACACTCCGGGGCCCGATGAAGTCATCATCCCCGCAGAGCGTGCAGTCCGCCTCAGGTCCGTACAGAGGACCCGTTCTGGTCGATTCACATGCGGCCCAAGCAGACGGCCTCACGGGGGGTTGCACTGGAGCCTCTTCGAAATAACAGGCAAGGCACGTCCAGAACGCCTGTCGAGAATACACAGTGTAGTCGACAATGCCCGGGAACACCAACGCCGAGTTGTAATCGAACGCGTCAACGAAGGTCTTGCTCCAACATGCGCCGGCGAATACGACGTCGGGCGTCCAGTGGTCGTACTGCTGTACGAGGTGTCGCCGAATGGCGTCCTTAGTCATCTCTACACCATAGACTGTCCTACCAGCTTGCGTCGTTTCGCTCTTGTACAACTCCTCCGGCAGCCACTCTACTCCGCGTATGTCTCTCTGATAGAGGTACCCATTACGCGCCGCATCTGCGGCAACCTCGTTCCGGTAGACCTCCCCCACGACGCCGACGTCCTGCTCACCATGGGTGTGGAACGAGAACACCCGGTATTGCCAATGCGCTTCTATCCAATCGTCGAGCTTAACGGCCGACGAGTCGTCAAACCTGGCATCCCACCGTTTGTAGGGATATGGTGGACTCCCCCAGTAGCAGTAAGTGCCAAACATGTACGCGACAGACATTGAGGCGATATCGAAATGCCAAGGGCTCCCAGGATCGTCAAACTTGAGTAAGTCCAGATCCGACACAGACATGTTGCAGTCCGCCCACTCGTCGGCGGCCGGGGACACAAGAGGGAATGCAAGCAAGAGGGAGACAAGTACGTCAATCGCGAATGATGCGGCGCGTGGAGAATGATGTCCTATGTTCATAGTCACCTCCTCCCGCGGGACGGGAACAGCGTCACGAGCTGACTGGCGCTCCATCCTGTGGTCGTGGCGGCTACTTCTTCGATGCTCTCGCCGGCGAGGATACGATCGATCTGGAGGATGACCTGCTGAGCTCTGGGTCCGCCGAGTTGGGTCAGGTCTGGGGCGAGGCTGAACAAGAACGGGTGGCCGGCCATGCCACTTGTCCAGAAGTAGATGGAGGTTGCGGCCTCACGCACCGCCTCCTCGGTCGGCGGTGTGCAAGACTCCGTCTGTGGGATGGAGTCGCGTGGTACCCATGTTGGTTCATTGGCCCCGATTACGCGGAGGCAAGAGGTGCCCCTGAAGCACAGCAACAGGGTGTTGGGACCGGCGGCAGAAATCGGTTCAGAAAGCAAGTCGAGGCTATCGACGCGGGCCACGGCCTCTGCGGCCGCCGCGACCGCCTCCCCCCAGTTGGCGGTGACCGCGTAGGCCTCGCTGCAGGCACGACGGGCTGTGAGGCTTAGGGCCCTTCGGGCCTTGCTGAAGAGCTTCACAGCGTCAGACCATGACGTCCCTGCGGCCACGAGGCGTTGAACAAGTGGAACCTCGGGATACAACTTGCGCAGTTCGTCATCTGTCCAGACTCTCTCCGGGGGAGGAGGGGCGGGCAGGATGGGCCTAGCATTTAACGTAAGGCGCCCCTTGACGTCCGCGGCGAGCGTCGCCGTGATGATGCGGACTCCGTAAAGGAGCAAGCGGGAGTCCTCCGGGACGGTGTACGTCAGTGGTAGAGTCACCCAGGGGATGTGGTTCGTGGACAGGCTCTGGATGTCGTAGGCATCCCAGTAACTGCCTTCCTCACCAACATCTGCCTTAGGCAGCGGGCAGAGTGAGAAGAACTGCACAGCGCAAACCGCGCCGACCACCAAATAAGGGCGCGTCAGCACCAGGCTGCGGCGATGGGGCAGAGTCCCGCCACAGGGCTTCCGTAGACTCGTCCTCCCTGCAAGCAGCTGCTCCATAGTCCCTCCAATCAGCCAACCTGATGAGGCGGCGACTGAGTAGATCACAACCCTGTATAGCAATGTGCCAGAGACGCCACAAAAAGAAACCGGACTCGTAGTCCATGGGGAACGGGTAACCCTAGCCGATCGGAGGCGCCCGACAAGAGGTACCCCCGCCAAGAGCAGAGTATGAGGAGCAAGGCTGAGGTGACACCATCATCTGAACCGCCTCGCCTGCCTCACGCTGGGAGACCCTTGGCTGCCACGGGCGTGGACTTCATGCAGCTCTTGACAGGTGGGCACCAAACACTTCACAGCGCCCCAGCACCGTCCCAAAGACCATGATTGCAGGAAGGCTGACTGTGTCAAGAGGCAATTCGGCCGGGCTGCCAACCCGGGCCAGCCTCCCCTTGCCGACGACTTGCCAGCCGTCGCGACCCTGAACGACGCGCGGCTTGCCGCCGGAATTGAACTCCGACGCGGAGTCGGAGTACAGCTTCATCAGCCGCCCCCGGGAGTGTAGAACCTCGGTCGCCCAGGGCGAGCCCCGAACTCCTTCGAGGGATCTGCATTGTGTAACGTATACGATCCGAAACAAGTGCCAATGCTCAGCGGTGCACGACCTTCATCAAAGCGGATTGCATCCCTCTGCTGTCACCCCACTTGAACGCACGACGCATGCACAGCCGACGACAGGTTCGGCGCTAGACGCCCAGTTGGTGCCCGAGTGCCAGGTTCTCGATCTGGAGGGCGGCGCGGGATCGGAGGATCCCGGTGACCAGGGCGAACAGAGTGGTAGGCCAGGTCATGGTGGTGGTATCCTGGTGCTGCTCGACGAGTGACCGCGCGGGTCAGCGGCAGCCGGATGAGAAACGTCGTGCCGCGCCCGACCTCGGTTTCGAAGGTCAAGGACCCGTGGAGTCTTTCCACGATCACGCTGCGGGCGATGGCCAGGCCCTGGCCGATTCCACGGCCGACTTCCTTGGTGGAGAAGAAGGGGTCGAAGATCCGGTCCCGGATCTCGAGCGGGATGCCCGTGCCGGTATCGACCACCGCGATCTCGGCCTGATCGTCGCGCACGCGCGAGCTGATGCGAATGCGCCCCTTTTCGCCGGCCTGCGTGTTGACCACGTCCCCGATGGCATGCGCGGCATTGACCACCAGGTTGAGAATCACTTGATTGAATTCTCCGGGCATGCAAGGGACCAGGGGTAGACCGGGATCCAGATCGAGTACCATCTCCGTTACGTACTTCCACTCGTTGCGCGCCACCGTGACGGTGCTCCGGATGCACTCATTGAGATCTGTGTGTGTCAACTCCCCACGCTCCGGGTGGGCGAACTGCTTCATGGCCCTCACGATTTCCGAGATGCGCCGGGTCCCTTCGAGCGCCTGGTCAATCGCCCCGGGGACCTCGCTGCGCAAGAACGCGAGGTCGAGATCCCTCTCGATCCGGTCGAGCTGTGCCCGCGCATCGGGTTCGGCGCCAGCCGCTGGGCTCTCCTGGATGAGGCCGCGGCAGGCATCGAGTGCCGCGAGCAGGTCGCGAACAGCGGTGCGCAGGAACTCGACATTGTCGGCAATGAACTGGGTCGGCGTGTTGATCTCGTGGGCGATCCCGGCGGCCAGCTGGCCGACCGAGGCCAGCTTCTGTGACTGGAACAGCTCGGTTTGAGTCTCCTGCAGATACATCAGCGTCTGCGACAGCTCCCGACTGGCATGTTCCAGAGCAGCGGTGCGATCGAAGGCGCGCCTTCCCAGTTCCGCCTGGGCCTCCCCGAGGGCCCGGCGGGCGCTGGTCAGGTGCAGGTCGCGGTCCTGCAGCGCCTCGGCCATCGCGTTGAACGAACTCGCCATAGCGGCAATCTCACCGCGACCCCCGGCAGGGCAACGGACGCTGAAGTCCCCCGCCGCGAGGTCGGCCGTGACCGAGATGAGGCCGGCCAGTGGACGCAGGTTCCTCCGAACAACGTAGAAGGTGAGTCCGGCCAGCACCAGCGAGAAGGTCGCCAGGATGGCGCTCATGACGATCACTTGCCGCAAGATCTCATGATGGACCAGCTCCTCGCGAACCCCGACCCGGAAGAACCCCCACAGCCGCCCGAGGACGACGATGGGCGCGTCGTATTCCCAGAAGGTCAGACCCGGGCCTGCCTTCGTGACGCGGCGCTCATGCGGATCGGGCAGCGGACGCCGGAGATCCAAGGCCACTTCGCGGTAACGCACCCCATCCAGCTCCGGATCGGTGTGCACGGGGACGTACCCATCGGTGGTGACGGCGTAGGCGTAGTAGATGAAGCGTGCGTTCAGGAAGCTGCCCTGGAGTGGCCTCAGATTGCGGGCGAGGTACCGGTCGTATTCGGTGTGGAACCGCTGGGGAGAGCTCCCGGCCTCGAGCTGGTATTCGGCCTCGAACACGGCCTCTAGGTCGAAGGCGCCGTCGGTGATCGCCTTCTCGAGGACGTGCTGGGTAATTGCGGCGCCCGATTGCACGCTCTGACAGCCCTGGTCATCGTAGAGGCAGGTGATCTTCTCCCGGGTCCAGATGACGCCTCCAAGCACCAGCAGCAGCGAAGCACAGACCAGGCCCGCCAGAAGAATCAGGGTAATCCGCCTGGCCATCTTCTACAGCTCCCTTGACCGCTCGGCCTCGGCGAGGAGATCCGCCGGGAGGAACCCTCCGAGGATCAGCACCGCGCCTGCGCGCAGTGGGCAGCGCACCGGGTGGTGGTCGGAAAATGCCATGTCGCACCTCTCCTGATGCTCTGCGGTCTCACAATCGCACCTGACTCCAGCCCTTATGGATCGACATGTGCTCAGGAGTTCACAACATCCGGGCCACGTGTGGGCGCCGCCGCTGACCCCCGGGCGAAGCGCGAGCGGCGCCGCGCCGGGAGGGCTGGCCGAAAGGTCTCCCGGCCATCAGGGGGAGACGACTCTCCGGGGATGCTTCCCGGCAGATGGTGGAGCCCGCGCCGCGAGGTCTTCGATGACCTAACGATCTAATGTGAACAGGGATCTATAGTTCCGTATCCCGAGCGGCCTCAGTCCTCGTTCGACCACATCAAGGCCCGGGGCGAGGCCATCTCGGAGGGCAGGGGATCGCATGTGCTCACCGCGATTGGCCGCAACCCGGTCGAGGCGCTGGGTGCCCTGCGCGTGACGCTCGGGCGCTTCACCGCCGGAGACGACGTCACGATACTCCTCACGGTGCCGCGCGACATCCATGCCCGACTGCGGCGGAGGCAGCTCGAGGAGGAGCTGCGTCAGTTGCGCATGGCCGCGGGCAGCCGCTTGTGCTGGCCCGAGGCCGTTCGCAGCAAGTGCGGGTCCGACCGGCCCGGCGGCAGGGATTACCATCGGCCGTGCCCGAAGCCAAGGTCACGAGCGTGGGCCCGCAACATAGGGAAGGCCTATCCGGCCTGGTGCTTCAGCCCGGGGGAGCGGTCCACTCAGAGGCCCTCAGGCGCCCCCGTACGGACGGCGCGCATCCATTCCCGACCCGTCGAGGCTTCGCGGAACTTGGCGAGTCTGGCTTGGTGAGCCAGCACGGCGTGCATGACATCCCCCCGTTCGTGCGCAGGCACGAAACGAGAGAGGAACGGCGTGAGGCGATTCATCTCCAGGTGCTCGAGCTCGTGGGCGATCTCATATGCATCGTGGAGGGTTCGAACCGCACGGATCTTTGACTCGCTCAGCGTTTTCTGCTGTCGGAGGACGCTTGCCAGATCCGAGGCGGAGACAGGCTGCCTGAGTTGCTCCGGTGAGAGCCGGGTCCGCGCGCGGCTGACCGTTGACAATTGCACCTTCCGCTCGGGCAGGGGCAATCCCGGAGGCGGCGCGGTCTCCTGTGAGTCCTCATCGCCACGTATCAGTCGCTGCCGGATGGAGGAGAACCGCGCCGGGCGCGGGGGCGCAATCCTGTGCACGCAGAACGCAGCCCCCACGCTCCACGCGTGCCTGCTCTCCGGCAACACCGCGACCGCGCAAGGGGGCGCGATGTTCGACAGCACCGCAACACCGACGGTCATCTTGTGCACGATCGCAGACAACGTCTGCGCGCTTGACTCCTCCGGAACCACTGTCTACTGCGGCGCCGGTTCAGCCGTACGGCTGCAGAACACCATTGTCGCGTCCAATCTGGGCAGCGGTGTCCACTGCCAGAGTGGCGGAGTGGCAACGCTGACCTGCTGCGACGTGTATGGCAACGCGGTTGGAGACTGGATCGGGTGCATCGCGGACCTGTACGGCGTGGACGGGAATATCTGTCTGCCTCCATACTTCTGCCGACACTACAATCCCGACGAGCCGTTCAGCCTTCACAGCAACTCGCCGTGCGCAGCCGAGAACAACCCCGGGTGTGGCCAGATCGGTGCATGGCCCATAGGCTGCGGAGAGTTCGACGCTGTTGACTCGAGTGAGAGGATTCCAACGAGCCGCGTGCTCCACCAAAGCCAGCCCAACCCATTCGACCACACCACCGTGATCCGCTACGACCTACCGGAGTGGGGGCGGGTGAACGTGGCGGTCTACGACGTGGCAGGTAGGCTGGTGCGGGTTCTCAGCGATGATGCCACGGAGGCGCCTGGGAGCTACCACGTGCTGTGGGACGGCACAAACGACGCGGGAGACCCGGTTGAGGCACGGCCTCTTCGTGCCGGCCGACGACGGATCCCTCACCTTCGTGCCCTTGCCCGC
>CAZDKK010000067.1:16756-24162 GCA_964506245.1 uncultured bacterium | reverse complement strand
CCCACGCGGGCGTGGGCTGAGCCCGGCGGCGCGGCCGTCGCGGTGCCCGCGCCCTCCCCCGCCCGCGGGCGGGGGAGGGCGCGGCGGCGTTCGGCCGGCGGCTGCTCGATCAGGCCTGGGTAGCGGCCGGCGTCCCGCACCTGGTGCTCCTGCTCGACGGGGAGCCGAACGGTGCCATAGCGGCGCTGGCCGAGCCACTGCAGGGGCAAGACCCGTTTGCACCCGGCGGGACCAACCTCACCTGCGTGTGGCAGCCGGCGGGCGAGCCGGCGCGCCTGCGGACCTGGGAGCGCGGGGTGCGGGGCGAGACGCTCGCCTGCGGATCCGCCGCGCTAGCGGCCGCGTGGCTGCTCTACGAACGCGGGGCCGAGGGGCGCGTGGCGCTGCGCAGCCCGGGGAGCGCGGTGCTGGGCGTGGAACGGCAGGAGGACGGTTGGGTGCTGCGCGGGCCGGCGGTTCGGCTGTGCCGAGGTGAGGCCCAGCTACCCGCCGGCCATTCGGGCGGGGATCACTTGCCGGGCTGAGCTGCGCGCGCTGCGGCGTGGGCCAGCCGGGACTTCAGGCGATTGGCCGTTTCCTTCTTCATGACGCCGAGCCGGACCGCATTGTCGATGGCGGATGTCGTCGCCGGCAGGGCGCCCGTCTGACCGGCCGGTGCGGTCTCGCGGAACGTGCGGATGGCGTTGCGCACCTCTGAGCGGGCGGCCCGGTTGCGCTCGCGCTGCCGCGTGCTCGTGCGCATTCTCTTCCAGCAGGACTTGTGCTGTGGCATGCTTCGACTGCTCCTTGACTGATTCGAGGCCGGTCACCCGGCGGGGCCGGCGATCCAAGAGCGCCCATCACGCCCACGTGACAAGGCGAACGAACAGGGTACCAGAGAGGAGACCGACGCGTCAATGCTCTCGAACCCGGGCGGGCGGGCAGCCCCCCGACTCTGGCGCTCCCTTCTGGGCCCGGCCCTCGGCGGCCTGGCCCTGGCCCTGGCTTTCCCGCCGCTGCGCCTCTGGCCGCTGGTCTTCGTAGCCTGGGTGCCCCTGTGGGTAGAGCTGGACCGCGCGCTGGCCGCGGACGGGTGCCGGCCGGGACTGCGGCGCACCTTCCTTCAGGGTTGGGTCATGGGCATGGTGGCCTTCCCCGTGATGATGTACTGGCTGCTCGCCCTCTCGAACGAGGAGGTGACCATCCCCGGGCTGATGATCCCATCGCTCCTCCTGATCGGCCTCTACCTGGGACTCTTCTTCGGCCTGGCGGCGCTGATCTCGAGCCTCCTGGCCCGCTGGAGCGGGTTGCCCCTGATCACCCTCGCCCCGGCCGTGACGGCCCTGGCGGAGTACCTGCGGTCGCTGGGCCCCCTGGGCTTTCCGTGGGGCGCGCCGGCCTACGCCCTGGCCCGCGTTCCCGCGCTGATCCAGGCGGGCTCGTGGACCGGCTTCTGGGGCCTGGGCTTCGCGATCCTGCTCGTGAACGGTGCCCTGGCCGCGGCGGCAAGGGGAAAGCGCTGGGGCTTTGCGCTGGCGCTGGGGATCGCCGTCGCTCTGGGTGCGCACGGGGGGGTTCTCCTGGCGCGCCACCCGGCCGGCGCAGCGCGCGGGGGCCCAGGCGCCGCGCCGGGGGACACGTTGCGGGTTCTCGTCGCGCAGCCCGACATCCGCCGCGAGATCAAGTGGAAGCCGGACAAGCAGGACCTCGTGATCCGCCTGACGATGGAGCACGCCTGGGCCGCCCAGGCGCGCGGCCGGGAGCAGGGGGGCTTCGACCTCTTCGTCTGGCCCGAGACCGTCTTCCCGATGCACGTGCTCGACAATCCGCCCCTCTTCGGCCTGATCCGGGCTCTGGCCGACAGCATGCAGCGCCCGATCCTGATGGGCACGCAAGAGGGCTACTGGCGCGAGGGCGGCGGCCCGCCGGAGTGGATCGCCCACAACTCGGTCGTGGTCGTCTCCCCGGGCGGCCAGCTGTCGCCGATCCACCGCAAACTGCGGCTGGTGCCCTTCAGCGAGCGAATGCCGCTGCAGCAGGCGCTGCCGTGGCTCTCGCAGCTCGACTTCGGCCAATCGAACTTCTATCCCGGCACCGGGCCGGTCCTGCTCGAGGTGGGCCGGGCGCGCATCGGCTGCCTCATCTGCTTCGAATCCGCGTTCCCCGATCTCGCGCGGGGCTTCGTGCGCCGCGGTGCGAACGTGCTGGCACTCATCACCAATGACTTCTGGTTCGGGCGCACCGCCGGGCCGGTGCAGCACGCCGACATGGCGATTCTGCGCGCGGTCGAGAACCGCACGTGGGTCGTCCGCTGCGCGAACACGGGCATCAGCATGCTCGTCGACCCCTATGGCCGCGTCTCCCACGAGACGCCCATCTTCATCGCGACCGACTTCGTGGATACGGTGGGGCTGGGGGCCGGCAGCTTCGCCTCGCGCCACCCCGACTGGATCGTGGTCTGGCTGGCGGTGCTGACGGGGGGCGCGGCGGCCGTGGGCGGGCGGCTCCGGCGCCGGACCCCCGGGAAGGAGGGGAAGCCTGCATGAACGACCAAGCGCGCGACGCGGGGGGCTCGCAGCGGAAAGGCCCCGAGGGGGACTGGCGCTACCGCCTGCGCCTCGCGCCCGGGCGCGAGAGGTCGGTGCTCCGGCGTCACCCGTGGATCTTCTCGGGGGCGGTGGGCTCGCTCGAGGCCTCACCCGATGCCCAACCCGGCGATCTGGGGCTCGTGCTCGCGGCCGACGGCCGGCGGATGGGGGTGGCCTGCGTCAACCCGCAGATCCGCCTCGTGGCGCGGCTGCTGCGCTGGGACGATGGGGCGGTCGATCGCGGGTGGTTCGCGGAGCGGATCGCGGCGGCGCTCGCGCTGCGCGCCCGGGTCGTGCCGCCCGAGGTCACGGCGTTGCGCCTCGTCAACGCCGAGGGCGATGGGCTGCCCGGCCTCATCGTCGACCGGTACGCCCAGGTTCTGGTGGTGCAGTGCCTGGCTCTGGGCATGTCGCGCCTCGAGCCGTTCTGGCTGCCCGAGCTCGTCGCGCAGACCGGAGCGCGCAGCGTCCTGGATCGCAGCGCGCACGGCCGGGGCGACGCGAACCTCGAACGGCCGGACGGCTTGCTGGCGGGCGAGGCGCCGCCGGCGCGCGTCGAGGTGAGCGAGCACGGCGTGCGCTGGTGGGTCGATCTGGTGGCGGGACTGAAGACCGGCTTCTACATCGATCAGCGAGAGAATCGCCGCCGCGTGGGTGAGCTGGCGGCGGGGGCGCGGGTCCTCAACGCGTTTGCCTACACGGGCGGCTTCGGGCTGGCGGCCGGGGTGCGCGGCGCGCGCGAGGTGGTGGATCTGGACACCTCGGCGAAGGCGCTGGCGCTCGCGCGCGAGAATTGGGGCTTGAACGGGCTGCCCGAGGAGCGGCTCGTGACGGTCCACCAACCAGCCCAGGAGTACCTGCGCGGCGACTGCGGCCTGTTCGACCTGATCGTGCTGGATCCGCCGCCCTTCGCCAAGGAGCCGGGCCACGTGACGCGCGCATCCCGCGCGTACAAGGACATCAACTTGTGGGCGCTCAAGCGGCTGGCCCCGGGCGGCCTCTTGGCCAGCTTCTCCTGCTCGCAGCACATCAGCCCGGACCTTTTCCAGAAGATCCTCTTCGGCGCATCGCTGGACGCGGGGCGCCCGCTGCAGTGGCTGGCGCGCCTGGGGGCGGGGCCGGATCACCCGGTGCACCTCGATCACCCGCAGGGCGAGTACCTCAAGGGATTGCTGTTGCGCGCGACCGGATAGGGTGGGGGAGATCGCGTGGGACGCGAGGCCTGGCTGCGGGAACGGATCGAGCCGATGTACCACCGGCTCCAGCATGGCCAGGTGCGCGAGCACCTGGCGCGCTACCGCTTCGCCGCCCAGTTCGCGCGGGGGGGGGTTCTCGATGCCGGCTGCGGAACCGGGTACGGCAGTCACATGCTGAGCGCCTCGCCATCGGCGGCGCGTGTGCTGGGGATCGACCGGGACGCGCGGGCGATCGCGCGCGCCCGCCGGTACTACGGGGGCCCGCGGGTGGACTACGCGCGCGCGGATCTGGACTCGGGGGCGCTGGCGCGGTTCGGCTGCTTCGACACGATCGTCTGCCTCGAGGTGCTCGAGCACCTGCCGGAGCCGGAGCGACTGCTCGCGCGGCTGGACCACGCCCTGGCGCCCGGCGGGAGGCTGATCGTCTCGACCCCGCTGGGGGCGGGGCGGGCGGTGCCGTCAGGGCAGCCGTTCCACTTCTTCCAGCTCCGCCGGGTGGAGTTCGAGCAACTGCTGGCGCGCAGGTTTCGCTGGCAGCTCTTCGGCCAGAAGGGCGAGCTGATCGAGTCCTGGCGGCCCGGCGGGCGCTATTTCCTCATGCTGGCGATCTGCCGGTCGCGCAGCGATAGCGGCGACGGGGCGCGCGCGACGTGGAGGCCGGCATCGGCCCTCAGGCATGTGGGGAGCGCGGCATGGAACGCAACATCCGCCTGACGGTCGAGTACTGCGGCACGGGCTTCCATGGCTGGCAGCGGCAGCTCGCGCTGCGCACGGTGCAGGGCGAGTTGGAGGAGGCGCTGGCGACGCTGGTGCGCCACCCGGTGACGCTGCATGCGGCGGGCCGCACCGATCGGGGCGTCCACGCCCTCGGCCAGGTGGCGAGCTTCCGCACGACGAGCCCCCTGGCGATCGAGCGGCTGCTGCACGGCGCGAACGCCCTGACCGGCCCGGACCTCGTCGTGCGCGAGCTGCGCGAGGCGCCGCCCGACTTTCACGCGCGCCACAGCGCTTGCGGGCGTCACTACGCATACCTGGTGCTCGACCACCGGTCCGCGCTGTGGGCGGACCGCGCGCTCTACGTCGGCCGGAGGCTCGATCTGGCGCTGATGAACGCGGCCGTGGCGCACCTGGCCGGTGAGCGCGACTTCGCCGGTCTGAGCTGCCGGGGCGACGAGGAGGACGGCACGCGCTCGCACGTCTTCTACGCGCGCTGGGAACGCTGGCCGCGGGGCTGGATGCTGCGCATCGGGGCCGTGCGGTTCCTCTACCACATGGTGCGCTGCATCGCGGCCGCCTCGCTCGAGGTGGGCCTGGGGCGGCGCCCGTCCGACGCGCTGCGCCAGGCGCTCGATCACCCGGCCGCGCGCTGTCGCCTGGTTGCGCCCGCGCACGGTCTCTACCTCGTCGCGGTCGACTACCGCGCGGGCGAGGGCGCCGCGGGGAGCGGTTCCTGGGGCCCGGATTGCGTGCCCCCGGAGCCGGTGCTATAGTGCTCGTTTTCGGGATTCCGGGCGCGTGTGGCGGCAGTCTGGGGGTACGTGCATGAAGATCTTTCTCGACACCGCGATCCGTGACGAGATCCGGCGCATGGTGGCCATCGGCGTGGTGGATGGGGTCACCACCAACCCGTCGCTCCTGAAGGCGGCCAAGGCGCCTTACCGGCAGGTGATCGCCGAAATCTGCGCCATGGTCCCCGGGCCGGTCAGCGCCGAGGTGGTGGCCGAGGACTGGGAGGGCATGGTTCGCGAGGGGCGCGGGCTGGCGGCCATCGCCCAGAACGTCGTCATCAAGATCCCTATGGGAACCGAGGGGGTCCGCGCCGTCCGGGCCCTGGCCAAGGATGGTCTACGCACCAACGTCACGCTCGTCTTCAGCCCGCTCCAGGCGATCCTGGCCGCCAAGGCCGGTGCGGCCTACGTCAGCCCCTTCGTCGGGCGGCTCGACGATGTAGGCCATGATGGGATGGCCGTGGTCGAGGAGATCTTGGCCGCCTACGATTCCTATGACTTCGACACGGAAGTCCTGGTAGCCAGCGTCAGGCACCCGCAGCACGTCTTGCGGGCCGCCTTGATGGGCGCTGACGTGGTCACCGTGCCCACCCAGGTGCTGGAGGCAATGTTCCGCCATCCGCTGACCGACGTGGGCATCGCCAAGTTCCTCGCGGCCTGGAAAGACGTGCCCAAGGCCTAGGGCCGCCGGCCCCTGGGACGCGCCGGCGACGGAGCCGCAATCCCGCGATCGGGAGGGAGCGTGATGGGACCGATGGATGCGAGCAGCAGGTCGCGCGGCCGTGCCGTGACCTGGTTGGTGGCGCTCGTCTTCATCGGCGGCCTGGCGGCCGGCACCTGGCTTGCGGCACCCCTGCTCGAGCGTCGCGGGAGTCCGGACGCCACGCCCGCCGGCACCATCGACACCACTGGCGGGGCGGAGCCCGCGAGACCCACCGCCGAAGAGCCCCGGCCGCTGCCGGTCGCGACACCCGCCCAGACCGATGGCGGCGCCGCGATGACCCTGGGCGGGGGCGAGGACCCACTGGCCGGCCGGCGCACGGCGGCCACGCGCGCGGCCGAGCGCGTGGGCCCGGCCGTCGTGTCGATCACCGTCACCCGGGTGGGATTGGTGCAGAACCGGGCGCGGGATCCCTTCGACGCCTTCTTCGGCCAGTACTTCCGATCCTTCAGCTACGGCGAGGTGCCGAGCCTGGGCTCCGGCGTGATCGCGGACCGGCGGGGGATCGTGGTCACCAACGAGCACGTCATTCGCCAGGCGCGTGAGATCAAGGTGAGCCTGCCCGACGGCCGGACCTTCGACGCCGAGGTGGTGAGCGCGGACCGCACCTACGATCTGGCCGTCCTGCGCATCCAGGGCAACAAGCAGGATCTGCCCGAGGCCCCGATCGGCAACTCGGACGACGTGGCGGTGGGGGAATGGGCAATCGCGCTCGGCAACCCCTTCGGGTTCTACCTGAACGAGTACCAGCCCACGGTGACCGCCGGGGTGATCAGCGCCACGCATCGCGACATCAAGCAGGACAGCGAGGTGGGCGGCGGCATCTACAAGGACATGATCCAGACCGATGCCGCGATCAACCCGGGCAACAGCGGTGGGCCGCTGGTGAACGCGCTGGGCGAGGTGATCGGAATCAACACCTTCATCCTCTCGCCCGCGGGGGGCAGCGTCGGGATCGGCTTCGCCATCCCGGTCAACACGGTGATCCGCCTCGTGCGCGAGATTCTCGAGTACGGTCGCGTGCGCCAGGTGTGGACCGGCTTGAGCGTGCAGGAGATCTCCGGCTGGGTCGCGCGCTACTACGGCATCACCGACCGCCGCGGCCTGCTCGTCTCGGGGATCGACGAGGGCAGCCCGGCCGCGCGCGCCGGGATCCGACTGGAGGACATCATCCGCGCCGTCAACGATGAGCCGGTCAGTACGGTCGAGGAAGGGTTGCGGATGATCTACGGCGCCCAGGTGGGAGACCGCCTGAAGCTCACGATCGAGCGCGGCGGGCGCCGCTGGACGGTGAGTCTGGACCTGATCGAGCAGCCGGGTCGCTGACCCACACGGGCACCCGGGCCCACGCGAGGGATCGCCGGATGATCGAACGCTACACGTTGCCGGAGATGGGCGCGCTGTGGAGCGACCA